>NZ_JBHYZO010000005.1:141597-433778 GCF_042753785.1 Streptomyces sp. NPDC059256 | reverse complement strand
TTCCTTCAAATCCCTCTCAGGACTCTCTGGGCTTTTCCCTCCGGTCTTGCGTTTCCAACCCTACCAGACCTTTTTCTCACTCCGTTTCCGGACTTTGAATTCGATCCAGCACCCGATTGGAAGGGCTTTTCGCCTTTCGGCGTGTCCACTACGTTAGCTGATGCCCTGTGCAACTCATAATCGAGTTCATCGGGATGAATTCCGGCATGCCGAAATAGAACCCGATTGGGTTTTGCGAGATGTAGTGGATGGCCGCTTCCGGGGTGCTGAACAGCAGGCCCGGCTCAAGCGGCTCGGGCTACGTTAGGCGGCTCCTGGTGCCGAGTCAAGTTGACCTTCGGCGCGGGGCGTGCGGCCGGTACGGGCTGACCGTCGAGTCCCCGTCGATCCAGTAGCGCCAGGGCTGATGGGCTCCTCCGCCACCCACTCCCGTGCGCGGACCGTTGCGGACCAGCTCAGCACGGGGGGCGGGGCCGGGGAGCAGTACGAGGGGGGCCGCCTCGTCAGCGCAGAGGTCCGTGCCGTTCAAGGCCCGGTCGACATCGAGCGCGGTTGCGAGTCGGGCCGGCCCTTTGGCCAGTTCTCGGTCATGACGGGCCGAGAATCGACGTTTGCGGGCAAGATCTGCGCCTACCCGGATCTCACCTGCCCGGAGAAGGACCCCACTGGCACGGCCTTCCGGACCGCACACGGCGTTGAGGCAGTGCCACATTCCGTAAGTGAAGTAGACATATGCATGGCCGGGTGGTCCGAACATGACCTCGTTGCGCGCCGTACGGCCTCGGTAGGCGTGCGAGCCGGGGTCGACTTCACCGGCGTATGCCTCCACCTCGGTGATGCGCAGCTCGATGGTGCCCTCCGCCGAGCGGCGTACCAAGGTGCAGCCGAGGAGCTGTGGAGCGACCTCCAGAACGGGGCGGTCGAAGAACTCACGCGGCAAAGGCGTACGGTCGGAGGTCTCGATCATGCCGTCCGAGGGTAGCGGGGAACCGGTGGCCCTTGAGGTGCGTAAGTAGGGGTCAAGGCCGAGCAAGAGGAAGAAGGAGTAGACATGGGTTTCAAGAAGCTGCTGGCGAGTCTGGGAGCCGGAGGGGCCTCGGTGGAGACGGTGCTCACCGAGGAGAACGTCGTACCCGGTGGTGTGGTGCAGGGTGAGGTGCGCATCGAGGGCGGCTCCGTCGACCAGAAGATCGAGGGCCTGTCCATCGGCCTTCAGGCGCGGGTCGAGGTGGAGAGCGGTGACGGCGAGTTCAAGCAGGACCTTGAGTTCGTCAAGCAGCGGCTCGGTGGCGCCTTCGAGGTGAAGGCCGGGGCGGTCCATGTGGTGCCCTTCGGTCTGGAGATCCCCTGGGAGACCCCGGTCACCAGCATCGCCGGGCAGCAGCTGCGCGGAATGCACATCGGTGTCACCACGGAGCTGGAGATCGCCCGCGCGGTGGACTCCAGCGATCTGGACCCGATCAATGTGCACCCGCTCCCGTCCCAACAGGCGATCCTCGATGCCTTCCTCCAGCTGGGGTTCCGGTTCAAGAGCGCGGACATGGAGCGCGGGCACATCCGTGGAACACGGCAGCAGCTGCCGTTCTACCAGGAGATCGAGTTCCTGCCGCCGAGCCAGTACCGGGGTCTGAACCAGGTGGAGTTGACCTTCGTCGCGGATTCCCGCGAGATGGACGTGATCCTGGAGATGGACAAGAAGCCCGGACTGTTCAGCGAGGGAAGCGACTCGTACAAGGCGTTCAAGGTGGGTCACCACGACTTCCAGTCGACCGACTGGGGTGCGTACGTCAACCAGTGGCTCGCCGATGTCGGTGGTCGTAGGAACTGGCTCTAGGCTCCGAAGCAGTAGGGAAGCAGCAACAACAGCCGAGCCGGAGGTACAGCCGTGACCGAGTCGAAGAAGGCGCCCCTTCCTCATGACTTTCATCCCCGGGTGCCGTCGTTCACGGTCGTGAGCGACGACGTCAGCCCGGGAACGGCCCTGAAGGACGCGCAGGTCCACGCCGAGGGCAACACCTCGCCCCACTTGCGGTGGGAGGGGTTCCCCCCGGAGACCAAGAGCTTCGCCGTCACCTGTTTCGATCCGGATGCCCCTACGGGCAGCGGCTTTTGGCACTGGGTGCTCTTCGACATCCCCGCGTCCGTGACCGAACTGGCCCCCGGGGCGGGGAGCGGACCCTTCCAGGGTCTACCCGACGGCGCCGTTCATGCCCGCAACGACTACGGCACGAAGGACTTCGGCGGAGCCGCTCCCCCCGCGGGTGAGAACCACCGCTATGTCTTCACCGTGTACGCGGTGGACAGCGCGAAACTCGGACCCGACGAGGATGCGTCACCTGCGGTCGTGGGCTTCAACCTGCGGTTCCACACGCTCGCGCGGGCCTCGTTGATCGGGGAGTACGAAGGTCCGTCGTCCGACTGATCGTTCGTCTGTTGTTTGCCCTGCTCTGGTCTTGGAGAGATCAGAGCAGGGCACTTTTCTTTTCTGGGCCCGGGGGAAGCCCCGGGAGGGGGCGCGGATATTGCGTTGTCCATCTCGACGCGCCCGGCCAGAGTTGATCCGAGCCCAGAGCCCGATCACGGGTGGGGCCGGGATACGGAGGTGGGCGTGATGCGCGACACGCTGGTACTGAATGCGAGCTTCGAGCCGCTGTCCACGGTGTCTTTGAACCGTGCGGTCGTGCTGGTCCTCCAGGACAAGGCCGTCGTCGAGCAGGCCCACCCAGGGCTTCGGGTCCGTGCCGCCACCGTGGAACTTCCGGTGCCACGGGTGATCAGGCTGTGCAGATACGTACGGGTTCCGTTTCGAAGACAGGCACCCTGGTCGAGGCGGGGAGTGCTGGTCCGGGACCAGTACCGGTGTGCGTACTGCGGCAGACGCGCCACCACCGTCGACCATGTCGTGCCGCGTTCCCACGGTGGTGCGGACAGCTGGCTGAACACGGTGGCTTCCTGCGCGGAGGACAACCATCGCAAGGCGGACCGTACGCCGGAGCAGGCGGCGATGCCGCTGCTGCGGGAGCCCTTCGTACCGTCGCCCGCCGATGCCATGCTGCTGGGGTTGCGGGCCGGCGAGCGCTCCGAGCTGCCTGATTGGTTGGTCGCTCGGCCTGCCGCTTAGCGCAGCGTGCATTCGGCCCGTCTTCGACTTGGATCGAGGGCGGGCCTCGTCGTGTCAGCCGTAGCGGCGCAGCAGCAGTTGGGCGATGGCGACCGTGCCGACCACGACGATGAAGGCGCGCAGCACTGTCGGCGAGAGCTTGCGGCCGTACTTGGCGCCCACGTGGCCGCCGATGGCGGAACCGATCGCGATCAGGACGACGGCGGTCCAGTCGGGATCGGCGACGATGATGAAGAAGATCGCTGCGATGGAGTTGACCACCGCGGCGAGGACGTTCTTGACGGCGTTGATCCGCTGAAGGCTCTCGTTGAGGAGCATCCCCATCAGGGCGACGTAGAGGATGCCCTGGGCGGCCGTGAAGTAGCCGCCGTAGATGCTGGCGGCGAGCAGTCCGACGATGAGGAGCGGGCCGCCGTCGGGGTGGGCATCCGTGGTGCCTTTGGCTGCGCGGCGGCTCTGGACGGCTCGGGAGATGCGCGGCTGGAGGACGACCAGGACGAGCGCGAGCGCGACGAGGATCGGGACGATGGTCTCGAAGGCGGTGGGCGGCAGGCTGAGCAGGAGTACGGCGCCGCTGATGCCGCCGACCGCTGCGACGATGCTGAGCTTGATGATTCGGTCGCGTTGCCCGGCGAGTTCGGCCCGGTAGCCGATGGCTCCGCTGATGGCGCCGGAGACGAGGCCGAGTGCGTTGGATACGGTCGCGGTGACGGGTGACAGCCCGGTGGCGAGGAGCACCGGGAAGGTGATCAGCGTTCCCGAGCCGACGACGCTGTTGATGGCGCCGGCGCTGATGCCCGCGACGAAGACGGCGAGCATCTCCCAGATGGTCACACTGTGCCCCTCGATGATCGGTGCCGAATGCACCGATCATGCCTGACCGGGCGGGGAGGTCAGGTGACGGGGGGCTCTTCTCGGCGCTCGATCGGACCGCCGCCGTGTCCTCCTCCGTGCCCGCCGCTGTTGCCCCCACCGTTGCCGCCGCCGTTGCCGCCGGTGTTGAAGCCGGGGACACCGCCGCCGAGGTTGCCGAACGCGCCGGACAGGCCCTTGAGGGCGTCACCGATCTCGCTGGGCACGATCCAGAGCTTGTTGGCATCGCCCTCGGCGATCTTCGGCAGCATCTGGAGGTACTGGTACGAGAGCAGCTTCTGGTCCGGGTCACCCGCGTGGATGGACTCGAAGACCGTGCGGATGGCCTGGGCTTCACCTTCGGCGCGCAGGGCGGCGGCCTTTGCCTCGCCCTCGGCGCGCAGGATGGCGGACTGCTTCTCGCCCTCGGCGGTGAGGATCTGGGACTGGCGGATGCCTTCGGCGGTGAGGATGGCGGCCCGCTTGTCACGGTCGGCGCGCATCTGCTTCTCCATCGAGTCCTGGATGGAGGTGGGCGGCTCGATGGCCTTGAGCTCGACGCGGTTGACGCGGATGCCCCACTTGCCCGTGGCCTCGTCGAGGACGCCGCGCAGGGCGGCGTTGATCTCTTCGCGGGAGGTGAGGGTTCGCTCCAGGTCCATGCCGCCGATGATGTTGCGCAGGGTGGTCACGGTGAGCTGTTCGATCGCCTGGATGTAGCTGGCGACCTCGTAGGTCGCTGCCCTGGCGTCGGTGACCTGGTAGTAGATCACGGTGTCGATGTTGACGACGAGGTTGTCCTGGGTGATCACCGGTTGGGGCGGGAAGGGGACGACCTGTTCGCGGAGGTCGATGCGGTTGCGGATGGAGTCGATGAACGGCACGACGATGTTCAGTCCGGCGTTCAGGGTGCGGGTGTAGCGCCCGAACCTCTCGACGATGGCGGCGCTGGCTTGTGGGATGACCTGGATCGTCTTGATCAGGGCGATGAAGACCAACACCACCAGAATGATCAGGACGATGATGATCGGTTGCATCGAGTTCCCCGTGTCCTTCGCTGCCGAGTGATTCTGATGATCGAGTTTCCCAGACCATGGGCTTGTATGGGGAGCGTTCTGGTCTGTTGTCTCACTTCAGTGGGTTCTGTGAGTCGTTGTGGCGTCGATCCACCGGTCACATCACGACCGCGGTGGCTCCTTCGATCTCCACGACGTCGACCTGCTGGCCGACTTCGAAGGCCATGTCGGCGTCGAGTGCCCGTGCGGACCAGATCTCTCCGGCGAGTTTGATGCGTCCCCCGCTGCCGTCGACCCGTTCGAGCACGACGGCTTGACGCCCTTTCAGGGCGTCGACTCCGCTGGCGAACTGGGGCCGTCCGGCGCGATGTCGGCTGGCGATCGGTCGGACGACGGCGATGAGGGCGACGGACACCACGACGAACACGAGCACTTGGGCGACCACTCCCCCGCCCAGTGCCGCGACGATGGCGCCGCCGACCGCGCCTGCGGAGAACATGCCGAACTCCGGCATCGCCGTGAGGACGAGCGGAATCCCCAGTCCGACCGCGACGATCAACCACCACACCCACGCGTCGATTTCCACTCCTCCATGGTAGTTCTGCCGGTCGGGGTCACGACAGGGGGCGAGGAGGGCTCAACACGTACGAGACACGGCCACCGGCTCCGACCGTGGTGCGGGTGTGGTTGGTGATTGCTCCTGGGGGTGTCCGGGGCCAACCGGATGTTCTGAGAGGTGCGTGGCGGTATGAAGTTGTTCGCGTCCGTACGTACGTCGCGTACGGGGCGGGTCAGCGGAGCGGGAGGCCCTGTGCCGTCCAGCGGGCTCCGTTGCGTTCGACGACCAGGGGCAGACCGAAGCAGAGCGAGAGGTTGCGGGAGGTCAGTTCGGTCTCGACGGGACCGGCGGCGAGCACCCTGCCCTGTCTGATCATCAACACATGGGTGAAGCCCGGAGGGATCTCCTCGACATGGTGGGTCACCATGATCATCGAGGGGGCGATCGGGTCACGGGCGAGCCGACCGAGTCGACGGACCAGGTCCTCACGGCCACCGAGGTCGAGTCCTGCCGCTGGCTCGTCGAGGAGCAGCAGTTCCGGGTCGGTCATCATGGCCCGCGCGATCAGCGTGCGCTTGCGCTCCCCTTCGGAGAGGGTGCCGAACCGACGGTGCAGGTACTCCGTCATCCCGAGGCGGTCGAGGAAGGCACGGGCGCGGTCCTCGTCAACCTGGTCGTAGTTCTCGTGCCAGGTGGCGGTCATGCCGTAGGCGGCCGTGAGAACCGTCTGGAGGACGGTCTGGCGCTTGGGCAGCTTCTCCGCCATGGCGATGCCGGCCATGCCGATGCGGGGGCGGAGGTCGAAGACGTCGATCCGGCCGAGGCGCTCACCGAGGATCGTGACCTCGCCGCCGCTGGGGAAGAGGTAGCTGGACGCGAGGTTGAGGAGCGTGGTCTTGCCGGCGCCGTTCGGGCCGAGGATGATCCAGCGCTCTCCCTCCTTGACCGACCAGGAGACGTCGTCCACTAGAGCGCGTCCGTCGCGGACCACGGATACGTCCACCAGCTCCAGTACATCGCTCATGAGCGCGTTGTCTCCCCATGCAATCGTCTTGAGGTTGTGTGGAGGCGCTGTGTGCCTGTGGGCACAGCCCCATGGGAAAACCTACGCCACCGACCGAGCAACCCCGTCCCCCGGTCCGATCCTTAGGCTGGAGCCATGCTTGTGGAACCGCGTTCAGGACGTCTGGCCTCATGGGGGAACTCACTCCTGGGTCATTTGGTGTCACCCGACGAGGCAGTGTTGGCCATCGTCGGTGACGACGCCGTGCATCGGGTCGAGGGGCTGCCGGGTGAGGCGGGGCCGGTGGGGCTCACGCTCGCGCTGGGCCGGCTGCGGGTGCTGGGGGTGACCGGCTGGCGGCTCGCCTTGCCGGTGCCGGGGCATCCGCTCGGTCTCAGCGGCCCGCCCGAGTTCAACGCCCGCGCCTTGGAGGCGCGGGAGGCCGTGGTCGGGTACGGGGCGCCGTACGGGCTGGTGCCGGAGATCAGCGAAGCGGGTCACCCGGGTGACCCGGCCGATGTGCACACGGAGGTGGTCTGGCACTGCCTGCCGGTGCGCGAGGCGCCGCCGGCCGACGTGCCGTCGTTGGGAGAGGCCGAGCGTGAGCTCGCGGAGGGGCTCAGAGCGGCGACGGAGGCCCTGACCCGACTCGACGTGGCCGCGTCGGGTCCGGTGGCGGAGGCTGCGCTGGACGCCTACCGGGCACGGGCCGAACGGGGTCGGGAGGCGCTGGCTCCGGGCTATCCACCGCGTGCGGTGCGGGTGTTGGAGCTCGCCCAACGGGTGGCGCTGCTGGTCTCGGTGGCCCTGGACGGCGGCGGGACCCGTCTCGGCGGAGCGGTGAGCGCATCGCAGATCGGTGCACGCGGGGAGGTGCTGCGGCCGGTGGAGCGGGTCGCGCGGAGGGCTCAGGTGGCGGCGTACAACGCCTTCGTGGAGGAGCGGGAGCGGGGCGCGTCCTGACGGTGGCGACCGGGCGGCGTCGGTAGGCCCTCCGGGCCGCCCTTCGTCCCCGGTCTCGTTCCGGTCGTGGCGCGGCGGCCCGGACCGTGGGTGAAGGGCCGTGGCGACACGACGACGCCCGGGCATCCGAGCCGGCTCTTGGGGAGGAGGCTTCGGATGCCCGGGCGGGTGGGGCAGCGTCAGCCGTTGATGCCCAGGTTGCCGAACGCGGGGTTCAGAAGGCCGATCACGTTCACCGTGTTGCCGACGACGTTGACCGGAACGTGGACCGGTGCCTGGACGAGGTTGCCCGAGCCGACGCCCGGGGAGCCCACGGCGTGACCGCCTGCGTGCGCGCCCGTGGTGGCGGAGGCCATCCCTGCACCCGCGGCGATCAGGCTGCCGGTGATCATGGTGAGGGCTGCGGCCTTCTTCAGGTTCTTCACTTTTGAACTCCTCCTGGCGTTCGCCGCGGCCAATCGCCGCGGCTCGCCCTGGAGAACGCCCGGACGGCGCACAGGATGCGCCGTCCGGGTGACATACACCCGACAGTATGAATCTCAGACTGGAGCGGAACCGTCTGCCGGTCTGCCCTTCGGTGAGTCGGTCAGTACCAGTCAGCCGGTGGCTCGGTGTCGTGCCGCTCAGTCGGTGAGGCCGTTTCGAACCGCCCAGAGCGCCGCCTGGGTGCGGTCCGCCAGATCGAGCTTCATCAGGATGTTCGACACATGCGTCTTGACGGTCTTCTCGGAGAGGACCAGCGCCCGGGCGATCTCCCGGTTGGAGCGCCCGTCGGCGATGAGGCCGAGGACCTCGCGCTCCCGCTCCGTCAGGGAGGTGCCACGTCCCGAGCCACTGCCGGGCTCGTCCTGGGACAGCAGGGCGCCGGCCACCTCCGCTTGGAGGAGGACATGCCCGGCGTGGACCGAACGGATCGCGCCGGCCAGCGCCTCGGGGTCCACGTCCTTGTACACGTACCCGGAAGCGCCGGCGCGCAGGGCCGGCACCACGGTGCGCTGCTCGGTGAAGCTCGTGACGATCAGCACCTTGGCGGGGTTGGACAGCTCCCGCAGTTTGCGCAGCGCCTCGATGCCGTCCGTGCCCGGCATCTTCACGTCCATCAGGATGACGTCGGGCATGAGTTCCTGCGCGCGGGCGACACCCTCGTCGCCGTCGCCCGCCTCCCCCACCACTTCGATGTCGCCCTGGATCTCCAGGAAGGTCCGCAGGCCCCGGCGTACGACCTGGTGGTCGTCGACCAGTAGGACCCGAACCGTCTTGTCACCCACCGGGGACCTCCATCTCGATCGTCGTGCCCTTGCCGGGTGCCGACACCACGCGTAGCCGACCACCGACCCCGCTCGCGCGGTCGCGCATCGAGACGAGTCCCAGATGGCGACCCGCCCGGCGGACCTCGCGGGGCTCGAAACCCTTGCCGCTGTCGGTGATGCTGAGGACCGCACCCTGTCCTCGGCGGGCGAGGACGACATCGACCTTCTTCGCGCCCGAGTGGCGCAGCGCATTGTGCAGCGCCTCCTGCGCGACCCTGAGCAGGGCTTCCTCCTGGGCCGCGGGAAGTGCCTTCATCCCACAGGTGTCAAAGGTGACGGTGGCGCTGTGCGCTCGGTCCAGTACGTGGATCTGGGTCCGCAGGGTGTTGATGAGTCCGTCCTCGTCCAGTGCGGCGGGCCGCAGTTCGACGACGGCGGCGCGCAGTTCCTCGGTGGCCTCGGCGGCGAGTGCGGCCACCTGCTGGAGCTCGCCCTTGGCGCGGGCCGGGTCACGGTCGACGAGGGCCGCCGCCGCCTGGGCCGTCAGGCGCAGCGAGAACAGCTTCTGGCTGACGGCGTCGTGCAGTTCATGGGCGAGGCGCGACCGCTCCTCGGCGATGGTGAGCTCGCGGCTGCGCTCGTAGAGCCGGGCGTTGGTGAGGGCGATGGCCGCGTGCTGGGCGAGGATAGACAGCAGTTCCTCGTCCTCCTCGGTGAATCCGCAGTCGCCCTGTGGCTTGGGGCAGGACTTGTTGGCGAGGAAGAGGGCGCCGATGATCTCGTCGCCGTCCTTGATGGGGAGGCCGAGGAAGTCGGACATCTCGGGGTGCTCGGCCGGCCAGCCCTCGAAGCGAGGGTCCTTGCGGACGTCGGCGAGTCGCTCGGGCTTGGCGTCGCGCAGCATGGCGGCGAGGATGCCGTGCTGACGGGGCAGCGGTCCGATGGCCTTCCACTGGGCGTCGCTGATCCCGTCGACCACGAACTGGGCGAAGCCTCCGTGGTCGTCGGGGACGCCCAGCGCCGCGTACTGCGCATCGAGCAGTTCCCGGGCCGAGGCGACGATCGTCTTCAGCACATCGCGCACCTCAAGATGCCTGCTCATGGCGAGCAGGGCGGTGCTCACGGCTGCGAGACCGGTGCTGGGTTGCTGACTCATGAACTCACGGTACCGGCGGCGGTGACCCCGCGTATCGGGCCGAGGGAGGCGGTCGCTTAGGGCTGTGGGACTAGGTCGAAGTGCCTTCAGGGTGGGGTCCCGCGGACGAGGCGGCCCGTCGGGTGCCGTTCCTACGGTGGGTGCATCGGCGAGAACGGTCAGTGGCGCCGGGTGCCGAGCGTACCGAAGGGGATGGATGCGATGCCGGTTGCAGTGATCACGGGGGCTTCGAAGGGCCTCGGGCGTGCGCTCGCGGAGGCGCTGGCCCAGCGTGGTTGGGATCTGGTGCTCGGGGCCAGGACCGTCGAGGTGCTGGAGCGGACGGCGGAGGCCGTGCGCTCCCACGGGACGCGGGTGACGGCGGTCTCGGGGGACGTCAATGACGCGGTGCACCGGGGTGAGCTGGTGGCCGCGGCGCGTGAGCTGGGCGGGCTCGACCTGCTGGTGAGCAATGCCAGTGCCTTGGGTGCCGAGCCGTTGGTGCGGCTGGACGTGTTGCCGCTGGACGGGCTGCGTGCGGCGCTGGAGACGAATGTGGTGGCGGCGCTGGGACTGGTGCAGGAGGCGCTGCCGCTGCTGCGCGCCAGCGGGTCGGGCACCGTGATCGCGTTGAGTTCGGATGCGGCGGCCGAGGCGTACGAGACCTGGGGCGGGTACGGGGCTGCGAAGGCGGCGCTGGACCAGTTGGCGGCCGTCCTCGCGGTGGAGGAGCCCGGACTGCGGGTGTGGGCGGTGGACCCGGGCGACATGGACACCGATCTCTATGCGGCTGCCGTGCCCGTGGACGACGAGCACAGGCCCGCACCCCAAACGGTGGTGCCCGGGTTCCTGCGGCTGCTCGACGAGCGGCCCCTGAGTGGCCGGTACGGGGCCCAGGCGCTGCTGGGCGGCCTCTAGGGCCTGTCCGATGCGTCCTGGCCGGGCTGCGGACGCCCTTGGTCGGACATGACCTGAGCCGCGTCCGATGCGGATGGCAGCGGCCGGGGCGTGACTGCGGCGCAATGCCTGCTCGCTGCCGTACCTGGACGGGCAGCGGGTGGGTTCCAGGAAACCAGTGGGGCGGCCGGGCGACCGAGCGCCGTAGACGGGGCGCTGGGGCCGGCGCAGGACACCGCCCTGGCCCGCGATGGACCGCGATGGACCTATCTATCGGAGGGATGGAGGCGTACGTGATGGCGCAGGACCATGAGGAGACCGGACGGGGAACGGGTGGGGCGGCGGCCTCCCTGGACGGGCTCAGGGTGCCTTCGGAGCTCTCCGCCCGGCTGCCCGCCGAGGTACGGGGTCGGGGCCGGGACGATGTGCGGCTGATGGTGTCGAGGGGGTCGGGGGTCTCCCACCACCGCTTCAGGGAGCTCCCGGGTCGGCTGCGGGCCGGTGACGTCCTGGTCGTGAACACCTCGCCCACCCTGGCGGCTGCGGTGAACGGCCGGGTCGGCGGCGAGGCCGTGGTCGTGCACTTCTCGACCTGCGGTGATGACGGCCGATGGGCGGTGGAGCTGCGCCGCCCGGACGGCGCGGGCAGTACCGAACCCCGTACCGGCGGTCCTCGGGGTGCGGTGGTGCGGCTTCCCGGCGGCACCCGGCTGGTTCTGGAGGCCCCGTTGGCCGCGGGTGCGGACCGGCTGTGGTGGGCATCGGTCTCCAGCGGTGTGCCGGAGCTGCTAGGGCGCTACGGGCGGCCCATTCGCTATGCGTACACGGCCCACGACCAGCCGCTCGCCGCGTATCAGACGGTCTTCGCGCTCCCCTCCCCCGACGGCACGGGTTCGGCGGAGATGCCGAGCGCGGCTCGGCCCTTCACCGAGGCGATGGTGGCGGAGCTGGTGAGCAGGGGGGTGCAGTTCGCGCCGGTGGTGCTGCACACGGGGGTGGCGTCGGCCGAGGCCCATGAGCCTCCGTACCCGGAGCGCTTCACGGTGTCGGCGGCGACCGCATGGCTGGTGAACGCGGCCCGGGCCGGCGGGGGCCGGATCATCGCCGTGGGGACGACGGCCGTCCGCGCGGTGGAGTCGGCGGCGGACGGGAGCGGGCTGGTGCGGCCCGTGACGGGGTGGACGGACCTGGTCGTGACGCCGGAGCGCGGGGTGCGGGTCGTGGACGGGCTGCTGACCGGGCTCCACGAGCCCGAGGCGTCGCATCTGCTGATGCTGGAGGCGATTGCCGGCCGGGAGTCCCTGGGCCGTGCCTACGCCGCGGCACTGCGCCGCCTCTACCTGTGGCACGAGTTCGGGGACGTCCATCTCCTCCTTCCGGACGAGACACCCACGCATTGCATTGCTGGCGCAACAATCAGTGAAACCGAACCGCACCCGATGTGAGCCCGCACATAGGACCCAGATCACTTACGAACCTCAGTAGTGGTTTGCGCAAGGCCATGTGAACGGCTGATAAGTAAAGGGAAAGGCGTTTCCGGGGGACGGTTATCAACTAATCCGGGTCGTACGTCACACCTTTGCCAGGACATTTTGCTGCCGCTAAGAATTGCCGAGTCGCCCGCCGTAGGAGCGCAGCGCCGCCTCCACGGCCTGATGCGACATCCGCTATTCGAAGAGGTACGACTGTATGTCCGCGTCCAGCACCCGACTGACCAAGGTCCACCGGGCCTCGATCGCCGGTATCGCCGCCGCCGGTGTCGCAGCCATCACCCTCTCCCTCGTTCCCGGCGCCGGCTCCACCGAGGCCGAAGCCGCCACCATGGCACCTGCCGTTCCCGTCGCCTGGCAGTCCGACTCCGCCAGTGTGAAGACCGTGCCGGTCCACGCTCACATCACCAAGCAGCAGTCGGCGATCGAGACCCAGGTCGAGGCCGCCGCGAAGGCCGTCACCAAGGCCAAGGCCGACGTCAAGGCCGCTGCGGCCCAGAAGGCGAAGCTCGCCGCCGCCGCCAAGCAGGCCGCTGTCGAGGCCGCCGCCAAGAAGCGCGCTGCCGAGCAGTCCGCGGCCAGCCGAGCCGCGGAGGTCACCCGCAAGCCGGTCTACGCCAACAACCTCGACGGCTGGATCCGCCAGTCACTCGACATCATGAAGAAGCACGACATCCCGGGCTCGTACGACGGTCTGCACCGCAACATCATGCGGGAGTCCAGCGGTAACCCGCAGGCCATCAACAACTGGGACATCAACGCGATCAACGGCGTGCCGTCGAAGGGCCTGCTCCAGGTCATCCAGCCGACGTTCAACGCGTACCACGTGCCCGGCACCCCGCACGACCTGTACCACCCGGTCGCGAACATCGTGGCCGCGGCCAACTACGCCGCCGACCGCTACGGCACCATCGACAACGTCAACGGCGCCTACTGAGCCTTAACGGGCCGGTCAGCGCTGCATACGCCGAAGGGCGGCACCCCGCAGTGGGGTGCCGCCCTTCGGCGTACCAGGGCCGGTCGTCGCTACTTGCGCATGACCTCGGGCTCGTGGCGGCGCAGCAGTCGGGCCACGAGGAAGCCGCAGAGGACGCCGATCGCGAGCAGGACGGTGATGTTGATGCCCCACTGGGTGACCGTGTTCTCCCACAGGGGGTCCAGGTCGTCCGGGTTCTTGTGGTCCCACGGGGGCATCAGCCGGCCGAGGTCCAGGGTGGAGCCGGCGCCGGCGATGGCCCAGCGGGAGGGCATCAGCCAGGCGAACTGCTCCAGACCGGGTGATCCGTACACCTTGAAGAGGATGCCGGTGAACACGACCTGGACGATCGCGAACATCACCAGCAGCGGCATGGTCTTCTCGGCGGTCTTCACCAGCGAGGAGATGACCAGGCCGAACATCATCGAGGTGAAGCCCAGTGCGGTGATCACCAGACAGAGTTCGACCGCGGGCGGCATGAGCAGGCCCTCTTCGGGCAGCCGGCGGGGGGCGAAGCCGATGCCGCAGATGATCACGGCCTGGAGGGCGGTGATCATGCCGAGGACGATCACCTTGGACATCAGGTACGCGGAGCGGGAGAGGCCGGTGGCGCGCTCCCGTTCGTAGATCACCCGTTCCTTGATCAGTTCTCGTACGGAGTTGGCGGCACCGGAGAAGGTGATGCCCACCGCGAGGATCAGCATGATCGTGCCGGCGTCGCCGTTGAACTTGGATCTGCCGTCATTGGGTGCGGCCAGTCCGAAGTCGGCCGGGATGACCACGCTGACCAGGCCGAGGACGGCGGGCAGGATCACCATCAGACCCATGAAGCCCTTGTCGGACGCGATGACGGAGACGTACCGGCGCATCAGGGTCAACAGCTGGGAGCCCCAGCTCTGCGGCTTCGGGGGGCGCAGTTGTTGGGGTGAGGGCATGTTCACCGACTGCGCGGCGACGGCGTCGATGTCCGCCGCGTACATCTGGTAGTGCTGTGAGCCGCGCCAGCGACCCGCCCAGTCGTAGTCCCGGTAGTTCTCGAACGCCGAGAACACATCGGCCCAGGTGGTGTATCCGAAGAAGTTGAGGGCCTCTTCCGGTGGGCCGAAGTAGGCCACCGAACCGCCGGGCGCCATGACCAGCAGTTTGTCGCAGAGCTGGAGTTCGGCGACGGAGTGCGTGACGACGAGGACGGTACGGCCGTCGTCGGCGAGTCCGCGGAGCAACTGCATCACATCGCGGTCCATGCCGGGGTCGAGTCCCGACGTGGGCTCGTCGAGGAAGATCAACGAGGGCTTGGTGAGCAGTTCAAGCGCCACGGACACGCGCTTGCGCTGACCGCCGGAGAGCGAGGTGATCTTCTTGTTCTTGTGGATGTCGAGCTTGAGCTCGCCCAGCACCTCGTCGATCCGTGCCTCGCGCTCGCTCTCGGCGGTGTCGCCGGGAAAGCGGAGTTTGGCGGCGTACTTCAGTGCCTTCCGTACGGTCAGCTCCTTGTGCAGGATGTCGTCCTGCGGGACCAGCCCGATGCGTTGGCGCAGCTCGGCGAACTGCCGGTAGAGGCTGCGGTTGTCGTAGAGCACATCGCCCTGGTTGGCCGGCCGATAGCCGGTGAGGGCCTTGAGCAGGGTGGACTTGCCCGAACCCGAGGGGCCGATGACTCCGATGAGGGATTTCTCCGGCACGCCGAAGGACACGTCCCGCAGGATCTGCTTGCCACCGTCGACCGTGACGGTGAGGTGGCGTGCGGAGAAGGAGACCTCTCCGGTGTCGACGAACTCTTCGAGTCGATCGCCGACGATACGGAAGGTGGAGTGGCCGACGCCCACGATGTCGTTGGGGCCGATGTTGACGGTGCCCGAGTTGGTGATCGGCTGACCGTTGACGTACGTGCCGTTGTGGGATCCGAGGTCGCGGATCTGGAAGCGGCCGTCGGGGGTGGCGGTGAACTCGGCGTGGTAGCGGGAGACTTGCAGGTCGGAGACGACCAGCTCATTTTCCAGGGCACGACCGATGCGCATCACCCGGCCGAGGGAGAGTTGGTAGAAGGTCGTCGGGCTGCGGTCCCCGTGCACGGGAGGGGTCCCGGGGCGTTGTCCGCCCTGTTCGGGAATGCCCGGTCCGTTCTGCGGCTGCCAGCCCCCGTGGTCGGGCTCCGGCCAGTTGTGCCGCGCCTCGGGCGGTGGCTCCGGCGCCTGGTGTTGGGGGTGACGTCCAACGCCCTGCCCGGCGATCCCACCGTGCCCGGCGACTGCACCCCGCCCGGGGACTCCACCGTGCCCGGGGACTCCGCCGTGGACATCGGCCGTCGCGGTGGACAGCATGAGTCGTGGACCGTCGGTGGAGTTGCCCAGATGGACGGCCGAGCCCGGGCCTATCTCCGTCCGCTGGATGCGCTGGCCCTGTACATAGGTGCCGTTCGTGCTGCCGTGATCCTCGATCACCCAGGTGTGGCCGCCCCAGCTGACGCTGGCGTGCCGCCAGGAGACCCTGGCGTCCTCCACCACCATGTCCCCCTGTGGATCCCGCCCCAGGGTGTACGACCTGGACGGATCAAGGGTCCAGGTCCTTCCGTTCAATTCCAGTACGAGTTCCCGCACTCCATGCCCCACTACTTGTCCCCCGAATTACCCCCGTCGCAGGGAGTCTAGGGATGGCGAACATCGTGGGGAACTATTTCAGGCTTGGTCCGACCTGGGGAAGTCGGGCCTCGTGAAGACCCTGGGAGCGACTGTCGCGGACGGCGGAGCAAAGATCATTGATCATGCGAAGTGCATACATCGTAGGTAGATCCGCTGGAATGCGGTGCAATCACCCGATAACACCCATGGAGTGGATCGGAAGGGCGGCCGGGCACGAGCACACCAGAAGGAATGCACTGTTCCCTTTGCACTCCTGCTGAGCAGGGCCGTTCTGCCCTCGGGGCGAACATCGGGGCGGGGCGCCTCCGGGGAGTGCGCCCGGATCAGTGGGGCGCCACGCTCCTGGCGCGACGACAGGCGCCCGGCATGGTCCTGGACCTCTCCCCCGTCAGGTCGCCGGGGCAACAGCGTCCCCACCGCCGTCGATATCGAGCCACCCGGGCAGTCGCACCGCACCGCCAGGAGCTATGCACCGGCCGTGGCGTGTGCCGGTGCGCTCAGCCGGGGCCGGGGTCGAGGCGGGGGCCGGTGCGCTCAGCCGGGCCTGAGGCGGGGGCCGGGGCCGGGCGAACCGCACCACCTCGGCGTACGGTGACGAGTGCGGCCGAATGTCCGCCTATCGGGACGGTGCGTCTCGGCACGGGCCCGCCGGATACGGTGGAGGAACCATGAGCGCTTCGCAGACCTCCGACGTACGCACCCTTCTCGTCAAGATCTTCGGGAAGGACCGCCCCGGGATCACCGCCGGACTCTTTGACACTCTTGCCACCTACTCCGTCGACGTCATCGACATCGAACAGGTCGTCTCCCGGGGCAGGCTCGTCCTGTGCGCCCTGGTCACCGCGCCCACCTCGGCCGGGGCCGACGAAGGCGACCTCCGAGCCACCATCCACAGCTGGGCCGAGGGCCTGAAGCTCCAGGCCGAGATCATCTCGGGCACCGGCGACAACCGGCCGCGCGGCAGTGGCCGCTCCCACGTCACCGTGTTGGGGCACCCGCTGACCGCGGAGGCGACGGCGGCCATAACGGCTCGTATCACCTCGGTCGGCGGCAACATCGACCGCATCTTCCGGCTGGCCAAGTATCCGGTGACCGCCGTGGAGTTCGCGGTCTCCGGCGCTGAGACCGAGCAGCTGCGGACGGCTCTGGCCACCCAGTCGTCGGCGATCGGCGTCGATGTGGCCGTGGTGTCCGCGGGGCTGCACCGGCGGGCCCAACGGCTGGTGGTGATGGACGTGGACTCCACGCTCATCCAGGACGAGGTCATCGAACTGTTCGCCGCTCACGCCGGGTGCGAGGACAAGGTCGCCGAAGTGACGGCGGCGGCGATGCGCGGCGAGTTGGATTTCGAGCAGTCCCTCCATGCACGGGTGGCCCTGCTCGCGGGGCTCGACGCATCGGTGGTGGACAAGGTGCGCGCGGAGGTACGACTGACTCCCGGCGCCCGGACCCTCATCCGGACGCTGAAGCGCCTCGGGTTCCAAGTGGGCGTGGTCTCGGGCGGATTCACCCAGGTCACGGATGACCTGGTGGAACGGCTCGGACTGGACTTCGCATCGGCGAACACCCTGGAGATCGTGGACGGAAAGCTCACCGGTCGAGTGACGGGTGAGATCGTGGACCGCGCGGGCAAGGCGCGACTGCTGCGCCGGTTCGCCGCGGAGGCGGGCGTACCGCTCGCGCAGACAGTGGCGATCGGCGACGGTGCGAACGATCTGGACATGCTCAACGCGGCCGGTCTCGGGGTGGCGTTCAACGCCAAGCCCGTGGTGCGCGAGGCAGCGCACACCGCCGTGAACGTGCCCTTCCTGGACACGGTGCTCTATCTGCTCGGGATCACCCGGGAAGAGGTCGAGGCCGCGGACGGCGCGGACGACGGACCCGCCGACTACTGATCGCCGTCAGCCCCATGGGGACGCGGGGACGCGGCCGTACCGATGAAGCAGCAGAGGCCCCGGCGCGAGCCGGGGCCTGTTCGGCCTCTGGGGCCGGGTGCCGATCGTGAGGACCGTTCCTGTCGGCGCGTCGTGCGGAGCGAGCGCCACCAGCGATGCTCAAGCTCAGGAGTGTGGCGTCCAGAAGTCGCGCAGGGTGCCCACTCCGTGTTCCAGTGACTTCCAGGATCCATTGAAGGCGATGACCGCGTAGGCCGAGGTCGGGAAGCCGCTGCGGTTCATCCGGGGCAGGAGGTCGCCCTCGGTCTCACCCGCGAGGGCGTCCGCGAGGGCGTGCATGCCGGGGTTGTGGCCGATGACCAGAACGTTGTTCACCTCGTCGGAGGTCTCGCTCAGCAGGGCGATGAGCTCGCCGAGGGACGCATCGTAGAGTCGCTCCTCGTAGCTCGTCCGAGGGCGGTGCGGCAGCTCGTGGACGGCCAGCTTCCATGTCTCGCGGGTCCGGGTGGCGGTCGAGCAGATGGCGAGGTCGATCGGAATGCCGGTCCCAGCGAGCTGGCGGCCGACCACCGGTGCGTCCTTGCGGCCCCGCTCGGCGAGCGGGCGCTCGTGGTCGGACTCGTCCGACCATTCGGCCTTGGCGTGGCGAAGAAGAACGATCGTGCGGGCTGCGGACGATGCGGGCGATCCGGGGGCTGTCCCTCCGGAAGACGTGGCGACGCTCATGCACCCCAGCTTCGCATGAAATGTGCCAGCGGGCGCGGGGTGTTGACGGGCTCACCCTCCTCGACCGAGTCCATGACGACGCCCTGGCGGGGACGGTCCGGAGCGCGGCGAAGTCCTTGAGGACGCGGCTGGGGCGGCGGTGGACGGGAGGCCCGCGGGAAGGGAATCGTTGGTGCCGGGGGCGGCAGGTCAGGTGGGTCCAGCAGGTCCAGCGGGTCCAGCGGGTCCAGCGAGGGAGAACGCCGGGGCGACCTACCGACCGACGTCGGCGATCACACACGCGCAGGGCAGTTGGCGGACCAGATCGAGCAGAAGCGTGGCGGGCGGCAGGCGGCAGGCGGCAGGCGGCAGGCGATGGTGTCGCTGCCGGGTCCGCTCACATCAACTCAACGGGCTGCGGAAACCAGCAGTGCTGCGGAAGCCAGCGGGAGAAGCGCTGCGACGGTTCAGGGGAACAGCAGTTGCCGCAGATAGGCGACGAGATCACCGATCCCGCTCTCCCCACCCGCGGACTGCGCCTGGGCAGGATCCGCAATCAGCAGCAGCAGGAACACGAAGGCGAGCATCGGCAGGACCAACGCCCACCAGTGAAGCCGGACACCGCTGGCACCGACGGTGGGGGAAGGGGTGGGCGAGTGCGCCGACATGGCCGTCTCCTCAGGGTCGTCCGCTGGTCTGCTCCGCTACGCAAAAACCTACGGATCGTGAGCTGACGGGCCCATCCGGTGACCCACCCACTTGTCCCTGAACCTGGCCCCCTAGGGGATGGTGGTGCTAACCCCACCCTCCCCCGGGATGCCGTCAGGACGGCCGACGGGCCGATCAGGGAGAGGCGATGGTCGCGATGATGCCCATCACGACGAAGAGGGCGATCATCGTGCCGAAGATCAGGAGAAGCTTCTTCTGGCCGTTCTGGGGATTCGGATCGAGGACTGGCTTCATCTCCTCAGTCTCGCATCCCCGTCTCGTCCTCGATCGTCCGGTCCCTCCCTGCGAGGACCCCCAACGCGATCTGCGGTACGAGCAGTCCCGCCATCAGACTGATCGGCAGTCCCCAGCCCCCGCTGTGCTGGTAGAGGACCCCGACCAGCAGCGGCACCGGCACGGCGATCAGATAGCCCACGGACTGGGTGAAGGCGGAGAGCCGTACGACGCCGGTCGCGGTCCTCGACCGCATCCCGATCATGGTCAGCGCGAGCGGGAAGGCGCAGTTGGCGACCCCTATCAGCAGGGCCCAGGCCCATGCGCCGGCCGCCGGGGCGAAGTACAGGCCCGTGTATCCGCCCAGTCCGCACAGCCCGAGCACGGCGACGATGGGTCCCTGGTTGCGCAAGCGGGCGGCGAGCCGTGGGATGGCGAAGGCGAGGGGCACCCCCAGGGCCATGATCACGGCAAGGAGAAGACCGGCTGTCCGGGCCGAGACTCCGGCGTCGCGGAAGATCTGCGGGATCCAGCCCATGACGGTGTAGCCGCCGGCCCCTTGGAGCCCGAAGTACCCGGTCAACGCCCAGGCGGTGGGGCTGCGCAGCAGACTCGCTGCCCTGCGGGCGGGGGCGATATCGGCAGGGGTGACGGCCAGGGCGGTGTTCCCTGCCCCGCTCCGCGCCACCGACGGCTGCCCGGGCTCCGCCGTCTGCGGCCTTCGTTCGGCGGCCCTGAGCGGTCGGAGTACCACCAACCAGGGAAGCACCGCGACGGCCGCGAGGGTCGCCCAGAGGCCGAGGCCGAGGCGCCAACTGCCGCCGAGCGCATCGGTCAGGGGGACGGTCGCCGCCGCGGCCAGACCGGTCCCCAGCGAGAGCGCCATGGAGTAGAGCCCGGTCATGGAGCCCACCCGGTCCGGGAAGTACCGCTTGACGAGCACCGGCATGAGCACGTTGGTGACGGCGATCCCCATCAGGGCGAGGGCACTGGCGGCCAGGAAGCCGGCCGTGCCGTCGGAGAAGGGCCGCAGCAGCAGCCCTCCGGCGACGGCCGCCATGCCCGCGCAGACCACGGTCGCGGGGCCGAAGCGGCGCGAGAGCCACGGCACCGCAGGGCTGAAGAGCGCGAAGCACAGGGGCGGTACGGCCGTGAGGAGGCCCGCGATGGATCCGCTCATGCCCAGTCCGGTCCGCACCTCCTCGAACAGGGCGCCGAGGCTGGTGATGGCGGGTCGCAGATTGAGCGCGGCGAGCACGATCCCCAGGATCATCAGACGCACGGTCCAGGTGCCCCAGGGCGCGGCCGGCCGGGCCGGCCCTTCGGTGACGAGCTGGGGGGCGGCTGTCACGGGCTTCTGGGTGGTCCTGTCCGGGGGCATCGCCCCATCATAGAATCATTGGATGTATTCCCTTCTGGCGGTTCGATCTGATTCGATCTGACTCGATCGGTTCGATCCGTCCCTCATCGCGCCAGGAGCGCCATGCCGCTGACCTCTCCCCGCCGTTCGGGGCTCACCGACCAGGTGATCGCCCAACTGCGCCACCAGATCACGTCGGGTGAGTGGCCCGTGGGTAGGCGCATTCCGACCGAACCGGAGCTGGTGGAGCTGCTCGGCGTAGCGCGCAACACCGTCCGGGAGGCCGTCCGTGCGCTGGCGCACAACGGTCTGCTGGACATCCGACAGGGATCGGGGACGTACGTCCTCGCCACCAGCGAGCTGGCGGGGGTGATGCACCGGCGGTTCGCCGGGGCGCTGCCCCGGGACATCGCCGAGGTGCGCTCCACCCTGGAGTCCTCGGCGGCCGACCGGGCGGCGCAGCGACGCACGGAAGCCGATCTACGGCTGTTGGACGCGCTGCTGGCCCGGCGGGAGGAGGCGTGGGCCACGGGCGATGCGGAGCGTTTCGTCGCCGCCGATGTGGCGTTCCATCTGGCGGTGGTGAGCGCTTCGCACAATGAGGTGCTCATCGAGTTGTACGCGGACCTCGGCCATCTGCTGCATGACTGGCTCCGTGCGGACGTGGGCCGGAAACTCGATCCGGAACGACATGTGGACCATGGGCGGCTGGTCGAGGCGATCCGTGCCCAGGACGGGGAGCGTGCGTCAGCGGAGGCCGCTGCGTATCCCTTCCTCTGCTCCGTGGACGAACACGGGCACCGCGACGACCACGGACACGACGGCGGGGGCCAGTAGCGGGGAGAGGGCCAGTGGCGCGGAGAGGGCCGGTGGCGCGGAGAGGGCCGGTGGCGCCCGGCGCGGAATCCGCTTCTGACCTCGGCAGGGGCACGACACCAGAGGAACGCAGCACCCAGTCGGCCGTTGTCGATCGTCAGGGATAGGCGACGGGCTGGTGGCTGATCCAGACCGCGCCGATCTCCTTCCAGCAGCGGCCCGTCAACTCCACGTAGCCCGCCGGTGCCACCAGGACCGGTGCGCTGTCGACGTCCAGGTCCCACCAGCGCTCGCACTCGATGTGCAACCGGACCCGGTCGCTGCCGGGGTAGGGGTTGTTGCAATGGGCGGTGGCGGTGGAGCCGTCGACGACCGTTCGGCAGAACGCCTCGTACCGCTGGGGTTCGGGTCGATCGCGCTGGGGCTCGCCGAGGGCCCCGGGGGCGGCACAGAACACTGCTGAGAGCGCCACCAGTACGGACGCTGAGCACCGGATCACATGCACGGGCTGGACCTCCTCGGCCGTACTGCGGCGGGTGGCCGCGGCTGCACCACAAGGGGGGATCGCCTCCCAGCCTGGCGGCCCGTCGCCCTGGCCGCGAGCCTTGAGGGCCGAACGAGTTACCCGACGCCGTGCACGACGACGCCCCCGCTCCTCCTCGGTGGGGAGCGGGGGCGTCGTCAGAGCCGCACAAGGGCGGTTCGATGCAGGTCAGGCGCCCATCATATGGACGCCGCCGTCGACGTGGACGATCTCGCCGGTCGTACGCGGGAAGAAGTCCGACAGCAGTCCGACGACACCGCGACCCGCCGGGTCCGGGTCGGCCAGGTCCCAGCCGATGGGCGCACGGTGGTTCCACACGTCCGCCAGGTCCTCGAAGCCGGGGATCGACTTGGCGGCCATCGACTTGATGGGCCCCGCGGAGATCAGGTTGCAGCGGATGTTCTTCGGACCGAGGTCACGGGCGAGGTAGCGGTTGGTGGATTCCAGGGCGGCCTTGGCCACACCCATCCAGTCGTACTTCGGCCAGGCGACCTGTGCGTCGAAGGTGAGGCCGACGACGGAGCCGCCGCGCTCCATCAGCGGCAGGCAGGCCATCGTCAGCGACTTGTAGGAGTACGCCGAGACCTGGACGGCGGTCGAGACGTCCTCCCAACCCGCCTCCAGGAAGTTGAACGCCCCCTGTGGGCCGAAGGCGATCGAGTGCACGATGCCGTCGAGGCCGCTCTCGTCGCTGGAGTGCTCGCGGATCTTGTCGGCGAGCGAGTCCAGGTGCTCCTGGTTGGTGACGTCCAGTTCGATGACGGGTGCCGTCTTGGGCAGCCGCTTGGCGATGCGCTCCACGAGGCTGAGCCGACCGAAGCCGGTGAGGATGACTTCCGCGCCTTCCTCCTGGGCGACCTTGGCCGCGTGGAAGGCGATGGACGCGTCGGTGAGGACGCCTGTGACGAGAATGCGCTTGCCGGCGAGAATTCCACTCATGGCGATCAGTGACCCATGCCCAATCCGCCGTCAACGGGAATGACGGCTCCAGTGATGTACGAGGCGTCGTCGGAGGCGAGGAAGCGCACGGTGGCGGCGATCTCCTCCGGCTGCGCATAGCGGCCGAGCGGCACCTGTTCCACGATGCCGGCGCGCTGTTCCTCGGTGAGCGCCTTGGTCATGTCGGTGTCGACGAAACCGGGGGCCACGACGTTGAAGGTGATGTTCCGCGAGCCGAGCTCACGGGCGAGCGAGCGGGCGAAGCCGACCAGGGCGGCCTTGGACGCTGCGTAGTTGGCCTGTCCGGCCGAGCCGAGCAGACCCACGACGGACGAGATCAGCACGACGCGGCCCTTCTTGGCCCGCAGCATCGCGCGGTTGGCGCGCTTGACGACCCGGAAGGTGCCGGTGAGGTTGGTGTCGAGGACGGAGACGAAGTCCTCCTCGGACATCCGCATCAGCAGCTGGTCCTTGGTGATGCCGGCGTTGGCGATGAGCACCTCCACCGGGCCGTGCTTCTCCTCGATCTCCTTGTACGCCTGCTCCACCTGCTCGGTGTCGGTGATGTCGCAGCGAACGGCGAGGCAGCCGGCCTGGGTGAGGGCCTCGGGCGGCTCGCCGGAGCGGTACGTGATCGCGACCTTGTCGCCTGCGTCGGCGAAGGCTCGGGCGATGGCGAGGCCGATGCCCCGGTTTCCTCCGGTGACGAGAACCGAGCGGCTCAACGGATCACCCTTTCGATAGCGGTCTGGTACCTCCGAAACTATCGGTCCCGCCCGCCTCCCGGAGAATCGGGCACTGACAGCGCCTACCTCGCGTCACTGTGGGGTCCCTACAGAACGCCACCGGGCAATGGCGACGAAACAGGGTGGGCAACGGGTGCTCGGGCGCGACATGATCAGGGCGACCGGGGTCGGCTCATCGGGGCGACCGGTCACCGAGGACAGGAGACATCCGTGGCCCATTCCATCGACGCGTCGTTCACGGCGCTGCCGCTGCGGGCGCTCGCCGACGCGGCGCTCGCCCGAGCACGCGCGCTGGGCGCCCACCACGCCGACTTCCGCTTCGAGCGGGTGCGCAGCGCCGCGTGGCGGCTGCGGGACGCCAAGCCGTCGGGGTCGTCGGACACCACGGATCTCGGCTATGCGGTGCGGGTGGTCCACGGCGGCGCGTGGGGGTTCGCCTCCGGTGTCGATATGACGATGGATGCGGCTGCGCGGGTCGCGGGGCAGGCGGTGGCCATGGCCAAGCTGTCGGCCCAGGTGATCGCGGCGGCCGGCTCGGACGAGCGGGTCGAGTTGGCGCACGAGCCCGTCCATGCGGACAAGACCTGGATCTCCTCGTACCGGATCAATCCGTTCGAGGTAGCCGACGAGGAGAAGACGGCGCTCCTCGCGGAGTGGAGTGCGCGGCTGCTGGCGGCAAGCGGTGTCGCGCACGTGGATGCGTCGCTGCTGACCGTGCAGGAGAACAAGTTCTATGCGGACACCGCGGGCACCGTCACGACCCAGCAGCGGGTGCGGCTGCATCCGCAGGTCAGCGCGGTCGCGGTGGACGAGACGACCGGCGAGTTCGACTCGATGCGGACGATCGCCCCGCCCGCGGGCCGGGGCTGGGAGTATCTGACCGGCACCGGCTGGGACTGGGAGGGCGAGCTGGAGCGGATCCCGGAGTTGCTGGCCGAGAAGATGCGGGCCCCGAGCGTCGAGGCGGGCCGCTACGACCTGGTGGTCGACCCGTCGAACCTGTGGCTCACCATCCATGAGTCGATCGGCCACGCCACCGAGTTGGACCGGGCACTCGGCTACGAGGCGGCCTATGCGGGCACCTCGTTCGCCACGTTCGACCAGCTGGGCAAGTTGGAGTACGGCGCTTCGATGATGAATGTGACCGGGGACCGGACCGCGGAGCACGGGCTCGCCACCGTCGGATACGACGACGAGGGCGTCAAGGCCCAGTCCTGGGACCTGATCAAGGACGGAACGCTGGTCGGCTATCAGACGGACCGGCGGATCGCGAAGCTGACGGGCCTCGGACGGTCCAACGGCTGCGCCTACGCCGACTCCCCCAGCCATGTGCCCGTGCAGCGGATGGCGAACGTCTCGCTCCAGCCGGTGGCGGGCGGTCTGTCCACCGAGGACCTCATCGGTGGGGTCGAGCGCGGGATCTATGTGGTCGGCGACCGTTCGTGGTCGATCGACATGCAGCGCTACAACTTCCAGTTCACCGGGCAGCGGTTCTTCAGGATCGAGAACGGGCGGCTCGCCGGGCAGTTGCGGGACGTCGCGTACCAGGCGACGACGACGGACTTCTGGGGGTCCATGGAGCAGGTGGGCGGCCCGCAGACCTATGTGCTGGGCGGGGCGTTCAACTGCGGGAAGGCACAGCCCGGACAGGTGGCGGCGGTCTCCCACGGCTGCCCCACCGCGCTGTTTCGCGGTGTGGACATCCTCAACACCAACCAGGAGGCGGGTCGATGACCTCGCTCCCGTGCAACGTCACCGGGGCGGGGCGCCGTGCGTCGCGCCCGGGGTCCTTCCGCTTCGCCACCCAGGAGAGCGTTCGATGAGCCGTAGCAGCAAGCCGTACGAGATCGTCGAACGGGCGCTGGAGCTGTCCTCGACCGACGGTTGCATGGTGATCGCCGACGAGCAGTCCTCCGCCAATCTGCGCTGGGCGGGGAACGCGCTGACGACGAACGGGGTCACGCGGGGCCGGACCCTCACGGTCATCGCGACGGTCGACGGGTCGCAGGGCACCGCTTCCGGTGTGGTGTCCAGGTCCGCTGTGACCGCCGATGAGCTGGAGCCGCTGGTACGGGCCGCGGAGTCCGCCGCCCGCAAGTCCGATCCCGCCGAGGACGCCCAGCCCCTGGTCGGGGACGCGGAGCCCACGGCCGGTTTCCGGGACGCGCCGGCTGAGACCTCTTCGGCCGTGTTCGCGCGGTTCGCTCCGGCTCTCGGGGAGGCTTTCGCCCGGGCCCGGGCGGGTGGGCGCGAGCTGTACGGCTTCGCCAGCCATGAGATGACCTCGACCTATCTGGGGACGTCCACGGGGCTGCGGCTGCGGCACGACCAGCCGAACGGCACGCTGGAGCTGAATGCCAAGTCCCCTGACCGTTCCCGATCTGCCTGGGCGGGGGTGGCCACCCGTGACTTCCAGGACGTGGACCTGGCCGATCTCGATGCGGAACTGGCGCAGCGGCTCGGCTGGGCCGAACGTCGGATCGAACTGCCGGCCGGGCGGTACGAGACGTTGTTGCCGCCGACGGCGGTCGCCGACCTGTTGATCTACCAGCTGTGGTCGGCGGCGGCGCGGGATGCCGCCGAGGGCCGTACTGTCTTCTCCAAGCCGGGGGGCGGCACCCGGGTGGGAGAGACGCTGTCGCCGCTGCCGTTGAGGCTTCGCAGCGACCCGCACGAGCCCGGTCTGGAGTCGGCGCCGTTCGTGATCGCCCATTCCTCGGGCGATGACGCCTCCGTCTTCGACAACGGTCTGCCGCTGTCGGCGACGGATTGGGTGCGCGGCGGGCGGCTGGAGCATCTGGTGACCACGCGGCACAGCGCCGGGCTGACGGGGCTGCCGGTCGCTCCGGGGGCCGGGAACCTCATCCTGGACGGGGGCAACGGGCGCTCGCTGGAGGAGATGGTGGCAGCGACGACCGGTCGCGCGCTCCTGTTGACCTGCCTCTGGTACATCCGTGAGGTCGATCCGGCGACCCTGCTGCTGACCGGGCTGACCAGGGACGGCGTCTATCTGGTGGAGGGCGGCGAGGTGGTCGGTGCGGTGAACAACTTCCGGTTCAACGAGTCACCGGTCGATCTGCTCTCCCGGGCGACGGAGGCAGGCCGTACGCAGAAGACGCTGCCGCGGGAGTGGGGCGACTGGTTCACCCGGGCGGCCATGCCGGCGCTGCGGGTACCCGATTTCAATATGAGCTCGGTCAGCCGGGGCGTATAACCTCGAAGGGGCCCACCATCGGGCCGTGTGATGACTCTGAAGGAGATGCGAGAGAAGTGACGGACATCGTCGACGAACTGCAGTGGCGCGGGCTGATCGCCCTGTCCACTGACGAGGACGCATTGCGGAAGGCGTTCGCGGACGGTCCCGTCACGTTCTATTGCGGCTTCGACCCGACCGCTCCCAGTCTGCACCTGGGCAATCTGGTGCAGATCCTGACCATGCGGCGCATCCAGCTGGCGGGGAACCTTCCGTTGGGGCTGGTCGGCGGGGCCACCGGGCTGATCGGTGACCCCAAGCCCAACTCCGAGCGGACGTTGAACGACCCGGAGACGGTCGCCGCCTGGGTCGGGCGGCTGCGGGCGCAGATCGAACGGTTCCTCGACTTCGAGGGCCCGTACGCGGCGACCATGGTCAACAACCTGGACTGGACGTCGGGTCTGTCGGCGATCGACTTCCTCCGTGACGTGGGGAAGTACTTCCGGGTCAACAAGATGATCGCGAAGGAGGCGGTCGCCCGTCGGCTGAACTCCGACGCGGGGATCAGCTACACCGAGTTCAGTTACCAGATCCTCCAGGGGATGGACTACCTGGAGCTGTACCGCCGACACGGCTGCACGCTCCAGACCGGTGGCAGCGACCAGTGGGGCAACCTCACCGCCGGTACGGATCTGATCCATCGGGTCGAGCCGGACGCGGGGGTGCACGCCCTGGCGACGCCGCTGATCACGAAGGCCGACGGCACCAAGTTCGGCAAGACGGAGTCCGGCACGATCTGGCTGGACCCGGAGCGGACCACTCCGTACGCCTTCTACCAGTTCTGGCTGAACGCGGACGACCGGGACGTCTCCAAGTTCCTGCGGATCTTCAGCTTCGCGTCGCGCGAGGAGATCGAGGAGCTGGAGCGGTCGACCGAGGAGCGTCCTCAGGCGCGGGCCGCCCAGCGGGCGCTGGCCCAGGAGCTGACGACGCTGGTGCACGGCGCGGAGCAGTGCGCCGCCGTGGTGCACGCGTCGAAGGCGCTGTTCGGGCAGGGCGAGCTGGCTGAGTTGGACGAGCCGACGCTGCGGGCCGCGCTCTCGGAGCTGCCGCATGCCAAGGTCGCCGAGTTGGCGCCGGTCGTCGATCTGTTCACCGAGGTGGGACTGGCCACGAGCAAGTCTGCGGCCCGGCGCACGGTCAAGGAGGGCGGGGCCTACGTGAACAACGTCAAGGTCACGGCCGAGGACGCGGTACCGGATGCCGGGGAGTTGCTGCACGGCCGCTGGCTGGTCCTGCGGCGGGGCAAGAAGAACCTGGCCGCCGTCGAACTGGGCTGACGCGGTTGCGCCAGCGGCGCCAGTGTTACGACGAGAAGGCGGCCACTCGGGATGAGCCCGGGTGGCCGCCTTTCGCCGTATCGGTGCACTCGCCGTATCGGTGCGCCCGCCGTGTCGCTGCGCGACCCCGCTCGATCGGGGGCCTGGCCCGCTCAGGCTCTCTGCTTGTTGCCCTTCATCGCGATCCACGCCCGGTCTCCCAGGAAGACCAGGGCGACGGCGAAGACGAGCTGGAGTGCGTGGCGCCCCCAGTCGAAGCCGGGGGTCTCCTCGATGCCCATCCCGCCTGCGGCCCAGTTGCCGAGCACCGCACCGCCGATGCCGCAGATGGTGGCCAGCCACAAGGGAAGGTGCTGCTTTCCGGGCAGGATCGCCTTGGCGATCAGTGCCAGCACGAATCCCACGATGATCGCCCACAACCAGCCCATTGCTGCCTCCTCGTACGGCTCTGCGTGAGCAGTTATGCCGCAAGTGTCAGCCCATAGTCCGTACGGCGCATGTCGGGCAGCTCCATACGTGGTGTGACCCAGTGCCGGCACGCATCGGATCCGACCCGCTCTCGTGGCCGTCACAGCGGCGGGCTACGGTGGGACGGTCAGGGCCAGGGAGTGTCCGACAGTGGACTCGGGTGGTGGAATGTGATGCGGAAGCAGGCACACGCGGAGGTCTTCCGGATCACGGGAGCGCGAGCGGGGCTCGCCGACGACGTACGGGCCCGTCAGCGTCGCTATGTGATCTCGATGTCCGTACGAACGGTTTCGGTGGTTCTGGGCGCCGTGCTGTGGAACGTGGAGCGCCATGTGGCGATCGTGGCCCTGGCCCTCGGCATCCTGCTCCCGTACATCGCCGTGGTGATCGCCAACGCCGGCCGGGAGAACGCGCCTTCGCTGCCGTCGGCCTACCTCTCCACACCGGTCCGTCCGATGATCGCGCCCATGGAAGGGGCATCCGACCCGGAATCCCCATCGGAACCGGCCGCCTTCGGGACCGAGGCACATCGTCCGCGGGGCGCTTGAGCTCACGGGGTGCGATCGACGCCCGTACCGCCGGTACGGAGTGCTCTCGAACCTCAGGAAAAGCTCAGATCAATCATGAAGTTCCAGTGCCTCCCACCCCATGGTGCGTGACATACTGCCTACGCGCTCCGCATCCCCCGTCGGAGCGACGGACCGACGCCGGGCAGCTCCCCCCGTGGCTGCTCGGCGTCGTTTGTTGTGGACAATGTGCTGGTGAGCGAAGAGACCCCGATCTGTTCCGCCAAGGGCTGCCGTGCGCCAGCCGTTTGGGTATTGGCCTGGAACAACCCGAAGCTGCACACTCCCGAGCGCCGCAAGACCTGGGTCGCGTGCGAGGAACACCGGGAACACCTCTCCCAGTTCCTCAGCCTCCGCGGATTCCTCAAGGACTGTGTGCCGCTGGCGGAATGGGAGGCTTCGGGCGCGGGGGACGCCGGCCGCTAGCCCTCGTCACCCGCTTCGCAGCGATCGGGACGGCGTTGGCCACCGCTCACTGCCGCCGGGGTGCTCGGGACGCTCCCGGCCGCGGAACGATCCCTCAGCCGCCGATCGCCGACATGGGCCGGTCCGGCTGGAGGAAGGACGGGTCATCGAGGCCCGAACCCGCCTTCTTCCCCCACATCGCCTGCCGCCACAGCTCGGCTATGTCCTCATCGGGTGCGTCCGAGCGCAGGGCGGCCCGTAGATCGGTCTCCTCGCGGGCGAACAGGCAGTTGCGCACCTGACCGTCGGCGGTGAGCCGGGTGCGGTCACAGGCGTGGCAGAACGGACGGGTGACGGAGGCGATCACTCCGACCTGGTGGGGGCCGCCGTCGACGATCCAGCGCTCGGCGGGGGCGGAGCCGCGCCGGTCGTCCCCTTCGGGGGTGAGCGTGAAGCGGGTGCGCAGCGAGGTGAGGATGTCACCCGCGGTGATCATGCCGTCGCGCTTCCAGCCGTGTTGGGCGTCGAGGGGCATCTGCTCGATGAAGCGCAGTTCGTAGGCGTTCTCGATGGCCCATGCGAGCAGTTCCGGGGCCTCGTCGTCGTTGAGGCCGGGCATCAGAACCGTATTGATCTTCACGGGGGTGAGGCCGGCTTCTCGGGCGGCCTCCAGTCCCGCGATCACATCGTGGTGTCGGTCGCGCCGCGTGAGTGTTTTGAAGACGTCCGGGCGCAGGGTGTCGAGGGAGACGTTGACCCGGTTCAGCCCGGCGGCGCCCAGGGCGACCGCGGTGCGCTTGAGACCTATGCCGTTGGTGGTGAGGGAGAGCCTCGGGCGGGGTGCGAGAGCCGCACAACGTTCCACGATGCCGACCAGTCCTGGCCTCAGCAGCGGCTCGCCGCCGGTGAAGCGCACTTCGGTGACTCCCAGCAGGGAAACGGCGATGTCGACCAGCCGGACGATCTCGTCATCGCTGAGCAGATCCGGTTTGGCCAGCCACTGGAGGCCCTCTTCCGGCATGCAGTAGGTGCACCGCAGATTGCAGCGGTCGGTCAGCGAGACACGAAGGTCGGTGGCGACCCGGCCATAGGTATCGACGAGCACCGCGGGCCCCCTTTCCCGGCGAATCCCAGCGAATTCCCAGCGGAACTGACGTATGTACGTCTTTGTCTGGGCAAGGCGCGATGGGCGTGGATCGCCGTCGTTGCTCCCTGCCTCTGTCGAGCCTACGTCAGGGGTCCGACGATCGACGGTGCCGGTGGGCGGGCGGGGTTCGCAGGGCAGTGTCCTTGGGCGTCCTTGGGCGTCCTTGGGCGTCTTGAGCGGGGATCGTGCAGCGGCGCCGACGTATGAGGGGGCCAGGGCGGCGGCTTCCTGCGCCCTGGCCCCCGTACCGTGCCCGTGCGGCTCAGTGGGCTCCGGTACCGGTGAGGGACTTGACCTCCAGTTCCGCGTACTTGCCGCGGTCCGGCTCCTCCTTGCCCAGCAGTGAGCCGAGGAAGCCGAGGAGGAATCCGAGGGGAATGGAGACGATGCCGGGGTTCTCCAGGGGGAACCAGTAGAAGTCCAGGTCCTTGAACATGGAGGTGGGCTTGCCGGAGACGACCGGCGAGAAGAGCACCAGCACCACGGAGGAGATCAGTCCGCCGTAGATGGACCACAGGGCGCCCTGGGTGGTGAACCTCTTCCAGAACAGGCTGTACAGGATGGTCGGCAGGTTCGCCGATGCGGCGACCGCGAAGGCGAGGGCGACCAGTCCGGCCACATTGAGGTCGCGGGCGAGTGCTCCGAGCCCGATGGAGACGACGCCGATGGCGACGGTCGCCCAGCGGGCAGCGCGGACCTCTTCCTTCTCGGTCGCCTGGCCCCTGCGGATCACATTGGCGTAGATGTCGTGCGCGAACGACGAGGACGAGGCGAGGGTGAGCCCGGCGACGACCGCGAGGATCGTGGCGAACGCGACCGCCGAGATGACCGCGAGCAGGATCGCCCCGCCGGCGGAGTCCGTACCGCCGATGTGGAGGGCGAGCAGCGGTGCCGCAGTGTTGCCGGCCTTGTTGGACTCGGAGATCTCCGTCTGCCCGACGATGGCCGCGGCACCGAATCCGAGGGCGATCGTCATCAGATAGAACCCGCCGATGATCCCGATCGCCCAGTTGACCGACTTCCGGGCGGCCTGGGAGGTGGGGACCGTGTAGAAGCGGATGAGGATGTGCGGCAGTCCTGCGGTGCCGAGGACGAGCGCGATGCCCAGGGAGATGAAGTCCAACTTGGAGGTGCCGGTCGCCCCGTACTTCAGTCCGGGCTCCAGGAAGGCCGCGCCGTGACCGCTCTTGTCGGCGGCGGTGCCGAGGAGTTCGGAGATGTTGAAGTTGAACTTGAGCAGCACCAGGAAGGTGATGAGCAGGGTGCCCGCGATCAGCAGGACGGCCTTGACCATCTGCACCCAGGTGGTGCCCTTCATTCCGCCGATGGTGACGTAGAGGATCATCAACAGACCGACCAGGGCGACGATGAGGACCTTGCCGCCGTCGTTGGTGATGCCGAGGAGGAGCGAGACCAGCACGCCCGCGCCGGCCATCTGTGCGAGCAGGTAGAAGATCGAGACGACGATGGTGGAGGTGCCGGCAGCGGTGCGCACCGGGCGTTGGCGCATCCGGTAGGCGAGGACGTCGCCCATGGTGAAGCGGCCCGAGTTGCGCAGGGGTTCGGCGACCAGGAGCAGGGCGACCAGCCAGGCGACGAGGAAGCCGATGGAGTAGAGGAAGCCGTCGTAGCCGAAGAGCGCGATGGCGCCGGCGATGCCGAGGAACGAGGCGGCGGACATGTAGTCGCCGGAGATCGCCAAGCCGTTCTGGAAGCCGGTGAATTGGCGTCCGCCCGCGTAGAAGTCGGCGGCGCTGCGGGTTTGGCGGCCGGCCCACACCGTGATGAACAGGGTCGCCACGACGAACGCGGCGAACAGGGTGATGATCAGGGGCCGGTGTTCGGTGGTGGCGTTCTCGGCCGCCAGTGCGGTGGCGGCCAGGTGCAGGGTGTCGCTCATCCGCCTGCCTCCGTACGGGATTCCATGCGGGACTTGATCGCCTCGGCCTTGGGGTCGAGCTTCGCCGCGGCGTGCCGGGAGTACAGCCAGGCGATGAGGAAGGTGGTGGCGAACTGGGCGAGGCCGAAGACCAGGGCCACGTTGATGTTGCCGTAGACCTTGGTGCCCATGAGGCCGCCCGCGTAGTTCGACAGCAGGACGTACAGCAGGTACCAGATGATGAACGCGACGGTCAGGGGAAAGGCGAACGAGCGGTAGGTGTGGCGCAGTTCGCCGAACTCCGCGCTCTCCTGCACCGCGATGAACTGCTCGGTGGTGGGCTGGGCGGGGGTGGTGCCGGTCTCGCCCTGGGGCGGCGGCGCTGCGTCGGATGCCACGGCTTCTCCTGGTGACGCGGGAGGGGTGGGGACAGGCATGGTGGTCAAAGTGGAATTACCTTCGCTATTCAGGAGGCACTGGAGGGTTGTGATGGTGCTCCACCTCCTGACAACGGCACGGTGAGCGCGCCGGACCGGTTCAACATCGGCCTTTTTTGGTGACGGTTTCCGCTCGGACATTGATGGCGATCAAGATCGGCGATAGCTTCGCTGGTCATGTACGCGTCCAAGCGCACCCCGTGTTTGGACGGTTGTCACGGATGATGTGGAGAACCCATGGCTCATCTGCGGTCCAAGCGGCGTCGAGCGATTGCGCTGCCTGCGGGTCTGGCGCTCACGGCCTCGCTCGGCTTCCTGCCCGCGGGAGCTGCCTCGGCTGCCACCCCGGCCGAAGTACCCGCCGCAGTGGTGGCGGACGGCCCGAAGTTGTCGTACGTGGTGAACGTCACGAGCGGATCCCACACGGCTGCCTCGGTGAAGAAGGCGATAGCGAGAGCGGGCGGAACGGTGGTGATCGCCTATGACCAGATAGGCGTCATCGTCGTCCACTCGCAGAACCCGGACTTCGGCCCGGAGATCCGGAAGGTCAAGGGCGTGGTGTCGGCAGGCTCCACCAGGACCGCGCCGCTGACGACCGCGACGGACACCTCGATCGACTCGGCGCGGCCCCTGACCGCCCAGGAGGCGAAGTCCGCCGCGGCCACCGCACAGGACGACCAGGATCCGCTCGAACCCCTCCAGTGGAGCCTGCCGGCCATCAAGGCCGACCAAGCGCACAAGAAGTCGCAGGGCAGCAAGAGGGTCACGGTCGCCGTGATCGACACCGGTGTGGACGACACCCACCCCGACCTCGCGCCCAACTTCGACCAGGCCGCATCCGCGAACTGCGTCACCGGCAAGCCGGACACCACCGCCGGCTCCTGGCGGCCCGCCGCCGGCGAGAGCGACCACGGCACGCACGTCGCCGGCACCATAGCGGCGGCCAAGAACGGCGTCGGCGTCACCGGGGTCGCGCCGGGCGTCAAGGTCTCCGGCATCAAGGTGTCGACGCCCGACGGCTTCTTCTACACCGAGGCCGTCGTCTGCGGCTTCATCTGGGCGGCCGAGCGCGGCGTCGAGGTGACCAACAACAGCTACTACGTGGACCCGTGGCTGTTCAACTGCAAGAACGACCCGGACCAGAAGGCCCTCGTCGAGGCTGTCACCCGGGCGACCCGGTACGCCGAGCGCAAGGGCGCCGTGAATGTGGCGGCGGCGGGCAACAGCCGTACGGACCTGGCGTCCGACCAGGTGAACGACGGCAGCAGCCCCAATGACAGCACCCCGGTCGACCGTGTGGTCGACCCGAGCGTGTGCCTCGACATCCCGACGCAGCTGCCGGGCGTCGTCACCACGTCCTCGCTGGGTGCGAAGGGGCTGAAGTCGTCGTTCTCGAACTACGGCAACGGCGTGGTCGACGTCTCCGCCCCCGGCGGTGACAGCACGGCCCTCCAGAAGCCGGACGCACCGGCGACCGACGGCCGCATCCTGTCCACGCTGCCGAACAACAAGTACGGCTACAAGGCCGGTACGTCGATGGCCTCGCCGCACGTCGCGGGCGTGGTGGCGCTCATCAAGTCGAAGCACCCGCAGGCGTCCCCGGCCGCGGTGAAGGCCCTGCTGTACGCACAGGCCGACAACCGGGCCTGCACCAACCCGTACGACCTCAACGGCGACGGTGTCGTCGACGCGGTGTGCGAGGGCGGCAAGGGCAAGAACGGCTTCTACGGTGAGGGTGTCGCCGACGCCCTCGACGCCGTACGCCGGTAGCGCCGAAGCGCCACGCACAGAGCCGCGGCAACGGTCGGCAGCGACCCCGTGAAGGGGCGTTGACCGGGCCGGACGCGGTAGGGCGCACAGGAAACAGGGGCCGGACGCCGAGCACGGGCGTCCGGCCCCTGTTGGTATCTCCCGGCAGTGTGATTCCAAAGCTCTGCGGGCTGTGGGGCTGCTAGGTCTGGGGCCGTGGGGCTCCCGGGCTGAGACCCGCTTCAGCCCGCCGTCAGTGGCGCGGCTGCCGGGCGAGCACCCCGAGGGTCAGCAGCAGTTGCCCCACCGCGTACAGGAGCATGATCCAGAAGTCGGACGCCGGCGGTTGGGGCCAGTCGGCGACCCCGGTGGCGATGATCAGGTCCGAGATCAGGAACAGCGCCCCGCCGACGCCGGCCGCGAAACCCAGCGCGGTCGATCGCCAGGCCATGGCGGTGAGCAGGAGCGAGTAGCCGGCGACGGGCACCCGCAGTTCGGCGGGCAGGCCGGGCCACAGGGCTGCGACGGCGCCGACCAGCGCCACCCCGTAGACGAGGACGGAGCCCCGGGGGGTCCGGGCGCGGCCGAACAGCGTCAGGTAGCACAGATGGCCCAGCGCGAAGGACCCCATGCCCGCGAGGAACGCCAGGTCAGAGTCGCCGAGTAGGAACACATCGCCTCCCCAGCCGCAGATGAGTGCAGCGACCAACAGCCGGGGACCCCGGTGGACGATCACCAGGGCGGCGAGCAGCGGCATCAGCAACGGTTTGGCGATGCGGTGGCCGAGTTCTGCGTCGGCGAGCAGGGAGGCGAGATCACCGACCAGCGCCGCTGCGAAGGCGACCAGCAGGACCCGGCCGGCCGTGCCCGCAGGAACGAGCGGTCTGTACCGTCGCGCGTGCCCCGGGGCGTCCGGTGTCGGACGGACCTCGTACCGCGCGCTCATGAGGTGGCCACCCGCGGCGGGTTGTGGGTGGTGGTGTTCTCGGTGAGCCCGACGACGGAACGCTCCTGCTCCGGTGCGAACGAGCCGAGGAGGCGGTCGCGCAGGAAGGGGATCTCGCCCGGAAGGTCGGTGAGCAGACTGCCCAGGCTGGTGACGGCGTCCCGGGCTTCGTGGCGCGCGGCCCGACCGTCGGGGCGGAGTCGCCAGCGGGTCATCTCCACGACGGTGAGCAGCACGAACGCGGGCGGGGACCACACCACGGCATCGGATGGATTGGGCATGGTGGCACGGTAGAGGCGGTTCGGCGGACAGGCTAGACGGTGTTACCGACAAGTATGCGAGACATGATGTCAGCAACTTTTGGTGACTTCTGCCAAGCGGGCGTCCGGCACGACCCACGGCATCGGGGCCGCGCCTGCCGGAACCACCCGGGTGCGATCACACTCCGGCAGCCCCCAGCAGGGAGCCGGCCGCGTAGGTGACGCCCATCGCCAGCGCTCCCCCACCGACGTTGCGCAGCACGGCGCGCGGCACCAGCGCCGCGCCCAGTCGCGCGCTCCACCAGCCCGTCATCGCCAGCGCGGCCAGCACGGACAGGACCGTGACCCACAGCCGCACCGAAGCCGGCGGCAGCACGATCGCCAGGAGCGGGAGCAGCGCACCGACCGTGAAGGCGAGGAAGCTGGCGACCGCGGCGTGCCACGGATTGGCGAGGGCGTCCGGGTTGATGCCCAGTTCCACCTGCGCATGGGCACGCAGGGCGTCCCGCTCGGTGAGTTGGACCGCGGCTTCCCTGGCGACCTGGGCGGAGAGCCCTCGTTCCGCCAGGAGATCGGTGAGCTCGTCGAGTTCGGCCTCCGGCTGCTCCCGCAACTCCCTGCGTTCGACGGCGAGCGCGGCCCGTTCGGAGTCTCGCTGCGTCGAGACGGACACGTACTCGCCGGCTGCCATGGACATCGAGCCGGCGAGCAGCCCGGCGAGCCCGGCCGTCAGGAGGGTGCCGCGGTCCCCGGTGGCTCCGGCGACGCCCACCACGAGTCCCGCGGTGGAGACCACCCCGTCGTTGGATCCGAGGACGGCGGCCCGTAGCCAGTTCAGCCGGGTTCCCAGCACATCGCCGTGGGGCTCGTGACCGGGGGGCGCGGTGGACGGGTCGTCAGGTGCTCCGCCCGGATATGAGCCGCCTCCGGGTGCCGCGGGGAACGGATCGTGCGGTTCGTCAGCGCTCACCTCGGGAGAGTCTCACCGAGTCGGAGCGAAGGCGCGGATCGACCCGCCCATGAACGGCGTCGGGCGGACTCCTCCGGCTGGATAGACCGCCGAGGGCCCGGACCCGGCCGTACCGCGAACGGACGGAGCGTCTCTTGGCCCTGTCACGGACATGGTTGACCCCCCGCCAGATCGGGTGCGGGCTCCGCGCACCCGGACCGGGGGCGCGTAGGGGGCGCAAAGGGCCACAAGGAGCGTACCGGGCAGGGGGATCGGACGCTGTCTCAGGTGGCCCGTATTCTCTGTGACCATGCTCGACGACAGCGCGACAGCAGCAACGACATGGCCGACCGCATATCCCGAGGGGTATGCGGTCGTCGATGTGGAGACCACCGGACTCGCTCGGGACGACCGGATAGTCTCTGCTGCCGTCTACCGCCTCGACACCCGGGGAGACGTCCAGGACCACTGGTACACGCTGGTGAACCCGGAGCGCGATCCGGGGCCGGTGTGGATCCACGGCCTCACCAGTGATGTGCTCGAAGGCGCCCCTCTCTTCGGGGACATCGTCGACGCCTTCTCCGAGCGGCTGGACGGGCGGGTGCTCGTCGCCCACAACGCCCTCTTCGACTGGTCGATGATCGCCCGGGAGTACGCACGGGCCGGCCGCACCGCACCGGTCAGACAGCGCCTGTGCACGATCGCGCTCGCCAAGGAACTGCGGCTGCCGCTGAGCAACCACAAGCTCGAATCCCTCGCCGCGCACTTCGGCGTGGTCCAGCAGCGCGCGCACCACGCGCTGGACGACGCACGGGTGTTGGCCGAGGCGTTCCGGCCCAGTCTGCGGGCCGCGGCCAAGGACGGTCTGCGGCTCCCGCTCCTGGAGTGCCGCCCCCTGACCGAGTGGGTCGACACCTCGACGCCCCGCATCGGCCAGCAGCCCTCGTACGGCCGATCGGCGTCGTACGGGAGGTACGGTGCCGGCAGCTGGCGCCCCGCGCGCAAGCGACCGGCCTGTCCCTACCCCAACCCCGGACGCTACGAGGTGGGCTCCACCCTGCAACAGGGGATGCGGGTGGCCTTCTCGGGAGACACCTCCGTCGACCGGGAGCTGTTGGAGGACCGGGCGATCGAGGCCGGGCTACACATCGCGACCAGCGTGTCGCGGCTGACGAGCCTGCTGGTGACCAACGATCCGGACGCCGCCACGTCGAAGTCGCTGAAGGCCAAGCAGTACGGCACGCCGATCGTCGACGAGGCCGCCTTCACCCAGCTGCTCAGGGACGTGAGCCCGGCAGACGGGTGACGACCGGGCGTGCCGCCTCCGAAGACGGACAGGCGGGGCCGCACCCTGTGGCCCATGGCACGTTGTGAGGTCTGTGGAAACGAGTACGGCATGTCGTTCGAGGTGCACGCGCAGGGCGCGGTGCACGTCTTCGACTGCTTCTCCTGCGCCATCCACCGCATGGCGCCCATCTGCGAGCACTGTCGGGTCCAGATCATCGGCCAGGGCGTCGAGGTCGAGGGCCACTGGTACTGCGGGGCGCACTGCGCCCGCGCGGAGGGCCAGGTGGGGATCGTCGACCGGGTGTGACGGGCCGCGCCCGACCTCCCGACGGCGTCGAGCGGTTTCGGCGGGGACCCGGCTCCGGCGCGACACGGCCCAGCAGGTACGGTCGAAGCCGTGTACCGCTTCCTGTTGTCCCGGCAGTGGGTGATCCTCACCCTCATCGGCCTCGTTCTCATCCCCACGATGATCGAGCTGGGTTTCTGGCAGTTCCACCGCCATGAGCGCCGGGTCGTGCAGAACGAGCTGATCGCGAAGAACCTGGCGGCGCAACCGGTTCCCGTGACCGAGCTCACCTCCGAGGGCCACACCGTGCCCCGCTCCGACTTCTGGCGGCGCGCGACGGCCACGGGCACCTTCGCCACGGACAAGGAGGTCGTCGTCCGGTTGCGGACCAACTCCGACGACCGGGTCGGCTTCCATGTGCTGACCCCGCTGGTGATGGCCGACGGACGCGCGGTGCTCGTCAACCGCGGCTGGGTCCCCAACGACCGGGGCGACCAGCACGCCTTCCCCGACGTACCGCCCGCGCCTCGGGGCACGGTGACGGTCACCGGCCGGTTGAAGGCCGACGAGACCTCACGCGGCAGCGGTATCAAGGAGCGCTCCGGGCTACCGCCGCGCCAGGTGATGCTGATCAACAGCTCGCAACAGTCGAAGGCGCTCGGGATGCCCGTCATCGGCGGCTATCTGGAGCTGACGGACCCCAGGCCCTCCGGCGACCTGCCCGAGCGGATCGGCCAGCCCGACCACGACTCGATCGGGGCGCACATGGCGTACGCGATCCAGTGGTGGCTGTTCACGACCGGGGTGCCCATCGGCTGGGTGGTCCTCGTACGCCGTGAGGTGCGCGACCGACGGGCCGCAGCGGACCGGGTGGACACCCCCGGAACCCCCGCCACACCCGTCAGCGCCTAAACGCAGATCCGGATCCCCCGGCCTTCTGCCGACCGGGCGAATCCGGCATTCACACCCGCTTGGTCGTCCGGTTGCTTAGCCTGCGCGGCCGACGGGAACAGGCCAAGGCGTGACCCTACGCATCGAGGACTACGCCCTCATCGGCGATCTCCAGACCGCGGCACTGGTCGGCACGGACGGTTCCATCGACTGGCTGTGCCTCCCGCGGTTCGACTCGGCGGCCTGCTTCGCCGCGATCCTCGGCAGCAAGGACAACGGCCACTGGCGCCTCGCCCCCAAGGGCGCGGACCTGTGCAGCAGCCGCCGCTACCTGGACGACTCGCTGGTGCTGGAGACGGTGTGGTCGACCCGGACGGGCAGCGTCAAGGTCATCGACTTCATGCCGCAGCGCGACGAGGCCCCCGACGTGACGCGGATCGTGGAGGGCATCAGCGGCTCGGTCGAGATGGAGGGGGTCCTGCGGCTCCGCTTCGACTACGGCTCGGTCGTGCCCTGGATGCGCCGTGCGGACGGCCACCGGGTGGCGATCGCCGGCCCCGACTCGGTGTGGCTGCGCAGCGAGCCCCAGGTCAAGACCTGGGGGCAGCAGTTCAGCACCGTGTCGTCGTTCACGGTCGCGGCCGGCGAGAAGGTGGCGTTCGTCCTCACCTGGCACCCCTCCCACCGTCAGCGGCCGGAGTGCGTGGACCCGTACGAGGCCCTGGAGACCAGCCTGCGGGACTGGCGGGAGTGGGCCGCGCGCTGTCGGACCGCTCCCGGCAGCCCCTACCGGGAGCCGGTCGTCCGCTCCTTGATCACCCTGAAGGCACTGACCTACGGACCGACGGGCGGGATCGTCGCGGCACCCACCACCTCGCTCCCCGAGGAACTGGGCGGCGTACGGAACTGGGACTACCGCTTCTGCTGGCTACGGGACTCCACCCTCACCCTGGACGCCCTGCTGGACGCGGGCTACCAGGAGGAGGCATCCGCCTGGCGCGACTGGCTCCTGCGGGCGGTCGCGGGCGATCCGGCCGACCTCCAGATCATGTACGGACTGGCCGGGGAACGACGGCTGCCCGAGACCGTACTGCCCTGGCTGCGCGGATACGCCGGCTCCGCTCCCGTACGCACCGGGAACGCCGCCGTGGAACAGCTCCAACTCGATGTGTACGGCGAGGTCATGGACTCCCTGTTCCTGGCCAAGGAAGCGGGGCTCCCCGCCCAGCAGCACGCCTGGTACCTCCAGCTGAGCCTGCTCGGATTCCTGGAGTCGAAGTGGCGGGAACCCGACGAGGGGCTCTGGGAGGTGCGTGGGCCGCGCCGCCACTTCGTCCACTCCAAGGTGATGGCCTGGGTGGCGGCGGACCGTGCGGTGCGCACCCTGGAGTCGGACACCTCGCTGCGGGGCGACGCCGGCCGCTGGCGCGCCATGCGCGACGAGGTGCATCGGGAGGTCTGTGAGAAGGGCTTCGACCCGAAGCGGAACACCTTCACCCAGTACTACGGCTCGGAGGAGCTCGACGCGGCGACCCTGCTGATCCCCCGGGTCGGCTTCCTCCCGCCGGACGACCCACGGGTGATCGGCACCGTGGACGCGGTCCGGGACGGGCTCGGCACCCCGGGCGGTCTGGTGCGCCGGTACAGCACCGAGGGCGCGGCGGTGGACGGACTGCCCGGCCAGGAAGGGGCCTTCCTGGCCTGCTCGTTCTGGCTCGCGGACGCACTGCGGATGACCGGCCGGGTGAAGGAGGGCAGGGAACTGTTCGAGCGGTTGCTGACCCTGCGCAATGATGTCGGGCTGCTGGCGGAGGAGTACGACCCGGTGGCGGGGCGTCAGCTCGGGAACTTCCCGCAGGCGTTCAGCCATATCGCGCTCGTGACCACGGCTCTCGCGCTGGGTCGCGAGGAAGAGGCAGGATAGGTCCATGGATCTTGGACTCAAGGACCGCGTCTACGTGGTGACAGGTGCCTCACGAGGCTTGGGGAACGCCGTGGCGCGCGCCCTGGTCGCGGAGGGCGCGAAGACCGTGATCAGCGGACGCGACGAGAAGACGGTGACGGACGCCGCCGCCGAGTTGGGCGCCGCGGCGGTCGGAACTGCCGTGGACAACGCCGACCCCGAGGCGGCCGAGCGGCTGATCTCGATGGCCCGGGCACACTTCGGACGGTTCGACGGAGTGCTGATCAGCGTGGGCGGCCCGGCACCGGGGTTCGCCGCCGACAACACCGACGAGCAGTGGCGGGCGGCGTTCGAGTCGGTGTTCCTCGGTGCCGTACGGATGGCGCGCACGGCCGCGGCTGCCCTCCAGGAGGGTGGGGTGATCGGGTTCGTGCTCTCCGGATCGGTCTATGAGCCGATCCCGGGGCTGACGATCTCCAACGGACTGCGACCGGGGCTCGCCGGCTTCGCCAAATCCCTCTCGATCGAGCTCGGTCCTCAGGGCATCCGGGTGGTGGGACTGCTGCCGGGGCGGATGGACACGGACCGGATCCGGGAGTTGGACGCGCTCTCCGGCGATGCGGACGCCGCACGGGCCGGAGCCGAATCCCGTATCCCCCTGCGCCGGTACGGTTCCCCCGACGAGTTCGGGACCGTGGCGGCCTTCGCGCTGTCGCCGGCCGCCTCCTATCTGACGGGAGTGATGCTCCCGGTGGACGGCGGCGCACGGCACGCGTTCTGAGCCCCGGTCACTCGGCAGCGCGGAGGGCAGTGCCCATGGCCCGGGGAGTGTCCTCGTGCCAGGCCCCGCAAGCCAGACGGGATCACGAGGGCACCACCTAGGTGACCTTGCTCGCCTCGTGCTTCGCCGCGGCGAGACGGGCCTCGGTCGGCAGGGAGGTCAGCCCCGCCGATTCCCTGGCGTGGGCGACCGCCTGTGAGGTGAGGCGGTGGAGCGTCGCCGCGGGCGAGGCATAGGGCTCAAGTAGCAGTCGGACCCGGGCGGTCGGCTCACCCCGCCGACCCGTCAGTCTGATCCGGGCCCGGGACACCCCTTCGAGGGACTGGGCCTCCGCTTCGACGGCATCCTCCAACGCCCGCCCACGCACCCGGGCGCCGTCCCCGTCGCCGCTGTCGACGAGCACCTCCGTCAGCCGGGAGCGGCGGAGTTGGGCGCAGAGCAGCCACAGGGCGAGCAGGACCAGCACGGCCAGTACGGCGATGACCACCGGCCACCACCAACTCTCGTCCCGCCAGCGTTGACGGTCCGCCGTGCTCAGCAGTACGTCGCTTGGCCCCTTCCAGGGCCACCAGGACGGTACGTCGAGCCCGGCTCCCGCCGCGAGCACCCCACCGCTCACACAGACCAGCACCAACCCGGCAAGGCCGAGCAGCACCCGATTGACGGTCCGTAGCATCGCGCTTCATCCCTTCTTCGCCTGGGGGCGTGCGACCTGCACGCTCAACGCCGGTGGCTTGGCCAGACCCAGTTCGCTGACGGCGGCACCGAGGGCGGTGTCCAGGTCCGTGTGCACGTCGTCGAGTTCCCTGAAGTGCGAACGGGCCCGCACGGCCGCCTTCTTGCGGCGCAGCCGCACCCGTACGGACTGGACCCCGGGCACCTCCATCGCCCGGTCCCTCAGCACCAGTGCGGCGGCGCGGCGGTCGAGCCCCGCGCGGACGTTCGGATGCTCGCGGCTCATCGGCAGCAGGGCGCGCAGGCCGGGCGTGAGGGCGAGCACCAACAGGAGCAGACCGAGCAGGACCACGACGGCGGCCACGACGAGGACCCAGGTGTCGTCCACGCGCCAGCGCGCGAGATGGTCGGCGGTGGTGCGGCGCCACTGCATCGCCGGCCGGTCCGCGCGTACGGCCGCGACGTCGTAGAGCAGGAGCCCCGCGCCGCCGAGCACCACCAGGGCGAGGAGTGCGGCCGGCACCCTGCGGGCCGACCAGAACCGGCCCGCCTTGGCTCCAGCGCCCGGCGGCGCTGGAGCCTGGCCTTCAGGTGCCCCGGTCTCACCGGACGGGGTGGCCTCGGTCATGACACCCCTTCCTGCGCTCGGCCGCGCGCCGGTGTGGCGGGCGCCGGTCGGAGCCGTTCGACGAGGACCGCTACCTCAGGCACGTCCATACCGGCCAGCGCCCGGACCCGTTCGGACACCCGACGGCGCACCGCACCGCACTGCTGGCCGATGTCGGAGGGGTAGTCGAGCTCCAGACTGATGCGGACCCGGGCGATGTCATGGCGCACGGCGACCGTGGCATGGGGTGCCCCGCCGCCCTTGGGACGGGAAGGCCCGTGGAGGGCTTCCCGTGCGGCCTGCGCCGCGATCTTGGCCACGACACGGTCGGCGATGACGGTCGCACCGCGTTCGGACGGGTCGACCCCGGCTCCTCCGTCGGTGCTCTTCGTACTCTGCGCGCCCTGTGTGCTCTGCGTGCTGTGCTCCGCTGCCACCCGGTGTCACCGTCGCCGATCGCCGCGATCGCGGCCACGGAAGAAGTCTCCGGGTTCCAGGTCGCCGTCCAGGAAGCGGCCGACCACGAATCCGACCGCCCCCAATGCGGCGACCAGAAGGAATGCGCCGAATCCACCGAAATATCCGGCGAAACCGAGCGCCATGCCGGCCACGAGGCCGACCACAGCCATGCCCATCGCGTGCTCCTCTGCGGTCTTCGGGCGGGACGTTCGGTGAACTACTGGATACGGGGCTCCGGCTCGTCGTCCTCCTCGTCGGGCAGCTTCACATCGCTGACCGCGATGTTGACCTCGACGACCTCAAGCCCGGTCATCCGTTCCACCGCGGAGACGACGTTCTCCCGCACCGCGCTGGCTACGTCGGCGATGGAGACGCCGTAGTCGACGACGATCTCCAGGTCGATGGCGGTCTGGACCTCGCCGACCTCCGCCTTCACTCCTCGGGTGGCGTTCGACTTGCTGCCGCCCGGCACCCGGTCGCGTACCGCCCCGAAGGTGCGGGACAGTCCGCTGCCCATGGCGTGCACACCCAGCACATCGCGGGCGGCGAGTCCGGCGATCTTCTCCACCACGCCGTCGGCGATGGTGGTTCGACCGCGGGAGGCCGGGTCACCGCGCTTGCCGGCCGGTGTCTTCCTCAGGTCATCGCTCGTACCGGAGGGCTCATGGCCCGCATCGGTCCGGTTCCTCGGGGCTGACTCGCTCATCTTCCTGCTTCCTTTCCGAGCGGTAGCACCCCCCTGGCGACTGCCTCGTAGGACCCGCTCGACCGCCGCGGGACCTCCAAGACACCCCTGAGCCCACACTAAGACGGGTTGCCCACTCTCGCGCCGGGGATGGGGCACGCTGGGGCAATGACGACAGGTGACGCGGTACGCAATCGGCTCGGACTCGGGAGGCTGCTTCCGCTCGGAGCGGCTTCCGACGGAGCGTGGCTGACGGAGGAGGCAGCAGTCGTGGTGCTACGGGCCGCTGTGGCGCCGCTGCCCGCGGTGGCACTGAGGCGGGTGAGGCTGTCTCTGGCCGATCCGGAGCAGGCAACCCCTCCCCCGGTGCCGGCTCCACCGAGCGCGCTACCGCCGGGGGGACTGAGGATCGAGGCCGACTTCACCGCCCCCGCCCATCGGCCTCTGCCGTCGGTCGCGTCCGAGCTCCGGGAAGTGCTCTGGAGTACAGCGACACACCGGCTCGACCTGGTCGTCGAGGAGACGGACCTCAGCGTGAGCGGTCTGTCGGACGCCCTCGCGGAGCCGGCCGCGAAGGCCCGGGAAGAAGGAAAGGCGGACGCTCGTCCACCCGGGGGACGTCCCACCCGTCCGGCGGGTCCCGCGGCCCTGGCTGCGTCCGCCGCCCCCGGGGTGGCGCATCTGACCTCGACGCTCGGCGACTCCGTGCATCTCGCACCGGACCACATCCGGGTCGAGGTGGCGACGGCTGTGGGGCATCGACCGCTGGCCGTGGTGGGAGCAGTGCGACGGGCGGTGCTCGCCGCGCTGGGGGACGACGGCCGGCCGGTGGTGGTCCTGGTGACGGCCGTGGGCCTGGAGGGGCAGCAGACATCGTCCACGGACTGACCTCCGTCGAGCCCGACTCAGCTCAGCCCGGATCAGCCCAGCTCGGCTCAGCTCAGCTCGTGACCAGGAAGGTGGGGCGGAAAACGGTCGTCCAAGGGGTCTGGAACGCAATGACGGCTCCTTCGAACCGCCACCGCGCACTGATGCGACCCCGCACCACGAGGCCGAGGTCGTCGATCGATGGAGCCGCCATGGATGCGGACTGGCGCCGACCGTGCACACCCGTTCGCGCCGATGGCCGGACGAGCGTCAGTGCCCGATGGCCGGACGAGGGTCAGTCCCCGATGCCCGCGAGATCGCGCAGCCGCCGTGCCTGTGCCGCGCGCTCCGCGGCCAACTGCTCCTCGTAGGAACGCGCTGAAGCACCCCGGAGCAGGGCCTTGGTCTCGATGACCGCGTCCCTCGGGGCAGCGAGCAGTGCGGACGCCAGATCGTTCACCGCGTCGTCGAGCTCATCCCGGGGCACGACCAGATTGGCCAGGCCGGTGCGCTCGGCTTCCTCGGCATGCACAAAGCGACCGGTGGCACAGATCTCCAGTGCACGTGCGTATCCCACGAGCGACACCAAGGGGTGGGTCCCCGTGAGATCGGGAACGAGCCCCAAGCTGGTCTCGCGCATGGCGAACTGGACATCACGCGCCACGACCCGCAGATCACAGGCCAGAGCGAGCTGGAAACCCGCACCGATCGCATGTCCGTGGACGGCGGCGATCGTGACGATGTCGCTCCGTCGCCACCAGGTGAAAGCCTCCTGGTACTCGGCGATGGCAGCGTCAAGCTCCGCATCGGAACGGCGCGCAAGATCGAAGAACGACGGCTCACCGTCGAAGCCCTCCGGCGTGAATGCCTGCCGGTCGAGCCCAGCGGAGAATGATTTGCCCTCACCGCGGAGCACCACGATCCGCACCGAACCCGGTAGCGACCGACCCGCCTGCGTCAACGCCCGCCACAGAGCGGGAGTTTGGGCGTTGAGCTTGCCCGGGTTGGTCAGGGTCACGGTGGCGACCGCGTCCTCGACGGTGAGTCGTACGCCGTCCTTGTCCAGCACGAAGTCACGAGCAGAGTCGAGCGAAGTCATGGGGCACCTCCGGTCCGGATGGCATCGGTGCAGCCTAAGCTACTGCACGGTAACCATCCGGGTGCAACCACCCGGTCGACCGCCAGATCGACCGGGTGGCCACCTCGCAGACCGTTGGCGAACCACGACCCCCGGCCGTCAGGCCGATGTGGCCTTCTTGCCTCGCGTCGCTCCGCCGCGTCCCCGCAGCGTCACTCCGGACTCGCTGAGCATCCGGTGAACGAACCCGTAGGACCGGCCGGTCTCTTCGGCCAGCGCCCGGATACTCGCACCGGAGTCGTACTTCTTCTTCAGGTCTGCCGCGAGCTTGTCGCGCGCGGCGCCGGTTACCCGGCTGCCCTTCTTCAGAGTCTCGGCCACCCGTGCCTCCTCATGGGAAGTGCGCTCTGGACTTCTCATGATCACCCCTTACGCGCTTCCTGGCCACCCATTCGACAAGGTCGGTGCACGCGGCTTTGGCGCGTGCAGTACGACCAACACACTCCGAATGATCGATTCCACTTTGCAGTGTGTGCATGCTGGAATCACTCGCTCCAGGAACTGGCTGGTCAGCACTGGTAAGGAAAAGGGCGCCCTCTGGGCGCACGCCGGTGCATGGGTGGCGCACACTCAGCAAGTGCCGCGCCACGGGATGAGACGCACTCACTCAGATGATGGATCACCTGTGAGCCGAATGATCCATACGAAGTGGATCAGCCATGGCGCGGCCCCGGCAGCCCGGGCCTGGCGTCGTGGCACGAGCCCTTTCCCGGGTACCCCTCCCCGGCGGGCGGATGCACCAGCGGGGAGAGGTGAAGCGGAAAGCCCGACTCCGGCAACTGGTCCCTCAGACGCTCACCCGGTACGGCCGCCGCTGTGCCCCCGTACATGCGGAGGCATCGCTACCGCCTGGCACGCTCCGGCTCAGGCGAGCGCAACCAGGTCCGCGTAGTCCGCGCCCCACAGGTCCTCGACACCGTCGGGCAGCAGGATGATCCGCTCCGGCTCCAGTGCCTGGACGGCTCCCTCGTCATGGGTGACCAGGATGACGGCGCCCTTGTAAGTGCGCAGCGCACCCAGGATCTCTGCCCGGCTGGCCGGGTCGAGGTTGTTGGTCGGCTCGTCGAGAAGGAGCACATTGGCGGACGAGACGACCAGGGTGGCCAGGGCCAATCGGGTCTTCTCCCCGCCCGAGAGCACCCCGGCCGGCTTGTCCACGTCATCGCCGGAGAACAGGAAGGAACCCAGCGTCTTGCGGACCTCCACAAGATCCAGGTCGGGCGCGGAGGACCGCATGTTCTCCAGGACCGTGCGCTCCGGGTCCAGGGTCTCGTGCTCCTGCGCGTAGTAGCCGAGCTTCAGACCGTGACCCGGAGTGACCGTGCCGGTGTCCGCCTTCTCCACACCGGCGAGCAGTCGCAGCAAGGTCGTCTTGCCGGCGCCGTTCAGTCCGAGGATGACCACGCGCGAACCCTTGTCGATCGCGAGGTCCACGTCGGTGAAGATTTCGAGCGACCCGTACGACTTGGACAGCCCCTCCGCCGTCAGGGGCGTCTTGCCGCAGGGCGCGGGCTCGGGGAAGCGCAGCTTGGCGACCTTGTCGGCCGCGCGGACGCCTTCCAGACCTGCGAGCAGGCGCTCCGCACGCCTGGCCATGTTCTGCGCGGCGACGGTCTTGGTGGCCTTGGCCCGCATCTTGTCGGCCTGCGAGTTCAGGGCCGCCGCCTTCTTCTCGGCGTTCTGGCGCTCCCGCTTGCGACGCTTCTCATCGGCCTCGCGCTGCTGCTGGTAGAGCTTCCAGCCCATGTTGTAGATGTCGATCTGGGACCGGTTGGCGTCGAGGTAGAAGACCTTGTTCACCACCGTCTCGACGAGATCGACGTCGTGGGAGATCACGATGAAGCCGCCGCGGTAGGTCTTGAGGTAGTCACGCAGCCAGACGATGGAGTCCGCGTCGAGGTGGTTGGTGGGCTCGTCGAGCAGCAGGGTGTCGGCGTCCGAGAACAGGATGCGGGCCAACTCGACTCGTCGGCGCTGACCACCGGAGAGCGTGTGCAGGGGCTGACCGAGTACCCGGTCCGGCAGGCCGAGCGCGGCGGCGATGGTGGCGGCCTCGGCCTCGGCGGCGTACCCGCCCTTGGTGAGGAACTCCGTCTCCAGGCGCTCGTACTTCTTCATCGCCTTCTCGCGGGTGGCCCCCTGGCCGTTCGCCATCCGGTCCTCGTTCTCCCGCATCTTCTTGAGCACGGTGTCGAGGTTGCGGGCGGACAGGATGCGGTCGCGGGCCAGGATGTCGAGGTCACCGGTGCGCGGGTCCTGCGGGAGGTAGCCGACTTCACCGGAGCGGGTGATCGTGCCCGCGGCGGGGGCGCCCTCGCCCGCGAGGCACTTGGTGAGGGTGGTCTTGCCCGCTCCGTTGCGACCGACCAGGCCGATCCGGTCGCCCTTGGCGATGCGGAAGGAAGCGGACTCGATGAGGATGCGCGCACCGGCGCGCAACTCGATGCCGGAAGCGGTGATCACGGACGGACTCCAAGGCGGTATGAACGGCGGAAGGGTGGGGCGTGGAAGCTTCGACGCCGTCTAATGCGCAAGGAGAGTGGCCATGGAGGCCAGTCTAACGGGGGTGCGCAAGTGGTTTATCCGATGCGTCCCGACAGGTGGGGCATCCAACTCGCCGGCGCCGCTCGCCACCGCCATGAGCAAAGCGGCGGTACTCCACGGTCCGCACCGTCGTGTCCAGCGGGCGGGTGAACACGGCCTGTGGGGCGGTGCTCGGCGCGCGGTCTGCCGAGGTCGACCGTCCGGTGGTCGGCCCGGCCGAGGGGCGTTGTCAGTGGGGAGTGCCAGACTGAGACGCAGCTCACATTTTCCATCCGTAGACGGAAGGGGTTCCCGGCCGTGGCACCGAAGCCGACAGCAACACCGACACCGAGCATTTGTCCGAGCATTCTCTACCAGGATGCGAAGGGCGCCATCAGACAGCTGACGGAGGCGTTCGGCTTCACCGAGCACGCGGTGTACCAGGACGACGAGGGCCGTGTCGTGCACGCCGAGCTCAGCCACGGCAACGGCATGGTGATGCTGGGCAGTCGAGGCACGGGCGGGAAGTTCGACGAACTGATGGCCGTGGGCGGCCCAACAGGTGTCTTCGTCCATGTGGACGACGTCGATGCCCACTATGCGCAGGCGGTGGAGCACCGCGCCGATGTGATGTCGTCCCCCACCGACCGCGAGTACGGGGCACGGGACTACCTGGTGCGGGACAGGGAGGGAAATGTGTGGAGCTTCGGGTCCTACCGACCGGGAGTGACGGATCCGCCGGCCGGCTAGAACTCCCGTGGTGCGTGCTGCGCGGCCGGGGGCCTTGGGGGAAGCCCCCGACGCGCGAGGTCATGCACCGCCGGTGTGCACCTGGAACGCGGCCCGCCGCACGGCTTTCGCCAGGGCGGGATCCGGATGGGCGGCGGCCAGGGCGACGAGGACCTGGACGGTGCGGGGGTGGCGACCGGAGCGGACCGCTTCGAGCAGCGCGGGGACCGTCCCCTGCACTGCCGAGTCGAGGTGGCGCAGCAGCAGTTGGGGCTCTCCGTGGTCCGCCACCGCGGCAGCGGTGTCCACCCAGAGCCATGTCGATTCCTCACGGGTGAGGACGTCCTGGGCGTCCTCGGGGTCCGCTCCTTCGTACTCGGCGATCCACAACAGCGCATAGGGCCGCAGGGTGAGTTCCTCCGCAGCCGCACGGACCTCCGCCTCGGCGGGCGCGCCGACGACGCGGAGCGCCTCGAAGGCCAGCCCACGCAGCAGTGCATCGTCACCACGGGCGACATCGAGGAGTTCGGCGACCGCGCTGGAGACCGTACGGGCGGCGAGCCAGGCCCGGTACTCGGCGCGGGCGGGCCCCGGGGTGAGGCGGGCACAGCCGCGCAGCATGTCGTCGGCGGGCTGTTCGATGTTTCCTGCCGGGCTCTGGGCGGCGACGCAGATCTGCTCCAGCTTGACCCAGACCGCCCAGTTGCCGAGGGGGGTCAAGGTGGCCGACCGGCCGTGGTCGAGGGTGAGCGCTCCGGCCGATGCGAGTCCGGCGAGGGCCCAGTTGAGGAGCGGAGCGAGGGCGTCGACCCGACCGTTCGCCGCCGGCTCCGCAAGGGGGCGCCGGCCGGTGGGGACGGAGATCGGAGCGACGGTGAGGTCGCCCGCTGCGGCCTCGTCGGCTTCGCCGCCCACGGCTGGGAGATCCGTCCCGTCCGGGGCGTTCGCCGCGGTTGCCCCCTCGGCGGGGTGCGGCGCAGGGGCGGCGGACAGTGTGTGCTGCGGGCCGTAGGGAACTTCGCAGCGTTCTTCGCGCAACTCCGCGACGCGCTGCTCCAGGAGGTCGAGCAGCGCGGGCAGCAGCACGGGACCTGCGGAGAGCTGGAGGAGGGAGAGGAGTTGGGGGACGGCTTCGACGACCTCGGCCACCGCGGTGGGCGCGATGTCTCCGGGCGCCGGGTGCGCCAGCGACCAGGCGTCGAAGAGGGCGACCCAGCCGCGGAGCACGGCCATGTCGTCGCGGTCCCAGGCCCGTAGCCGCCAGCCGGGGCGGGCGGTCTCGCCATGGATCTCCACCAGGCCGGCGAGTCTGGCCCGGTCCCAGGCGGACCGCACCTGTAGCGGGGTCAGTTCCAGTGCGACCGCGGCCCTTTCCCGGGCCTTCTCGGCGAGTGGTTGGACGTGGGGGTCGCGCTCCACGGCCGCCCAACGGGCGACGCGTACGGCATCGGCGAGGACTGCGCGCGCCTGACGCGCGAGCTCCGCGGGCGGAGGTGTGCCCTCGGGCGGCCTCGGTGCTGGACGGGTGCGCCGGGTCGTCACGGCCCGCCGGGCGGTCGCCAGTGGTCGCGGGCGGACAAGACGAAGTCTGGAGTTGCGCGCCAATTGCTCATCAGGCTTTCGGGACGTCACAGGGTCCAGTCTTCCCGCTGACGGCCCGAAAGCCCAAACGGAACCCGATGAACCGCGGGTTCGGTCGGGTCCTGGGGGAAGCCGGCCCGTGTCGTCAACCGGCTGACGGGGGTTACATCAAAGGGGTGAGGAACCGACGGAGGGCCTCTTCGTAGCTTGCCGGGTCCGCGTTCCACATCGCCGCGTGGGGGGCGTTGCGGACGGTGTGGAGCTGGATCAGCTCGGGTCGGCGGGCGGCGAGGTCACGTGAGGACCGCCAGGGCGCGACGGTGTCGTCGGGTCCGTGGATGATCAAGGTCGGCACCTCGGGGAGCTGCGTGTCTCCCGCGGGGAACGGCTGGTCGCCGAGGAGACCCGCCTTGCTCTGGGCGGCCTTGACGGCCAGGGGCAGCAGTGGGGCGGGGAGGTGGTGGGTCGCGGCGAGGGCCCGCAGGGTGGCCTCCCGGTCGAGTACCGGGGAGTCCAGTACGAGGCCGTTGATCCTTCCGCGCAGGGCCGAGTTGGCGGCAGCGTGCAGGGCCATGGTGGCTCCGGTGGACCAGCCGTGGAGAACGACCTGGTTCGCCCCGTTGCGGACGGCGAAGCGGAGGGCGGCATCCAGGTCACGCCACTCGGTGTACCCGAGATGTCCGGTCCCGTCCGGTGACCGGGGCGCGTCGGGGTCGCCGCGGTAGCCGAGGCCGAGGACCGGCATCCGCAGCCCATGGAGGAACGGCAGCAGGTTCAAGGGGTGTTCGCGGGTGGCTCCGAGTCCATGGACGGCGATCACCCAGGTCTCGCGCGGACCGGGGACGTACCAGGCGGGCAGTGGGCCGAGCTCGCCGGGAACGCTGACGTCCAGGTGCTCGATGCCGAGCGCGCTCGTCGGGTCGCCGGTGTGGAGCTGTGGGGTGAGTCGGACCTTCGTCCCGGGTTCCAGGGTGCCGTGGGCGATGCTCTCCAGCCGGCGCACCACCGTGTCGGCTGGGTGCTGCACGCCGTCCAGCGCCGGGCCGACCACGGCGTGGACGTCGGGGCCCTCAAGCCCGTACGTACCGGGCCGCCGGGAGGCGAGGCTGCGGGTGAAGGTGATCTGACCGGCTGCCGTGGCGTGCACGGTGAGCCGGGGATCGCCGGGGAGCGGTCGGCCGGTGGTGGTCCTGAGGGCGGCGTCGCCGGCGTACCGTCCGGCCGCGATGGCAGCCGCACCGATGCCGATGAGCGTGGTGACGGCCGCTGCCGTCGCAGTAACGGGGCGCACCATCCCAGTGTCGGCACGGCGGGGCGGCCCTGCCAGTGGACGACCGGCCTTCTCGGCTTCCCGGCTTGCTGCGGGCCACTGGGTTCCGGTGCGCCGCGACGGCCGGTCGCCCTGGTACGGCCGGTGCCGGGAGCGGGCGGGCCGCCGACCTTCGGGGGCGCGACCGCCCGTGGGACGGCCGGGCTGACGCCCCCGCGACGTTCGTCCTGCCCTGTCGTGGCTCGCTGGGGCCTGGGCTCACCCGCCCTCCGGGCCGCTCAGGGAGGCGGCTCCCTGGGCAGCTCGCCCGTCGGCGTCGTGAGCTCCGGAGCCGCACCCCGGTGCTGACCGTCGCCCCGACAGGACCGCAGGACCGTTCTGCGGCCCCTCGGGGGCGCTCCCGGGATATCCGGGGCGTCCGGTTGAGCCGTCCGAGCTCTTCGCCGAGCGGTGTTCGGGCGGCGAGGAGGCGCGTACGGCTCATCAGTCCCCGCGAGATGCATCGTCGAAATCCAGCCAGTGGGCCCCGAGGTCATCCTGACGGCCCCGGGGCCCGGCACGGTGTGGTCGTGGCGGCGTTCCTGGCTCGTTCCCGTCCGCGGGGAGGCCGCCCCGAACGGACCGTGGGCCGGTGGTGCGGAGGATGCCGCTCCATGGTGGACCGATACGTCCGAACAGGTCGCGACCCCGGTGCGGAATGGCCGGGTCCGCCCTCCTGGGCGACTCCGTGGGCGCTACACCCGGCCCTCGTCCGCAAAGCGCCGCCGAAGGCCCGGTCAACAGGGCCCCCGGAGCCTAAGCGGAACGCGATGTCAGGAGCGTTGGCCGTACCCCCGCAGCTGGGTGGCCACCTCGTCGAGTTCGGCGGAGGAGAGCAGGGAGGGCCGCAGGCCGGGCACCGACGAGGCCGCGAGCCAGACCTGGCACATCCACTCCAGTTGGGCGGTGCGGTCGTAGGCGCGGTCCAGCGAATCCGCATGCGCGATCGTGCCGTGGTTGCGCAGCAGACAGGCGCTGCGGCCATCCAGGGCCCGGCCCATGTTCCGGGCCAGTTCCGGCGTGCCGTAGAGGGCGTACGGGGCCACCCGGACGGGTCCGCCGAGCTCGGCGGTCATGTAGTGGACGGCCGGCAGTTCATCGACGAGCGTGGAGACTGCGGTGGCGTGGACGGCATGCGTATGGACGACGGCCCCGGCCTTGGATGTTCGGTAAACCTCCAGGTGGAGGGGGAGTTCACTGGTCGGCTTGAGGTCGCCGGCGACCTGTCGGCCCGCCAGGTCGACGACCACAGGCTCCCTCGTCGACAGACGTTCGTAGGGCACTCCGCTGGGGGTCACCACGACGAGGTCGCCGACCCGCGCCGACACATTGCCGGACGTACCCACCACCAAGCCCTCGGCAGCCGTTCTCCGGGCGGTGGTCACGACGTCCCGCCACGCCTGTTCGATGGACTCTTTGGACATGTGTTCGGCCATGGATCGATCCTGTCAGGCATGGCCGGAAGGCAACAGACCGTCCCGTGATGCAGATCACCCCAAAGGGCGTAAATGCCATCTTGCGGACACCGACGCCGTGGTGGGCCCGGGAGCATGACCACGCAGACGGCCCGAAGAGATCACTCAGGGCACAAGCGGAATCGCGAACCTCACTTGGGGACATCACGAATCTCGCCTCAGTTCACCTTCCGTTCACCCAGGTTATCTACGTTCGCGATGTCACTGACGTCGATAGATTGCCTGGGTAAATGGAACACATCACGCTGCTGCTCGCGATTGTGATCGTGACGGCTCTCGTGTTCGATTTCACGAACGGTTTCCACGACACGGCCAATGCGATGGCGACGACCATCTCGACCGGCGCGATGAAGCCCAAGGCCGCGGTCGCCATGTCCGCGGTGCTCAACCTCGTCGGCGCGTTTCTTTCGGTGGAGGTCGCCAAGACGATCTCCAGCGGCATCGTCAACGAGTCAGGCATCACCCCCGAAGTGATCTTCGCGGCGCTCGTCGGCGCCATCCTCTGGAATCTGTTGACCTGGCTGATCGGTCTGCCGTCCAGCTCCTCGCACGCCCTCATGGGCGGTCTGATCGGTGCGACCATCGCGTCGGTCGGTATCAGCGGAGTCAACGGCGGCACCGTGGTCACCAAGGTGCTCATCCCTGCGATCGCAGCCCCGCTGGTCGCCGGTATCGCCGCCTACCTCGCGTCCCGGCTGACGTACCGCCTCGGCCGGAACACCGACCCGAAGTCCACCGCCAAGGGCTACCGCGCCGGCCAGATAGCCTCGGCCGGCCTCGTGTCCCTGGCCCACGGCACCAATGACGCCCAGAAGACCATGGGTGTCATCACCCTCGCGCTCGTCGCCGGTGGAGTGCTCGTCCCCGGCTCCAACCCCCCCATGTGGGTCATCGCATCCGCGGGCATCGCCATCGCCCTCGGCACCTACCTCGGTGGGTGGCGCATCATCCGCACCATGGGCAAGGGCCTGACCGACCTCCAGCCGCAGCAGGGCTTCGCCGCCCAGACCAGTGCGGCCAGCGTCATCCTCGCCTCGTCGAACCTCGGCTTCTCCCTCTCCACCACCCACTCGTGCTCCGGCGCGGTGATGGGTGCCGGTCTGGGCCGCAAGGGCGGGGTGGTCCGCTGGTCGACCGCCACCCGGATGTTCGTGGCCTGGGGTCTGACCCTGCCGGCCGCCGGTCTGGTGGCCGCCGGTTCCGAGTACGTGACCAAGCAGGGTGACTGGGGCGTGGCGGTGGTCGCCACCTTCCTGGTCGCCTCGTCCGCCGCCATCTGGTTCATCTCCCGCCGCCAGGTCGTCGACCACACCAACGTCAACGACACGTCCGAGGAAGGCGAGCCCGCGGGCGTGGTCACCACGGCCATCGCGGCCGTCACCCCGCCGCCTGCCGGCACGACGATGAACAACTCCCTGGACGACCTCAAGACGACCATCCCGGCCCGCAATGCCGCGACCCCCGAAGCCGGCCCCGCCAGCCCGGCCGCGGTGTAAGGACTGAAGACCATGAAAATCGACTGGGTAGCCCTCGGCTCCGTCTTCGGCGTGAGTCTCGTCGCCACCATTGCGCTGGTGGGCCTGTTCACCCTGGGCATCATCGGTCTGAGCAAGCAGGGGGCTGCGACCGCCTCCGGCACCGGCTCGGTTGCCCTTCCCCGGATAGGCGCCTACACCTGCTTCGCCCTCTGCACCGCGGCCATCAGCTACGGCATATATCTGATCGTCACCTGAGGCCGCACCTCACCGCACAGCAGCAGTCGTTTCACAGCCGGGCCGTCGATCTCTCGGGATCTGCGGTCCGGCTTCTGCGTGCCCTGAGGGATCCTCGGGAAGCAGGGGCGATGTGGGGCTCGGCACACTGCACCGTCGCAGGTCAACGGCAGGTTGACGGCTGTTCTCGGGGCGTGGTGGACTGCCGGGGCCAACTACGACAGCAGCAGAGGAAGCCGGTGCGAATCCGGCGCGGTCCCGCCACTGTGACCGGGGAGTTCCTCCCCGTGAGCCAGGAACTCTCGCCGTCGATCACGTCGAACCAGGGCGCGGACACCCTGAGTGAGGACATATCGCCATGCCCGGCTACGGTCCAGCCCCTGCCTTGATCGACGGCATCCACTTGCTGTGCGGTGCACCCCCGGCGACGCCGGCCCGGCAGGGAACACGGATATCCCACGGGCCGGCACCAAGGGCCCTCCGAGGCGGAACGCCGGTCTGAAACCCATGCGTACCGATCGTGTCTTCGCGTACGGGGCGGCTGCCGGGCTCCTGGCTGATCTACTGCTCGGCGACCCGCGCCGAGGGCATCCCGTCGCCCTCTTCGGGCGGGCCGCCGGCACCGTCGAGAAGGCCCTGTGGCGTGACCACCGCGGCTGGGGAGCCCTGTACACGACGCTCTGCGTCGGCGGGGCCACCGCGACCGCCGCCCTGGCGTCCCGTGCCACCCGCCGCAGTCCGGTGCTCCGCACCGCGCTGACCGCGACCGCCACCTGGACCGTGGTCGGAGGGACGTCACTGGGCCGGGAGGCCCGTGCCGTCGGTGCCGCGCTCGCGGCCGGTGACATCGAGCGGGCCCGGGCCCGGCTGCCACACCTGTGCGGACGCGACCCCCAGTACCTGGACGAGCAGCAGATCGCCCGGGCGGTCGTCGAGTCCGTCGCCGAGAACACGTCGGACGCGGTCGTGGGGGCCCTGGTGTGGGGCGCGGTCGCGGGCGTGCCCGGACTGGTCGCCTTCCGTGCGGTGAACACCCTGGACGCGATGGTGGGGCACCGGTCGCCCCGGCACCGACGGTTCGGCTGGGCCTCGGCCCGGCTCGACGATGTCGCCGGCTGGCCCGGAGCGAGGCTGACGGCCGCTCTCGCCGCCGTCGCGGGCGAGAGCGCCCCCCGGGCACTCGCGGCCTGGCGGGCCGACGCCCATCGGCATCCCAGCCCCAACGCGGGACCCGTGGAAGCCGCGTTCGCCGGTGCGCTGGGAGTACGACTCGGCGGGACGCTCTCCTACGCCGGACGGATCGAGCACCGACCGGTCCTGCACTCCGCGGGCCGGCAGGTGGAGTTGGCCGACATCGAGCGGGCGGTACGGCTGTCACGACGGGTCGGGGTGTTGGCGCTCGGTGTGGGCGTGATGGCCCGCTCGCTGTTCGCACGGGCAGCGAGACCGCAGCGAGGACGACGAGAGGGCCGGGGGACCTGATGACGAGCCGAGGGCGCGGCGGTGGCCTGCTGATCGCCGGCACCACGTCGGACGCGGGCAAGAGCGTGGTCACGGCGGGCATCTGCCGCTGGCTGGTGCGGCAGGGGGTGAAGGTCGCTCCGTTCAAGGGCCAGAACATGTCCCTGAACTCCTTCGTCACCCGACAGGGCGCGGAGATCGGCCGGGCCCAGGCGATGCAGGCGCAGGCCGCCCGCGTCGAGCCCAGCGCACTGATGAACCCGGTGCTCCTCAAACCCGGCAGCGACCGGTCCAGCCAGGTCGTGCTGATGGGCAGACCGGTCGGTGAGATGAGCGCCCGCGGCTACCACGGCGGCCGACAGCAGACCTTGCTGGCCACCGTCGTGGAGTGCCTGGAGGAGTTGCGGGCCACCCATGACGCCGTGATCTGCGAGGGGGCGGGAAGCCCCGCCGAGATCAACCTACGGCGGACCGACATCGTCAACATGGGTGTCGCCCGGGCGGCCGGGCTGCCGGTGCTGGTCGTGGGCGACATCGACCGCGGTGGGGTGTTCGCCTCCTTCTTCGGGACGACGGCACTGCTCGCGGCCGAGGACCAACGCTTGGTGGCGGGCTACCTCATCAACAAGTTCCGCGGCGACGTCTCCCTGCTGGAGCCGGGCCTCGACATGCTCCACGACCTCACCGGACGGCGGACGTTCGGGGTCCTCCCGTACGCCCACGGGCTCGGGATCGACGAGGAGGACGGTCTGCGGGTGTCCCTGCGCGGTGCCGTACGCGAGTCGGTCACGGCGCCCCCGGTCGGCGAGGACGTGCTGCGGGTCGCGGTGTGTGCGCTGCCGTTGATGTCCAACTTCACGGACGTGGACGCGCTGGCGGCGGAGCCGGGGGTCCTCGTGCGCTTCGTGGACCGGCCCGAGGAGTTGGCGGACGCCGATCTGGTGATCGTCCCGGGCACCCGGGGCACGGTACGGGCCCTGCGCTGGCTCCAGGAACGCGGTCTGGCCGGGGAGTTGGCCAGGCGAGCGGCGGCGGGCCGACCCGTGCTGGGCATCTGCGGGGGCTTCCAACTCCTCGGCGAGCACATCCACGACGAGGTGGAGTCCAAGGCCGGGTCGGTCACCGGGCTGGGACTGCTCCCGGTCCGGGTCCGCTTCGCCGTGGAGAAGACGCTCGCCCGACCGGTCGGAAGTGCGCTCGGGGAGCGGGTGGAGGGGTACGAGATCCATCACGGGGTGGCCGAAGTCCTCGGTGGGGAGCCCTTCTTGGCGGGATGCCGCCTCGGGCAGGTGTGGGGCACCCACTGGCACGGTTCCTTGGAGAGCGACGGCTTTCGCCGACAGTTCCTGCGCGAGGTCGCCCGGGCCGCGGGCCGTCGGTTCGTGCCGGCCCCCGACACATCGTTCGCGGCCCTGCGCGAGGAGCAGTTGGACCGGCTCGGCGATCTCATCGAGGAGCACGCGGACACCGATGCGCTGCTGCGGCTCATCGAAGGGGGTCCGCCCGCGGGGCTTCCCTTCCTGCCGCCGGGAGCACCGCCACTGCCCGGAGTCTCCACAACGGGCGGCCGTCCGAAGGGCCCGGCCGCCACCGAAGGAGCTGGGAGCGACCCGAAGACCGAGGCCGGCACGGGAACCGCAACGGACATCAGGCCGAAGGACCAGACGGACACCCGGACGGACACCCGGACCGAGAGCCGGACGGAAGCCCGAACGGAAACCGTCACCGAACCCGCGTCGACGCAACAGTTGCCGGGGCCATCTCCGCTCCCGCACACCCATTCGCACATCTCACAGGAGGCCGGATGAGCACGCCGTACCCGTTCACCGCCATTGTCGGGCAGGACGACCTTCGGCTCGCCCTGCTGCTGAACGCCGTATCACCGCAGGTGGGCGGTGTGCTCGTCCGCGGTGAGAAGGGCACGGCCAAGAGCACAGCGGTCCGGGCGCTGGCAGCTCTGATACCGGAGGTGTCGATCGTTCCCGGCTGCCGGTTCTCCTGTGATCCGGGCGCACCCGATCCGGCGTGCCCTGACGGGCCGCACGAGCCCGGTGTCCCCGCCGCCCGCCCCGCGCGCATGGTGGAGTTGCCGGTGGGTGCGTCCGAGGACCGGTTGGTCGGCGCCCTGGACATCGAGCGGGCGCTGGCGGACGGTGTCAAGGCGTTCGAGCCGGGGCTGCTCGCTGCCGCGCACCGCGGAATCCTGTACGTCGACGAAGTGAATCTGCTCCACGACCACCTGGTGGACGTGCTGTTGGACGCCGCAGCCATGGGGGCGTCCTACGTGGAGCGGGAGGGCGTGTCCGTACGGCACGCGGCGCGGTTCCTGCTGGTGGGAACGATGAATCCGGAGGAGGGCGAGCTACGGCCGCAACTCCTGGACCGGTTCGGTCTGACGGTGGAGGTGGCCGCGTCCCGCGAGCCCGACCAGCGGGTCGAGGTGGTGCGAAGGCGACTGGCGTACGACGACGACCCCGTCGCGTTCGCCCTGCGGTGGACCGCCGAGGAGGACGCCCTACGGGCGAAGATCGTTGCGGCGCGGGTGCTGCTGCCGACGGTGTCGCTCGGTGATGACGCCCTGCGGCAGATCGCGGCCACCTGCGCGGCGTTCGAGGTGGACGGGATGCGCGCCGACATCGTGATGGCGCGCACCGCAACGGCACTGGCCGCCTGGGCGGGACGTACGGACGTGCTCGCCGAGGACGTACGACAGGCCGCCCTGTTGGCACTCCCCCACCGCCGTCGGCGCAACCCCTTCGATGCGCCGGGGCTCGACGAGGACAAGCTGGACGAGACGCTGGAGGAGTTCGGCGGGTCCGACACCGATCCCGATCCGGACCCCGACTCAGACCCGGACCCGGACACGGACACCGACCCCGGCGGTGGGCCGGGCGGTGGATCGCCCTCCCCTGACTCACCCGACGCTCCCCAAGCGCCCGATGCGCCCGCACCACAGGACTCCCCGGACACTCCGGACACCCCAGCCGCTGAGGACGCCTCCCCCCGGCAGGACTCCCCCGGTACGAGTGGAGCCGGTGAGCAGCGTGCCGTCCAGGCCACGGAACCCTTCCGTACGAAGGCGCTGAGCGTGCCGGGCATCGGCGAGGGGGCGGCCGGCCGGCGCTCACGAGCGCGGGCCGAGCACGGCCGGACCACGGGCTCACGCCGGCCTCGTGGCGCCCTGACCCGGCTGCATCTGGCAGCGACCGTGCAGGCTGCCGCCCCCCATCAGCGGGCCAGGGGGCGCAGCGGCCCCGGGCTGGTGATCCGCCGGGACGATCTGCGGCAGGCGTCGCGTGAAGGGCGCGAGAGCAATCTCGTGCTGTTCGTGGTGGACGCGTCCGGTTCGATGGCGGCCAGACAGCGCATGGGCGCGGTCAAGGGCGCGGTGCTCTCGCTGCTGCTCGACGCCTATCAGCGCCGGGACAAGGTGGGGCTGATCACCTTCCGCGGCCAGGACGCCGAGGTGGCACTGCCGCCGACGTCATCGGTGGACACGGCAGCCGCCCGGCTCGCCCTGCTGCCGACGGGCGGGCGCACTCCGCTGGCCGCCGGGCTCTTCAAGGCCCATGACGTGCTGCGGGTGGAGCGGATGCGGGATCCCTCGCGTCGGCCCCTGTTGGTCGTGGTGACGGACGGGCGGGCGACCGGCAAGGGGCCCGACCCGGTGGGCCTGGCGACCCGCGCCGCACGGCTGCACGCCAGTGAGGGCACGGCTGCGATCGTCGTGGACTGTGAGTCGGGGCCGGTCCGGCTGGGGCTCGCCGTTGCGCTGGCGACCGATCTGGCGGGTACGGCGGTGACGCTGGACGAACTGCGCGCGGACGCCATCGCCGGCCTGGTGAAGGACGCCCGGCAGCCGGGTGAGCAGACCGCCCGGCGCACGGGGGGATCGATCTCGATGGGGAGGGCCGCATAGATGCCGCAAGGACAGCCGTCCGTCGTTCCGGACGACGGACTCACCACCCGCCAGCGCCGCAACCGGCCGTTGGTCTTCGTCCACACGGGCACCGGCAAGGGCAAGTCGACGGCCGCGTTCGGGCTGGCTCTGCGGGCCTGGAACCAGGGGTGGCCGATCGGGGTGTTCCAGTTCGTCAAGTCCGCGAAGTGGAAGGTCGGCGAGGAGAACGCCCTGAAGGTGCTGGGCGCATCCGGCGAGGGCGGTCGGGTGGACTGGCACAAGATGGGCGAGGGCTGGTCCTGGGTGCAGCGCGATGCGCAGGCCACCAACGAGGAGGCGGCCAGGGAGGGCTGGGAGCAGGTCAAACGGGATCTGGCCGCGGAAACGTACCGGTTGTACGTCCTTGACGAGTTCGCCTACCCCCTGCACTGGGGGTGGGTGGACACCGCCGAGGTGATCTCGGTGCTGCGGGATCGGCCAGGTAACCAGCATGTGGTGATCACCGGCCGCAACGCACCGGCCGAACTGCTGGAGTTCGCCGATCTGGTGACCGAGATGACCAAGGTGAAGCACCCGATGGACGCAGGTCAGAAGGGTCAGCGGGGCATCGAGTGGTAGCACGTCTCGTCATCGCCGCCCCAGCGTCGAACAGCGGCAAGACCACCGTGGCGACGGGCCTGATGGCGGCGTTCGCCGCCACGGGTCTGGCCGTCTCCCCGCACAAGGTGGGCCCCGACTACATCGACCCCGGCTATCACGCCCTGGCCACCGGCCGTCCCGGCCGCAACCTCGACGCCTATCTCTGCGGTACGGAGTTGATGGCGCCGTTGTTCGCCCATGGCTCGGCCGGGTGCGATCTGGCGGTGGTCGAGGGGGTGATGGGGCTGTACGACGGGGCGTCGGGGGCGGGGGAACTGGCGTCCACGGCCCAGTTGGCGAAACTGCTGCGGGCGCCGGTGGTGCTGGTGGTCGACGCCTCGTCGCAGTCGCGTTCGGTGGCGGCCCTGGTGCACGGCTTCGTCTCCTTCGATCCTGAGGTGCGGATCGGGGGGATCATCCTCAACAAGGTGGGCACCGACCGGCACGAGGCCCTGCTGCGGGACGCTCTGGAGGAGTCGGGCGTGCCCGTGCTGGGGGTGCTGCGGCGGGGTGAGGCGGTGGCGACCCCGTCCCGGCACCTGGGGTTGGTGCCGGTCGCCGAGCGGCGGACGGAGGCCCTGACGGCGGTTGCCGCCATGGCCGAGCTGGTGCGCCAGGGGTGCGATATGGAGGGGTTGTTGGCGCTTGCGCGCAGTGCGCCGCCGCTGGGGGTCGCGCCCTGGGCACCGCCCGCGCTCGATCCGGCGACCGTGCTCGATCCGGCGGCCGTCGGGCCATCGCCGGTGGTCGCGGTCGCCGGTGGCCCGGCCTTCACCTTCTCGTACGCCGAGCACGTCGAACTGCTGACGGCGGCCGGGGCGCAGGTCGTCCCCTTCGATCCGCTGCGGGACGACCGGTTGCCGGAGGGGACAGCGGGCGTGGTCATCGGGGGTGGCTTCCCCGAGGTGTTCGGTGCCGAGTTGTCCGCCAACGAGACGCTGCGCAAGGACGTGGCGGACTTCGCCGGCTCCGGTGGGCCGGTCGCCGCGGAGTGCGCCGGGTTGCTGTACCTGGCGCGGTCGCTCGACGGACGGCCGATGTGCGGGGTGCTCGACGCGGATGCGCGGATGGGTGAGCGGCTGACCCTCGGGTACCGGGAGGCGGTCGCGGTGACCGACAGTTGTCTGGCGGTGGTGGGGACGCGGCTGCGGGGGCACGAGTTCCATCGGACCGTGATCGAACCGTCGGCGGGCCCGAGCCCCGCGTGGGGGATGCGACTGCCCCGGCCGCGGATGGAGGGGTTCGTCCAGGGCGGGGTCCACGCGAGCTATCTGCACACCCACTGGACGGCCGAGCCGGGGGTGGCCGCGCGATTCGTCGCCCGGTGCACGAGATGACGGGCCGCCGATGGCCCGGGCCCTCGGCTTCGAGGAGGGCGAGCGGCGGTTCGAGGGGCTCACTCGGCGATTCCGGTCACCAGCCAGATGAAGCCCACCCCGGCCGTTGTGCACAGGAGCGTCGGACCGGCCGTGTGGGTGTGGTGGGCCTCCGGCAGGATCTCGGCGGCGGCGAGGTAGAGCAGGGCACCGCCGAAGAAGCCGAGATAGCTGCCGAGGAGTTCCACGGGCAGGGTGAACAGCAGGGTGGAGGCCGCTCCGACGACCGGGGCCAGCGCGTCGGCGAAGAGCATCACCATGGCCTTGGCCCGGGTGTTCCCGTACAGACTGGCGATCGTGTACGTGTTGAAGCCGTCCGCGAAGTCATGGGTGATGACGGCCAGTGCCACGGTGATCCCCATGGCGTCGCCCACCTGGAAGGCGGCGCCGATCGCGATGCCGTCCATCAGGCTGTGGCTGACCATGGCGCCGGCCGCCGTGAGCCCCACCTGTGGAACGCGTTCCTCCGCTGCGCCGTGGGCGATCTGCCGGGCGGCCAGCAGCCGTTCCACCATGTGCGCCACGAGGAAGCCCCCGACGAACAGCAGCAGTGCCTGGGGCACCCCGAAGACTTCCTCGCCCGCGGCGTCCAGCGCTTCGGGCAGCAGATCGAGCCCCACCACACCGAGCATCAGTCCACCGGCCAGGCCCAGCACCAAGTGGCGCCGGTCGGTGACGCGTTGCGCCGTCCAACCGCCGAACAGCGTCATCACAAACGCGCCGAGCGCAACGAACACCGCCATGGGCCTTTGCTAGCGGATCGATCGGGCGCTGTGGGGTTTCTGCTGCGGGACCCGCCGCAATCACCCGTTTGCCGCGGAGGGAGTCCGCTCATGGCCCAGATTGCCGACGCCCATGAGATCTCCTGGACCGCTCGGCCCTGTCGGGTGCGGTGGCGTCCATGACCGGACGCGCGGGCCCGGATGCGCGGGCGGTGGTCGTGGGGGTGGGTGCGTCACGCGGTGTGCCCGAGGCCGAAGTGATTGGACTTGTCGCGACGACGCTACGGACGGCGGGTCTGACGCCGGAGGACGTCGTGGAGGTGGCCACCGTCGCGGCCAAGGCCGATGAGCCGGGCGTCCTCGCCCTGGCCCGGTGGCTGGGAGTACCGCTGGTGCAGCATCCCGCGGATCGGCTGGCCCTCGTCCCCGTGCCGCATCCGTCCACGGCCGTGCTGGGGGCCGTCGGCACCGCATCGGTTGCGGAGGCGGCTGCGCTGGCCGGTGGAGGTGTGCTGCTGGTGCCCAAGACGGTGTCCCGCCCGGAAGGAAGGGCCGCCAGGGCGACCTGTGCGGTGGTACGCAGAGTGTCGACCACCGAGATCGCCGATGGAGGTGCACACGCCCAAGGGTGCAAATCCGGCCTCGGCTCGGTGGCGGCCATGACTTCCGTGGAGCCATGCGGTGAGCCGGATGGCCGCCCGGACGGCTCCCGGCAGAGGAGCGCCGACCATGCGTTGGCCCCAGGGCGGGGAGCAGCGGCGTCGCCGATTCCTCCTGGGTAACAATATTGCTGTTCAGCGCCTTCTTCTTGAGTTGTTCAGCACATGGGCGGACCCTCGTCGAAGGCCGGGACACCCACGCGCCGTTCCGACGCCGAGCCCCCGCGCACCGAGGCGGACCCGGCCGGGATCACCCTGCCCGGGGAGGTCTCCCTGTCCATCCATCACCCCAAGAGACCGAAAAGAACAGGCCATGTCGGCACACTGCACGGAGTGGATGCCGCAATGGTGGACAGGATGACGATCGTGACGGTCGGCAACACAGCCACCCGCTCATCGTGGATCGAGCGGCGACCCCGCACGGCAGACGATGGCCTCCCCCAGACCGCGACGGCGCCGTGCACCAGACACCGGCGAACCGTCTGCGGCCCCCGTGGTGTGCCCGACCACGCCACCGACGACCGCCGGGTGATGCCGTCACCGGACGACACCACCCGGGCCCGACGGTGCAACCGGTTCCGCTGTGTCGACACCTCACCGCCCTCCCCCGCATCCCGCACTCCGGCGACCGACGTCGCCCGCCCCGGCCCGCGCGCACCAGCCTCATTGGTGCGCAGCCGGCCCGCCCCCGGGGGTGCGGTGGCCCTCCCCACCACCGCACCCCCGGAGCCCCGGGCATGCCGCACCCGTTCATGGCGCGGTCGCCCCTGCCATGCGCTCCCTCCTGCCGTACGTCCCTCACCCCAAGGAGGACGTGTGACGTCCCCGCTCCCCATCCCCCGCACCCACGAAAGTCCAGACAGCAGCCATGTACACGCACACTGACCCCCACGACCTGCGCCACCACGGCGACGCCGAAGTACGGGACAACGCTCCGCACATGATCGATCTCGCGGTCAACGTGCGCACCGACACCCCTCCGGAGTGGCTGCGGGAACGCATCGCCGCCTCCCTCGTGACGCTCGCCAGCTATCCGGACGGTCGCTCGGCGCGCGCCGCGGTCGCGGCACGCCATGGACTGCCGGTGGAGCGGGTGTTGCTGACCTCCGGTGCGGCGGAGGCGTTCGTGCTGCTCGCCAGGGCTCTGCGGGTGCGGCATCCCCTGGTCGTCCATCCTCAGTTCACCGAGCCGGAAGCCGCCCTGCGCGACGCAGGCCACACGGTGCACCGGTTGGAGCTCCGCGAGGAGAACGGCTTTAGGCTCGATCCCGGGGCCGTGCCCGAAGCCGCCGACCTGGTGATGGTCGGGAATCCGACCAATCCCACCTCGGTGCTCCACCCCGCCGCGGATCTCGTCGCGATCGCCCGGCCGGGACGAGTGCTGGTGGTGGACGAGGCGTTCATGGACGCGGTGCCGGACGAACGCGAGACCCTGGCGGATCGTACGGACGTACCCGGGCTTGTGGTGCTGCGCAGCCTCACCAAGACCTGGGGGCTCGCAGGTCTGCGCGTCGGCTATGTACTGGCGCCACCGGAGGTGATCGCCGAGTTGGAGCGCGTCCAGCCGCTGTGGCCGGTGTCGACGCCCGCCCTGGTCGCCGCCGAGGTGTGCATGAGCCCGGCGGCGCTGAAGGAGGCAGAGCACGCGGCGGGACTGATCGCCCTGGAGCGGGCCCATCTCCTGGCCGGTCTGGCGGAGTTCGACGAGGTGCGGGTGGTGGACGAGGCGGAGGCGTCGTTCGTCCTCGCCCGGGTCCGACGGGGTGCCGAGGTGCGCGAACGGCTGCGCTCCCTCGGGTTCGCGGTGCGCCGCGGTGACACCTTCCCCGGTCTCGATCCCAACTGGTTGCGGATCGCGGTACGGGACCGGGTGACGACGAACCGCTTCCTCCAAGCGCTTGACCAGGCACTGACGATGGTGGGCGACTGACGTTCCCGTACCGCTGACAGCGCCGGCCCAACGAAAGGGGGTGGGGCCCGCCCGCTGCGGACCCCACCCCCTTCGCCTTGCCCCTACCGGGGCATCAGCACCGTCAGCCGCGGGCCCGGGCCCGCTTGCGGACCATCAGCAGCGCACCCCCACCGAGGCCGAGCAGCGCCACCGAGCCGGCGGCCAGGTACATCGTGGTCGAACTGCCGCCCGTTTCGGCGAGGTTCTCGGTCGGCTCCCCACCGGAGAGCGCCTTGGTCCCCTCGGTGGGCGCCGGCTCCTGCGGGGATGTGGGCTCCTGCTCACCCGGCTCCTGCGGTGTCGCGGTCTCCTGCTGCCGGTGCGGGGCCTTCGGCGCCTCACACTTCGCCTCCACCAGCGTCACGGTTCCGTTGACCTCGGCGACGTTCAGGTTGAGGGGGTTCACCGCAACCTTGAGGGCGAGGGCGGTGGCCGCGGCGGTACGGGAGGTGGTGTGGGTCCTGGACAGATCGAGCGTGACCGTGCCGACGCCCGGCACGGCCACCGCCGTCTGCCCGCCCGCGCTGAGCGTGACCTTCTTGCCGAGCACCTTGACGTGACCGAGCACGTTCGAGGTGGCGGTGGGGCGGGCGCCGACCCGGCAGGTGGCCCGCGAGGTGACCTGCTCGACCTCGATCAGGGAGAGCAGCGGAAGCCCGGGCACGTGCACGCGGGCGCCCACGAGACGGGCGTACCCCTCGGCCTGCTTCTTGCCGACGGTCCCCCGCGAGGTGGCGACGTCCGCGCGCAGCACGGAGAACGGCCTGCCCTGGTCCACTCCGTCGAGCCGGACGGAAAGTGCCGTCTTGTCGGCGCTCGCCGGCGCCTTGACCTCGTTGAGCGTGGTGTTGAGGGGGACCTGCACGGTCTTGTTGTGCAGCGAGACGTCGAGCCCGGCGCGGAGCACGACAGCGCTCGCCCTTCCCTCGCTACCGCCGCCGGTGGCGTGTGCGGGGCCGGCGAGCGCCACCGGTGCCGCGACCATGGCGACGGAGGCGGTGACGGCGGCGCAGCGGCGTGCGGACGTGCGGAAGGCATTGCTGTTCACGGTGGTGGAACCCCCACGAGAGTTACGGCATCGCCGCACGGCCCGCAGGGACATGCGGGCCGTGGCGACGGGGACACCGGAATCTTTACGCACTCAGAGTGAATGGACAGACACCTGGGGTTAGTTCACCCCAAAGGGGGGTTTCCGCGCCCATATTCGATTAGTGACGTACGCATGTTCCTGAGAAGTGGGCGTGTCCCGGGTGCTCCGGTCGTGCGCCGGGGCACAACCGGACACCGGCCGAAAAATGTCTAACGAGCGGCGACCAACCGGAGACACGCTCGGTCAAGGGGCTGCCGCACGGGATGCCGGCGTCGGTCCGACGCCCGCACGGGATGCCGGCGTCGATCCGACGGCAGGGAAAGACCTCAGCCGATCACCTGACCGTTGAGGATCACCCGCTGCGGCGCCGCCAGCACCCTGACGTCCTCCCGTGGATCGGACGCGTACACCACCAGGTCCGCCGGGGCGCCCTCGTCCAACGCGGGCCGCCCGAGCCACTGTCTGGCCCCCCAGGCAGTGGCCGACAACGCCTCCAGCGGTGGAATCCCCGCCTTCACCAACTCGGCGACCTCGGCCGCGACCAGTCCATGGGCGAGCGACCCTCCCGCATCGGTGCCGACGAAGATCGGCACCCCCGCGTCATAGGCGGCGCGGACCGTGTCGTAGCGACGCTCGTGGAGTCTGCGCATATGGGCCGACCAGCGGGGGAACTTGGACTCCCCGCCGTCCGCGAGTGCCGGAAAGGTGGCGATGTTGACGAGGGTCGGGACGATCGCGACCCCGCGCTCCGCGAAGAGCGGAATCGTCTCCTCGGTGAGTCCGGTGGCATGCTCGATGCAGTCGATGCCCGCTTCCACCAGGTCGCGCAGCGAATCCTCGGCGAAGCAGTGGGCGGTGACGCGCGCCCCCAGCCGATGCGCCTCCGCGATCGCGGCCTCCACCTCGGCGCGCGGCCAACAGGCGGTGAGGTCCCCCGCGTCCCGGTCGATCCAGTCGCCGACGAGCTTGACCCAGCCGTCGCCCCGCTGGGCCTCCCGCGCCACGTAAGCGACCAGATCGTCCGGCTCGATCTCATGGGCGTAGTTCCGGATGTAGCGGCGGGTGCGTGCGATGTGCCGGCCCGCTCTGATGATCTTCGGAAGGTCCTCGCGCCCGTCTATCCAGCGGGTGTCGGAGGGTGAACCGGCGTCCCGGATCAGGAGGGCGCCGGCGTCGCGGTCCGCGATGGCCTGCTTCTCGCTGGTGGCGTCGTCCACCGGGCCGTGCCGATCGAGCCCGACATGGCAGTGGGCGTCGACCAGCCCGGGCAGCACCCAACCGGAAACGGTCCGAACATCGTGGGCTGCGAGGGGGCGCTGATGGGTGATGCGCCCCCCGACGACCCACAGTTCATCCCGTACGTCCTCGGGGCCGACCAGCACCCGCCCCTTCACATGCAGCACCGTGTGATCGCTCATGCCAGCACTGTACGAGCCCGGCTCAGGGGGGTGGGTACTCTCGTCTGTGATGCTGAAAGCCGCTGATCACACGCATGACCACAGCGGCTGGAGCAGAAGACGAACCCGATGCGCGACCTAGCTGCGCGGACCCGAAGAGGCACCACCGTGACACATCCGCTCCTGGACCTGCCCCCGCTGACCGCCGCGCACTTCGCGAGCATCGAGCGTCGCGTCGCCGCACTGCTCGACACCGAGCACGATGTGGTGATCACCCAGGGTGAGGCCCTGCTGCCGCTTGAGGGATGCATCCGCAGTGGCGCGCGAGCCGGCTCGACCGCGCTGAACGTGGTGACGGGACCGTACGGGCAGACGTTCGGCAACTGGCTGCGGGACTGCGGTGCCACGGTCGTCGACCTGGAGGTCCCCTTCCACACCGCGGTCACCGCGGAGCAGGTGGAGCGGGCCCTGGCCGCCCATCCGGAGATCGACTTCGTCTCACTGGTGCACGCGGAGGCGGCGACGGGCAACACCAATCCGGTTGCGGAGATCGGCGAGGTCGTACGGCGTCACGGCGCCCTCTTCATGTTGGACGCGGTGGCTTCGGTGGCCGCGGAACCACTGCTGCCCGACGCCTGGGGAGTCGACCTGTGCGTGATCGGTGCGCAGAAGGCCATGGGGGGACCGGCCGGTGTGTCAGCGGTGTCGGTGAGCGCACGGGCCTGGGAGCGGTTCGCGGCCAACCCGGCAGCGCCGCGGCGTTCCTATCTGTCGCTGCTGGACTGGAAGGAGCGTTGGATCGACGGCGGGCGGCGGGCACTGCTGCACGCTCCGGCGCAGTTGGAGATGCTCGCCCTGGAAGCCTGTGTGGAGCGCATCGAGTCGGAGGGCCTGGAGGCGGTGATGGCCCGCCATGCGTCGGCCGCCACTGCGACCCGCGCGGGTGCCACGGCGCTCGGTGGCGGTCTGGAGCCGTACGTGTACGAGGCACGGGACGCCGCTCCGGTGGCGACGACCCTGCGTGTACCGGCGGGCGTGGACGCGTCCGAGCTGGTGGCGCGGGCCCTGGCCGCCGATCCTTCGCTGCCGTTGATCGCGGGTGGCGGGGCGTTGGCCAAGGAGATGGTCCGCGTCAACCACTACGGCGTGGACGCCACTCGGGGTGCGGTGCGTTCCTCGCTCACCGCGCTGGGGTCGGCGCTCGCCCAGTCCGGTGCGGTGGTGGATCTGGAGGCTGCGGGACGCGCGGTGAGCGAGGTGTGGGCCTGACCGCACGGTAGGCAGCGGGCCCGAACACACCATCGGCCCCCGGTCGGCGTCAGCGCCGCATCGGGGGCCGATGTGCTGCTCCGCCGCTGTGGGAGGCACGGTCGTCACAGTGCCCCGGGTGCGTCGGGGAGGGACGTGAGCACCTCGTCGTGACGCCGGCCGGCACCGCAGCACCGACCGGCCCGGGGCGGCCGTCCGTGCGCCACGCATCCGCTTGACTTGTCGTCCGGAAACCCGAAAACGGAAAACGGGGCAGTCACAAGCGACAGGGACACATCAAGAATGCGATCGGCACATTCAATAAAGCCACCCGACATTATGGAACCGATTCACAACAGAGTTTATGGATGGCGGGTTTCCCTATCTCGTCTGCCCCCATAGCTTCACCCTAAACGCATGAGTTTCATCAATATTCACAAGGCCGATATCGAGATGTGACCGACCCCACAGGGCGCCCCTAAAATCCCTTTCGCACCCCACAAAATGGGTGATAGCTCCACCGCACATGATCGGTTCTCGCGCCCACGCGATAACACAGAACCCGATCTCACCCAACCCCTCTCCTCCATGCATTTTTAGAATTTGCTCGGTAAATTACTGGGGCATGACCGCCGCACAGGAAGACCTTGTACGAGCCACCCCGTCGAGCGAATTCATAACCGTTGAGCCCCCGCGAGTGGAGGATGGAGCCGCGCTCTGGCGCATTGCCCGCGACTCCGAGGTGCTCGACCTCAACTCCTCGTACAGCTATCTGCTGTGGTGCCGTGACTTCTCCGCCACCTCACTCGTGGCGCGAGCTCCCGACGGAGAGCCGATCGCCTTCGTCACCGGGTACGCCCGACCCGATCGTCCGACGACCCTCGTCGTCTGGCAGATCGCCGTGGACGACGAATTCCGCGGCCGAGGGCTCGCCGGAGTCCTGCTCGACGCGCTGACCGCCAAGGTCACGGGCGACCGGGGGATCAGCGAGGTCGAGACCACGATCACCCCCGACAACACCGCGTCCGACCGGCTCTTCACCGCCTACGCCCAGCGCCACGGCGCCCGGGTGGAACGCGAAGTCCTCTTCGACGACACGTTGTTCCCCGACGAGCCGCAGCCCCCGTCCCCAGCGGGTCAAGCGGGGCAGGCGCCGGGGCAGCCCACAGGGGCACACCAGCCGGAAGTCCTCTACCGGATCGGCCCGCTCGGCCACTGACCGCGGTCCGGCCCTCCGCTCCCCCACGACCTTCGCACCCCGTCCCCGCAGGTGCGCGTCCCGCACCGGCAGCTCGCCGGCTCCCCGGCGGGACGCCCGCACCCACTCGGCCAACTCGCGAACTCGACCAACAGGACCCCCTGGAGACCACTGTGACCATCACCCCGCCCGCCCTGAGCGTCTTCGAAACCCTCGAATCGGAGGTGCGCAGCTACTGCCGCGGCTGGCCCGCCGTGTTCGACCGGGCCCAGGGCAGCCAGTTGCACGACGAGGACGGCCACACCTACCTCGACTTCTTCGCCGGCGCAGGCTCGCTCAACTACGGCCACAACAACCCGGTGCTCAAGCGCGCCCTCATCGACTACATCGAGCGCGACGGCATCACCCACGGCCTGGACATGGCCACCACCGCGAAACGGGCGTTCCTGGAGTCGTTCCAGAACATCGTCCTGCGCCCGCGCGACCTGCCGTACAAGGTGATGTTCCCCGGCCCGACCGGCACCAACGCCGTGGAGGCGGCGCTGAAGCTGGCCCGCAAGGTGAAGGGCCGTGAATCGGTCGTCTCCTTCACCAACGCCTTCCACGGCATGTCTCTGGGCTCGCTCGCCGTGACCGGCAACGCCTTCAAGCGGGCCGGTGCCGGAATCCCCCTCGTCCACGGCACTCCGATGCCGTTCGACAACTACTTCGACGGTCAGATCCCGGACTTCATCTGGTTCGAACGACTCCTGGAGGACCAGGGCTCGGGGCTCAACAAGCCCGCCGCGGTGATCGTGGAGACCGTCCAGGGCGAGGGCGGCATCAACGTCGCCCGGGGTGAGTGGCTGCGCGCGCTCCAGGCACTGTGCGAACGCCAGGACATGCTGTTGATCGTCGACGACATCCAGATGGGCTGCGGCCGTACCGGTGGCTTCTTCTCCTTCGAGGAGGCGGGCATCACGCCGGACATCGTCACCCTGTCCAAGTCCATCAGCGGCTACGGACTGCCCATGTCGCTCTGCCTCTTCAAGCCGGAGCTGGACATCTGGGAGCCCGGCGAGCACAACGGCACGTTCCGCGGCAACAACCCCGCCTTCGTCACCGCGGCGGCAGCGCTCGACACCTACTGGGCGGACGGGCAGATGGAGAAGCAGACCCTCGCCCGCGGGGAACAGGTGGAGCAGGCGCTGCTGGGCATCGCGGCCGAGAACGCCGACGCCGGGATCTCCTTCCGGGGCCGCGGACTGGTGTGGGGCCTGGAGTTCGAGGACACCTCACGCGCTTCGGCGATCTGCGCCCGCGCCTTCGAGTTGGGGATGCTGCTGGAGACCTCCGGTCCCCAGAGCGAGGTGGTCAAGCTGCTGCCCGCGCTGACCATCTCCCCCGAGGAGTTGGACCAGGGCCTGCGCATCCTCGCCCGCAGCGTCCGCGAGACCGGCTGAACACCCCACCCCGAGGGCGGCCCTCCCCCGTCGACGCAGGGGGAGGCGTCCGCCCCACCATCGAGGAAAGGCAGCGAAGCACTGTGATCGTCCGCTCGTTCAAGGACATCGAGAACACCGAGCGCCATGTGAGATCAGCCTCCGGGACCTGGGAGAGCAAGCGCATCGTGCTCGCCAAGGAGAAGGTGGGCTTCTCGCTCCACGAGACCGTCCTGTACGCGGGCACCGAAACCTCCATGTGGTACGCGAACCACATCGAGGCGGTGCTCTGTGTGGAGGGCGAGGCCGAGCTCACCGATGACGAGACCGGCGAGACCCACTGGATCGAGCCCGGCACGATGTATCTGCTCGACGGCCACGAGCGCCACACCCTGCGTCCCAAGACCGACTTCCGCTGCGTCTGTGTCTTCAACCCGCCCGTGACCGGGCGCGAGGACCACGACGAGAACGGCGTCTATCCACTGCTCACCGAGGAGGGCTGAATCATGACGACCGCACCCGTACGCACCGATCTCTACCCGACCCGAGGCGTGGGGGAGGTGATGACCCCGCGCCAGGACCCGGTGGTCTGGTCCGCGCCGGGCGCCCCCGGGCCCGTCGTCCCGGGCGATCTGCGGGGCTACGAACGCGACGGATTCCTCACCGTCGAGGACATGATCTCCGACGACGAGGTCGCGATCTACCGCTCCGAGATGGAACGGCTGATCGCCGACCCGACCGTCCGCGCCGACGAGCGCTCGATCATCGAGCCCAAGTCGCAGGACGTGCGGTCGGTCTTCGAAGTGCACAAGCTCAGTGCGATCTTCGCCGCCCTGGTCCGCGATGAGCGCGTGGTGGGCAGGGCCCGCCAGATCCTCGGCTCGGACGTCTACGTCCACCAGTCGCGCATCAATGTGAAGCCCGGGTTCGGCGCGTCCGGCTTCTACTGGCACTCGGACTTCGAGACCTGGCACGCCGAGGACGGGCTGCCGAACATGCGGACCGTGTCGGTGTCCATCGCTCTGACCGAGAACCGGGACACCAACGGTGGTCTGATGATCATGCCCGGTTCGCACCGGACCTTCCTGGGGTGCGCGGGTGAGACCCCGAGCGACAACTACAAGAAGTCGCTTCAGATGCAGGACGCCGGCACCCCTTCGAACGAGGCGCTGACCCGGTACGCACAGGAGCACGGCATCCGGCTGTTCACCGGGCGGGCCGGCTCGGCGACCTGGTTCGACTGCAACTGCATGCACGGCTCGGGCGACAACATCACGCCCTACGCCCGCAGCAATGTGTTCATCGTCTTCAACAGCGTGGAGAACGCGGCGGTCGAGCCGTTCGCGGCTCCCGTGCCGCGTCCGGACTTCATCGGCGCCCGGGACTTCACGCCCGTCCGATGAACGCGACGGCCGTGCTCCGGGCGGGATGAGCGTCGCGGCGGGGCCGGTCCGGGTGGCGTCCGGACCGGCCCCGCCTGCTGTCCATCAGACGGTGCTCAGCACCGGATAGTCGATGAAGCCCTCGTCGCCACCGCCGAAGAAGGCGGTCGGGACGGGGGCGTTGTACGGGCCCTCGCTCTGCAACCGGACCGGCAGGTCGGGGTTGGCGAGGAAGAGCGACCCGAAGGAGATGATGTCGGCGACGCCCTCCGTGATGAGGGGCAGCGAGGCGTGGTCGGTCGGCCCCTCCGTGGCCGGGTTGAGCACCACCGTGCCGCTGTACTGACGACGCAGTTCCAGCGTGATCTCGCGGGCCTTCTCATGGTTCTCGGAGATGTGCACGTAGGCCAGGCCCAGCGGGTCAAGCTCGCGGATCAGGGCCGGGTAGACCTCGTGGGCGTCGGTCTCGGCGATGTCGTTGTACTCGTTGCGCGGCGACAGTCGGATCCCGGTGCGGTTGGCCCCGATCGCGGCGACCACGGACCGGGTGACCTCGGTGGCGAAGCGAATGCGGTTCTCCACCGAACCGCCCCACTCGTCGGTGCGCTGGTTGGTGTTCGACGCCAGGAACTGCTGGATCAAGTAGCCGTTGGCACCGTGCAGTTCGACACCGTCGAATCCCGCCTCGACCGCGTTGCGCGCACTGTGGGTGAACTCCTCGACGACCTCCGGGATCTCGGCGGTGTCGAGCGCACGGGGCGGCAGGAAGTCCTTGGGCCCCTCGTGGGTGAAGAGCTGTCCGGCGGCGGCGACCGCGGAGGGGGCGACGCTGGAGCGGCCGTCGGGGAAGAGCGAGGGGTGGCCGATGCGTCCGGAGTGCATCAGCTGGGCGAAGATCTTCCCACCCTTGGCGTGCACCGCGTCCGTGACCCTGCGCCAGGCGGCGACCTGCTCATCGCTGTGCAGTCCCGGGGTGTCGGGGTAGCCCTGTCCGGTGATCGAGGGCTGGATGCCCTCGGTGATGATCAGGCCGGCGCCGGCTCGTTGCGCGTAGTACTCGACGACCGAGTCGGTCGGCGTCAGGCCGGGGCCGAAGGCACGACTGCGGGTCATGGGGGCCATGGCGATGCGGTTCGCCAGCTTCTTGCCCGAAAGGTCGATCGGGTCGAACGCGGTGGTCATCAGGACTCCAGAAAGGATATATGTGGTCGGCCAAGTATTCCGCCGGGAGTCACTGTAGCGCATTTACTTGGCCGGCCAAGGTAAAGTTTTCCCTGGAGGCGCTGCCCGACGTTCGGGGACACTGTTCACACGGCAGCCCACCAGCGAGGAGTCCCGATGAAACCCGAGGCAGTCGCCGACCCCGTCTGTTCCGAGCCGCTGTCCGCCTGTGCACTGGGCGGGCCGGTGAGCCGTTCCCTGTCCCGGACCGCCCGACTGCACCGCATGGCAGCGGCCAAGCTGCTCAAGGGGCTGGAGCTCTACCCGGGGCAGGAGTCCTTGATGATCCAGCTGTGGAACGCCGGGCCGCTGCGCCAGGCCGACCTGATCAAGACGCTGGAGCTCGATCCGTCGACCGTCACCAAGATGCTGCAACGGCTCGAACAGGCCGGACACGTCCGCCGTCGACCGGACCCGGCGGACCGCAGGGCCGCACTGGTGGAGGCGACCACCGAGAGTTGTGAGCTCAACGCGGCGGTACAGGAGGCGATGACCGAGCTGGAGGGGCGCACCCTGGCCGGGCTGGACGAAGATGAGCGCGGGGAGCTGGTGCGGCTGCTCGGGAAGGTGGAGTCCAACCTCTGCACCCAGACCATGGACTGCCGCGACGACAGGTAGCCCCTTCTCGGCCGTGAGCACTTCGGACGCGCCTCACCGAGCGGAGTGCGGGCCACCTTCAGAGCCGGAGCGAAGCCCGGCGCACGGCGACCTCGCGGATGGAACGTCGATCCGGATGGCCGGGACTCGCGCCTTGACCCGCGCCTTGGTTCGCGCCTTTTCGAACGGTCGGTCGGGGCGTTGCACCGGGCTGCCAGGGGGCGGAATCCGCGCTTACGCAAGACAAGAGATCTATGCGCGTAGATGGCTCTATTGCGGCCTCGACACCGGCGATGCGGCATTGCAATCTGACCACGGTTCCGCATTGGACATGTCCTCAAGCCCTGGGAGGAGTCATACTCACGGCAATGAACAAGTCAGCCGAATCCCGGCGCCATCTGCCGACGAGTCCCTTCAACCGCGCACAAGCGGGTCCTCCCATCGAGGAGTATGCGGTGGGGGACCGGGTCTCGCACGATCAATACGGTCTGGGCCGAGTCATCGCGGTGGAGAGCGGCAATGCCGCTGTCCATGTCGACTTCGCCGGTCGCAAGGGGAGAATCCCCAGTCCCTACACCAAGCTCGCGAAACTCTGAGGGTCGCTTCCTCCGAAACGCGCTACCGGAACCCGCCGTGCGATCCGCGGCGGGCCCGGCGGCCCGGTCACAGTGCCTGTGCGGCCGGTTTCACCATGCCCCGAACGGTCCGCGACTTCACGAAGTCGCCCATGGCGGTCATTTCCCACTCGCCGGAGAACTGCTTGATCAGCTTCGCCATCATCACCCCGGTCTGAGGCTCCGCGCTCGTCAGATCGAACCGCACCAGCTCCTCGCCGGTGGCCGCGTCCATCAGCCGGCAGTACGCCTTGGCGACCTCGGTGAACTTCTGTCCCGAGAACGAGTTCACCGTGAAGACCAGGCCGGTGACGTCAGCCGGGAGCCGACCGAGGTCAACGGTGATCACTTCGTCGTCCCCTGCCCCCTCACCGGTCAGATTGTCGCCCGAGTGCCTGATGGAGCCTTGGAGGATCGTGAGCTTGCCGAAGTAGCAGCTGTCCAGATGGTTGCGCGTGGGGCCGTAGGCGATCACGGAGGCATCGAGGTCGATGTCCTTGGACCGGTAGGCGGGCTCCCAGCCCAGGCCCATCTTGACCTGGGAGAGCAGCGGACGGCCGCCCTTGACCAGGGAAACCGTCTGGTTCTTCTGAAGGTTGACGCGCCCCTTGTCGAGATTGATCTTGCCTGAACCTGGTGCTGCCACGGGCGCGGCGGGGGGCGCCGCGGGAGCAACGGGGGCCGGGGCAACGGGGGCGGGCGCGGCGGCCACCGGAGCGGCCGGCGGCTCCTCCTCGACGGAGACCCCGAAGTCCTTGGCGATGCCCGCGAGTCCATTGGCGTACCCCTGGCCGACCGCGCGCACCTTCCAGGCGCCGTTGCGCAGATAGACCTCGACGACCACGAGCGCGGTCTCACCGCCGAGCTGCGGCGGAGTGAAGGTGGCGAGGGCGCTGCCGTCGTCGGCGTTGCGCACGGTGGCGGTCGGCTCGACGCCCTGGAACGTCTGTCCGGCCGCATCAGGGCTGGCCGTGACGACGATCTTCTCGATGCCGGGCGGCACCGCGGAGGTGTCCACCACGATGGCGTCAGGAGCCGAGCCCCCGCCGGAGCGATAGGTCACCCCGGGGCCCACGGGCTGGTTGTAGAAGATGAAGTCGTCGTCGGAGCGCACCTTGCCGTCGGCGGTGAGCAGCAGGCCCGATACGTCGAGCCGCACCGGAGCGGCGACGTCCACCGCGATTCGAGCGGCGGGCAGGGGGATGTTCGAGCCGGGGGTCATAGCTGTCATGTCTGGGGTAACGAGCGAGACGGCTTTGCCGTTCCCTTACCTTTTCGGCCGACGACCGAGCGGGTGAAGGCCGCCACCAGCGGCTTCCGCACCCGGTGACCGGTGCGGGCGCTCCCGGGCCCGAGCGGGTTGGACGCAAAGCTGCAACGGGCTGACCGCGAGGCTGCGACGGGCCGACCGCGGGGCTCGGGCGGCCGTCACCCAGCGGCGTACCGGAGGAGCTCCTTCCCCTCGCCTGTAGCGCAACCAGGCATAGCGGGCCTGTGCAATGACCTTGACGGCGCTGGCGGACCCTGTCTAGCGTCATCCAGCCACATCCCATGGAGGAGATCGACGCGGAAGGCGCCCCATGACCGTCGCCCCCGTCCCCTCCCGCACCCAGTACGTCCTCGAAGAGATCAGGCACGCCGTCCTCACCGGCCGGCTGCGGCCCGGACAGCCGCTGGTCGAGACGGAGCTGGCCGTTCGGTTCGGGGTGTCCAAGACTCCCGTGCGCGAGGCGCTCAAAACCCTGGCGGGCAGTGGGCTCGTGGTGATGAGTCAGTACAAGGGGGTCACCGTCCGAACCGTGGACGCCGCGATGGCCCGCGAGGTCTACGACGTCCGGCTACTGCTCGAACCGGAGGCACTGCGTCGGGCCGTGGAGTCGTCGCTCGATCTGAAAGCGGACCTGAACGGGGCCGTGACAGCCCTCGCCAGGGCCGCGCTGGCGACCGATCCGGCCGAGCGCTCCCTCGCGGCCGGTGACTTCCACCGGGCGCTCTGTCTGCCCTGCGGCAATCCGCTGCTCGCCCGCATGCTCGACGACCTCAGGGATCAGGCGGCCCTCGTCTCCGCCGTCGTGTGGGCGGCCGACCCCTCGGGGGCGCGCGAGGACGCCGAGCACCGGGAGATCCTCCGGCTGGCGCTCCAGGGGGACGCCCACGGCGCCGCCGCGGCACTGCGCCGGCACATCGCCGGCTTCGTCGACCGCGCCTTCCCCGACGGCCTCGCCACCTGCTGATCTCACTTCAGTGCCGCCGCCATCATCTTCTGGGCGACGGGCGCGGCCAGCCCGTTGCCGCTGACCTCGGAGCGGGGTCCGCCCGCGTCTTCGATGAGCACCGCGACCGCCACCTCCTTGCCGTTGTCGCTGTCCTTGGCGTAGGAGGTGAACCAGGCGTACGGCGTCTTGCTGTTGTTCTCACCACGCTGGGCGGTGCCCGTCTTGCCGCCGACCTCGGCGCCGTCGACCCGGGCGTTCGATCCGGTGCCGTCCTCCACCACCGTCACCATGGCACTGCGCAGTTCCTTGGCGGTCTCGGCGGACATGATCCTGGACGAGGAGCCCCCACCACCGGACTGGAGGGTGTTCCCGTCGCCGTCCACCACCTCGGAGACCAGGTGTGGGGCCTGCATCACACCGTCGTGGGCGATAGCCGCCGAGACCATGGCCATCTGGAGGGGGGTTGCCGTGACATCGAACTGGCCGATGCCCGTCAACGCCGTCTGCGCCTTGTCCAGACCGGTCGGGTAGATGCTGGCGTACGCCCGTACCGGCACATCGAGTTCGTCATCGTTGAAGCCGAACTTCTCCGCCATGGCCCGCACCTCGTCCTGTCCGAGGTCCGCCGCGAGCTTCCCGAAGACGTTGTTGCACGAGTACCGCAGGGCGGTGCGCAGCGAGGCGTTCTCACAAGGGGCGGAGGGGATGTCGTTCACGAGGACGCGGGTGGTTCCCGGAAGCGTGTACGGGAGGGGGCTGTCGGTCCGCTCGTCCACGGAGTCGTAGGTCCCCTTCTCCAGGGCTGCCGCCGCGACGACCAGCTTGAAGGTGGAGCCGGGTGCCAGGGGCTGTCGAAGGGCCCGGTTGACCAGTGGTTTGTCCTCGTCCGCGAGGAGCTTGCGCCACTGTTCCCCGTCGTTGGTCCCGGCGATGGTCGACGGATCGTAGGAGGGGGTGCTGACCATGCCGAGGATCTTCCCCGTCTTCGGGTCGATGGCGACCGCAGCTCCCTTGATGTCGCCGAGCGCCTCGTATCCGGCGCGCTGCACCTCGGGGTCGATCGTGGTGAGCACGTCCCCCGGCTCCAACTGCTTGTCCAGGATCGCGTCCACCGGGTCCTTCAACCGGTCGTCGGTGCCGTCCAGGACCTTGCTGTGGATGCCCTCCAACTGGGTGGCGCCATACGCCTGCGAGCTGTATCCCGTCACTGCGGCGTAGAGGGGGCCGTCGGTGTAGGTGCGTTGGTACGCCAGATCACTTCCGGTCGTGGGCTTGGAACCGGTGACGGGCGCGCCGGCTACCACGATGTCCCCGAGGGGCTGGGCGTACTGGTCGATGGTGTTGCGTCGGTTCTTTTCCTGGTCCGCGAGGGCCTCGGCCTCATAGGTCTGGAGCCAGGTGGCACGCACCAGGAGTGCGAGCACCAGCAGCAGACTGAAGACGGCGGCATGCCTGATTGTCCTATTCATCCCACTGCAAGACGAAGGGGATCGCCACAGGAGTTCCCCCACGTCCCGTTTCTCACATTTTCTTCATGTGGGCCGAGGGAAGATCCGGAGCCGGGGAGCGGCCCCCGCCACGGGACCGCCAGGGGACCGCCGCACCGCGAAGGCGTTCTCACAGTCGACGCGTCGCCAGGGTGAGCCGGTTGCGCGCATCGAACAGGGCCTCCTTGATGAGGTGTTCGTGCCCGGCCGTCAGCCGGGCAACCGGCACCGAGCAGCTCACCGCGTCCCGGGCGGGCGTCCGGTACGGAATCGCCACCGCGAAGCACCGCAGACCCAGGGTGGACTCCTCGCGATCCACCGCGAGGCCGCGCTCCCGGATCGTGGGCAGTTCTCCGATCAACCGCTCCCGATCGGTGACGGTGTGCTCGGTCTGGGCCGACAGCACCTCGGGGAGCATCGCCCGCACCTGTTCGTCGGTGTGCGTGGCGAGCAGGGCCTTGCCCAGAGCGGTGGAGTGCGCGGGGAGCCTGCGACCGACCCGGGTGAAGGGGCGCAGATAGTGCTGGGACTGCCGGGTGGCGAGGTACACCACGTTCACCCCGTCGAGACGGGCCAGATGGATGCTCTCGCCGGTGTCGTCGGAGAGTCGGTCCAGCGTGGGGCGGGCCGCCGCCACCACTTCGTCCCCGTCCAGATAGGAGGTGCCGACCAACAGGGCGCGCACCCCGATGCCGTACCGCGTGTCGGTCGCGTCCGTCTCCACCCAGCCCAAGTCGACCAGGGTGCGCAGCAGCATGTACAGACTGGACTTGGGGTAGCCGACGGCTTCCTGAACATCGGTGAGCGAGTGCATTCCGGGTTGCCCCGCGAAGAACTCCAACAACTCCACCGTCCGCACCGCGGACTTGACCTGTGTGCCACTCGAATCCACCGCTGACATGATCGCGAGCAGCCCCCTCTCGACCGAGGACGACGCCGTCGGACGGAGTCGTGCCGCCGATCGAAGCCGTTCATCATCTGGAATGAGGTTCACATTACCGAACCGAGGGAGCGTCGGAGCCGAGGAACGGGACTCTCAGCCCGATGGCCCGACGAGAGGGACATGACCCGAAGAGAGCCACTCATGCCTCCCATCCCCCGTGTCCCCCGTGTCCCCCGTGTCCCCTGTGCCCCGCGTCCCCCCGTGCCCCTGGGGTCCATGAGGTCGCTACCCATGGGGGGTTCCGCCGTGACAGTGCCCACAGCCGACATCGCACGGCTCCGCAGCGGACTGCGCGATGGTGTCGCGGGTGGACGACCCACCCCCCTCTGACGCACACTGCCCCGATGATCGACCCCTGTGAGCTGCCCGAGCTCCCCTTCCCGTTGCGTGCGTACGGCCCACAGGCCAACTGGTCCCATGAGAACGGGGTGCTGACCGGCTGGGCGGGCGCCAGGGCGGACCGCTTCGTACCACCGGCGGGCAGCTCGTTGGACCCCGCATCCGACGCACCTCGACTGCTGGGCGCACCCGAGGGCGACTTCCAGCTGATCGCCCGGGTCACCGTCGGCTTCCGGGCTTCCTTCGACGCGGGTGCCCTGTATCTGCACGTGGGCGAGCGCGAATGGGCCAAGCTCTGTCTGGAGCTCTCCCCGGACAAGCCCACGATCTGCACGGTCGTCACCCGGGGCCACTCCGACGACGCCAACTCCTTCGAGGTCGAGGGCGACAGCGTGTGGCTGCGCATCAGTCGCACCGGACGGGCGTTCGCCTTCCACGCCTCCACCGACGGCAAGCACTGGATCTTCGTCCGCATCTTCGCGCTGGGGACCGAGGAGACCGCGGGCGCCGCGCTGGTGGGGTTCCTCGCCCAGTCGCCGGTGGGAGAGGGGTGTGTGGTGAGCTTCGACCACATCGACTACCGGGAAGGGTGGCCCAGCGGGCTGCGGGACGGATCCTGAGGAACGTTTCGGCGTTCCACGCTGCCGCTGATCTTCCGGGGTGCCAACACCCTCGGGCAGAGACTCCGAGCCGCGTACCGAAGACCGACAACCGGCCACTGGCCGACTCCAGGCCGGCCGATGCCCAGAACCAGCCAGGCACCAGTCCATTCTGCCAGCCGGAAAAGGCCGGAAATCGCTGGAAACGGCTGGAAATGAACGTCCGGTCATGGCTGCCCCGGCGCGGTCGGGCCGACTACGCACTACCGGGCAGGAATCCAACGGAACCATCGTGTGTTCCCGCAGAGTGGGACACACGGCCACATCCATCACGAACCACTGGAGACACCCCGCATGATCGTCGAGATATGGAGCGACATCGCCTGCCCCTGGTGCTACATCGGGAAGGCACGCTTCGAAAAGGGACTCGCCGGATTCGCCCACCGCGAGCAGGTCGAGGTCATCCACCGGTCCTTTGAACTCGACCCCCAGCGGGCCAAGGGCGACACCGCCTCGGTCGTCGACATGCTCGCCAGCAAGTACGGACGCACCCTGGAGCAGGCGCGCGCCATGGAGGAGCACGTGGCGTCCAACGCCCGCTCCGAGGGACTCGCGTACCGCACCGAGGGCCGCGACCACGGAAGCACCTTCGACATCCATCGGCTGCTCCACCTCGCGAAGGAGCGCGGGCTCCAGGACGAGCTGTTGAACCGGGCCTACGAGGTCAACTTCGCCGACGAGCGATCCGTGTATGACCCCGAGGTGCAGGTCGCCGTCGCCGTGGCGGCCGGGCTCGACGAAGCCGAGGTCAGGGCGGTGCTCGCCGACGGATCGCGATACGCCAACGAGGTGCGTGCCGATGAGCGCGAGGCATCGGAGCTCGGGGCGAACGGAGTGCCGTTCTTCGTGTTCGACCGCCGCTACGGGGTCTCCGGCGGCCAGCCCGTCGAACTCTTCACCCAGGCGTTGGAACAAGCGTGGCAGGGGCGTGAGGCGGATGCCGCCACCGCCGCCGCACCGGCCTGTGAGCCGGACGGGGCCTGTGCGGTGCCGAACGGCTGATCCACACCGCCGAGTCGCTCCAAGCGCCCTGTCCGAAAGAAGGCAATCACTCAGCGATGCCCGATTGACCCACGGTCGGGGGCGGCACAAGGTGAGTGCATGGAGACCCTGGTCGGTGCCGAGTTCGCGCCGGAGACGACGTATCTGAACACCTCCACCTGCGGGCTGCTGCCCGCCCGAGCCGTCATGGCGATGACGGGGCTCATGGACGAGTTGGCCGCCGGACGGATGGACGGCGCCGGGGACTACGCGGCGGTGATCGCCGTCCGGCGTTCCTTCGCCGAGATCGCCGGTGTGGGTGAGGACCGGGTCGCCGTGGGTGGCTCGGTCGCCGTCCACACGGCACTGATCGCCGGTTCGCTGCCACCCGGGGCCGAGGTCGTGCTCCCCGAGGGCGAGTTCGCCTCGGTGGTGACGCCCTTCGCGGTCCGCGGAGACCTCAAACTGCGGTTCGCCCCGCTGAACGGGCTGGCGGACGCGGTGCGCCCCGGGACGGCGCTGGTGGCCTTCTCCGCGGTGCAGTCCGCGGACGGGCGGATCGCCGATCTTCCCGCGGTGCGGGAGGCGGCGGCCACTCATGGCGCCCGCACGCTGCTGGATGCCAGCCAGTCGGCGGGGTGGCTCCCACTGCGGGCCGGGGACTGGGACTACACGGTGACGGGAGCCTTCAAGTTCCTCCTGTGCCCACGGGGGGTCTCATTCCTCACCCTCACGGAAGAGGCACAGACCTCGGTGGCACCGCTCCACGCGGGGCCCTTCGCCGCCGAGGAGCTGTGGGGGCCGCCGTATGGGCCGGTGGAACGATTCGCGGACTCGGCCCGCCGCTACGACGAGCCTCCTGCCTTCCTCTCGTACCAGGGAGCCCAGCGGTCGCTGGAGCTGGTGGTGGAGGTCGGTGTGCCCGCCCTCCACCGGCACGCCACCGAACTCGCCCGCCAGTTCCGCGAAGGGCTCCGGGCGCTCGGTCACTCCCCGGTGCCCTCGGACTCGGCGATCGTCGCGGTACCCGGAATCGGTGGGCGGGCGGCCGACCTGGCCGCTGCGGGGATCGTGGTCGCGGAGCGGGCGGGGTACTTGCGGGCGGCCTTCCACCTGTACAACTCGACGGCTGATGTGGAGCGGTCGTTGGGGGTGCTGGCAGGCGGGTGAAGCCCACAGGGCGAAGGAACGGACAGTGGTACCCGAGATAGCCGGCCGGATCGCACGGCGCCCCCGTGCGATCCGGCCCGGGCGGACCCTCGAACGGCACACTCGGTCGGCCCGACCTCCGTCCAGTCGAGCCCCGAGCACCCGAAGCACCCGAAGCACCCGAAGCACCCGAAGCGAACAACGACCGAGCGGAAGGCCACGAGGACGACAGCTCCTCGGGCCCGTCGGGTGGGGCCTCAGCGGGAGCGAGCCTTGAACGCCGCCTTCCGGGCTTCCTTCGCCACACGCTTGTTCGGGTGCATGCGGCCCATCGCTTCCAGCACGTCCGCCGTCGCCGGGTGGTCCACCCGCCACGCCGCATCGAAGAATCCGCTGTGCTGGCCCGTCAGTCCCTCCACCAGACCGCGCAGTTCGTCGGGTTCTCCGTCGGCGTCGAGTTGCGCGGCGATCGTGTCGATGGAGAGCCAGAAGACCATCGACTCCGGCGGCGCCGGCACATCCGCAGCGCCCCGCTCGGCGAGCCAGACCCGCGCGAGACCGCCGAGTTCTGCGTCGTCGAGGACCGCGCGCACCTCCGGCTCGGCCTGGGCCCCGACATGGGCCAACGCCTGCTGGCAGCGGAGTCGGCGCAAGGGGCCGCCCGCGTCCGCACCGCGGGCTGCGGCCAGGAGTTCCTGTGCAGCCGCCGCGGGCTCGCGCCGCGCCAACCACTGCTCGGTCTCGGCGCCCGCCGCCGCCTCGGGGTAGCCGGCGAGCCCGTCGAGGAGTACGTCCGCGCCCTTGTCGGCGAGTTCGCCCACGACCGGCGCCGCCACTCCGGCCTCCAGCAGTCGGACCCGCACTCCGTGGAGACCGAGCGGGGTCAGCTTCACCAGCCCGTACCGCGAGAGGTCTTCCTCCTCCAGCGAGGCAGGGCCCTCGCCCGGCTCGTCGACCATGAGCGTCTCGTCCACCGGCTGGTACTCGACCAGACCGATCGGCTCCAGCAGCCGGAACTGGTCGTCGAGTCGCATCATGGCGACGGAGACCTGTTCCAGGATGTCGTCCGTGGGCTCGCCCATGTCGTCGGGCACGATCATCGAGGCGGCGAGGGCGGGCAGGGGCACCGGTTCGCCACCCGTGGCCCCGTCGGTGACGGTCAGCAGATAGAGGTTGCCGAGCACCCCGTCGAGGAATTCGGCCTCGCCGTCCGGGTCCCAGTCGAGGGCCGCGTAGTCGATCTCGCCGTCCGGTCCGATCGCCTCGGACAACTCGTCCAGCAGGGGCGCGATGGCGTCGGCGTACACCGCTTCCAGCGCCTCCTGCCAGACGGCCAGGACATCCCGGGGCGCACCGGCGATCAGCTCCAGGCCCTCCCCCGCGGAGACGGTCCCGTATGCCTCGGCATCAGCATCAGCCGGATCGTGCACCTCAAGGAGGCCCGCGTCGACGGCCGTGCGCCATGCCTCACTGGCGTACGCAGGTCCTTCGCTGTCGTCACCGAGCCCCAACACCTCGGCCGCGGCCGGCAGTTGTTCCTCGATCAGCTCGCCGCCGGCTCCCACCAGGGTCTCCGGCCCTGCCCAGCGGGCCAGTCGTACGGCCCTGGCCAGCAGGGGGGCGGCCAGCGCGGCACGCGCCAGCTCCGCGTCCGGACGCAGCCGCACCGGCGGCAGGATGGGACCGTCGTGGGGCATCTGGGGCTTCTCCTGAAGGGTCTGGGGAGCCCGGACGTGGCGCCGGGGGTTCTCCAGCGTAGACGCATATCGCCGGGTTTCGCCGCCCGGGCTGCGGGCATCGGCCAACCATTGACGCACCGGTGACCAGCCCATGGCCCCCGGCGCGCTCGCGGCCGAACCCGACAGCCCCGCCCACTCTTGACAAGTACCCGTCGCAGCACGGAGATTGACGCGCGTAGAGCGCCAGGGCCCACCACCGTGGGTCCGCACCCGGGCAATCCCGTAGACGAGCACCGCCGGCACGCAACGACGCCACGAGCACCGTGCCGCCCCGACCACCCTCGATTCCGGAGTCTTCATGCCTCTCCCCGCCGTTCCGAGAACCGCCGCCGTCGCCGCCCTCGTCGCCTCCGCACTGGCCGCGGGGCTACTCACCGGCTCCGCCACGGCCGCGACCCAGCACGCGACGACATCGGTGGACAGCACGACCGGTGTGCACATCCATGACATCCAGGGCACCACCCGGATCTCCCCGCTCGTGGGTCAACAGGTCGCGGACGTCCCCGGCATCGTCACCGGCGTACGGGGCTACGGCTCGTCCCGGGGCTTCTGGTTCCAGGACCCGCACGCCGACGACAACCCGGCGACCAGCGAGGGCGTCTTCGTCTTCACGGGCGCCGGCTCCACTCCCTCAGTCACGGTCGGTGACGAGGTGCGGGTGTCGGGCACGGTCAGCGAGTTCGTCCCTGGTGGCACGGCCTCGGGCAACCAGTCCCTGACCCAGCTCTCGCGCCCCTCGGTGACCGTGGTGTCATCGGGGAACCCGCTGCCCGCGCCCGTCACCATCGCCGCCTGGTCGGTGCCGGCCGCCTACGCCCCGGCCGGCGATCCAGCGGCCGGCGGCAGCGTCAACGCGCTCCCGCTGAAGCCCCGCTCCTTCGCCCTCGACTACTACGAGTCCCTGGAGGGGAGCAACGTCAGCATCGGCACCTCTCCCGTGGTCGGAGCCACCGCGTTCTCCGAACTGTGGGTGACGGTCAAGCCGTGGGAGGTCCGGACGGCCCGCGGCGGAGCACTGTACGGCTCGTACGCCTCCCAGAACGGCGGTCGGCTCAAGGTCCAGTCCCTGGTCCCCGTCGCACAGCAGCCCTTCCCCGATGCGAACGTCGGCGATGTGCTGACCGGCCGGTCCGAGGGACCGCTCGACTTCAACCAGTACGGCGGCTACACCCTCACCGCCCGCACCCTGGGCACGGTCGTCGACCGCGGCCTGGAACGGGAGCGCACCCGCCCTCAGCGTTCGGGAGAACTGGCGGTCGCGACGTACAACGTCGAGAACCTCGATCCGTCGGACCCGCAGGAGACCTTCGACGCCCTCGGCCGGGCCGTCGTGACCAATCTGGCCTCGCCGGACATCCTGGCTCTGGAGGAGATCCAGGACAACAGCGGGGCGAAGAACGACGGTACGGTCTCGGCCGAGCAGACGGTCGAGAAGTTCATCTCGGCGATCGCCGCCGCGGGCGGCCCGTCCTATCAGTGGCGAAGCGTGGACCCGCAGAACAACGAGGACGGCGGCGAACCCGGCGGCAACATCCGCCAGGTGTTCCTCTTCAACCCCGACCGGGTCTCCTTCACCGACCGCCCCGGCGGGGACGCCACCACCCCGACCGGTGTCGTACGCGAGCGGGGTCGAGCGGCGCTGACCCTGTCACCCGGTCGGATCGACCCCGCGAACAGTGCCTGGGAGGCGAGCCGCAAACCCCTCGCGGGCGAGTTCTCCTTCCGCGGGCGACCCGTCTTCGTGATCGCCAACCACTTCGGCTCGAAGGGCGGCGACGAGGCGCTCACATCCCACCGACAGCCGCCGAATCGAATCTCCGAGGTCAAGCGCATCCAGCAGGCGCAGTCGGTGAACGCCTTCGTCAAGGACATCCTGAAGGCGGACCGCCGAGCGGATGTGCTGGTCGTCGGGGACATCAACGACTTCGAGTTCTCCGCGACGACCAAGGCACTCACGGCGGACGGCGCGCTGCGCGCCGCCATCACATCGCTGCCCCGCTCGGAGCGGTACTCGTACGTCTTCCAGGGCAACAGCCAGGTGCTCGACCAGATCCTGACCAGCCCGTCGATCGACGACTTCAGCTACGACAGCGTTCACATCAACGCCGAGTTCACAGACCAGAGCAGCGACCACGACCCGCAGGTGCTGCGCTTCCGCCCATGAACCCCGGCAAACGCATGAACACATGAGCACCCGTGAACCCGTGCGCCCATGAACCCGTGAAGCCGTGAACCCGTGAGCCCGTGAACCCGTGGAGCCACGCACTCACCGACTCATGAACGTGTCTGCCCGCTGGGGAGTCCTCTGCACCGTGGAGCCTCGTACGCCTCATACGCCTTGTGCACCTCGTGTTGCACGGAAGGTGGATCGAGTGCGCCGTGAAGGCCGCCGACGAGCAGCACACCCCTCGGCGGTGGCGCGCCGATGACTACACGCCCGGGCCGAGCGTCAGCCCGGGCGTGTAGCGGCGCACCGAACCTCCGCTCACCCCGGGGAACGCGTGCACCCGGGCCCACTCCTTCGAGTGCGTCCCGATCCCGTTGCCGGGCGCGTCCAGCGCGCTCTGGTGCGCTTCGGCGCTCTCCCACTCGGCGTAGTTGAGCACCCGGGTCCCGTCCTGTCCCAGATGGAAGTGTCCGGAGATGCCCGCACCCTGGAGGGCGGCGGACTCGGGTGTGGCGCGGGTCGGGTCCTCGACCGCGGTCGCGTCCGCCTGGAGTGCGGTGAACACGGTGTCCACCCAGGCCCGTTGCCGCTCGACGTCAGGACCGTCGAACTCGGCCTCGACGATCACCACCGACCCGGGCACCCTGCGGTCGTCCGGGGTCGCCGCGCTCCGGTAGAGCTCGTACCCATGGAGACCCAGCCGCCGGATCCCGGGGACCGCGGCATCCACCTCGGCGTTCCAGCCCTCCTTGAAGTCGGTGGCGGTGCGCAGGAACTCCTGGAAGTCCTCCTCACTGGTCCACTGCGTGTAGTGCAGCAGGGTGCGGCCGTCCTCGCCGAAGTGCACGGTGTAGGAGAGCAGCCCGCCGCCCGGCCAGCCGCGGCGGCGCCATGCCAGTTCCAGCGCGGCAACGGTGGCGCGCTGGCGCTCGGGGGTGCCGACGTCCCAGGTGGAGACCTTGACGACTTGGGAGTCGGGCCGGTCGAGCACCGGGCGGGCATAGGAGTTCTGCTGGGTGATCAAAGACAGGATCATGGTGATGGCCTCTCGAATCGGCGCACCCCCCATGGGTGCGCCGTCGATCACCAGGGTCGAACATCAAGTTCGGTTGAGGTCAACAGCCGGCCGGAGTGCGGGCGATCTGTCCGGCCCGCAACACCGAGAGGCCCTGACCCGCGAGGCGCGCGAAATCGGCCAGGGTCATCGCCATGCGGCCTCGGACACAACCGCCGCAGGCCGCCTCCATCGCATGCCAGCCGGGCCTTCCCCAACCGGCGTCGGCGAGCAGGGTCGTGCGCCCGAGGCAGGGGCAACAGCCGACGGTCATGGTGCGTACGCGCTGACGGGCGTAGCGGAAGCCGAGTTCGTAGCGCAGGTAGACGCCCAGGACCGCCACTTCCAGGAGGACGGCCGTACGGTGCTCGGCGGTACAGGTGAGGCCCAGTGCACCCGAGCGTGAGATGAGGGCGTGGAAGCCGCAGTCACAGCGTCGGGAGGGCACCCGGTGCCGACGCCCGTACACGCACTGGGCGTCGTCCAGCACGGTGTAGGGCTCCCGGCCGCCGAGGGCGACCCCGAGGAACCCGGCTCGGGTGAGATCGCGCGAGAGCACCGGATGGGCGATCTTGTAGCCGATGGGAGGGTCCGCGGGGCGTTCCTCCAGGAGCCGGGGATTCACGGAGCTACCGGAACCTCGTCGGGATGTTTGCTGGGCTGTTCGCTCGGCACCGGCTCTGAGGCCGGGGTAGGTTCATCGGACTCCGCCTGAACCAGCGGCTCCTCTTCCGCGTATCCCTTGGCGAGCGGCTTGCCAAGCCTCATGAAGACCTCCGTTGGGACGAAACGAGCGGCGAGCGGGCACGCGAGTGTGCGCCCGGATGGAACGGTTCGAGCAGGCGGCGCAAGGGCCGGGACGTGCTGGCCGAGCAGGCGGAGCGGCGGTGCGAGGTGCCGTGAGCGCAGGGAGCAGTGAGCACGGAGGGGCTCGGCGGGGGTGGACAGCCGAAAGCCGGACCCCGTTGCCGTCATGGTGTCCCACCGAGCACCATCGGGCCAAGACCGCAGCCATATGTCACTGTTCAGTGCTGCTTATCGCTTGCTTAAAGCAGAACTAAGTGGACCTGAAGTGTCAGGGGCGCGAAGACTGCGGCCATGACGACACCGCGCCCCTTCGGCCGTTCTCTGTGCGCAATGATCACCCCCTTCGATGGGTCCGGGGCGCTCGATGTGGCTGCTGCCGCCCGCCATGCGGTGCGGCTGGTGGACGGTGGCTGCGACGGACTGGTCCTCAACGGCACCACGGGCGAGGCCCCGACCACGTCCGATGCGGAGAAGACCGCACTGGTGCGCGCGGTGCGGGAGGCCGTGGGCGGTGCGGTGGCGGTGGTGGCCGGAGTGGGTAGCGCGGACACCCGACACACGGTCGCGCTGGCCCGGGAGGCCGAACGGGCGGGCGCGGACGGGCTGTTGGTGGTGGCGCCGTACTACAGCTGTCCGCCGCAGCCTGCCATCGAGGCTCATTTCCGCCAGGTCGCGGACGCGGTGGGCGTTCCGTTGATGGTCTACGACATCCCTGGCCGCACCGGTGTCAGGGTCGAGGTGGAGACGCTGCTGCGGCTGGCGGAGCACCCGAGGATCGTGGCGGTGAAGGACTGCGCACAGGATCTGCTGGGGTCCACGAAGGTGATCGCGAACACCTCGCTCGCGTACTACTCCGGCTGCGAGGAGCTCAACCTTCCGCTGTATGCGGTGGGGGGCGCGGGCCAGGTGAGCACGGTCGCCAATGCGGTGCCCGAAGTGTTCAGGGCGGTACTGGACGCCTTCGACCGCGGGGAGACCGGTCGGGCGGCCCGACTGAACCGACTGGCCCTGCCCCTGGTCGAGTTGATGATGGCCGCGGGGCTTCCGGGAGCGGTGACGGCCAAGGCGGTCATCGGCGCGGGTGGTGTCAGGGCCCCGCTGCAGAGCGCCGACCCGCTGACGGTGGAACGGCTGCGGGCCGCCCATGACGTGCTGCTGTCCCACCACGACGAGTGGAGCTGAGCGGACCCGAGGGTGGCGGTGAGTGCACCGCCACCCGCGGTCCGAGCCGCCTAGTTGTGGCTGTGCAGGACGTCGTTGAGGCCGCCCCAGACCGCGTTGTTGGGCCGGGCTTCGACCGTGCCGGTCACCGAGTTGCGGCGGAAGAGGATGTTGCTGGCTCCGGAGAGTTCCCGGGCCTTGACGATCTCTCCGTCGGGCATGGTGATGCGGGTGCCGGCGGTGATGTACAGGCCCGCCTCGACCACGCACTCGTCGCCGAGTGCGATCCCCACACCGGCTTCGGCACCGATCAGACAGCGCTCGCCGATGGAGATGATGACGTTGCCGCCGCCGGAGAGGGTGCCCATGGTGGACGCGCCGCCGCCGATGTCGGAACCGTCACCGACGACGACGCCGGCGGAGATGCGGCCCTCGACCATGGACGTTCCGAGCGTGCCGGCGTTGAAGTTCACGAAGCCCTCGTGCATCACGGTGGTGCCCTCGGCGAGGTGGGCACCGAGCCGCACCCGGTCGGCGTCGGCGATGCGCACGCCCTTGGGTGCGACGTAGTCCGTCATGCGCGGGAACTTGTCGATGCTGGTCACCTGGAGGTGCAGCCCCTCGGCGCGGGCATTGAGCCGTACCGTCTCGATGTCGTCGACGGCGACCGGGCCCAGCGAGGTCCAGGCCACGTTGGAGAGGAGCCCGAACACACCTTCAAGGCTCTGGCCGTGCGGCTTGACGAGCCGGTGGGAGAGCAGGTGCAGCCGCAGATAGGCGTCGTGGGCGTCCAGCGGCTTCTCGTCGAGCGAGGAGATGACCGTACGGACGGCGATGACCTCCACTCCCCTGCGGGTGTCCGGCCCCAACGCCTTGGCGGCCCCTGCGCCGAGTTGTTCGACGGCCTGTTCGGCGGTGAGCCGCTCGGTTCCCGCGGGGCCGGGCTCGGCCGCGAGGGCGGGGGCGGGGAACCAGGTGTCGAGGACGGTTCCGTCAGCAGCGAGGGTGGCGAGCCCGGCGGCTGCGGCGCCGGTGGTGCGCGAGGCGGTGGTATCGGTCATGGGGAGAACCTAACGCGCACCGCGCCCGGTGGGCGAACCGGTCTCATGCGCCGCCCCGGCGGTCGCCCTGGTGTCGACGGCGACCGCGACGACCACCGCCGCCACCCGGCCGGACGGCATCACCATCGGGCTCCCGCGGCACCCCGTTCGTGGGACCGCGAAGGCTCCGCCCGAGTTCAGGAACGCAGTACGCGCCCGAGCATCTCCCGTGCGTACTCCTCGTCGTACGGGACGTTCGACAGAAGGACCTGGAGGCAGATTCCGTCCAGCAGCGCGACCAGTGCCCGTGCGGTGGCCCGGTCGGTGCCCTGGCTGAGGTGGTCCACGACGCCATGGGTCCACTCGGCCGCGACCGGGCGCAGCGCGGGGCGGCGCAGGGCCGCGAGATAGAGCTCGTACTCCAGTTCAACCCGGGTGCGGTCCGCGGCCAACCACTCCCCCATGGTCTTGGCCAGGATGGCGGGGAGCGCGGCGGTGGGGCGGGGGTCGATGGCGCGGAGGGCTGCCACGAAGCACTGGTTGATCTGGCGCAGCGCGGCGATCAGCAGTTCATCGAGGGAGGCGAAGTGGTACGTCGTGGAGCCGAGCGGCACATCGGCGGCTGCGGCCACCGTGCGGTGGGTGAGGGCGGTGATGCCGCCCTCACCGACGATCCGGATCGCGGCGTCGATGATGCGTTGTCGTCGCTCCGGGTCATGGCGTCGGGCCATCAGTGGGCTCCGCCGAGGTTGAGCACCATGACGCCTGCGATCACCAGGCCGATGCCGGCGAACTTGGCCAGGCTGACGGTCTCCCCCAGGAAGATCATTCCGATGCCGGCGACGGCCGCCGTGCCCACGCCCGCCCAGATCGCGTACGCGGTGCCCACGGAGAGGGTCTTCAAGGTCTGGGCCAGGAGGGAGAAGGCGAGCAGATAGCCGAGGACGGTCAGGATCGACGGCCAGAGCCGGGTGAAGCCTTCGCTGTACTTCATGGCGGTGGTGCCGGCCACCTCGGCGACGATGGCCGCGGCCAGGAGTGCGTATCCCATGTGTACGAGCGTACACAACGATGCGTACGCCCGTACACAAAATGGTCCCTCCGCGCGGATCGCAACCGGGGACGCCGATCGGTCCGTCCGAGCCTGCAACGGCGAGGCTCACCGGAAACGGCTCCGCACTCCGGCACAGGACACAGGAGACCCAGTGGCAGACGACACCCGCACCGAGGGACACGGGTCCGCACCCCCGCCTTGTCCTCACCCGGGGGTGATCCCGTGGGCGCCCCTGAGCGTCGGCGACATCCTCGGTGGAGCGCTCACCACGATGCGCCGCTACGGGAAACACCTGCTCGGCATCGGCGTCATCGCCTACGGGACGGTGGCCGTCGCCGTCATCGCCGGCTACGGGATCGCCTATGAAGCCGGGTTGCTCAACGGACTGCTGGACGCCGAACAACCGGGCGAGGGGCCCACGGCCACCCTGGCGCTGATCGGGGTCGGTGCGATCGCGGCCATCGGGCTCCTGCTCGCCACGGCCACGGTGTGCACGGCGTCGGCCACAGTGCTCCAGGAGGCAATCGTCGGCCGGCCGATCGGTTGGGCCGAACTGTGGCACCGCACCCTGGAGCGACTTCCGTCCGTGACCATGACGGTCCTGGTCAGCGGACTCCTGCTGGCGATCCCGGCCGGCCTGTTCGGCGTCGCCGCACTGGTGGCGCTGTTCTCCCTGCTGGAAGGCGACGGAAAGGTGTCACCGCTGGTGCCGTCCGCCTTGCTGATCGCGCTCGTCCTGGCCGGCCCGGCGTTCTGGTTGGCCGTACGGTTCAGTCTGGCTCCCGCCGTCGCCGTCTTCGAGCGGCAGAGCGCGGCGACGGCCCTGCGCCGCTCCTCCCTGCTGGTGCGGGGTGTCTGGTGGCGCACCTTCGGGATCGCACTGCTCGCCCTGCTGGTCGCCTCGGCGGTGGCTCTGCTGCTCCGCCTGATGTTGAACGCCGTCCGGATGCTGCCCGGAGAGGCCGGGGAGGTACTGGACACCGGGTCCGACCCCTCGTTCGCCGCCGCACTGATCGGCTACGGACCGCTGCTGCTCCTGGGAGTGTTGGGCCAGCTGATCCATCAGATGCTGATCACCGTGCTGCCCCAACTCGCCCTGGGCGTGCTCTACGTGGATCGCCGGCTCCGCACGGAGCAGTTGGGACCCGCCCTTGCGGCAGCGGCCATGACACGGGCCGACGACACCGACCGCATACGGTCCGGCACCTAGGACCGCATGCCGCGATCGCACATGCACATGGGCCCGGAGCGCGCACACGACAACGGCCGCACCCACCGGTCACTCCGGTCGGTACGGCCGTTCCCCGCTGCACGGGATGTACGGGTGAGGTACAGGTGGCGTACGGGTCAGACGTTGAAGCCCAGTGCGCGCAGCTGCTCGCGCCCATCGTCAGTGATCTTGTCCGGGCCCCACGGCGGCATCCAGACCCAGTTGATCTTCAGCTCATTCACGATGCCGTCCGTCGCCGACTTCGCCTGGTCCTCGATCACATCGGTGAGCGGACAGGCAGCCGACGTCAGCGTCATGTCGAGCGTGGCGATATTGGCATCGTCGATGTGAATGCCGTAGATCAGCCCGAGGTTGACGACATCGATGCCCAGTTCGGGGTCGACCACGTCGTACAGCGCCTCGCGGACTTCTTCCTCGGAGGCCGGCTTGAGCGCGGCTCCTGTGTTCTCGGTCATGCCGTCTTCCTCTCAGGGCCGTCGCCCAGCGCCTGCGCGGTCGCGTCCTTCCACGCCATCCAGCTCAACAGCGCGCACTTGACCCGCGCCGGGTACTTGGAGACACCGGCGAACGCGACCGCGTCCTCCAGCACCTCTTCCATCGCTTCGTCCGGCTCGATCTTGCCCTTGGACTGCATCAGCTCCAGGAACGTGGCCTGGATCTTCTGCGCCTCGGCCAGTTCCTTGCCGACCAGCAGCTCGTTGAGGACGGACGCGCTGGCCTGGCTGATGGAGCAGCCCTGGCCCTCGTAGGACACGTCCGCGACCCGGGAGCCGTCGTACTTCACCCGCAGGGTGATCTCGTCGCCGCAGGTCGGATTGACGTGGTGCACCTCGGCATCGCCATCACGCAGACCGCGCCCGTGCGGGTGCTTGTAGTGGTCCAGGATGACTTCCTGGTACATCGAATCAAGCTTCACAGCAACAACCGCCCTACCCGAAGAATTGTCGGACGTGCTCCAGCCCGTCGATCAGCGCATCGACCTCTCCGGGCGTGGAGTACAGATAGAACGACGCCCGGGTGGTCGCGGGAATTCCGTAGCGCAGGCACACCGGCCGCGCGCAGTGGTGCCCGACCCGGACCGCGATGCCCTGCTCGTCGAGGACCTGGCCCACGTCATGGGGGTGGATGTCCCCCAGTGTGAAGGAGATCGCCGCACCCCGCTCCTCGGCCGTGTTCGGGCCGATGATGCGCAGGTCGGGTACCTCAAGCAGCCGCTTCACCGCGTACTCGGTGATCGCGTGCTCATGGGCGGCGATCTTGTCCATGCCGATCGCGTTGAGGTAGTCCACGGCCGCCCCGAGGCCGACGGCCTGGGCGATCGGAGGCGTACCCGCCTCGAACTTGTGGGGCGCCGGGGCGTAGGTCGAGGAGTGCATGGAGACGGTCTCGATCATCTCGCCGCCACCGAGGAACGGCGGCAGGTCCTCCAGCAGTTCCTGCCGTCCCCACAGCACGCCGATGCCGGTGGGCGCGCACATCTTGTGGCCGGTGAAGGCCACGAAGTCGGCCTGGAGCGCCTGGACGTCCAGCGGCATGTGGGGCGCCGCCTGGGAGGCGTCGATCAGGACCAGTGCGCCGACCTGCTGGGCGCGGCGCACGATGGCGTCGACCGGGTTGTGGGTGCCCAGAATGTTGGAGACCAGCACAAAGGAGACGATCTTCGTCTTCTCGGTGATGATCTCCTCGATGTTGGAGAGGTCGAGATGACCGTCGTCGGTGAGCCCGAACCACTTCAGCTTGGCGCCGGTGCGCTGCGCGAGCAGCTGCCACGGCACGATGTTGGAGTGGTGCTCCATCTCGGTGATGACGATCTCGGTGTCGCTGTCCACGCGGTAGGGCTCATCGGCCCAGCCGAGCATGTTAGCGACGAGGTTCAGCGACTCCGAGGCGTTCTTGGTGAAGATGACCTCGTCGCGGCTGGGCGCGTTGATGAACGACGCCACCTTGTCACGGGCGCCCTCGTACAGTGCCGTGGCCTCTTCGGCGAGCACATGGACGCCGCGGTGCACATTGGCGTGGTGCTGCTCGTAGTAGTCGGTGATCGCATCGATCACCTGGCGCGGCTTCTGCGAGCTGGCGGCGCTGTCGAGGTAGACCAGCTTCTTGCCGTCGTGGATGACCCGATCCAGGATCGGGAAGTCCTTGCGGATCGATTCCGTGTCGAGGAGGCCGTCAAGCCCCTGCCGGACAGTGGTCACAGCCTTCCCCTTCCACTTTCATTGCCGCCCGCGAGGCGCACCCGCCCGCGGCAGATCAGCTGCGGGCCGGTGGCCTCGCGTGCGTCGCTCACTGGGATACGCCGTCCTTGGTGTAAGCCTCGTAGCCTTCGGCCTCCAGCTTGTCCGCCAGCTCGGGGCCGCCGGACTCGGCGATCCGACCGTTGGCGAACACGTGGACGTGGTCCGGCTTGATGTAGCGCAGGATGCGCGTGTAGTGCGTGATGAGCAGGGTGCCGACCTCGCCGGACTCGCGGACGCGGTTGACGCCCTCGGACACGACGCGCAGCGCGTCCACGTCGAGGCCGGAGTCCGTCTCGTCGAGGATGGCGATCTTCGGCTTGAGCAGCTCCAGCTGAAGGATCTCGTGGCGCTTCTTCTCACCGCCGGAGAAGCCCTCGTTGACGTTGCGCTCGGCGAAGGCGGGGTCCATGTGGAGGCGCTCCATGGTCTCCCGGACCTCCTTCACCCACGTACGCAGCTTGGGTGCTTCACCGCGCATCGCGGTGGCGGAGGTGCGCAGGAAGTTGGAGACCGAGACACCCGGGATCTCGACGGGGTACTGCATGGCGAGGAAGACGCCGGCGCGCGCCCGCTCGTCCACGCTCATCTCCAGGACGTCCTCGCCGTCCAGGGTGACCGTGCCACTGGTGATCTGGTACTTGGGGTGGCCGGCGAGCGAGTAGGCGAGGGTGGACTTGCCGGAGCCGTTGGGGCCCATGATGGCGTGGGTCTCGCCCTGCTTCACGGTCAGGTCGACGCCCTTGAGGATCTCCCGGGAGCCGTTGTCGGCCTCGACGGAGACGTGCAGGTCGCGGATTTCAAGCGTTGCCATGGGTGACTCAGGACTCCTGGGTGATGGAGACGAGCACATCGTCCCCTTGGATCTGTACGGGGTATACGGGGACGGGGCGCGTCGCGGGCAGTCCGGACGGCTTGCCGGTGCGGAGGTCGAAGGCGGAACCGTGCAGCCAGCACTCGATCTGACAGTCCTCCACCTCGCCCTCGGAGAGCGAGACGTTCGCGTGGGAGCAGATGTCGTAGATCGCGAACACTTCGCCCTCGGTACGGACGACCGAGATCGCGGTGCCATCGAGTTCCACCCGCTTCGGGGTGTCCTCTTCGAGCTCGCTCAGCCCGCAGGCACGGACGAAACTCATGCGACCGACGCCTCCAGCTCCTGTTCGATCTTGGCGATCAGGCGCTCTTCGACATCGGGCAGCCCGATCTGCTGGACCAGTTCGGCGAAGAAGCCGCGCACGACGAGCCGACGGGCGTCCTGCTCCGGGATGCCGCGGGCCATCAGGTAGAACAGCTGCTCGTCGTCGAAGCGGCCGGTGGCGCTGGCGTGGCCGGCGCCGACGATCTCACCCGTCTCGATCTCCAGGTTGGGCACGGAGTCGACGCGCGCACCGTCGGTGAGGACGAGGTTGCGGTTCATCTCGTAGGTGTCGGTGCCCTCGGCCATCACCCGGATCAGGACATCGCCGATCCACACCGCATGGGCGTCCTGGCCCTGGAGCGCGCCCTTGTACACGGCGTTGGACTTGTTGTGCGGGTTGTTGTGGTCGACGAGGAGGCGGTGCTCCTGGTGCTGGCCCTGGTCCGTGAAGTAGAGGCCGAACAGCTCGGCCTCCCCACCGGTGGACGCGTACGAGACGCGCGGGTGGAGGCGGACCAGGTCCCCGCCGAAGGTGACCACGACGGACTTGAACGAGGCGTCCCGGCCGATCAGCGCATTGTGCTGGGCCACGTGGACGGCCTTGTCGTCCCAGTCCTGCACGGAGACGACGGTGAGCTTGGCGCCGTCACCGATGACGTAGTCGACGTTGGAGGCGAGAACCGCATCGCCCGTGTGGTCGATGACGACGACCGCCTCGGCGAACGCGCCGAGTTCGATCACCTGGTGGCCGAAGGCGGTGCCGCCCTCGCCGTGGACGGCGACGCGGATCGGCTCGGTGAGCACCTGCTCCTTGGGCACGGTGACGACCGACGCCTGCGCGAAGGAGGAGTACGCCTGGGCGGCGACCCGGTCCACGGGCATGCCGGCCTTGCCGAGCCGCGCGTCGTCACGGCCCACGGTCTCGACGATGACGCCGTCGGGCGCGTCGATGACGACCTTCACTCCGCCGCCGTTCGCAACGGCGGTGCCGTTGTGCAGCCCGCCGAGCCGGTCGAGGGGCGTGAAGCGCCACTCCTCCTCACGGCCGTGAGGGACCGGGAAGTCCGCCACGTCGTACGACGGGGGCGCACTCATACGGGTGGCGACGGTCGACTCGGCGGCCACCGCGATCGCGCCGGCGGTGGTGGACCCCGCCGGAATGTTCTGAGCCTCAGCCATGGCTGTCGTCGTGCTCTCTCTCTGCCTTCGGGTCAAGGATTCAGTCGCATGTGGGGCGGGCACGGATGCGCCCGCCCCGGCGGTGAGGGGGTCGGGGTCAGCCGACCGATCCCTCCATCTGGAGCTCGATCAGCCGGTTGAGCTCCAGCGCGTACTCCATCGGCAGTTCCTTGGCGATCGGCTCGACGAAGCCGCGCACGATCATCGCCATGGCCTCGAACTCGGTCATGCCGCGGCTCATCAGGTAGAAGAGCTGGTCCTCGGAGACCTTGGAGACGGTCGCCTCGTGCCCCATGGAGACGTCGTCCTCGCGGACGTCGACGTAGGGGTAGGTGTCCGAACGCGAGATGGTGTCGACCAGCAGGGCGTCACAGAGCACGTTGGACTTGGAGCCGGGCGCGCCCTCGCCGATCTCGATCAGACCGCGGTAGGAGGTACGGCCGCCACCTCGCGCCACCGACTTGGAGACGATGTTGGAGGAGGTGTTCGGGGCCATGTGGACCATCTTGGCGCCGGCGTCCTGGTGCTGGCCCTCGCCGGCGAAGGCGATGGACAGGGTCTCGCCCTTGGCGTGCTCGCCCATCAGGTAGACGGCCGGGTACTTCATGGTCACCTTCGAGCCGATGTTGCCGTCGACCCACTCCATGGTGGCGCCTTCGTACGCGACGGCGCGCTTGGTGACCAGGTTGTAGACGTTGTTCGACCAGTTCTGGATCGTCGTGTAGCGGCACCGGCCGCCCTTCTTGACGATGATCTCCACCACGGCGCTGTGCAGCGAGTCCGAGGAGTAGATGGGCGCGGTACAGCCCTCGACGTAGTGGACGTAGGCGTCCTCGTCGACGATGATCAGCGTCCGCTCGAACTGGCCCATGTTCTCCGTGTTGATACGGAAGTACGCCTGGAGCGGGATGTCGACGTGGACACCCTTCGGCACGTAGATGAACGAGCCGCCGGACCACACCGCCGTGTTCAGCGAGGCGAACTTGTTGTCGCCGACCGGGATGACGGTGCCGAAGTACTCCTGGAAGAGCTCGGGGTGCTCCTTCAGCGCGGTGTCGGTGTCGAGGAAGATGACGCCCTGCTCCTCCAGGTCCTCACGGATCTGGTGGTAGACGACCTCGGACTCGTACTGCGCGGCGACACCGGCGACCAGGCGCTGCTTCTCCGCCTCCGGGATACCCAGCCGGTCGTACGTGTTCTTGATGTCTTCGGGCAGGTCCTCCCAGGAGGCCGCCTGCTTCTCCGTGGAGCGCACGAAGTACTTGATGTTGTCGAAGTCGATGCCCGACAGATCCGAGCCCCAGTTCGGCATGGGCTTCTTGTCGAACAGCCGCAGCCCCTTCAGGCGCAGCTTCAGCATCCACTCCGGCTCGTTCTTCTTCGCCGAGATGTCGCGGACGACGGCCTCGGAGAGGCCACGCTTGGCCGCCGCGCCTGCCGCGTCGGAGTCGGCCCAGCCGAACTCGTACGTACCCAGCCCTTCCAGTTCGGGGTGGGCAGTCTCCGTGGGGAGAGTCATGCGGGGTTCCTCCCGGCCGTGCTTCCAGATGCTGATGGTGTGGTGGTCTGTGAGCTCCCGTGACCGGCCAGATGGGGCCGATTGCGCGGGATGAACGTCGTACAGACACCGTCGCCGTGGGCGATGGTGGCCAGACGCTGTACATGGGTGCCGAGCAGACGGGAGAAGAACTCCGTCTCCGCCTCACACAGCTGTGGGTAGCGCTCGGCCACATGAGCGACCGGGCAGTGGTGCTGACAGAGCTGTTCGCCCTGCTGGGGGCCCGGCGCGCTACGCGCCGTAGCAGCGTACCCGTCGGCGCTGAGCGCCTTCGCAAGCGCTTCGGTGCGCCCCTCCGGGGGCGCGGCCTCGACGGCCTCGCGATAGGGCTCGGCCTGACCCTCGATCCGATCGCGTGCGAATGCAGCGACGGCCGCTTCGCCTGCCGCTCCGCCGCCCGCGGCCTTCTCGATCCAGCGGAGGGCGTCCACGGCCAGCAAGTCGTACGACTGGTCGAAGGCGTCCCGACCGCAGGCGGTCAGGGCGAACACCTTGGCGGGCCTGCCCCGGGTGCGGGCGCCGTAGATCCGCTGTTCGCGGGGTTCGACGATGTTCTCCGCGACGAGGGTGTCGAGGTGTCGGCGGACGGCTGCCTGGGTGAGTCCCAGACGGCCGGCCAGATCGGCGACGGTGGACGGGCCATGGTCCAGGACGGACCGCGCGACCCGGTTGCGCGTCGGATGATCCCCGCGCGTTCCGGTCGCAAGTTCCTCCCTGGGGGACTCGCCAACGTTTTTCACAACACCATTGTTGCGTAATTCCGCTGGACGTGACAACCGCCGTCCGGGCGCGGGGGCGGTGCGCTTCATCACTTAGGGTTACCTAATTAGCCCACTCGCCGGCGGTTGATCAAACCCACTCTGGCCAGGCATTTTACCGGATATTCAGCCCCTGGATCGGGACGCTCGGTGACCTTGATCGTATCCAAGGGGAATTTTTTGCAAGAGGGCCGAAAGCGCAGGTCCAGCCCTCGCCGCTGCCCTTTCCTCGGGAGGATCCGCCATCGTGGCGGAGAAAGTCCGCTCGCTGGCTGTGGACCCGGCGGAAGGGCGAGTGCAACACCAAAAGTTCATTTCGGCCGGTATTCGCCCCTCGCATTCGCTCTCCCCGGGGGCGCGCTCCGAGGAGAGCGAGCACCCGCCTAGACTCCGCATATGCGAAGCGAGCCGGTCGTCCAGATCCGGGGCCTGACCAAGCGGTACGGATCGAAGACTGCCGTCAACGGCCTCGACCTCGACGTCTTCCCCGCTCTGGTGACCGCCGTCCTCGGTCCGAACGGGGCCGGCAAGACCACCACCATCGAAATCTGCGAGGGCTACCGCCGTGCCGACTCCGGCACCGTGCGGGTCCTCGGTCTCGACCCGATCGCCGACGCCGCACGACTGCGCGCCAGGATCGGTGTGATGCTCCAGTCCGGCGGGGTGTACTCCGGTGCCCGCGCCGACGAGATGCTGCGCCACATGGCGAAGCTCCACGCCCATCCGCTGGACGTGGACGCCCTGATCGAGCGGCTGGGCCTCGGCGGCTGCGGTCGGACCACCTATCGCCGGCTCTCCGGCGGCCAACAGCAACGGCTCGCGCTCGCCATGGCCGTCGTCGGCCGTCCCGAACTGGTCTTCCTGGACGAACCCACCGCCGGCCTCGACCCTCAGGCCCGCCGCTCCACCTGGGACCTGGTGCGGGAACTGCGCAGCGACGGCGTCTCCACCGTCCTGACCACCCACTTCATGGACGAGGCGGAACAACTGGCGGACGATGTCGCGATCATCGACGCCGGCCAGGTGATCGCCCAGGGCAGCCCCGAGCAGCTCTGCCGGGGCGGCGCCGAGAACACCCTGCGCTTCACCGGCAGGCCAGGACTCGACGTCGGCTCCCTGCTCAAAGCGCTGCCCGATGGCACCGAAGCGATCGAACTGACCCCGGGTGCCTATCGGATATCGGGCGAGGTGGGTCCCCAACTGCTGGCCACCGTCACCTCATGGTGCGCACAGCACGGGGTCATGCCGGACGGCATCTCCGTGGAGCGGCACACCCTGGAGGACGTCTTCCTGGAGCTGACGGGCAAGGAGCTACGGGCATGACCCGGAACACCATCGCGGGCGGCCCACGGCCGTCCGCCCTCCGTGAGGGGTTGCGCCCATGAGCGCCGGAACGTACGCACCGCGGCCCGGTGCCGCCCCGCTCGGCCGCATGATCGCGGCGCAGACGGTGTTCGAGACGAAGATGCTGCTGCGCAACGGCGAGCAACTGCTGCTGACGGTCATCATCCCGTCCCTGCTGCTCGTGCTGTTCTCGACCGTGGACATCATCGACACGGGAAGCTCCGAAGCGGTCGACTTCCTGGCCCCCGGCGTGCTCGCCCTCGCGGTCATGTCCACCGCCTTCACCGGGCAGGCGATCGCCACCGGCTTCGAACGCCGGTACGGAGTCCTCAAGCGGCTCGGTGCCTCACCGCTCCCCCGCTGGGCCCTGATGTGCGCCAAGACGCTGTCGGTCCTGGTCACCGAACTCCTCCAGATCGCCCTGCTGACGTCCATCGCCCTGGCGCTGGGCTGGTCTCCACGGGGCAATCCGATCTCCGTACTGCTGTTGCTGGCACTCGGCACCGCCGCCTTCAGCGGACTCGGGCTGCTGATGGCAGGAACCCTGCGGGCGGAAGCCACGCTGGCCGCGGCGAACCTGGTGTTCCTGCTGCTCCTGGTGGGCGGTGGCGTGATCGTGCCGCTGGACCGGTTCCCGGACGGTGTGGAGTCGGTGCTCTCCCTGCTGCCGATCTCCGCGCTCTCCGACGGGCTGCGTGACGTCCTGCAACAGGGGGCCGCGCTGCCCTGGGCGGACCTGGGAGTGCTGGCGCTCTGGGCGATTCTCGGCCTGGGCGCGGCGGCCCGCTACTTCCGCTGGGAGTAGCCGCAGGGCCCCGCGGAGCGAAGCCTCCGACGGCTTCGCGGGTGATGGTTCGATGGACGATGTTCCGACTTCCCTGTCCCGGTTGATGTCCGGCGTCTTCCGCTGGTACTGACCCCCGCGCCAGTATGTGCCTACCAAGATCAGTGCGATCTGCGCGTGGGAGGCATGAATGGAGCGGACCGCGGCACTGCGACTGGACGCGGAGTGGACACGGGTCAGATCGGGTCGGGCGGGTGTCGCATCGGCCGCACGCGAGCGGAAGCTGCGCGAGGTGATCGCCGCCCTCACTCCCCACGCGGACACGGACCCCCCGCTCGCGGCCCGACTCGGGCTCCGCTACACCGATCTGGCCCGCCACCACTTCGACGCGGGCCGTCGGACAGCAGCCCTCAGCGCCGTACGAGAGGCGCTGCGACGCTGCGCCGGCCCCGCCGAGGAGGACCCCGAACACGCTCGCTGGTACGCCCATGCCCTGATCAGCCACTCGCTCTACCTCGCCGAGCCCCTCAGCGACGAGTTGGGGCTACCGCGCTACTCCTTCCGTCAGGGCGGCGACCGCCCGCCGGCCGCGGACCGGGCCGACGGCTGCGCCGCGCTCGCGTCCACGCGCCGTGCCATCGAGGTCTGGGAACGGCTCGACCCCCGCGATCCGCGCAACCGTCAGGGGCTGGCCCAGTCCCATGCCTTCCTCGGCGATCGGCTGGAGGAACTCGGCGACCCGGTGGAGGCGGCGGCGTGGGCGGTTCGGTCACAGCGCGAGTTCCACGCCCTGCCACCGGACGTCGGGACGCCGACGACCGTGCGGGCCGCCGCGCTGGAACACCTGGGTGATCAGTTGGAACGCAGGCTGCGGCGCTGCCCCTTCCACGGCGGGCTCACTCGGCTGCACGCCGAGGGTCTGCTTCCCGAACAGCTGCTGCCGCTCGCCGTGGTCGCCGCGCGGGTCGAAGGCGTCGAACCTGAAGTGATCGCGGCCGGACTGGGCCTGGCACTGTCCGAGGTGCGGCGGATGCTGCGGGCGCGCTCATGGCGTGCGGTCTGGCGCTTCGACACCCGGGAGGAGGACGGTGCCCCCTGGACGGCGTTGGCGCACCCGTGGCGCGGTACGGACGCGGTGACGGACCTCAGCGCGGCGGCGGTGGCCGCCGATCTGGTGGACGCCTTCCTGAACGGACCCGTGCGGCCACCGGGGGCGGCGCAGTGGCGGATCGCCGTGTGGTGGGAGGAGGAAGGCCATCTGGACGGCTCCCGCTTCTGTGTCACGCACACGGCGAGCACGGGCACGGCGACCCCTGATGCAGTGCGCTGACCCTGATGCGGCGCGCTGAGAGCCGTAGGTTGGGTCTGCGCTGCTCAGAGCGACGCGCCGGCCGATCCCACCCCTCGTGAAAACATGCACAAGGCACCCGCCTACGATAGGCCCGTGCAGACCCCCCTCGCTCTCATCGCCCAACGCTGGACCGCGTCTCCCCGTATCGTCCGGCGTGCCGCCCTGTCCGCCGTCGTGATGACCGTGCTGATCATCGTCACCGGCGGAGCGGTCCGGCTCACCGGTTCAGGTCTCGGCTGCGACACCTGGCCCAAGTGCACGGACGACAGTCTCTTCGCCACTCCGGAGCAGGGCCTGCACGGTGCGATCGAGTTCGGCAACCGGATGCTGACCTATGTGCTGTCGGCCGCTGTGGGGTGGGCCATCATCGCCGCCCGCTCGGCCAATCCGCGGCGGTACTCCCTGACCCGGCTGGGTTGGGCGCAGTTCTGGATCGTGCTCAGCAATGCCGTCCTCGGCGGTATCACCGTCTGGGCGGGTCTCAACCCCTGGACCGTCGCCGGTCACTTCCTCGCCGCGAACGCGCTGCTCACGGTGGCCGTCATCACCTGGCACCGGGCGGGTGAGACGGATGCGGCCCCTCGTCCACGGGTGCCTCGCCCGGTCCGCCAACTGTCCTGGGCGATCGTCCTCACTTCGGTGGTGCTGATCGTTCTGGGCACCAGTGTGACCGGCTCGGGCAAGCACGCGGGCGACAGCAGCGATGTGCCGCGGATGCCGTGGGACTGGGCGAACGCCGCGCACGTCCATGCCGCTTCCGCCTGGGTGGTCTGCGCACTGGCCCTCGCGATGTGGTTCGTGCTGCGGGTGGTGGACGCGCCTCTCGACATCCGGGCCCGCTCCCGGGATCTGCTGGTCATCCTGTTGCTCCAGGGCGGAGTCGGCTACCTCCAGTACTTCACCGGCGTGCCGGAGATCCTGGTGGGCGCCCATATGTTCGGCTCGGCCCTGATGTGGATCGCCGTGCTCCGGTTGGCGCTGAGCCTGCGGGAGCGCTCGCAGGCACCCGCCTCCGTACCCGCGCAGAGCGGCGACCCCGCGCTCTCCTCGATCTGACGGCCCGGACGGGGCACCACGGGCGGCGGGGTCCAAGACGGCCCTGAGGTCAGCGCCGCGATCCGTGCCCCCGCGGTGACACGCCCCCGCGGTGAACAGCAGTTCGCCCCCACCCGACCGCCCCGCGAGCGCTGCGGACGCGAACAGGGGTACTCCAGCAACGATGCTCGACCGGTGGTGACGGTCTCCGGTGGTCCGGAGGCCGTCTCTCCCGTGTCCTTGCGCGGCCGTCAGTCCTGAGCGGGTCCGCCGACCTGGATGCCCGCCATCCGGGTCCATTCGTAGCGCCCGGTGCGGACCTTGGCCGCGAAGTCCCCGTCAAAGGAGTCGTGGAGCGTGAGGCCGGCCTTCTCGGCGGCGGCCACGGCGATCGCATGGGTGGGAGCGACGAGATCGCCCCAGCGCCCGTCCTCCCCGACGAGGACGATCCGGGTACCGGCCTGTCCCAGGTAGGCGAGTTGCCCTTCGGCGCCCCCGTGGACGCGGGAGAAGGAGCCGATCTCCCGGGCGAGCTTGGCCGCCTTGCGCTCCGCGCGGCGCTCCGACTGCGTGATGTCTGCCATGATCGCGATGCTACTCACGGGTACGCCCGCTGGCGACGGCGGGTGCGCGTGGTGTCTGCCACGCGCAGCGGTCCACCCCTCGTACGGGACGCGTGCACCACGGAAGTGGCCGCCCGCGAAACGGGCCGCACATCAAGCCCCGAAACGCACGAAGCCCCGCACCAAAGGCGCGGGGCCGGCAGGGGCCGTCAGCTGACGAAGGGGTCCACGGCGACCGCCACGAACAACAGCGACACATAGGTGATCGACCAGTGGAAGAGGCGCATCTCCTTGAGCTTGCCGCCCGTCGCACCCGACTTGGCTCGGGCCTGGAGGGCGTGGGCCTCCCAGAGCCACCAACCACCGGTGGCCAGCGCCACCGAGGTGTAGAACCAACCGGTGTAGCCGAGCGGGGTCAGCAGCAGTGAGACCGCGACCATCACCCAGCTGTAGAGGACGATCTGGCGGGCCACCACCTGGTTGGAGGCGACCACGGGCAGCATCGGCACACCGACGCGGGCATAGTCCTCCCGCACCTTCATCGACAGCGGCCAGTAGTGCGGCGGCGTCCAGAAGAAGATGACCAGGAAGAGGATGACCGCGGCCCAGGACATCGAGTTGGTGACCGCCGACCAGCCGATCAGTACCGGCATACAGCCCGCGATGCCGCCCCAGACGATGTTCTGCGAGGTGCGCCGCTTCAAGATCATCGTGTAGACGACGACGTAGAAGAGGAGGGCACCGAGCGAGAGCCAGGCGGACAGCCAGTTGACCAGGAGCCCGAACCAGAGCGTGGAGATGACCGCGAGCGTGAGGCCGAACACCAGGCCCTCACGCGGCGACACCATGCCGGTGACGAGGGGCCGCTGCGAGGTGCGGTCCATGAGGGCATCGATATCGCGATCGATGTACATGTTCAGCGCGTTGGCGCCGCCCGCGGAGAGATAGCCACCGAAGCAGGTGGCGAGCACCAGCCAAAGATCAGGCACACCTTGCGCCGCGAGGAACATCACGGGCACGGTGGTAATGAGCAGCAGCTCGATGATCCGTGGCTTGGTGAGGGCCACGAATGCTTTGACCCTGGCCCCGAACGGCCGGGCGCCGGGGCTGGTCCCAAGCACCCCCGCTGGACGGGATTCGACGGCCGTCACGCACACCCCTGACAGAGACTCCCAGCAAGCCCCGGGCCACAGGAAAGGGTCCGGTCATGGCTTGCGCGTACGACGTCACTTTAGAGGCTGCCCGTGCGCCGCTCCGCACGGGGGTGCGCTCGTGTTGAACGCCCGGCCCTGCCTGCGGCAACGCTCCCACGGGTGGGCCGGCAGCTTCACCGACGGGCCGTCGGCCGTGTCGCGGGTAGGCTCGATGGCGCCCGGTGCTTTCGCGTCACCGGGGGACGGCACGTGGAAGCACGTGCGCAGACATGTGGAGAGGAGCCCTGACCCAGGGTGAGCACCAAGCCGACCACCACAGACCTTGAGTGGACCGATCTGGATCAGCGGGCCGTTGATACCGCCCGCGTCCTGGCCATGGATTCCGTACAGAAGGTCGGCAACGGCCACCCCGGTACGGCCATGAGCCTCGCGCCCGCCGCCTATGTGCTCTTCCAGAAGGTGATGCGCCACGACCCCGCGGACGCGGACTGGACCGGTCGGGACCGGTTCGTACTCTCCGCTGGGCACTCGTCGCTGACCCTCTACACCCAGCTCTACCTGGCCGGTTTCGGCCTGGAGTTGGACGATCTGAAGGCGTTCCGGACCTGGGGCTCCAAGACCCCCGGCCACCCGGAGTACGGCCACACCACCGGTGTCGAGACGACCACGGGTCCCCTCGGCCAGGGTGTCGCCAACGCCGTGGGCATGGCGATGGCCGCCCGCTACGAGCGCGGTCTGTTCGACCCGGACGCGGCGCCCGGCACCTCGCCGTTCGACCACACCGTCTTCGCCATCGCCGGTGACGGCTGCCTCCAGGAGGGCATCGCCGCCGAGGCGTCCTCGCTCGCCGGTCACCAGAAGCTGGGCAATCTGGTCCTCCTGTGGGACGACAACCACATCTCGATCGAGGGCGACACGGAGACCGCGGTCTCCGAGGACACCCTCAAGAGGTACGAGGCGTACGGCTGGCACGTCCAGCGCGTGGAGCAGCAGGAGAACGGCGACCTCGACCCGGCGGCCCTGTACCGGGCGTTCAAGGCGGCGCAGGCGGAGACCGAGCGGCCGTCCTTCATCGCGGCCCGTTCGATCATCGCCTGGCCCGCCCCGCACGCCCAGAACACCGAGGCTGCGCACGGTTCGGCGCTCGGCGAGGAGGAGGTCGCGGCCACCAAGCGCGTCCTCGGCTTCGACCCCGAGCAGCACTTCGAGGTCACGGACGAGGTCATCGCGCACACCCGCGGGGCACTGGACCGGGGTCGTGAGGCGCGCGGCGAGTGGGAGAAGACGTTCGCCGCCTGGCGTACGGCCAACCCGGAGCGCGCGGCCGAGTTCGACCGCGTCCGCGCGGGCGAGCTGCCCTCGGGCTGGGAAGAGGCGATCCCGGACTTCGAGCCCGGCAAGAGCGTCGCGACCCGGGCGGCGTCCGGCAAGATCCTCCAGGCGCTCGGTGCGCTCCTGCCCGAGCTGTGGGGCGGTTCGGCCGACCTCGCGGGCTCCAACAACACCACGATCGACAAGACGTCGTCGTTCCTGCCCGCGGACAACCCGCTGCCGGAGGCCAACCCGTACGGCCGCACGGTCCACTACGGCATTCGCGAGCACTCGATGGCGGCCGTGATGAACGGCATCGCGCTGCACGGCAACACCCGTATCTACGGCGGCACCTTCCTGGTGTTCTCCGACTACATGCGCAACGCGGTGCGGCTGTCGGCGCTGATGCACCTGCCGGTCACGTACGTGTGGACGCATGACTCGATCGGCCTGGGCGAGGACGGCCCGACCCACCAGCCGGTGGAGCACCTGGCATCGCTGCGGGCCATCCCGGGGCTGAACATCGTCCGCCCGGCCGACGCCAATGAGACGGCGATCGCCTGGCGCGAGATCCTGAAGAGGTACACGAAGGAGTTCGGCGTGGGTGCGCCGCACGGTCTGGCGCTGACCCGTCAGGGCGTGCCGACGTACGCGCGCAACGAGGACGCCGCGCGCGGCGGCTATGTGCTGTTCGAGGCCGAGGGCGGCGACGCCCAGGTGGTGCTCATCGGCACGGGCTCCGAAGTGCAGCTCGCGGTCGAGGCGCGGGATCAGCTCCAGGCGGCCGGTGTGCCGACCCGGGTGGTCTCGATGCCGTCGGTCGAGTGGTTCGACGAGCAGGACCAGGAGTACCGGGACGCGGTGCTGCCCCCCGCCGTCAGGGCGCGGGTGGCGGTGGAAGCCGGCATCGGGCTCACCTGGCACCGCTTCGTGGGCGACGCGGGCCGGATCGTCTCGCTGGAGCACTTCGGTGCATCGGCGGACGGGAAGGTCTTGTTCCGCGAGTTCGGATTCACCGCGGACGCGGTTGCCGCCGCCGCGCGGGAATCTCTCGCCGCCGCAGCACGCTGACGCCGTTAAACGACTGAGTATCAAGCAGGAGATGCAACCCTCATGACAGACGCACTCAAGCGCCTGACCGACGAAGGCGTCGCGATCTGGCTCGACGACCTGTCGCGCAAGCGGATCACCTCGGGGAATCTCGCCGAGCTGATCGACCAGCAGCACGTGGTCGGCGTGACCACCAACCCGTCGATCTTCCAGAAGGCGATCAGCAGCGGTGACGGCTACGAGCGGCAGCTCACGGAGCTGGCCGCGCGCAAGGTCACCGTCGAGGAAGCCATCCGCATGATCACGACGGCGGACGTGCGGGACGCCGCCGACATCCTGCGGCCGGTGTTCGACGCCACCGGAGGTCAGGACGGCCGGGTCTCCATCGAGGTCGACCCCCGTCTGGCCCACAACACCCTGGCGACGGTCGCCGAGGCCAAGCAGCTGGCCTGGCTGGTGGACCGCCCCAACACCCTGATCAAGATCCCGGCGACGAAGGCCGGCCTGCCCGCGATCACCGAGACCATCGGGAACGGCATCAGCGTCAACGTCACGCTGATCTTCTCGCTGGAGCGGTACCGCGAGGTGATGGACGCCTATCTGGCGGGCCTGGAGAAGGCCAAGGAGCGCGGACTGGATCTGTCGAAGATCCATTCGGTGGCCTCCTTCTTCGTCTCCCGCGTGGACACCGAGATCGACAAGCAGCTCGACGCGCTGGGGACCGCCGAGGCCAAGGACGCCCGCGGCAAGGCGGCACTCGCCAATGCGCGCCTGGCCTACGAGGCGTACGAGGAGGTGTTCGGCTCGGACCGCTGGTCGGTGCTGGACCGTGCCCGCGCCAACAAGCAGCGTCCGCTGTGGGCGTCGACGGGTGTCAAGGACCCGGCGTACAAGGACACGCTGTACGTGGACGAGCTGGTCGCACCGGGCACGGTGAACACCATGCCCGAGAGCACCCTGGACGCCACCGCGGACCACGGCCAGATCACCGGTGACACGGTGCGCGGCACGTACGACGCCTCGCGCGCCGAGCTGGCTGCGGTCGCGGAGCTGGGCATCTCGTACGACGATGTCGTCAAGCTGCTGGAAGACGAAGGCGTCGAGAAGTTCGAGGCCGCCTGGAACGATCTGCTCAAGTCGACCGAGGCAGAGCTCAAGCGCCTCGCCCCCTCGGAGGGCTGACGAACTTGTTCGGTACCGGCGAAGCAAATCCGCTTCGTGACGCCGCCGACCGACGGCTCCCGCGCATCGCGGGGCCGTCGGGCCTGGTCATCTTTGGTGTCACGGGTGACCTGTCCCGTAAGAAACTGATGCCCGCCGTCTACGACCTGGCCAATCGCGGACTGCTGCCGCCGGGTTTCTCCCTGGTCGGGTTCGCCCGTCGGGAGTGGCAGAACGAGGACTTCGCACAGGAGGTCCACGACGCGGTCAAGGCACATGCCCGTACTCCGTTCCGTGAGGAGGTCTGGCAGCAGCTCATCCAGGGGATGCGCTTCGTCCAGGGCGACTTCGGGGACGACGACGCGTTCGAGACGCTGAAGAAGACGATCACCGAACTGGACGAGGCACAGGGCACCGGAGGCAATTTCGCCTTCTATCTGTCGGTGCCGCCGAAGTTCTTCCCCAAGGTGGTCAAGCAGCTGAAGAAGCACGGCCTGGCCGACCAGAAGGAGGGTTCCTGGCGACGGGCCGTCATCGAGAAGCCCTTCGGCCACGACCTGGTGTCGGCCAAGGAGCTCAACCAGGTGGTGCACGAGGTCTTCCCGCCCCACGAGGTCTTCCGCATCGACCACTACCTGGGCAAGGAGACCGTCCAGAACATTCTGGCGCTGCGGTTCGCGAACACCCTGTTCGAGCCGATCTGGAACCGGTCGTACGTCGACCATGTGCAGATCACCATGGCCGAGGACATCGGCATCGGCGGCCGGGCCGGGTACTACGACGGCATCGGTGCCGCTCGGGACGTCATCCAGAACCACCTGCTGCAACTGCTGGCACTGACCGCCATGGAGGAGCCCGCCTCCTTCGACGCCGACGCGCTCGCCGCGGAGAAGACCAAGGTGCTGGGCGCGGTACGGCTGCCCAAGGACCTGGGTGCGGACACCGTACGCGGCCAGTACGCGGCTGGGTGGCAGGGCGGCGCCAAGGCCGTCGGCTACCTCCAGGAGGAGGGCATCGACCCCAAGTCGACGACCGACACCTATGCGGCGATCAAGCTGGAGATCGACAACCGCCGCTGGGCGGGCGTGCCGTTCTACCTGCGGACGGGCAAGCGCCTCGGGCGCCGGGTCACCGAGATCGCGGTCGTCTTCCAGCGCGCGCCGCACTCCCCCTTCGACCACACCGCCACCGAGGAGCTGGGGCAGAACGCCCTGGTGATCAGGGTGCAGCCGGACGAGGGGGTGACGCTGCGGTTCGGTTCCAAGGTTCCGGGCACTTCGATGGAGGTGCGGGACGTCTCGATGGACTTCGCCTACGGGGAGTCCTTCACCGAGTCGAGCCCGGAGGCGTACGAGCGACTCCTCCTCGATGTCCTGCTCGGTGACTCGAACCTCTTCCCGAGGGTGGAGGAGGTCGAGCTGTCCTGGAAGATCCTCGATCCCATCGAGACCTTCTGGGACAACAACGGCAAGCCCGCCCAGTATCCGTCCGGGACCTGGGGCCCGATCGAGGCGGACGAAATGCTCGCACGAGACGGACGGAGCTGGCGTCGCCCATGAAGATCGACCTCACGGACACCACATCCAGCAAGATCAACAAAGCGCTGGTGCAGGGGCGCCGAGCGGTCGGCACCCCGGCCGTCGGCATGGTCCTTACCCTGGTCATCGTCACGGACGAGGAGAACGCCTACGACGCGCTGAAGGCCGCCAACGACGCGTCCCGCGAGCACCCCTCGCGGACCCTCGTGGTCATCAAGCGGGTCTCCCGCTCACCGCGGGACCGGGCGCAGACGCGGCTGGATGCCGAGGTGCGCGTCGGCGCGGACGCCGGCAACGGTGAAACGGTCGTACTGCGGCTGTACGGCGAGGTCACCGACCACGCCCAGTCCGTGGTGCTGCCGCTGCTGCTCCCCGATGCCCCGGTGGTGGTCTGGTGGCCGATCAACGCGCCGCTGGACCCCGCCAAGGACCCGCTGGGCGCACTCGCCCAGCGGCGGGTCACCGACAGCTACGCCGCCGAGCGGCCGATCCACGAGCTGACCGCGCGCTCCGAGGCTTACACCCCCGGGGACACGGATCTGGCCTGGACCAGGATCACCCCCTGGCGCTCCATGCTCGCCGCCGCCCTGGACCAGGTGGTCTGCGACGTCACCTCGGTCGAGGTGGAGGGCGAGGAGTTCAACCCCAGTGTGGAACTGCTGGGCATGTGGCTGGCGGACCGGCTCTCGGTGCCGGTGCGGCGCTCGCTCTCCTCGGGGCCGGGCCTGACGGCCGTCCGCATGGAGACGAGCAGCGGCCCGATCGTCCTCGACCGCGCCGACGGGTCCCTGGCGAACCTCGCCATCCATGGGCAGCCCGACCGGGCGGTGGCCCTCAAACGCCGTGAGACCGCGGAACTGATCGCGGAGGAGCTGCGCAGGCTGGACCCGGACGACACCTACGAGGCGACGCTGCGCTTCGGTGTGGACCGGCTGGACGACAGCGACGGCGACGGGGCACGCCCCGGCACATCGGACGCCGCCCGTCCGGTGGCCGAGCCCGCCGCGGAGAAGAAGGCGGCCCCTGCCACCGCTCGCAAGGCCCCCGCACGCAAGGCGGCGGCCAAGTGAGCGCTCCGCAGTTGGTCGTCCACCGCGACAAGGAGTTGATGGCGCAGGCCGCCGCGGCCCGGTTGATCACCCGGATCGTGGATGCGCAAGCGGCACGCGGCTCGGCCTCGGTGGTGCTCACCGGCGGCCGTAACGGCAATGCCCTGCTGGCGGCCCTCGCGACCTCACCCGCCAGGGACGCGGTGGACTGGCAGCACCTCGATCTGTGGTGGGGCGACGAGCGGTTCCTGCCGGACGGGGACCCCGAGCGCAATGTCACCCAGGCCCACGAGGCGCTGTTGGACCGGGTGGCGGTGGACCCGGCGCGGGTGCATCCGATGGCCCCTTCGGACGGTGCGTACGGCAGTGACGTGGAGGCGGCAGCCGCCGCCTACGCACAGGCGCTGGCTGCCGCATCCGGCCCGGAGGACCATGGTCCGGTGCCCACCTTCGACGTACTGATGCTGGGCGTCGGGCCGGACACCCATGTGGCCTCGCTCTTCCCGGAGTTGCCCGCCGTGCGGGAGACCGAGCGCACGGTGGTCGGAGTGCGCGGTGCGCCGAAACCGCCGCCGACCCGGATCTCCCTGACGCTTCCGGCGATCAGGGCGGCCCGTGAGGTGTGGTTGCTGGCCGCGGGCGAGGACAAGGCCAACGCCGTGGCGATGGCACTGTCGGGAGCGGGCGAGATCCAGGCCCCGGCCGCGGGCGCCCGAGGACGCAGCCGGACACTCTGGCTGTTGGACGCGGCAGCGGCATCCGAGCTGCCCCGGGACCTCTACCCACCGGCCTCCGCCTAGGTGTGTCCGGCCGGAGCCTGACGGCTGCTGTCCGGTGCCTGGCATCTGGCATCTGGCGTCCGGCATCTGAGCGGTTGCTTCAACTGCCCTCGTGGCCCGGTCCGTTGCTCGGACCGGGCCACCGGTATGTTCGGTGGAGGGTGCTCCCAAGGCACCCGTGGGGAGGCGCCATGTCCTGGGGAAAGCGGACCACTGCTGTCGGAGCGGCGCTGTGGATGGCCACGGCCGCGGCGCTCAGCGCGTGCGGGACCCAAGGGGCCGCTTCCGGCACCAGCGGTCCCCCGCCCTCATCCTCCAAGCCACCCGCATCCGGGCCGAGCCCCTATGTGGAGGAGGGCGTGGTGGACGGCGCACCCCACAACCGCGAGAACAACGCCTACCGCAGGGCGGGCGAGATCACCCCTGGTGACGCGGCGGCGGCAAAGAAGGCGGTCGACCGGATCCGCCCCGTGGTGGAGAAGCTGCGCCGCCAGGGCCGCATCGAACCGGAAGACGTGCTCCCGGCACTGCTCGACCTTGGTTTCGACGCTTCACGCATGGAGGTCCAGCGCCCCTGGTCGGCGTGGGACGACTCGGATCCCGACGCTTCCTGGGGCACGGCCTTCGGCATCCGTATCGGTACGACCGGCTGTGTCACCGGACGGGTGGTCGAGAGCCAGACCTGGGCGAGTGTGAATGGGCCCTACCCGGAGACGGGCTGCCTCTATCCGGCGACCGGCCACTGACGCCTCTCCGCATCTCCTGAGCGCCTCCTGAGCGCCTCCTTGGCGCTTCTCGGCGTCTCCTTGGCGCTCTAGTCGGCCGCCGTGTCGTTCCCGGCCGGCTCGTCCCGCACCAGGAAGGGTTCCAGCAGCCCCGGCACCGCATCCGCGGCGAAGGCGAGGCCCTCCCCCTGCGCCGCGTCATGGACCGTGTAGGCACCGCTGCCCGCCGCGGTGGTCGCCGTCAGGGTCAACAGACCCGCCCGCCGCTGGAACAACGACTGCTGGACCACCCAGCCGATCACCCCACCGCGTTGCAGGGCGACCGTCGCCCGGCGGGCGGTCCCGGAACGGGCGACGAGGTAGTCGCCGCTGAGCGCGTGCCCCAGACTGCGGTAGGCGTCCAGCGCGAAGAACACCGCCGCGGGCAGCGCCACCACGGCGAACCCCGCAGCCAGATACGCCAGTACGGGCGTCAACCACAGCCCCAGCACGGCCAGGACCAGGGTCGGGACGGCGACGGTCAGCAGCGCCCACCGTAGCCGGCGGGCGCGTGCCGCCGGGGGGTGCGGGGTCAGGGGCGCGCTGGTCGGTGTGCGCACTTCCCTCAGCACACCACCCGCGACGGTGTCCGCGATCTCCCGTGGCGCTGGCGGCAGCAAGGACTTGAGGTCGGCGTGCTTGTCGCCGTCGTCGTGGGAGATTCCGGTGGCGACGGCGTCCAACCGGGCCGCCCCCAGGAAACGTATGGCGAAGGGTTCGACGAGTTCGACGCCGCGCAGTCGGCGCTCCTCCATCGAGACAGAGCGGGCGGTGAGCAGCCCTCTGCGCACCCGGAGGGTGCCGCCCTGCTCACGTTCCAGTCGATAGCCCCACCAGACCTCGATCCAGACGCCGAGGGCCCCCACCACACCCGCCAGGAGCGCGACCAGCACGAGGACGACCACCATCACCGCGATGGAGGTCTCCTCGAAGCGGTCGCCCACCCAGTCGATCACTTCCCCTTGGGCCCCGAACCACTCGCTGACCTGCATCACCGCACCGGCTGCCGCACCGCCGAGTACCGGGGCGAGCACGGACAGCGGCGCGTAGCGGATCCAGGCGGGGTCGACGGCGGCGATCACGCCCTCGCCATGGACCGTGTCGGGGCGGGTGGGGCGGCCGAGCAGTTCGGTGCGCAGCCGCTCGCCCTCGGCCTTGGAGACCGGATTCAGCTCCAGCGTCGATTCGCCGCCGCTGCGTTCCCCGGTGCCGATGCGGACCTTGACCAGGTCGAGGACGCGCAGAAGGGGGTTGGCGGAGAGGTCCACGCTGCGGATGCGCTCGCGGGCCAGTGAGCGCCGGGTGACCAGGAGGATTCCGGTGTGGAGTTCGACCCGCTCGGCGCCGACGCGGTAGCGGGTGCGGCGCCAGTTCAGGTACTCGACGGCCGCCCCTGCGAGCACGAGCAGGACGGCGGCGCCGAGGAGCAGGGCCAGGCCGGTGCCTCCCTCGGGTCCCAGGCCGAACCATGCACCGCTGGAGAGGCCGAGCAGTACCGGCAGACAGATGCCGGCGGCGACGGACGACAGGACGGCCGTCGTGACGAGGACGGCCCGTTGGTCGAGCTGCTGCCACGGGGCCCCCTCGCCGGTTTCGTCCGACGAGGGGTGCGGCTCTGCGGCGGACGCATCAGTCTCCGTGCCCGGGTCCGTGACTCCGGGGGAACGGTCCGCCGGGTGTTCGTCCCCCTTGGGCTCCGCCGCGCCGTCCGGTGTCATGTGGCGTCCCCGGGCGTGGCCTGGGTGATCCGGGTCAAACGGTCGGCCAGCTCTGCGGCCAGTTGCTGATCGAGCCCTTCGATCTTGATCTCGCCGCGGGACGAGGCTGTCGTGACGGTGACCGTGGACAGTCCGAAGGCCCGCTCCAGTGGTCCTCGCATGGTGTCGACGCGCTGGATCCTCGACATCGGGGCGATGTGCCACTCCTGCCAGAAGGCACCCGTACGAACGTAGACCGCTTCGTCCGTCACCTCCCAGCGGTGGACGCGGAACCGCCAGGCGGGGATGGTAAACGCCTCCACGATGCCGAGCACGGCCAGGACCCCGGCCACCACGAGGAGCCAGCCGCGGGCAGGGGTGATGAAGGCAGCGAGGACGGCCGGCACTGCGGCGACCACCGCGGTGCCGATCAGTGACTGCACCCGCCACCAGCCCACAACCCGCTCATCGAGCATGTGGTTGGGCGGTCTCAGCCGCACCACGGCACTCTCACCCCTCGCCCCCTCGTCCATCCGGATCAACGCCCTCGCAGGGAGCGGTACGTCGCAACCAGCGCGGCGGTGGAGCTGTCGAACACATCACCCTGGCCGCCCTGAGAGCCGCCCGTGCCAGCCGTACCGCCCGTGCCATCGGTGCCGTCGGTGCCGCCCGTGGCAGTCAGCGCCGGTTCGAGCTGCTTGGCGAGCACCTTGCCGAGCTCGACACCCCACTGGTCGAAGGAGTCGATGTTCCAGATCGCGCCCTGGACGAACACCTTGTGCTCATAGAGGGCGATCAGTTGGCCGAGCACCGAAGGGGTGAGGGCATCGGCGAGGATCGTCGTCGTGGGGTGGTTGCCCAGGAAGGTCTTGTGCGGGACCAGCCGTTCCGGCACTCCTTCGGCACGCACCTCGTCGGCCGTCTTGCCGAAGGCCAGCGCCTGGGTCTGGGCGAAGAAGTTGGCCATCAGAAGGTCGTGTTGGGCGGCGAGCGCGGGTCCGAGGTCCGCGACCGGACGGGCGAAGCCGATGAAGTCTGCCGGGATCGTCTTGGTGCCCTGATGGATCAACTGGTAGTACGCGTGCTGCCCGTTGGTGCCGGGGGTGCCCCAGACGACCGGCCCCGTCTGCCAGTCGACACGGGCCCCCGTACGGTCCACCGACTTGCCGTTGGACTCCATGTCGAGCTGCTGGAGATAGGCGGTGAAGCGACTCAGGTAGTGGGAGTACGGCAGCACGGCATGGGCCTGGGCGTCGAAGAAGGCGCCGTACCACACGCCCAGCAGCCCCAACAGGAGCGGCGCATTGGCCTCGGCGGGAGCCGTACGGAAGTGCTCGTCGACCAGGTGGAAGCCGTCGAGCATCTCCCGGAAGGCGGCCGGTCCGATGGCGATCATCAGCGAGAGGCCGATGGCGGAGTCAAAGGAGTAGCGTCCGCCGACCCAGTCCCAGAACTCGAACATGTTCGCGGTGTCGATCCCGAAGTCTGCGACCTTCTCGGCGTTCGTCGACAGGGCCACGAAGTGCCGGGGAACCGCTTCCTGACCTGCATTCAGCTGGCTGAGGAGCCAGTCCCGCGCCGAGGTGGCATTGGTGATGGTCTCGACCGTGGTGAACGTCTTCGATGCCACGATGAAGAGGGTCTCGGCCGCGTCCAGATCGCGCACGGCCTCGTGGAGGTCCGCTCCGTCGACGTTGGACACGAAACGCACGGTCAGATCGCGCGCCGAGAACGAGCGCAGCGCCTCGTACGCCATCGCCGGACCGAGGTCCGATCCACCGATGCCGATGTTGACGACCGCCCGGATGGGCCGGCCCGTATGACCGGTCCACTCCCCCGACCTGATCTGCTCGGAGAAGGCCGCCATGCGATCCAGGACCGCATGGACGTCGGGGACTACGTTCCTCCCGTGCTCCCCGTGCTTCCCGTGCTCCCCGTGCACCTCGATCACCGCGTCGCGGGGGGCGCGCAGCGCGGTGTGGAGCACTGCCCGGTCCTCGGTGATGTTGATCCGGTCGCCGCGGAACATGGCGTCCCGCAGCCCGGCGACGTCGGTCGCTGCGGCCAGTGCCCGCAGCAGCCCCAACGTCTCGTCGGTGACCAGGTGCTTGGAGTAGTCCAGGTGGAGATCGCCGACCCGCAGGGTGTACGCGCTGCCGCGTGCGGCGTCAGCCGCGAACAACTCCCGTAGATGTGTCTGTCCCAGCTGCTCGCGGTGCTTGCCGAGAGCGGTCCACTCGGGAATCTGGTTGAGCCTGGGGCGGCTTGGTGCGTTCACTCGGACATCAGCCCAATTCTGTCGTGCTTGCCTGCTGCGCCGTCTCCAACCTAATTGATCAGAACGGCGGGTGAGAGGAGCACGCAGCGGCGTCGCCCGGTCAGAGCGAAAACGGGGCGAAGGGCACGACGGCCGTGGTAGGCGACCGAGGGCCCGACCGGCGCTGGCGATCGCGGGAAAAGCCTCCGGCCGGGCACCCAAGGTGTCCCGGCCGGTTTCCAAGTACTAGATTTCGCCGCGCAGTTTGGCGAGCGCCTCGGCGAGAATCGCTTCCCCGTCTGCGTCACTGCGCCGCTCCCGTACATAGGCGAGATGCGTCTTGTACGGTTCCGTGCGCGGCGGGTCCGGGGGACTGTCCCGGTCCTGACCGGCCGGGAATCCACAGCGCGGGCAGTCCCAGGTGTCAGGGACCTGCGCGTCACTGGCGAAGCTCGGCTGCGTCTCGTGCCCGTTGGAGCACCAGAAGGAGATGCGCAAGCGGGGCGCGGACTCGCCGCGCTCGGCCTCGCCCATCGGCCCCGCTCCGACCCGGCTTCCCCGGATCGCGTTGCCACTTGCCACGGTCGTAACTCCCTGCGTGATGGTGCTGTACAGCGTCTCACAGCGGCTGCGCCGCGGTGCCCCAGTCTACGTAAGGCCCAACGCTCGTCCAGGGATTGGAGTTACCTACCATCCCGGGGCGGGTAACCCGCAGGTCAGCTGTCCAGCTTCATCAGCAGACCCAGCACCATGATGCAGGCGAACCACATCAGACCGACCACGACGGTGATGCGGTCGAGGTTGCGCTCGGCGACCGAGGAACCACCGACGGAGGACTGCATGCCGCCACCGAACATGTCGGAGAGGCCGCCGCCCTTTCCCTTGTGCATCAGCACCAGCAGCATCAGCAGCAGGCTGAAGACGATCAGGGCGATCGAGAACCCCATAACCACGGCTGGACCCTACTTCCTGGCAAATCTCTCGGAACTTCTATGACGACGGGGGCCGGATGGCAAGCCACCCCGGCCCCCGCAAGGGTACGACGGATCTGCCCTACCGCATACTCACTGGTCGCGGAAGCGGACGATCTTGACGAACTCGTCCGAGTCCAGTGCCGCACCGCCCACCAGGGCGCCGTCGACGTCGGGCTGGGTCATGATCGCGGCGACGTTCCCGGACTTGACCGAGCCGCCGTACTGGATGCGGACCTTGTCGGCCAGCTCCTGCGAGTACAGCTCGGCGAGCCGCCCGCGGATCGCACCGCAGACCTCCTGGGCGTCCTCGGGAGTGGCGACCTCACCGGTGCCGATGGCCCAGACGGGCTCGTAGGCGATCACGATGGTCTCGGCCTGCTCGGCCGGGACGTCCTTGAGGCCGCCGTCGAGCTGGGCGAGGGTGTGCTGCACCTGCTGTCCGGCCTTGCGGATGTCCAGGCCCTCGCCGACACAGAGGATCGGGGTGATGCCGTGCTTGAACGCGGCCTTCACCTTGGCGTTGCAGATCTCGTCCGTCTCGGCGTGGTACTGACGTCGCTCAGAGTGACCGACAGCGACGTAGGAGCACTTCAGCTTGGACAGCATCAAGCCGGAAATCTCGCCGGTGTACGCGCCGGATTCATGGGCGGAGATGTCCTGGGCGCCGTACTTGATCTTCAGCTTGTCGCCGTCGATCAGGGTCTGCACCGAGCGCAGATCGGTGAAGGGCACCAGAACGGCGACCTCCACGGCGTCGTAGTCCTTGTCCGCCAGGGCGAAGGCGAGCTTCTGGACGTGGGCGATGGCCTCAAGGTGGTTGAGGTTCATCTTCCAGTTGCCCGCCATCAGGGGGGTACGGGTACTCATGGAAAGGATCAGTCCTCCAGTGCGGCAAGGCCGGGAAGGGTCTTGCCTTCGAGATATTCGAGGCTGGCGCCGCCACCGGTCGAGATGTGACCGAAAGCGTTCTCGTCGAAGCCCAGGATGCGCACCGCGGCGGCGGAGTCCCCGCCCCCGACGACGGTGAAGGCCGGAGAGTCGAGGAGCGCCTGCGCCAGTGCGCGGGTGCCCTCGGCGTAGTCGGGGTGTTCGAAGACGCCCATCGGGCCGTTCCAGAAGACGGTGGCCGCATCCGCGAGCTTCGACGCGTACAGCTTGCGGCTCTCGGGACCGATGTCCAGACCCTCCTGACCGGCCGGGATGGCATCCGCGGGGACCGTGTCGGGGTTGGCCGGGGCCTTCGTCTTCAGGTCGGGGAACCCGGAGGCGACCAGGACGTCGACGGGCACCACGAACTCGACGCCCTGCGCCTTCGCACGCTCCAGGTACTTCTGGACCGCGGGGACCTGGTCCTCCTGGAGCAGCGAGTTGCCGACGTCGTGGCCCTGGGCCTTGAGGAAGGTGTACGCCATGCCACCGCCGATCAGGATGCGGTCGGCCTTGTCCAACAGGTGGTCGATCACGCCGAGCTTGTCGGAGACCTTGGCCCCGCCGAGGACGACGACGTACGGGCGCTGCACCTCGTCGGTGAGCTTCTTCAGGACCCCCACCTCGGTGGCGATGAGGTAGCCGGCCGCGTGCGGCAGCCGGGCCGGGAGGTCGTAGACGGAGGCGTGCTTGCGGTGCACGGCGCCGAAGCCGTCGCCGACGTAGACGTCGGCGAGGGTGGCGAGCTGATCGGCGAAGTCGGCGCGCTCGGCGTCGTCCTTGCTGGTCTCACCGGGGTTGAAGCGGAGGTTCTCGATCACCGCGACCTGACCGTCGCCGAGCCCCGCGACAGTGGCCTTGGCCGAGTCGCCGACGGTGTCCGTCGCGAAGGCGACGTCCGCACCGAGGAGCTCGCCGAGGCGGGCAGCGGCGGGGGCCAGTGAGAAGGCCGGGTCGGGTGCGCCCTTGGGGCGGCCGAGGTGCGAGGCGACGATCACGCGCGCACCCGCGGCGGCGAGTGCGGCGACGGTCGGCTGGACGGCGCGGATGCGGCCGTCGTCGGTGATGGTGGTGCCGTCGAGCGGCACATTGAGGTCGGCGCGGACAAAGACCCGCTTGCCTGCGACTCCATCGGCCAGAAGCTGGTCGATCGTCTTCATGGACAGGACTCCTCGGAGGGCTGTCTGAGAGCTGGACTGGGCTGTGTTTCACCGGGCCGGTCCGCGCCTTCGCAGGCGCGGACCGGTCGGCGTGGGCTGGGACGTGCGACAGGGCTCGAACCGCGCTTCACTGCGCAGCCCGAGCCCTGTTGCTCACCTCGTGGTGCTCCCGTTGCTGATCTGAGCGAAGCCGTTCAGAGCGGTGGTGCTCAGAGCTGGTTGCCGACGAAGACCGTGAGGTCGACGAGGCGGTTCGAGTAGCCCCACTCGTTGTCGTACCAGCCGAGGATCTTCACCGAGTTGCCCTCCTGGACCATGGTCAGGGAGGAGTCGAAGATGCAGGACGCCGGGTCGCCGACGATGTCCGAAGACACGATCGGGTCCTCGGTGTAGGCCAGGACACCGGCGAGGTCGCCACCCTCGGACGCCTTGCGGAAGGCCGAGTTGACCTCGTCCTTGGTGACCTCGCGGCCCAGCTCGACCACCAGGTCGGTGGCGGAACCGGTCGGGACCGGGACGCGCATGGCGATGCCGTCCAGCTTGCCCTTGAGCTGCGGAAGGACCAGAGCGGTCGCCTTGGCGGCACCGGTCGTGGTCGGAATGATGTTCTCCGCGGCTGCGCGGGCGCGGCGCAGGTCCTTGTGCGGGAAGTCCAGGATGCGCTGGTCGTTGGTGTAGGCGTGGATCGTGGTCATCAGACCGCGGACGATGCCGAAGTTCTCGTCGAGGACCTTGGCCATCGGCGCCACACAGTTGGTGGTGCAGGAAGCGTTCGAGATGATGTGGTGGTTGGCCGGCTCATACTTGTCCTGGTTGACGCCGAGGACGATGGTGATGTCCTCGTCGCTGGCCGGAGAAGAGATGAGGACCTTCTTGGCGCCGCCGTCGATGTGCTTCTGGGCGTCGGCCTTCTTGGTGAAGATGCCCGTCGACTCGATGACGATGTCGACGCCCAGTTCACCCCACGGAATGTCGGCGGGGTTGCGCTCGGACAGCACCTTGAGAGTGCGGCCGTCGACCGTGATGGTGTCGGCGGTGTGCGACACCTCGGCCTTCAGTCGTCCCAGGATGGTGTCGTACTTCAGCAGGTGGGCCGTGGTCGCGGTGTCACCCAGGTCGTTGACAGCCACGATCTCGATGTCCGCACCCTGGTCCAGCAGCGCGCGGAAGTAGTTACGACCGATGCGGCCAAAGCCGTTGATGCCTACGCGGATCGTCACGAACCGATCTCCTCGTTAGGTACGCCGGGTTTCGACGCCGGCGAGTTGTATGGGATGTCCCCGACCGCTTACGACCCTACCTCTCTGGGCGGCCCGAGGTGACATCAAGGGGCCCGTACGTGGCGACGGCGATCCGTACCCCCGAGTAGGGGGCTCGGACCGCCGTCGGTTGATCTTGACCTGATCTAGCCGTGCTGTTCGCTACCGAGCGTCAACGCCGCAGTGCGCTGAGCGCCTTGCCGAGGAACTGTTTGCGGTCAGGAGCCGCCACGTGCTCCAGACCGAATCCGATCAACACGGTGTCCCTGGTGGTCACCGCGCTCGCCGACGGGAAGAGGTCCTGGCTGCGGACCCAGTTCCCGCGCGGCACCGGGCTGCCGGCGGGCGGTGCCGCGACCGTCCAGGCGCCCAGCGAGGTTTCGAAGCCTTCGCCCTGTGCGGCACCGCCGGTGACGAGCTTGGTGTCGTCGACGAAGACGCCGCGTCCACCGTCACTCGGGTCGGTGATGTAGGAGACGGAGACCTCGATCTGCTTGCCCGCGTAGGCACTCAGGTCGAAGGAGGCGGACCGCCAGCCGTCGGAAGCCCCGGTGAAGGAGTTCCAGGTGCCGGTGGTGCCACTGGGCGTGCATCCGTTGTCGCCGACGGTGAGGTAGCGCTTCAGATGCGGGTGCTGGTTGACGTAGAACCCTGCGCCGCACTCCGCGGGCACGGTGGTGCGGGTGCCGCCGTTGAGATCGGGCAGCGTCGTCCAGTCGTCCTGACCGACGGTGTGCACCTCGACCACCGCGTTGTCGTAGCCGGGCTCGGTGTTGAAGCTGAGGCGCAGATCGAGCTTCGGGGCGTCGGCAGCGGTGGTGCCGGTCAGATCGACCGGGCGGCTCAGCCGCATCCAGGACGCGTTGCGGTGGCTGGCCGCCGCGTAGTACTGCCCCTCGTAGGGCGAGAAGGGCATCCGTACGCCCTGGTAGTCCCCGGCAGCCGCGCTGCGGAACTGCGGGAACTCGTCGGGCGGCAGGGTGTCCGATGTGATGGTGTAGGCGCCCGCGGCGTCCAGTGGGTTGCCGTCGGCCCCCGCGAGGGCAGCCGCCGCGCCCGAGAGCCGTCCCTGGCCAGCGAAGTCCGTGACGTTGCCGAGGGACGCACGACCCGACGCACCCAGGTAGTACTGGGCGAAGTCATCGCTGATCGCCCGGCCCAGGTTGGCATTGCCGCCCGCCCGCTCACCGGTGGTGATCAGCTTGCCGCCCTCGTTGAGGTAGGACCGGACGGACTTGGTGACCGCCCAGGAGGGTGCGGCTGCACCCGTGTACCAGACGGCCGTCGAGAAGTGGCTGAGGACACCGAGACGGTGCGGTGCGCCCTGGGTCGCGACATCCCAGACGACGCCGCTGCGCTTGTTGTCGGCGAGCGCCTTCGTGTAGGTGGCGGCGTGCCGGGCCGCGGTGGTACCGCCCTCTTCGGCGATCACCAGGGTGTCCGCGCGGGCACGTTCGGCGACGGTGTAGGTGAACGGGGTGCTGGAGGTGGTCTTCCCGTCCCTGGTGCGGCCGGTGAACCAGACCTCGACCTTGTCACCGGGGCGGGCGTCCTCCACTTCGGCGCGGTACTCGTCGAAGCGGATGTTGTCCTCGCCGCCGTAGGTCTCACCGCCCTTCCACGCCTTGAGGTCCTCGTCCTGGACGCGTCCGCCGTTGATGCGGTAGTTGAGCTCCTTGTCCCGGACGGACTTCCGGGCGACGACGGAGACCTCCTGGTCACCGCCGCGGGCGTAGGAGACGGTGAAGGGGTCCGGCGTGAAGTCCGCGGCCTTCAGTCCCAGTGACGACACCGGCTGGTCGGGAGTCGGCGCGCTTTCGGCAAGCGACAGCGCGAACGGGATGTTCTTGGCGAACTCCTGCTGGATCAGCTTCTCGTCGTCCGGGAAGGTGAAGACGGAGGCGCAGTCCGCCGCGTTCCAGGGGTCGTTGGGATCGATCCGCGAGACGGTGGCACAGGTCGACATCTCCGGGGTGTACATCATCATCCCGTTGACGTTGGCCGCGTGTCCGTCGGCCTCGCCGTTGGTGATGTAGAGCTCGGATGAGACCTGTGGGCGGTAGCCGGGGATCGCCGGATTCCCGGGGGTGCCGGCCAGCGCCTTGTATATGACGTCGTCGGGGGTGTCGGTGGCGATGTGCCAGCCGACTCCGTAGAGGATCAACTCGGCCGCGGAGTGGTAGTTGATGCCGTACTCGAAGCCGATGCGCTTCTGGAAGGCGTCGATGGCCTTGGTCTCGGGCTCGGAGCCGGGGCGGCTGCCGCGGAAGGTCTCGTCGAAGGGGTCGGGCGAGGAGCCTTCGTCGTCGTAACCCCACTTGTACGAGAAGTTGCGGTTGAGGTCGACGCCGTCGCCCGCCTCGATCACACCGTTGCGGTCGTTGTCGCGCAGGTTCTTGCGCCACTGCCGTTCTTCGGTGCCCTGGAACGTGTAGTCGTATCCATCAGGGTTGGCGGAGATCACGAACCACAGCTCGGTGGAGTCCACGATCTTGGTGATCCGCGGGTCCTTGCCGTAGTTGGTGAGGTAGTGGTGCATCAGCCGCCGGGTCATCTCAGGAGTGATCCACTCCCGGGCGTGCTGGTTGGACATGTACAGGGTGGAGGGCTTGGACCCGTCCCGGTAGCGGTCGGCGCCCTTGCTGACCTTCAGGGCGAGGATGTCCTGGCCCTTGACGGACTTGCCGATGCTGATGACCTTGGTGAGGGAGGGGTGGGCCTGGGCGGTGGCGAGGATCTCGTTCTTGAGACCACCGGCGCCGCCGTACGGGCGGTAGACGCCGTCGCCCGCTGCCGCGAGCCGTTTGCTGACGGCGGCGGAGATCTTGTGCTCGGTGACGCCGACGCCCTGTTGGCGCAGCTCACCGGCCTGTTCATCGGTGAGGTACAACTCAACGGTGCCGGTGCCCTGGTCGGGCACCTGGGAACTGAGTTCATGCCCGTCGGCGCCCGTCGCGAGGACCAACGGAACCTGGGCCTTGGTGATTTTCGCGTGCCATACGGACAGTCCGTCGCCGCCCCCGTCCGGGGCCGGCTCGGCCTGGGCGAGTGGTGCGACGGCTAGTGCGGCGGTCAGAAGTGAAACGGCGGCAAGGATCGCACTCGCTCTGCGTCTCATAAGCCCCCCTTGCTGGTGTGTGCCAGGAAAGTGAACAGACGCCAGACTCATCAGCGTCCATGGCCATGTCAAGGAGCGCGCGCTGGTATATGAGAGCGGGACGTGGCTGAAGTGGCCTTCCGTGCAACCCGATCGGGTCCGAGCGGCTCGGGCGAAGGCACCGGACGGAGTCATTCCCGCTGGACATGACCTGGCCTCAGCATCGGGGCCGGACATGGGACACGGCACTCCGTGGAGTGCCGTGAGCGGGTCCGTTGAGCCGTCCGGCGCGATCGGGCCGGCACGGGCGCGGTGAGTTCAGCCGACGAGGCCGTCCGCCATCTCCTCGGTGAGGTTGCACTCCGTACCGGGAATCCCCAGGTCCTGTGCCCTCTTGTCGGCCATGGCCAACAGCCGACGGATGCGCCCCGCGACCGCGTCCTTCGTCAACGGCGGGTCGGCGAGGGCTCCCAACTCCTCCAGGGACGCCTGCTTGTGCTCCATGCGCAGTCGGCCCGCCGCTGCGAGGTGCTCGGGAACCTCCTCGCCCAGGATCTCCAACGCCCGCTGGACCCGTGCGCCGGCCGCGACCGCGGCCCGGGCAGAGCGACGGAGGTTGGCGTCGTCGAAATTGGCCAGCCGGTTGGCGGTGGCCCGCACCTCGCGCCGCATCCGGCGCTCCTCCCAGGCCAGCACCGACTCATGGGCGCCCAGCCTGGTCAACAGCGCGCCGATGGCGTCACCGTCCCGCACGACGACCCGGTCCACACCCCGTACCTCGCGCGCCTTGGCACCGATGGAGAGCCGACGCGCCGCGCCCACCAGGGCGAGCGCCGCCTCCGGGCCGGGGCAGGTGACCTCAAGGGACGAGGAGCGACCCGGCTCGGTCAGCGAACCGTGGGCCAGGAAGGCGCCGCGCCACGCCGCCTCGGCGTCACAGGTGGCACCGGAGACGACCTGGGGCGGCAGGCCCCGGATCGGCCGACCACGGCCGTCCACCAGACCGGTCTGGCGCGCCAGCTGATCACCGCCCGCAACCACCCGGACGACATAGCGCGAGCCGCGGCGCAGCCCGCCGGGCGCCATCACCATCAGCTCCGAGCCATGGCCGAAGATCTCCAGGATGTCCCGCTTCAACCGCCGGGCGGCGATGCCGGTGTCCAGCTCCGCCTCGATCACGATCCGTCCGCTCACCAGGTGCAACCCGCCCGCGAACCGCAGGATCGCCGAAACCTCTGCTTTTCTGCAGCAGGTCCGGGTGACGGGAAGCCGGGAGATCTCGTCTTTCACCGCTGCCGTCATCGCCATGGGCCGATCCTTCCATGCATCCGAAAAATACGGTCGTACGCGGCGGCCAACAGTTCCGGGTCGTGCCGTGGAACTCTGTCGGGCGAGGCCACAGGGGCCAGCTCGACCGCGGCGCCGAGACGCTCGGCGGCATCGGCGAGCAAGCTGCGATCGGGCACGGCGGCCTCGTCGGCCAGCACCACGTCCAATGCGAGTTTAGGCGCGTGTCGTCCCAAAACCTCCAAATGACGCTGCGGTGAGAAGCCTTCTGTTTCACCGGGCTGGGGTGCCAGATTGAGTGAGAGGACACGCCTGGCCTTGGTCTCCACCAGGGCATCCAGCAGCTCGGGCACCAGCAGGTGCGGGATGACGGAGGAGAACCAGGAACCGGGTCCGAGAACCACCCAATCGGCGTCAAGAACGGCGGCGACGGCCTCCGGTACGGCGGGGGGATCGTGCGGGACGAGATGGACGGACTGCACGTCGCCCGGGGTCAGGGCGACCGTCGCCTGCCCGCGTACCGTGTCCACGTCGAAGGGGCGCGCCGGGTCGTGCCCCCGGACCAGGGCCTGGAGCTCCAGCGGTACGGCGGACATGGGGAGCACCCGCCCGTGGGCGCCCAATAGCTTGCCCACCAGGTCGAGGGCTTGGACATGGTCACCGAGCTGCTCCCAGAGGGCGACGATCAGCAGATTGCCGACCGCGTGCTCATGGAGGTCGCCGTGGGACTGGAAGCGGTGCTGGATCACCCTCGACCAGGTCTGGCCCCAGTCGTCGTCCCCGCACAGGGCGGCCAGGGCCTTGCGGAGGTCGCCGGGGGGCAGGACCCCGAGCTCCTCCCGGAGCCGCCCGCTGGAGCCTCCGTCGTCGGCGACGGTGACCACGGCGGTGAGGTCCCCGGTGATACGGCGCAGGGCCGCCAGCGACGCGGACAGCCCCCGGCCGCCGCCGAGGGCGACGACCTTGGGCTGAGCGCCGCGTTTGCGGCCCACGGCGGTGTGCGCGGATCTGCGCAACCGCCGCAGCCGCAGGGTGTTGATGCTCACTCGCGCCCCATGTCCCGGTGGACGACGACGGTCTCGACGCCGGCTGCGGAGAGCCGCGCGGCCAGCTTCTCGGAGGTGGCGACCGAGCGGTGCTTGCCGCCCGTACAGCCGACAGCGATGGTCACGTACCGCTTGCCCTCGCGACGGTAGCCGGCGGCGATCAGCTGGAGCAGCTCGGTGTACTGGTCGAGGAACTCCTTGGCGCCGGGCTGGTTGAAGACGTAGTTGGACACCTCTTCGTTGCGGCCGGTGAAGGGACGCAGCTCCGGAACCCAGTGCGGGTTGGGCAGGAACCGCATGTCGACGACGAGGTCGGCGTCGACCGGCAGCCCGTACTTGAAGCCGAAGGACATCACGGTGGCCCGGAGCTCGGGCTCCTCCTCGCCCGCGAACTGGGCGTCCATCTTGGCCCGCAGTTCGTGCACGTTCAGGCTGGAGGTGTCGATGACCAGGTCGGCGTCCCCGCGCAGTTCGCGCAGGAGGTCGCGCTCGGCCGCGATGCCGTCGACGATCCGGCCGTCGCCCTGGAGGGGGTGCGGCCTGCGGACCGATTCGAAGCGGCGCACCAGGGCGTCGTCCGACGATTCGAGGAAGACGATCCGCCGAGTGACCTGCTTGGCGTCGAGGTCGGCGAGGGACTCGCGGAGGTTGTCGAAGAACCGCCGGCCGCGGACGTCGACGACGACCGCGATCCGGGCCACATTGCCCTGGGAGCGCGCGCCCAGCTCCACCATGGTGGGGATCAGCGCGGGCGGCAGGTTGTCGACGACGAACCATCCGAGGTCCTCCAGGCACTTGGCGGCGGTGCTGCGCCCGGCGCCGGACATACCGGAGATGATCACCAGCTCGGGAATCGCGGCTTCCGCTGCCTCGCCCGATTCGGTGGTGGTGGCCGTACTCACTTCTGCTGCTCCGTCTCCGTCGTGCTCGCTCATGCTGTGCTGCCCCCGTCGTTCTCTTCCATGATCTCTCCTGTCGCCGTGTTCACGGCAGGGGCGGCGGGTGCCGCCGCGGCAAGGGCGGCGACCACGGATTCGGCGGTCTTGCGGCCCATGCCGGGTACTTCGCAGATCTGCTCGATTGTGGCCTGTCGCAGCCGCTTGACCGAGCCGAAATGCTTGATCAACGCTTGTTTCCGGCGCTCCCCCAGACCGTGGACGGCGTCCAGGGGGCTGGTACGGATGCGTTTGGTCCGCTTGGACCGCTGGTAGCGGATGGCGAAGTCGTGGGCGGTGTCACGCACCCGCTGGAGGAGGTAGAGGCCCTCGCTGGAGCGTGGCAGGACGACCGGATCGCTCTCGCCGGGCAGCCAGACCTCTTCCAGCCGCTTGGCGAGTCCGCAGACGGCCACATCGTCGATGCCGAGCTCGTCCAGCGCGCGCCGGGCTGCGGCGACCTGAGGCTGCCCACCGTCCACCACGACCAGTTGCGGGGGGTACGCGAAGCGCCGGGGCCGACCGTCGTCATCGGTGGCCGGGCCCCCTGGGCCCCCCGCGTGGTCTGCATGGTCTGCATGGCTTGCGTGGTCTGCGTGGCTCGGGTGGCTCGGGTGCGTGGCGGTACCGGGCATGCCGTCCCGCTCGCCCGGATCGTCCGCGCCGATCCACTCGCCCGTACGATCCTTCTCGGCCAGGTAGCGGCGGAACCTGCGGCTGATCACCTCATGCATGGACCGGACGTCGTCCTGTCCCTCGCCGTGCCACACCTGGGTGTCTCCGACCCGGCCCTTGATCTGGAACCGGCGGTACTCGCTCTTGCGGGGCAGCCCGTCCTCGAACACGACCATGGAGGCCACGACGTCCTCGCCCTGGAAGTGGGAGATGTCGAAGCACTCGATCCGCAGGGGTGCCGAGTCAAGACCGAGGGCTTCGGCGATCTCCTCCAGCGCCCGGGACCGGGTGGTGAGGTCGCTGGCGCGTTTGGTCTTGTGGAGGGCCAGCGCTTGTTGGGCGTTGCGCTGGACCGTCTCCATCAGGTCCTTCTTGTCGCCGCGCTGCGGAATGCGCAGCGACACCTGGGCGCCGCGGCGCTCGCTGAGCCACTGCCCGACCGTGTCCGCTGCCTCGGGCAGGGCAGGGACCAGGACCTCCTTGGGGACCGACTCGCCGCGCTCCTCGCCGTACAGCTGCTGGAGCGCGTGCTCGACGAGGCCGGCCGTGTCGACTGCTTCGACCTTGTCCGTGACCCAGCCGCGCTGTCCGCGCACCCGTCCGCCGCGGACGTGGAAGATCTGCACGGCGGCTTCCAGTTCGTCCTCGGCCAGTGCCATCAGATCGGCGTCCGTGGCATCGGCGAGCACCACGGCGTTCTTCTCCAGGGCGCGCCGTAGGGCGTCTATGTCGTCGCGCAACCGGGCCGCGCGCTCGTACTCCATCTCCTCGGCGGCGGCCGTCATCTGCTTCTCCAGACGGCGGATGTAGGTCCCGGTGCGGCCCGCCATGAAGTCGCAGAACTCCTCGGCCAGTTCGCGGTGCTCCTCGGCGGTGACCCGCCCCACGCACGGTGCCGAGCACTTGCCGATGTAGCCGAGGAGGCAGGGCCGGCCCTTTTGCTGGTGGTTCTTCAACACGCCGGCCGAGCAGGTCCGTACGGGAAAGACCCGCAGCATCAGGTCGACGGTCTCGCGGATGGCCCATGCCTGGCCGTACGGGCCGAAGTAGCGCACGCCCTTGCGCTTGGCCCCGCGCATGACCTGGACCCGCGGGAACTCCTCGTTCAGCGTGACCGCGAGGTAGGGATAGCTCTTGTCGTCGCGGTACTTGACGTTGAACCGGGGGTCGTACTCCTTGATCCAGGAGTACTCCAGTTGGAGGGCCTCGACCTCGGTGGAGACGACCGTCCACTCCACCGCTGCCGCGGTGGTGACCATGGTGGCCGTGCGCGGGTGCAGATTCGCCAGGTCCTGGAAGTAGCTGGCGAGGCGCTGACGCAGGCTCTTGGCCTTCCCGACGTAGATCACCCGGCGGTGCTCGTCGCGGAACTTGTAGACCCCCGGGGAGTCGGGGATCTCTCCCGGCCTGGGACGGTAGCTGGAGGGGTCTGCCATACCGTCCACCCTACTGGCGGGGGCTGACAGTCAGGCCACGTCAGGGCATGACCGCGGGACCGGTGCCCAGGGGAGCACCGGCCCCGCGCTCTGGGCCGGGCGGCGTTGCGCGCGGCAGGCCGCGACGGCGGTGGGGTGGGGGCCGTCGCGGCAGGGGGGTTCCGCAGCGGGTTCGACGCCCGATCGTGGTTCGGGCGCCCGCCACCGGCTGGGGTGGCGGGCGCCCCTGGCACTCAGCCGCGGCGGCGGAGCCTCAGCGCCGTCACCCCGCACAGGGCGACGGCGAGGACGGCACCCGCGCCCGCCGTGACCGAGGAGACCGTGAGCGCGCCGGCATCGCGCTCGTCGACGGCCTGGGAGGACCCGGCGGCGGCCCGGGGCTCCGGTGCCGACTGGTCGTAGCCGCCGGCCACACCCTTCTTCGCGTAGGTGGAGCCGGGGAGCTTGTCGCCGTAGGCGGCGCGCACCCGGTTCCCGTAGGCGGCGAGGGTGGTGCCCTTGCTGCCGACCGCGCGGATCGCGTCCTCGTCGAGCGGGAGGACCTTGGTGCCCTTGCTGACGTACCAGGCGTCGATCTGCGGTTCCTTGAAGACGGTGCCGCCGGCCAACTTGGCGGCACCCAGTTGGGCGTACCGGAGTTCGTCGTCGCCGGTGGCTATGTTCACCACCTGCCAGGCGGAACCCACCCGGGCCGCCCAGACGGACGCCTTCTGGCCGTCGGACGAGACGGCCTTGGTGGCGACGAACTCCAGTTGGGCCACGGGTGCGCCGGCCCTGCCCGCGACGAACGCGGGCGACAGGGTGTGGACGGGGACCGTCGCGCCCTCCGCACGGGGTGCCGCGGCCGATCGGGCGACGGCCCCGTCACGGGCGAAGAACCGGGAGAGGGTGTCGAGGGTTGCGGGAGCCGTGGCGGCCTTGCGGGCCTCGGTGAGGTCCGTCGCGGCTGCCGTGAGGCTCGGTGTGCTGTCGGCGGCGGCCGTGGAGGCGCCCGTGAGGGTACCGGCCGTGCCCAACGCGATGCAGGCGGCGACCGCGGCGGTCAGCCGGGGTGCTCTAGACGTCGGCTTCATCGCGCTCACGCCCCGATCCGGTAGAGCGAGTGGGTCCAGGAGTGACTGCTGTTGTTGATGTACCAGGCGTGGGTGGCCCAGTTGTACCGTCCGCTGGAGGGCCAGGGATCGCCCCAGTACACCCAACTGCTGGCGGTGTCGTAGCCGTAGATCACATGCATGTGACCACCGCCGCTGGACCATTGGATACGGGTCTCTATCGGACGGTTGGAGTTGATTTCGGTCTGGACCGTGGAGTAGTTCAGCCAGCCGGTGACGTAGGAGCCGGGGTTGATGCCCGCCCAGCGCAACCCGGTCTGCACATTGCCGAGCGTGGCCTGGTTGTTGGGGCACTGGGTGTTCTGCGACCGGTTGAAGGCGGCGTTGCAGAACTGGTTCTGCGAGTAGGTGCGGCCGTAGAACGTGGCGATCGTGTTGCCGGCTGCGGCCCAGCACCAGTTGGTCTTCAACTGGGCCTGCATGGTGATGTTGAGCCGCTTGCTGGCCAGTGCGGCCTGGGCGGAGCTGCCGTCGGTCGCCGGGGTGGCGGCGACGGCCGAGGACAGGGGCAGGGTGACGAGGGCGGCGAGGACTGCCGCCATCGCGGCAAGTCGTCTCCTGGTACTGCGCATCGCGGTCCTCCCTGAGGGATGGTGAGGGGTGGAGGAGCGCGTCCGGACGCTGCTGGTTGAGCATCGATCCTTGTCGCGAGCAGGTCAACACGCTTCAATGCGGGAGACATGGAGCTGTGAACGCGACGGCCGGGATGTGAACGGATGAGTCCCGCCCCACCTGGACGGCCGTGATCGCCTGGCCACAGGGCACACCCCGGTCGTGAACGTTCACTGTCCTCCGTGCAGGGAACACGCACCTGGGGAGAGGCACTCATGGGTCATACCGAAGCCGATCTGGCGCAGGTGCTGCACACCGGCCCCTTCCATCTGGCGCTCAGGGCGGCGCTGGCCGTGCGCGGGCTGCCCCTGCACCGCGTCCAGCACCACCTCGCCCACCGCGGCATCAAGGTCGGGGTGACGAGCCTCAGCTACTGGCAGCAGGGAGCCCGCCGACCGCAGCGCCCCGAGTCGCTACGAGCCGTGCGGGCACTCGAAGACGTGCTGTCGCTGCCCGGCAACTCCCTGCTGAGACTGCTCGACGGTGAGAACGGCGCGCGCTCGGACGTCGAACGCCCCGCCTCGCGCTCCTACCGCTCCCTGCTGGAGGTCTCGGACACGGTCGAGCGACTGCTCGCCGACCTGGAAGCGCCCACCGACGGCGGACTGCACACCGTCGGCCACCACGAGAGGGTGCGGATCGGTGCCCGGCGACAACTGCTGGCACGCGGATCACAGCACGTCGTCCGCGCCCACCGCGACGGGATCGACCGCTATCTCGCCATCCACCACGGCGAAGCCGGATGCGATCCCGAACGGATCGAGGTCACCGCACGGGAGAACTGCCGTACCGGACGGGTCCGCTCGGACCGTCAGACGGGGGTGGTCGTCGCAGAACTCCTCTTCGACGCCCGGCTGCGGGCTGGTGACACGTACCTCTTCAGCTACGGGTTCGAGGACGGAACGGGCGGTCCGAGTGGCGAGTACGTGCGGGGCTTCACCTACGCGGGCGGGCAGTACGTGCTCCAGGTGGCCTTCGACCAGGGGGCGCTGCCGGTGCGCTGCCGCCGGTTCGCCCAGGCCACGACCGGCGCGCCGCGCGGCGCAAGAACGGATCTGACCCTGAGCGGGCACCACCGCACGGTCCATCTCGTCGAGCAGGGGGTGCGGCCCGGGATCCTCGGGATCGACTGGGACTGGGATTGATCGATGCCCACGGTCAGCGCCCGCAGGGGGCCGGGCCGAGCACGCCATCCGACAGGTTCCGGGGGCGGCGAGCACGGCCCCGGCGCCCTCCGGCACGGGCGGTCCTCAGCTCTCGGGACCGGCGATCAGTCGCCCGTTCTCGGCTTTGATCGGGACGGCCGGGAGGGGTACGGTCGCCGGCCCCTGGAGCGCCTCGCCTGTGGTCACGTCGAAGCGGCTGCCGTGGCAGGGGCAGTTGCCCTCGTTCTCCACGATCTTGTCCAGCACACAACCCGCATGGGTGCACTGGGCGCTGAATGCCTTGTACTCGCCTGCGGCGGGGCAGCTCACCAGGATGCGCTGCTCGCGATAGAGCTTGGACCCTCCGACTGGGACGGCGTCCGCCGCACCCAGTTCCACCGGCGCGGTGGGGACCGGGTTCTTGGCGTGTCCGAGCTTGGATTCGGTGGAGCAGCCGGCGACCCCCAGACCGGCGGCCCCGGCGAGGGCCGCGCCTTTCAGCACGGTGCGACGGGCGGCTGGGGAGTGGCCGGACATGAGGACTCCACGCTTTCGATCATGGGGCGGGGTGTCGCCCGGACGGGCGGAACTGGTGCCGTGGCGACAGAGCCGACAATACCGACGCCGACCGCTGGGCCGATGAGCGGGCTCCCCTCCCCGGCCCAAGTCTCAGGAGTCCCATGCGTTACTTTCGGTCGGTGATCGTCGTCGCCGGAGAGTCCCTGATCGACCTGGTCCCGCATGCGGAGGGAACAGGGCTCGCACCCCTGCTCCCCCGCCTCGGCGGCGGACCGTACAACACCGCGGTGGCCCTGGGGCGGCTCGGCGCGCCGGTGGCGTTCTGCTCGCGCATGTCGACCGACGGCTTCGGTGACGCCCTGCTCGCCGGGCTGCACGGCGCCGGTGTGGACACCTCGCTCGTGGTGCGCGGCCCGGAACCGACGACGCTGGCCGTCGCCACCGTGGGCGCGGACGGCTCCGCGGGGTACACGTTCTACGCCGAAGGCACCGCCGACCGTCTCTTCGAGCTGCCCCCGTCGCTGCCCCCTCAGGTGCGCGCGGTGGCCCTGGGCACCTGCTCGCTGGTGCTGGAGCCGGCCGCGACGGACTACGAGTGCTTGCTGCGGCGGGAGGCACGGCGCGGACTGGTGACGCTCCTCGACCCCAATGTGCGGCCGGGTCTGATCCCCGACCCTGATGCGTACCGGAAGCGGTTTTCGAGCTGGCTGCCCGATGTGTCGCTGCTGAAGCTCTCGGAGGAGGACGCCCACTGGCTGGGCGGCGTGCCACAGGGGCCCGGCGCCGTGGTGCTGACACGGGGCGGGGCGGGCCTGACGGTGTGGACCCGCCATGGCGTGGAAGTGTCAGTTCCGGCCACCGCGGTGAAGGTCGTGGACACCATCGGGGCCGGCGACACGGTGAACGCCGCCCTGCTCCACGCCCTGGCCGTTCGGGACGCCCTCTCGCCGCACGCACTGGCGGCCCTGGACGCGGACGGCTGGCGCGAGGTGCTGGAGTTCGCCGCCCGGGCGGCGGCGGTGACGTGCTCCCGGTCCGGTGCCCAACCGCCGTACGCCCATGAGCTGGGGGGCAGCTAGCGAACCGGCGTGTCACGGCTGAGGCGCTGCGGACTGCTGGCTGGTGTCCGGGCGGTACTGGTGGGGCGGACCGAGGCCGGGCCCGTACCGGTTTCGGGGATCGGACCCGGCCGGCAAGTTCTGCGCCCTGGCCGGGTGCGGTGCGGCGGGCGGGCTGTGGGGCGGGCGGGAAGTCGGGCAGGCGCGATGTCGGGCGGGTCAGGGGTGCGAGACCCGGTACAGATCGCGCAGCAGGGCGATCTCCGCCCCGTGGTGCAACAACTCCTGGTTGACCCACCACACGATGTCGATGAACGGCTCCTCCGCATCGCTGCCATGGGGGTAGGTGCAGTACCCCACGGTGTCCAGAGCGGTGTCGTCGACGTGGGACAGGGCCCGACGCCAGGCGGTGGCTCCCACACCGAAGGCCGCCATCGCACCCCTCGCGTCCCCCTCGACCGGATGGTCGTCCCGGGTGAGCGCATGGCTGCCGGCCGTGTGGTCAGCCCGCAGGGCGAGCATCTCGGTGAGGTGGCTGAGGCGCCATGCGATGGTCGTGAAGGGCGGCGGCCAGGGATGCGGATACGCCGCTCCGTCCCGCCCCCACTCCCCCGCGCCGGCCAGCAGCGTTGCGCGCGGGCCTGGCCCGTCCGTGCGTCGCCGAACCGACCAGCAGTCCGACGTCGGCTCCCAGAGGTACTCCCGGTCGGTCATGGGGCCGACCTGGGTGTCTGTCCCGTCGCCGCTGTCCATGACGGGCCCGGCCAGCCGGTTGGCCAGGCGTTCGTGGGCGAAGTCGAACTGCTCCAGCAGGGGGATCAGACGGGGTGGGATCACTACGGCGCTCCTGTGCGCGGACCTGGTCGGCGGGGGGAGGGTCGATCCGCAGACCGTGAGCCTGCCACACCCCGCTTCCCCACCGCGCTCCAGTTCTTCGGAGGCATCGACGGGCGGACGGGGGAACACTGACGAGGGCATACGGTCCGAGCCGGTGCTTCCCGCTGCCACGACCGTTGGTGTGGTGGCGAGAAGCACCGGCTCGGCGCTCAGTCCGATTCCGACCGACGAAGGTGCTTCCCGGTGGTTGGAGTCGAGACTCGTGGGCTCATGCCTTGCGGGACCGCGCGGTCTTCGTCGCGGCAGTCTTGCGCACGGCGGCTGACTTGGCAGCCGTCTTCTGCCCGGCTGCGGTCTTGGCCGCCGTCTTGGCCACGGTCGCCTTGGCCGCTGTCTTGGCCGCTGTCTTGGTCGCGGTCTTGGTCGCGGTCTTGGTCGCGGTCTTGGTCGCGGTCTTGGTCGCCGCAGCCTTGGCCGTTGTCGACTTCGTTGCCGTGGCCTTGGCGGTCGCCTTCCTCGCGGACGTCTTCGCAGCCGTCTTGCGAGTGCTCGACCGGGTCTGCGGCATCGCCGCATCGCTGATCCGGTCAGCATCCAGGATCTCCCGCAGGAACTTCCCGGTGTGGCTGGTGGGAACTGCGGCGACCTCCTCGGGGCTACCCTCGGCGATCACCAGACCGCCACCGCTACCGCCCTCGGGCCCCATGTCCAGGACCCAGTCAGCGGTCTTGATCACATCGAGGTTGTGCTCGATGACGATGACGGTGTTGCCCTTGTCCACCAGACCTGAGAGGACCGTGATCAGCTTGCTGATGTCCTCGAAGTGCAGTCCGGTGGTGGGCTCGTCAAGCACGTAGACCGTGCTGCCCGTGGAACGCTTTTGCAGCTCCGAGGCCAACTTGACCCGCTGGGCCTCGCCGCCGGAGAGCGTCGGCGCGGACTGCCCGAGCCGGACATACCCCAGGCCCACCTCGTTCAACGTCTTCAGATGGCGGGCGATGGTCGGCACCGCCTCGAAGAAGCTCAGTGCCTCCTCGATCGGCATGTCCAGCACCTCGGCGATGGACTTGCCCTTGTAGTGGACTTCCAGCGTCTCCCGGTTGTAGCGCGCACCGTGACAGACCTCGCACGGCACATAGACGTCCGGCAGGAAGTTCATCTCGATCTTGATGGTGCCGTCGCCGGAGCAGTTCTCGCAGCGGCCCCCCTTGACGTTGAAGGAGAACCGGCCGGGGAGGTATCCGCGGACCTTGGCCTCCATCGTCTCCGCGAACAGCCTGCGGACGTGGTCGAAGACACCGGTGTACGTGGCCGGGTTCGACCGGGGCGTACGTCCGATGGGCGACTGGTCGACGTGGACGACCTTGTCGACGAGGTCGTCGCCCTCGACCCGGGTGTGCCGGCCGGGGACCGACTTCGCACCGTTGAGCTCGCGCGCCAGATGCGTGTAGAGGATGTCGTTGACCAGGGTGGACTTGCCCGAGCCCGATACGCCCGTAACGGCGGTGAGCACCCCGAGCGGGAACGCGACGTCGATGTCGCGGAGGTTGTTCTCCCGGGCGCCGTGGACCGTGAGCTGACGGGTGGGATCCACGGGTCTGCGGATCTCCGGGGTCGGGATGGACCGCTTCCCCGCGAGGTACTGCCCGGTCATGGACTCCTTGTTGGCCAGGAGCTCCTTGAGCGGTCCGGAGTGCACCACCTCGCCGCCGTGCTCACCGGCGCCGGGGCCGATGTCGACCACCCAGTCGGCCACCTTGATCGTGTCCTCGTCGTGCTCGACGACGATCAGGGTGTTGCCCATGTCACGGAGTCGGACGAGCGTCTCGATCAACCGGTGGTTGTCCCGCTGGTGCAGACCGATGGACGGCTCGTCGAGGACGTAGAGCACCCCGACGAGTCCGGAGCCGATCTGGGTCGCCAGCCGGATGCGCTGGGCCTCGCCTCCGGAGAGCGTGCCGGCGGCGCGGTTCAGCGAGAGGTAGTCCAGGCCGACGTCCACGAGGAAGCGCAGCCTCTCGTTGACCTCCTTGAGCACCCGCTCGGCGATCTTCTTGTCCCGGGTGTTCAGCTTCAGCCGACCGAGGAACTCGGCACAGTCGCTGATCGACATCGCGGAGACCTCGGCGATCGACTTCCCCATCACCGTGACGGCGAGGACGATCGGCTTCAGCCGCGTGCCCTGACAGGTCGGGCAGGGCACCTCGCGCATATAGCCCTCGAAGCGCTCCCTGCTGGTGTCGCTCTCGGCCTCCTGGTGCCGCCTGCGTACGAACTGGACGGCACCTTCGAAGGCCGGGGTGGTGTAGGCGCGCTCGCGACCGTACCGATTGCGGTAGCGGACCTCGACCTGGGTCTTGTGCCCGTGCAGCAGGGCCTTCTTGGCTCGCTGCGGCAGCCCGGCCCAGGGCATGTCGGTGGAGAAGCCCAGCGCTTTCGACAGCCCGCCGATCAGGCGCCCGAAGTACTCCTTGGTGTGGCCGTGTGACCAGGGGTGGATCGCCCCTTCGTCCAGCGACTTGTCCTCGTCGGGGACGATCAGCTCGGGATCGACCTCCATACGGGTGCCGATGCCGGTGCAGTCGGGGCAGGCGCCGAACGGAGAGTTGAACGAGAAGGACCGGGGCTCCAGTTCCTCGAACGACAGATCGTCGTACGGGCAGTACAGGTGCTCCGAGTACATCCGCTCGCGCTCGGGGTCGTCCTCGGGCAGGTCGACGAAGTCCAGGACCACCATGCCGCCGGCGAGCCCGAGGGCGGTCTCGACCGAGTCGGTCAGCCGCCGCTTGGCGCCGTCCTTCACCGTGAGGCGGTCGATCACCACCTCGATGGTGTGCTTCTCCTGCTTCTTCAGCGTCGGAGGCTCGGCGAGCTGGATGGTCTGCCCGTCCACCCTGGCGCGGCTGTACCCCTTCGTCTGGAGGTCGGCGAAGAGATCGACGAACTCCCCCTTGCGCTCGCGCACCAGCGGGGAGAGCACCTGGAAGCGGCTGCCCTCGGGCAGCTCCAGGACCCTGTCCACGATCGCCTGCGGCGACTGGCGCGTGATGGGGCGCCCGCACTCGGGGCAGTGGGGCTTGCCGATCCTGGCGAACAGCAGCCGGAGGTAGTCGTAGACCTCGGTGATCGTGCCGACCGTGGAGCGGGGGTTGCGGGAGGTCGACTTCTGGTCGATGGAGACGGCCGGGGACAGTCCCTCGATGAAGTCGACGTCGGGCTTGTCCATCTGCCCCAGGAACTGGCGGGCGTAGGACGACAGGGATTCCACATAGCGGCGCTGGCCCTCGGCGAAGATCGTGTCGAAGGCGAGCGAGGACTTGCCGGACCCCGAGAGCCCCGTGAACACGATCAGGGAGTCACGGGGGAGGTCGAGCGAGACGTTCTTGAGGTTGTGCTCGCGAGCGCCACGGACGATGAGACGGTCGGCCACGCCGGGTCCGCACCTTTCTTAGAGAGACCTGGTCTGGAGAGACCTGGGGAAGATCAAGGGAGGTCCTGAAGGTCATGGGCAGGACGAGGGAAGTGAGGGTGGCTGCCCCGACCCGGACTGCTCCAGCCTTCCAGCGTAAAGCGGACCGTCAAATATGTCGGAGGACCGCTGCATGGGCTGAAGGGATCGAGTGCCTGAGAACCAAGGATGCCTCTCCCCAGGCTATAGCACGCACATTCGATTTACGGCCGCCGGAAGCCACCTTCACCCGAATGAGTGGCCGGGCTAGGGTCGGGCCCATGATCGATCCCCAACGTGACCTGGCCTCTCTCCGCGACGCGACCGAGCGGCTGCTGAGCGCCACCGCCGCCCTGGACAACGCCCACCTCGCCGGACCGTCACGGCTGCCCGGCTGGAGCCGCGGCCATGTGCTCGCCCACCTGGCCCGAAATGCCGACGCCCTCGTCAATGTGCTCGAAGGGCGCCCGATGTACGAGAGCGCCGCGGCCCGCGAGGAGGACATCGAGCGGGACGCCCCCCGGCCGCTCTCCGCACAGCTCGCTGACGTCCGCGACAGCGCCGCACGTTTTGCGGACGCGGGCGCCCGCCCCGCCGACTGGGACCGCACCGTAGAGCTGCGCAACGGCGTCACCGACTCGGCGTCCCGCGTGCCCTTCCGCAGGCTCGTCGAGGTCGAGCTGCACCATGTCGACCTGGACATCGGCTACGAGCTGGAGCATCTGCCGGCCGACTTCACCGCCCGGGAGATCGCGTTCCTGACCGAGCGGTTCGCGGGCCACCCCGAGGTCCCCCCGATCCATGTGGTCGCAGCCGCCGGTACCGGTGACTGGCACACGGGAGGCACCCGGGGAGAGCCCGTCAGCGTCGCCGGACCGGCGCCGGTGCTGCTGGGGTGGCTCGCGGGCCGGCGCGCCGGGGCGGAGCTGATGGAACTGACCGTCGGCGGCACTGCTCCCGGCGCCACTCCACCCGTACTGCCCCCGCTATAGGCTGCCCACCATGACGTACAGCGGTGTGGTGAAGGTCGGCGGACCGGCGGATGTGCACGAGCTGACCGATCTGATGATCTCCAAGGTCGCGGTCGGCCCGATGGACAACAACTGCTACCTGTTGCGCTGCCGGGCGACCGGCGAGCAGTTGCTCATCGACGCGGCCAACGACCCACAGACCCTGCTCCAGTTGATCGGGGACGACTCCATCGCCTCGGTGGTCACCACGCATCGCCACGGTGACCACTGGCAGGCGCTCGGCGAGGTGGTCGCCGCCACGGGTGCGCGCACCTACGCCGGCGCCTTGGACGCCGAAGGCATCCCCGTCCCCACCGACGTACGGGTCGATGACCTGGACACCATCCGGGTGGGCAGGGTGGAGTTGACCGCCCGCCATCTCGTGGGGCACACCCCGGGCTCCATCGCCCTGGTCTTCGACGATCCGCACGGACACCCCCACGTCTTCACCGGCGACTGCCTGTTCCCCGGCGGAGTGGGCAACACCCGCAAGGACCCCGAGGCGTTCGCCAGCCTCCTCCACGACGTGGAGACCAAGCTCTTCGCTCCACTGCCGGACGAGACCTGGGTCTATCCGGGGCACGGCAAGGACACCACTTTGGGCGCGGAGCGCCCGCACCTGTCCGAGTGGCGCGAACGGGGCTGGTGACACCGAGATCCACGGGGTTCCGCAGGGGCCCACAGCGGAGCCTTGCCGGTCAGGCCGGCAAGGTCGCCGTCACCACCAGCCCGCCCCCCTCCCGGGGGCTGGCGTTGACCGTTCCGCCGTGCGCACGGGCCACCGCCCGGACGATCGAGAGGCCGAGCCCCGCACCCTTGGCGCTGACCAGGCGATCGGCCCCCAGCCGACGGAACGGCTCGAAGAGCCCGGGTATGTCGTACGGCGGCACCGCGGGCCCGGTGTTGGAGACCTCGACCTCTGCGGCCCCGTCGGCTCCGGTGCGACTGACGACGTACAAGGCGCCTCCGTCCCCGGCGTTGTGACGGATGCCGTTCTCCACGAGGTTGTGCACCATCCGTTCGAGCAAGAGGGCGTCACCCGTGGTGAGCGCCTCCTGCGCGCACTCGTGCACGGTGATCCCGGACCGGCTCGCCTCCGCTGCGGTCTGGGACACCACATGGTTGACGATGTCGGCCAGATCGACGGGCAGTCGATCGGCGATCTCGTTCTCCGAGTCGGCGAGCAGCAACAGCCCGCTGATCAACCGCTCATGTCTGCTGTTGATCTCCAAGAGGCTCTCACCGAGTTGTCGCACGTCTTCCGACGCCGTTCTGCGGTGCATGGCCACCTCGACGAGAGCCCGGCCCAGCGTGAGCGGAGTGCGTAGTTCATGGGAGGCGTTGGCCACGAAGCGGCGCTGGCCGTCGAAGGAGCGGTCGAGGCGCTCGACCATGGTGTCGAAGGTGTCGGCCAGGTCCTTCACCTCGTCGTCGGGGCCCTGCAACGCGATGCGTTCGTGTAGTCCCCGGCCCGCGGCGGGGGCTGCTGCGATGCGCCGGGCGGTCTCGGTGACCCGGTGCAGCGGGGCGAGCACCCGCCCGGCCACCAACCAGCCGACGACGGCCGCCGTGCCGCCCACCACCACCAGCGCGACGCCTCCCTGGGCCAGTAGGGAGGTGACGGCCGCGTCCTGGATCACTTCCCGCTGCTCCTTGAGCCAGACTCCGGGCAGATCGCTGGAAACGAGCTGCCCGTGGCGGTCGTAGAAGGTGGTCGAGGGAGCGCCGGGTGCGGGCGAGCCCATCGGTCCGGGCGTCGAAGCCGAAGCTGGCTGGGACGGCTTGACTGAAGGCAATGAAGAAAATGATGGCGATGGTGGAGATGAGGGCACGGCCGTGGCAGGCGGCGATGCCAGCGACGAGGGTGCTGCCTGCTTCAGCGACTTCTCGATGACCTTGGGGCTGACGCGGTTGAGCTCCTGGTTGAAGAAGACGTAGACCGTTGCGAGGATCACCACCCCGGCGACCATGAACAGTCCCCCGTAGATCAGGGTGAGTCGGGTCCGCAGACGCATCCGGCGCACTCCGTGCCGGTACGTCCAGTGCCTCCGGGCGCCGGTGGACCTCATGGGATGCGGTACCCCGCTCCCGTGATCGTTTCCACGACGGGCGGGCCGCCGAGCTTGCGGCGGAGTTTGAGGACGGCCAGGCGCACGGCCCCGGTGAACGGGTCGGCGTGCTCGTCCCACGCCTTCTCCAGCAGCATTTCGGCGGAGACCACGGCGCCCTCCGCCCGCAGCAGTTCACTGAGTACGGCGAACTCCTTGCGGGACAGGGGCACATAGCGGCCGTCCCGGAACACCTCGCGTCGGGCGGGGTCGAGGCTGATGCCGGCCCTGCGCAGCACGGGTGGCACCGCGGGTCGGCAACGGCGCCCGAGCGCTTGGATACGGGCGGAGAGCTCCGCGAACGCGAACGGCTTGGTGAGGTAGTCGTCCGCGCCGATCCCCAGGCCCCGTACCCGATCTGCCACCTCGGCGGCGGCGGTGAGCATCAGTACGCGCGCTGCGGCCCCGGAGTCGACGACCCGACGGCACACCTCGTCCCCGTGGACGACGGGTAGGTCGCGATCGAGCACGATCACGTCGTAGTCGTTCACCGTGGCCCGCTCCAGCGCGGCGGCGCCGTCGAGTGCGATGTCGACCGCGTGCGTCTCCTCGCGCAGCCACTCCGCGATGGCGTCGGCCAGTACGGGCTCATCCTCGACCACCAGTACGCGCACGTGCGGCTCCTCTCCCCTGGTCCGCCGTATCCCGTCGCCGCGCGCCGAGTTGGTCGAACGGGTGCGGGGCCGGTGGTCTCCATGGTGACCGCCGTTGTGTTTCCTCACCGTTAGGGAGGCGCGGTCGCCGGGGGAAACGGCGAGGAAACGGGAGGCGGCGTTCCATCTGACGCAGGCGGCCGGAAGGTCTTCGAGCCGCCGTGGTCCGAGGAAGGGACGACCCATGCGATCACGCACCCGTACCGCGCTGGCGGTACTGCCGTTCGCGCTGGCCCTGGCGTTGACCGGATGTTCATCCGACGACGGGGGCAAGAAGGTGGCCTCGGCCGAGGGCGGCGAGGCCGGCTCGGACACACCGGGCAGTGCCCGACCCAGCCTGAGCCAGCAGGAGATGGGCGTGAAGTTCGCCCAGTGCATGCGCAAGAACGGCGTCGACATGGAGGACCCGAAGGACGGCCGCGTCATCGTCAAGCAGAAGAAGGAGTCCGAGGCCGCCATGGAAAAGGCGATGGAGAAGTGCCGGGAGTTTCAGCCCCAGGGCCCCGGACCAGGGCAGAAGGCCGATCCGAAGGTGGTCGCGGCGATGCAGAAGTACGCGACGTGCATGCGGAAGAACGGGGTGGAGAAGTTCCCGGACCCACGGCCGGGTGGTGGTCTGCAAATGGACAAGTCGGTCCATGACGACCCCAACTTCGCTGCGGCCGAGAAGGCGTGCAAGGAACATCTGGAGGCCGAACGCAAGCGGGTCGAGGAGAAGAACCGGTGACCGACGAGACCGGCACCCCCTCCCTGCGGGAGCACCCGTACGCAGCCGTCGACGGTACGACAGGGGCCGCGGAGTCGACCGACGGTGCAGCGGCACCCGTGACGACAGCGGCGGCAGGGGTGCGTACGACCGGCCCCCGACGCCGCAGACGCCGCACAACCCTGCTGGTCGCCCTGGCCGTTCTGACCGCGGGCGGTGCCGTCACGGCGGCTGCGCTCGGACTCGGCGACGGCAACGGCGCATCCGGCGGCAAGAGCGACGGAGGACTGCCACCGAACACGACGCAGGTGACCCGACAGACCCTGCGGGACGTTCACCGCGCGGACGGACAACTCGGCTACGGACAGGCGACCACAGCGGCCGAACGCACCCCGGGCACCATCACGGATCTCCCGCAGACAGGCGACCGCATCAGACGTGGCGATCCGTTGTACGAGGTGGACAACCGTCCGGTGACCCTGATGTACGGCTCGCTCCCGGCGTACCGCGCACTGAGTTTGGGTGTCGAGGGACCGGACGTGAAGCAGTTGGAGCGCAACCTGGCAGCACTCGGGCACACCGGCTTCACCGTGGACGAGGAGTTCACCGATGGGACCGCGGATGCGGTGAAGCAGTGGCAGGAGGACCTCGGGGTGGAGGAGTCGGGGCGGGTCGACCTGGGCCGGGTGGTGTTCGCCCCCGGCGAGGTCCGGATCGACGGCCTGGAAGCCGAAGTGGGCGGGCAGCTGGGACAGGGCGGCAGGGTGCTGTCGTACACCGGGCTGACGAAGGCCGTCACCGTGGAGTTGGAGGCGAGCGAGCAGCGGGTGGCCGCCAAGGGTGCGACGGTCACGGTGACCCTGCCCGACGAGGTGGTGGTGCAGGGCAAGGTCACCCAGGTCTCCACCGTCATCGAGGCGGCCACCGGCCAGGAGGAGGCGCAGACCAAGGTCGAAGTGGTGGTGGAGCTCACGGGCACGAAGGCCCAACGGGCCGCCGACGCGTACGCCCTCGCCGCCGTGAACGTCGACTTTGTCGCGCAGACGCGCAAGGACGTGCTGACCGTGCCCGTCGCCGCGCTGCTGGCGCTGTCCGAGGGCGGCTTCGGCGTGGAGGTCGTCAAGGGCGGCACCTCGTCCTATGTCCCGGTCACCACCGGGCTGTTCGCGGACGGCCGGGTGGAGATCACCGGAACGGGCATCGAGCAGGGCACCACGGTGGGGATACCGAAGTGATCTCTCTGAGGGACGTGAGCAAGGTCTATCCCGGTCCGGTGGCGGCGCTCAACGGGGTGTCGGTGGACATCTCCCGTGGTGAGCTCCTGGCCATAGTGGGGCCTTCCGGGTCGGGGAAGTCGACGATGCTGCATGTACTGGGGACGCTGGACCGACCCAGCGCCGGACAGGTCCACATCGAGGGCCACGAGGTCGGTTCGCTCTCCGACCGACAGTTGTCGGCGCTGCGGGCGAGCCGGATCGGCTTTGTCTTCCAGCAGTTCCACCTGGCAGGGGGCACATCGGCACTGGGCAACGTCGCCGACGGACTGCTGTACTGCGGGCTGCGCCCCGCCGAACGGCGCCGGCGGGCAGCAGCCGCGCTGGAACGAGTCGGTCTCGGCCATCGGATGGACCACGAGCCCCATGAGTTGTCCGGTGGGGAGCGTCAGCGGGTCGCCATCGCACGGGCGGTGGCAGGCGACCCGGCGCTGCTGCTCGCCGACGAACCGACCGGTGCACTCGATTCCGTATCGGGGGAGGGTGTGATGCGGTTGCTGCGCGAGTTGAACACGGCCGGTACCACCGTGGTGATCATCACCCATGATCGGGAGATCGCCGGCTCGTTGCCCCGGCAGATACGGATGCTGGACGGCCGGATCGCCGAGAACTCCACGGAGGTGGCCCGATGACCTCCTCCGCGGCTTCGGCACCGGTGGACACGGCGGTGCCCCGGGGTCCGAAGCCGTCCGACGCCCCCTCGCCCGGCATGCTGCGACCGGCCAGGCTGCGCCCGCGGGACATCGTCAAGGTGGGGGCGGTGGGCTTGCGGACCAGGCCGCTCAGGGCGTTCCTGTCCGCGCTCGGCATCGCCATCGGCATCGCGGCGATGATCGGGGTCGTGGGGATCTCGTCCTCGTCGCGCGCCGAACTCGACCGCACGCTCGCCACCTTGGGCACCAATCTGCTGACCGTGTCCCCCGGGTCGACGATGACCGGTGACGCCGCCCAGTTGCCCGAGGACGCCGAGGCGATGGTGGGCCGGATCGGCCCGGTGGAGTCGGTCTCCGCGGTCGGTTCGATCGAGGGGGCGAAGGTCTACCGCAGCGACAAGATCCCCGAGGTGGAGACGGGTGGTCTGGCCGCCTACGCCGTGCGTGAGGATCTGCCGGCCACCGTGGCGGCTGAGGTCGCCAGTGGGGTCTGGCTGAACACCGCCACCAGCCGCTACCCGGCGACCGTCCTCGGTGCGTCGGCGGCCGAGCGGCTCGGGCTCGGCCGCGCCGGGCCCAGGACCCGGGTGCTGATCGGCGGGGAGTGGTTCACCGTGGTCGGCATCCTCAAGCCGGCCGCCCTCGCTCCCGAACTGGACACGGCGGCACTGGTGGGCTGGTCGGTCGCCCGTGCCGAGCTGGGATTCGACGGACGCCCGACGACCGTCTACGCCCGGGCCGAGAAGGGAGCGGTCGCGGACGTACGCGCGGTGCTCGGACCCAGCGCGCATCCCGTGGCTCCCAACGAGGCGGAGGTCTCACGGCCGTCGGACGCACTGGCCGCCGAGCAGGCGGCGGGGAAGGCGTTCACCGGGCTGCTGCTGGGACTCGGTGGGGTGGCGCTGCTGGTCGGCGGGGTCGGGGTCGCGAACACCATGGTGATCTCGGTGCTGGAGCGCAGGGCCGAGATCGGTCTGCGCCGCTCGCTGGGGGCGACTCGGGGACAGATCCGCACGCAGTTCCTCGCCGAGTCGCTCCTGCTCTCGGCCCTGGGCGGCGCCGGTGGCGCGGTGCTGGGGTCGGCTGTGACGGCCGGCTTCGCCACCTACCAGGGGTGGCCCGTGGTGGTGCCCGTGTGGGCACTGCTCGGGGGGATGGGGGCGACCCTCGCGATCGGTGCGGTGGCCGGACTCTACCCGGCCGTACGAGCCTCCCGGCTCGCTCCCACCGAGGCCCTGGCCTCGCCGTAGCACCCGGTCATCGGAGGCCGCTCGGGCGGCGGGGCGGCCTCCGTTCGACGAAGGACTCCGGACACACGAACGGGGGCGGATGGCTCCATTGCCATCCGCCCCCGTCGCTACACCTGAAGGTCAGGACTGAACGCTGTCCTTGTCGTCGTCCTTGACCGGGGTCTCGCCGGCCTCGACAGCCTCGGCCGCTTCCCGCTCGGCCTGCTTCTTGGAGGCGATCAGACTGGTGATGGTGGTCACGATCAGCACACCGCAGATGACGGTGAGCGAGAACGGAATGGAGATCTCGGGGACGTGCACCCCGTTCTCGTGCAGTGCGTGGAGCACCAGTTTGACGCCGATGAAGCCGAGGATCACCGACAGGCCGTAGCTGAGGTGGACCAGCCTCTTCAGCAGACCGCCGATGAGGAAGTACAGCTGGCGCAGACCCATCAGGGCGAACGCGTTGGCCGTGAAGACGATGTACGGGTCCTGGGTCAGACCGAAGATCGCCGGGATGGAGTCCAGGGCGAAGAGGATGTCCGTGCTGCCGATAGCGAGCATGACGACCATCAGCGGGGTCAGTACACGCTTGCCGTTGACCTGGATGAAGAGCTTCGTGCCGTGGTAGCGGTCGGCGACGCCGAACTTCTTCTCGATCGACTTCAGGAGGCGGTTCTCCTCGAAGTCGTCCTCCTCCTCATCGGCACGTGCTTCCTGGATGAGCTTCCAGGCGGTGTAGATGAGGAACGCACCGAAGATGTAGAAGACCCAGGAGAAGCTGGCGATGATGGCCGCGCCGGCCGCGATGAAGATGGCGCGCAGCACCAGGGCGATCAGCACACCGATGAGCAGCACTCGCTGCTGGAGGTGTGAGGGCACCGAGAACTTCGCCATGATCAGCACGAAGACGAAGAGGTTGTCGACACTCAGCGACTTCTCGGTGATGAAGCCCGCGAAGAACTCTCCGGATGCCTGGCTCGTGCCGAAGATCATCAGGCCGATGCCGAACAGGATGGCTAGCGCGATCCAGACGATCGTCCAGATTCCGGCTTCTTTGATCGACACGTCATGGGGCTTGCGCCCGATGAAGAAGTCGACCGCGATCAGGGCTGACAGACCGAGGATGGTCAGCAACCACAGGTTGAATGAAACGTCCACTGCGCCTCCGGCGTCGTACGGCTCTTTGCTCAGCGTCGTCGCTGCCGGAGGTCTCTTCCACCCGGGCGGTCCTAGCCGCTCAGGCCGACGCCCCGGGACCAATGGTGATCCGTACTGACGGGTACGTCGCAGGCCGGGAATACTCCCCTCCGCTCACAGGAGCTTACAGTAGCCCCAAGGAAAGGTAAAGAGGATGGTAAAGGGAGGTTCAAATCCCCTGCTCAGACGGGGCCTCTTGGTCATGACCACGATGTCGCCGACCGATGTCGCCCATCCTGAACCCTCCCGCGGTTGCGCCGCGTGATCGAGCTGCGGCTGACTGTGCTCCTGTGCAGCACGCCGCCCTTCGACTGCTCGTACGGCTTCGCACCCACCAGCCATCTCCACCCATGCGGTACCGGTGTGTCCGGCACCGTATCCGATGGTCAAGGAGCGACGACGGACTTACGCCAAAAGGGGCAGCGACCCCCCGGGGCGGCGTCCGTTCGACGCGCTCCCCGAGGTGACCCACGGGTGCCCCGGGCCAGCCCCCGCAAACGCCCACCAACGCAGGTCGGCCCGGAGATGGCCCGGGAGGGCCAGCTCCTCAGCGCCCCCAGGTGCGGCGGGCGGCCGTGACCTGATCCAACACCTGGCGCAGCACGGCACTGCCCGGCGGAATCGTCGGAGGCTGATAGGTCCACGCATGACGCACCCACGGGTCGGCCAGATGATCGTCCGGCACGGGGGTGATCCGCAGCAGCGCACGCCACAGGGGGTCGAGCACCGGCCCGTAGGCGCTGGCGTCCTCACGGTCGGCGACCATCATCAGATGAACACCCACCGCCGGCCCCTCATCGGCCAGATAGCGCAACTGGGTGACCGCACGATCGTCGAAACCGTGGGGGAAGTCATGGACGATCAGTAGTTGCTCGGCCGTGTCGAGGTCCGGTGGGAGCGCGTCCGGAGCACCGCCGCGCACCGCCATGGTGACCAGGTCGACCCGCTGGGTGAGCTTCGCCAGCGTCTCGCTCACTCCCTGGGCACCGGCAGCCGGTGGGTTCGCCAGCACTCCGGACTCGACGAGTGGCGCGAGGGAGGCGGCGGCGGTCCCCGCGGGGTCAATCGCATGCACGGTGAACTCACCGGGTGGATAGACCGCGAGCAATCGAGCGGCGTGGGCCACCGCGCAGTCCATGGCCAGCCGTTTCAACTGGGCCTCGTCCAGCATCAGCGCGGCTTCCCCACCCCCACGCCCGCTGTCGACCCACAGACCGCGCTCCAACGGGAGCCTGACCAGGAACGGAATACGCATTTCCGGGCTCTCGGGCAGCTGGAGATCGCCCAGCCGCAACGCCATGGGAGTCTCCATGGGCACCCGGTAGGCGTGCCAGACCGGGTTGTCCCAACGCGCGTATGCGGGCGGTAGCGCCGGCTCGACGACATCGGACTCGGCGGTGAGCTGGGCGAGATCCCGGTCGAGCGCCTGCCGCGCCTGCGCGGTCAACTCTTCGCACTTGGCACGGGCAGCAGCCCTGGCCGCGTCCCCCGCACCCCCGATACGACTGCGGGGGTCGGACAGGGCCTGGTCGAGCTCCTGGTCGAGCCGGGACTCGGCGAACTCGACGGCGCTGCGGTACGCGGCGACCGAGCGGGCGAAGTCCTCGAACATGCCCCAGATCTGGTTGTAGAGGCGCTCCTCCATGGACCAGCCGGTGGCGTCCCCCGCGACCGGCTGTGCGGGCTGGCCCGGCTCGCCGGCAGGCGCCGTGGGAGGCGGCGGGGGCGGTGCGGAGCGCCTACGGGGATGGGCGTAGTCGATGGGCCCGCCCGCGCCGGTGGGGGTGGGCTGGGTGTCCGAGACTCCGGAACCGGAGGAAGCACTTGCCCCCGACAGACCCTGTGGAATGGTGGGCTCACCGCTGCTGGGCGGCTGTGGCGCGGGCGGTGCCGGGGGCTGGAGCGTGTATCCGCCGTCGTGGGCACCGCTGGTACGCAACTCCGCGGGCTCCGTTCGTGGCGCGGGTGCCACGGCTGCCGCCTGGATCTCGGCCGCCCGCTCCCGGGCCTGTGGAAGTCCCTGGTCGCCGAGCAGTTGGGCGAGGCCACCCGCGTACCCCTGACCGACGGCCCGCACCTTCCAGGCACCCTGGCGCCGATACAGCTCGACCGCGACGAGAGCGGTCTCCGCCTCCAGGCCGGTGATGGTGAAACTGGCCAGCTCGTCGCCGTGCTGGCCGATCACGGCGAGGAAGGGCGCGGCCGTGGCACCGAAGTGCGCCGGTCCCGCGGTGCCGTCGGGGAGCGCCAGAAGCAGGTGCACCTGGTGCACGGCGGTCGGCACGGCATCCAGATCGACGGAGAAACGGGGTGCGTCGGTGGTCGCACGGGACACCTCGACCCCGGGCACGGCGGGCGCTCCGGGGTGGGCGAGCTCCTCGCCCCGTACGCATCCCTGGTCATCGGAGCAGGTGACGCAGGCCAACAGCGGGTGTCCGGCCGACACCCGGATCTCCAGGCGGGATTCGGGCAGTGGATGGTTCTGCCCCCGGACCAACTCGGCGGTCATCGCCTTCGTCCCCTCGGTGCTCTGCGGTGGTGCGCGGTGGTCGGTACCGCGCCCTCAATGTCGACTATCACGCGGTGTTCGGGTCTGCGGTGCTGCGGGTACTGCGGGATTCTCTCTCTTTCGCACGGAGGCGCCGATGGTGGCCACCGCCGCTCGGGGCGCAATGCCCTCGCCCGGTCGAGCCGCGCGGGCGCCGGGATCGACCCGCCCCCTCGCGACGACGGCGATCGTGCCGCCGGCAAGCGCTACAGCTCCCGGCGGCCGATGCCTCCGGGAGCTGCATGTCCATCCGTGCGCCCTGCACGGAGCCCTGCGGGCCCGGCCCTTAGAGATGCGGCAGGATCGAGGGCATCAGGTCCTGGAAAGTCCGCCCGTTGGCGGGGTTGCCCAGGGCGGTCATCTGCCAGCCGTCGTCACCCTTGCTCCGGTGCACCTTGGCCATGATCTGCGCGGTGTAGTTGCCGCCGCCGTCCAGGGTGTAGCGGGCGAGCTCCTGGCCGTTCGTTTCGTCGACGAGACGACAGAAGGCGTTCTGCACCTCTTGGAACGTCTGGCCGCCGAACGAGTTGACCGTGAAGACGATCTGGTCGATGTGGACGGGCACCCTCTGGAGGTCCACCAGGATCGCTTCGTCGTCGCCGCCCGAACCGGCACCGCCGACGAGGTTGTCTCCCGTGTGCTTCACCGAGCCGTCATCACTGACGAGGTGGCGGAAGAAGACCACGTCCACCGGCTGCTTGTCGGCGAAGAGCACCGCCGAGGCATCGAGGTCGATCTCCTTGGTGCGCGAGCCGAACAGACCGCGGCGCGCCGCCGCCTGCCAGCCAAGCCCCATCCGCACAGCCGTGAGGGTGCCCCCGTCGCTCTTCCGCAGGCTGATGGCCTGACCCTTGGTCATGTTGACCGTCACGCGCTGTCCCCTTCTTCCTGTTCATCGATGTGCAGCCACCCATACGGGTGGCTGCCCAGCACCCTACGCAGTCACCTCAACGGCGCGGCACAATTGGCCAGTATTTGTGTCGTTCTTGCAACACAGCAGGTACGTGGCCCGTGCGACGTGCCTGGTGGGGCGTGCCCACCGCTCTCCCGCACCTCAGGGAGCGCACATCTCAGACCAGCCCCGCTTCCTTCATCTGACGCAGTTCCTTCTTCAGTTCCCCGACCTCGTCCCTCAGCCGGGCGGCCACCTCGAACTGGAGGTCGGCGGCGGCTGCCCGCATCCGCTCGGTCATCTCCTCGATGATCCCCGCGAGTTCGGCGGCGGGTCGGTCGGTCAACTGGGTGTCCTTGGCACCGCGCTTCCCCTTGCCCTTGCCCGCGAGTGCCGGGACCGGGGCCTTGGCGCCCTTGCCGGGTGTCGGTTTGCGGTAGTCCGTACCGAGCAGTTCCTCGGTGTCGACTTCCTCGCGTGCAATGGTGGCGACGATGTCGTTGATCTTCTTCCGCAGCGGTTGGGGATCGATGCCCCGCTCGGTGTTGTAGGCGACCTGCTTCTCGCGGCGACGGTTGGTCTCGTCGATGGCCTTCGCCATGGCCGCGGTGATCTTGTCCGCGTACATATGGACCTGGCCGGAGACGTTGCGCGCCGCGCGGCCGATGGTCTGGATCAGCGAGGTCCCGGACCGCAGGAAACCTTCCTTGTCCGCGTCGAGGATCGCCACCAGGGAGACCTCGGGCAGGTCGAGCCCCTCCCTCAGGAGGTTGATGCCCACCAGCACGTCGTACTCGCCGGCACGCAGCTCGCGCAGCAACTCCACTCGGCGCAGGGTGTCCACGTCACTGTGCAGGTAGCGCACCTGGATGCCCAGTTCGAGGAAGTACTCCGTGAGGTCCTCGGCCATCTTCTTGGTGAGCGTGGTGACCAGGACCCGTTCGTCCTTCTCGGTGCGCAGGCGGATCTCGTGGACCAGGTCGTCGATCTGCCCTTCGGTGGGCTTGACGACGACTTCGGGGTCGATCAGCCCGGTCGGGCGGATGATCTGCTCCACGAAGCCGTCACCACGGGAGAGCTCGTAGGTACCGGGAGTGGCGGACAGATAGACGGTCTGCCCGATCCGCTCGGTGAACTCCTCCCACTTCAGCGGCCGGTTGTCGAGCGCGGACGGCAGTCGGAAACCGTGGTCGACCAGGGTGCGCTTCCGGGAGGCGTCCCCCTCGTACATCGCGCCGATCTGGGGCACGGTCACATGGGACTCGTCGATGACCAGCAGGAAGTCCTCGGGGAAGTAGTCGAGGAGGGTGTTCGGCGGGGAACCGGGGTCACGGCCGTCGAAGTGCATCGAGTAGTTCTCGATGCCGGAGCAGGAGCCGATCTGGCGCATCATCTCGATGTCGTAGGTCGTGCGCATCCGCAGTCGCTGGGACTCCAGCAGCTTGCCCTGCTTGTCGAGGTCGGTCAGACGCGTTTCGAGCTCCTGCTCGATGCCGTTGACGGCCCGCTCCAGACGCTCCGGCCCCGCCACGTAGTGGGTGGCCGGGAAGACGTAGAGCGACTGATCCTCGCTGATGATCTCGCCCGTGAGCGGGTGGAGGGTGGAGAGCGCCTCGATCTCGTCGCCGAACATCTCGATCCGGACCGCGAGCTCCTCGTAGACCGGGAAGATCTCGATGGTGTCACCCCGGACCCGGAAGGTGCCGCGGGCGAACGCCACGTCATTGCGCGTGTACTGAATGTCGACGAAGCGGCGCAGCAGCTGGTCACGGTCGACCTCCTCGCCCACTTTGAGGGGCACCATCCGGTCGACGTACTCCTGCGGGGTCCCCAGGCCGTAGATGCAGGAGACGGAGGCGACGACCACCACGTCGCGCCGGGTCAGCAGCGAGTTCGTCGCGGAGTGGCGCAGCCGCTCGACCTCCTCGTTGATCGAGGAGTCCTTCTCGATGTAGGTGTCCGACTGGGGGACGTACGCCTCTGGCTGGTAGTAGTCGTAGTACGAGACGAAGTACTCGACGGCGTTGTTGGGGAGCAGCTCGCGGAACTCGTTCGCCAACTGGGCGGCCAGGGTCTTGTTCGGCGCCATCACCAGGGTGGGCCGCTGGAGCTTCTCGATCATCCATGCGGTGGTCGCCGACTTGCCGGTACCGGTGGCGCCGAGCAGGACCACGTCCTTCTCGCCCGCACGGACGCGGCGCTCCAGGTCGGCGATGGCCGTGGGCTGGTCACCACTGGGCTGGAAGGGACTGACGACCTCGAAGGGCGCCACCGAACGTTCGATCTTGGAAACGGGCCGCATGGATCCACCGTACGACCCGCCACTGACATCCGGGCGCCTGACCGCTCGCCGACCGCCCTGCGCCCAGGGGCGCACGAGTGGTCGGCGAGGCGATCAGTGCTGGTCAGTGACGGTGCGGAGGGTTTCCATCGCCGGCGATCCAGGGTGTCTGGGGCTCCACAGCCGATGTCGGCTGCTCGCCGTTGCGCGCGCCCGTCCCGGGTGCACCGGCGAGATGCGCCGCCGCCTGCGGTGGGATCGGTTCGGCGGCCGGGGGGACAGCGGCGTGCAGGCCCTGGGAGGGGAGCGGCCAGTCGTCCTCGACGCGCCTCGTGCCGAAGGCGGAGAAGGGCGCCGCGGGCCGCGGCTCGACGCCTCGCGGCTGCCACTCGACGGACGGCTCGGACGGGGAAGCCTGGGCTGGCCTGTCCAGCGCTGACACGTCCCGCGGCGACGGTCGGCCCACCGTCCGGAGCCCGGTATCGCGCCAGGCGTCGGGCGCCTGTCCGAACAGGGACGGGTTCACGCGCCCCACGGAGTCGTCGGAGCGCCCTTGCGCCTTGTCGCCGAGCCGATTCCGGTCGGGCTCCCCCATCACCAACTGGGGGTCGAACATCACGACCACTCCGGCCAGCAGGAGGAAGACGAGCGGGCCGAGGAGCATGGGAGCGAGGATGCTGGCCGGAGAGTCACCGGTCGCGGCGCTGCCCGTCGTCCCGTGCAGATGGACGCTGACCGATGCCATTCCGGTGTAGTGCATCCCGGTGACGGCGACACCCATCACGAGACTGGCGCCGAGGCTCGCCATGAAGCCGTGGACGGAGACCGCGGCCCACAGCGCGGCGGTCGCCGCCACGACCGCGATCACCACGGAGAGGATCACGATGGGCGTGCTGTACGCGATCGTGCCCTCCATCCGCATGCCGGCCATGCCGAGGTAGTGCATCGAGGCCACCCCGAGACCGGTGATGGTGCCTCCCGTGAGGAGCGCCATCACGGTCGCTCCCCGGTAACCCACGATGAAGATGCCGATGCCGACCATCACGATCGCGACGACGAGACTCGCGAAGGTGATGGATCGGTTGTAGGTGACCGGGGCCTCGGCGACGGTGAACCCCATCATGGCGATGAAGTGCATCGTCCAGATGCCGGAGCCGATGGAGGTTGCGCCGAGGGCCAGCCATCCTGGCTTGTACGAGCCGGTGCCATGCACCGACCGCGTGGTGCAGCGCAGCCCGAGTGCCGATCCGAGGCAGGCCATGATGAATGCCACCACGGGTGTGACCAGCCCGTAGCTGAAGCCGTCCAGTGTTCCCTGCATGTCCTGCGTCCCTTGTTACTTGTGGTCTCGGCGAACTCCTGGCGGTGGCCCCTGACCGCTGGTGGAACGTCTTTTCAAGGGACGAGACTATGCCCAACACGTCGATGGACAAACATATGGGTACAAGATCGAAAGCAAGCGAGATGCCTGAGTGGAAGCATCTGTGCGCATTTGTTCATGTTTCAGTAGTGCACTGAGTGACGTGCGTTGGTCTGCCCTGGCCTGTATTGAGTCGATGAGGCGTTTGCACGCCTCCACGAACGACCGAGCATCGTCAGGAGTCAAGGTGTTTTCACGTCATGCCACAGCAACCACCCTCGCCCTGCTGGGAATCGGCGCTTCCTTCACCCTCGCCCCACTGGCCCAGGCCGATCAGGCGCCCTCCCGGACAGGAGCCGTCACGGCCTCGGGGAGTGGACCGTCGGTGATCGCCCACCGGGGCGCCTCCGGATACGCCCCGGAGAACACCCTCGCAGCCGTCGACCTCGCCGACGACATGGGCTTCGACTGGGTGGAGAACGACGTCCAACGCACCCGCGACGGCCAACTCGTCGTCGTCCACGATGAGACCTTGGCGCGGACGACGGACGTCGAGCAGCGATTCCCCGACCGTGCGCCCTGGCGGGTCCGCGACTTCACCGGCGCGGAGATCGCCACCCTCGACGCCGGCAGTTGGTTCGGCCAGAAGTGGACCCATGCCCGGGTGCCCACGCTGCGGCAGTACCTCGACCGCGTCGACCGCAACGGACAGAAGCTCCTGCTGGAGATCAAGCGCCCCGAGCTCTACCCGGGCATCGAGAAGGACACCCTGCGGGTGCTGCGCCAGGAGGGCTGGCTCGACCGCTCGCACATCCGCGGCAGGTTGGTGATGCAGAACTTCAGCGCGGACAGCGTGAAGACCGTCCACCGCCTACGACCCGACGTCATCACCGGGTTCCTCGGCACACCGCCCGTCGCCGAGCTGCCCTCGTACGCCGCCTTCACCGACCAGATCAACCCCGCCGCCTCATCGGTGACGGCCGACTACGTCGCCTCCGTACAGCGGCTCAAGGGCGCGCACGGCGCCCCGCTGAAGGTGAACATCTGGACCGTCAACGACGCCGCAACAGCCGTCCGGATGAGCGAGTTCGGCGTGGACGGCATCATCACGGACCGGCCGGACGTCGTACGGGACGCCGTGGACTCGTGACACCGCGGACCAACGCGCACTGATGACGGGCCCGGCGGACAGCACCTCGTACGCCGGGCCCACCAGGCGTCCGCCGGATCCGCAGCGCATCCGGGCAGCACTGTCAGGGCGCTGCCCTACCCTCCGGGCATGAGCATGAACGGCGTGTACATACGCCTGACTCCTTCCGAACTCACCCGGGCGCTGCACGACCCCGCCTGGGCCATGGAGTACGTGGACGGGTTGCTGGAGGCGGAGTCCGACCTCGAACAGCTACCGTCGACCGCGCGCAGTCATCGCACGCACGGGACGTGGCACGCCCTGCACTTCCTGCTGCGGCGTCGGGGCTTTCCCGTCGACATCGTCCACGGTGAGGAGGAGATGCCCGGCACGCAGGACCGGGGAGGACACGGCCCGCCGCGCTGGGTGACCCCCGACCGGGTCCGCATCGCCGCCGATGCCCTCTCGGCACTCACCCCGGCCGAACTGATCGAAGGGGTCACCCCGGGGCAGCTCGCCGACGCGGGCGTCTACCCGATCTCCCAATGGGCCGACGAACACTCCCTGGGGCTGGTGACCGGCGTCTACCCATCTCTTGTGGCCTTCTTCAGGACCACGGCCCTGCGAGGTCACGCCCTTCTCGTCTGGGTCGACTGACGAGGGACCGGCTCCGAGCAGCGGGGTGGGGTGCCCGGGACGGCGTCACACTGCACGCTCTTCGAACGGCGTCGCCGTGGCGCCCATGAGCCGCTACGGCCGGAAACCCGAGGCGACTGAGATGTCAGTGGTGCGCCGTAACGTGGTTCACATGAAGACCTTCGAGTGGACCGTCCTCGACACGCGCGTCGGACCGCTGCTGTTGGCCGCCACCGAGGACGGCCTGGTCAGTGTCGTGTTCCATGCCGAGCGATCAGTGCAGGACAGGGCGCTGGGCGAGTTGTCCGACAGACTGGGCGCCCAGCCCGTGGCGGAAGGGGCGAAGCTGCTCGCCGAGCCCGTGCGGCAGTTGGACGCGTACTTCGCGGGGAAGCCGATCGACTTCGCGCTGCCCCTCGACTGGTCGCTGTCCAGCGGGTTCAACCGCGAAGTGCTGCGTGAACTGGCGTCCACCGTCTCCTACGGCACGGTGGTGGGATACGGAGACCTCGCTTCCCGGGTCGGCCAGCCCGGCGCCGCACAGGCCGTGGGCGCGGCCATGGGGTCCAATCCCCTGCCGGTGGTGGTGCCCTGCCACCGGGTGGTGGAGTCCGGGGGGAAGCTGGGCGGATTCAGCGGTGGTCTGGAGACCAAGCGCCAGTTGCTGGCGCTGGAGGGTGTGCTCCCGGAGCCGCTGTTCTAGGACCGGTCCCGCCGCCCAGGACCGCTTCCCTGACCGGGACCGCTCCCTGACCATCGCGAAGGCTGGGCTCGACATCGTGGACATCGTGGACGTCACGGGTTCCGGTCCCCGGTCCCGTTCGCGTGCCCTGGCGGAGGAACGGGGGCGATGCCCTCCGGGGGACGTCTCTCAAGGTCGGACCGGAAGATATTCCTTTGTCATATCTCCTGGCAGACTGCGCGGGTGAGTACCAGTCCTGACCTACCCGGCATATCCGGCGCCTCCGAGCCACCCGCCTCGTCCCCCGGCATCCCGCCCACTCCCGAGCCGTCCGATCAAGCACTGATCGCGCTGCGACGCCGTACCACCACCGTCCTGGTCATCAGCCAGATCCTCGGTGGACTCGGCGTTGCCATCGGGGTCGCCCTGGCCGCGGTGCTCGCCGAGCGACTGAGCGGTACGGAAGCACTCGCGGGACTGGCTCCCACCGCCACCGTCGCCGGCACCGCGGTGCTCTCCCTGCCGCTGGCCTCGTTGATGGCATCCCGCGGCAGACGCCCGGGCCTCGTGCTCGCCTATCTGATCGGAGCGGCGGGCGGCGGCGTGGTGGTGCTGGCCGCGGCGATCGACAACTTCCCCCTCCTGCTCCTCGGCATGGCCGCCTTCGGCGCCGGTTCTCTGGCCACCCTCCAGGCCCGCTTCGCCGCCGCCGACCTCGCCCTGCCCGAACGGCGGGGTCAGGCGATCTCCAATGTGGTCTGGGCCACGACGGTCGGAGCGGTACTCGGGCCCAACATCGCCGCGCCCGCCGGTCGCAGCATCTCCGGTCTCGGCCTTCCCTCCGAAGCCGGACCGTTCGTCTGGGCCGCCGCGGTGTTCCTCCTGGCGGCGCTCCTCGTTCATGTGCTGTTGCGCCCCGATCCACTGCTGACCGCCCGCGCGATGTCTCCCGGGGAATCCTCCTCGGCGGGGCGCTCCCTACGGTCCGGGATCGAGGCGGTCCGGGAGTCTTCCATGGCCAAACTGGCGCTGGTGACGGTCACCGTGTCGCACACCGCCATGGTGGCGATCATGTCGATGACCCCGGTCGCCCTCAGCCACCACGGCGCGGACATCGAACTGATCGGACTGGTCATCAGCGGCCACATCGCCGGCATGTACGCCTTCTCGCCGGTGATGGGCTGGTTGGCCGACCGGTTCGGGAGGATCTCGGTGATCGGCCTCGCCGTCGGTCTGCTCTCGCTCGCGGCCCTGTTCGCCGGTACGGCCGGGTCGAGCCATACCCGCATCGCCGTCGGTCTCTTCCTGCTGGGCCTCGGCTGGTCGGCCGGTGTGGTGTCCGGCTCGGCGTTGCTCACCGATTCGGTGTCACCCGCTTCCCGGGCCGCAGTGCAGGGGCTGTCCGACCTGGTGATGAGCGCTGCGGCGGGTATCGGCGGGGTCTGCGCCGGGTTGATCGTCGCCCAGGCCGGATACGGCTGGTTGAACGCGGTCGGCGCCTGTCTCCTGCTCCCGATGGCCGCGTTGGCCGTTCGCCGGGCGATGCGCTGACTGAGCAGCAGCGGCACCGCTCCGGGCCGGCACGGAGCCAAGAGCCGACCGCCCCATCGACACCATCGACCGGTGAATGTCCAGCCCGACGGTCCGGAAACGACTCACTCGGGCTTGCGGAAGCCGCTCCAGGCGGGATGGCGCGGGTCGTCAGCGTGGACTACCGCGTCGGCCAGGTCCCCGGGGGCGACCTCCTCCTCGTACCGTTCCAATGCGGGCAGTGTCCAGCGTTCGGCCTCGTCCGTACGCCGTCGCAGGGCTCCCGATGAGAGCCGCAGATGCAGGGACACGTCGAAGGGAAATCCCTGGCCGAGCAGTAGTGGACCGTGCAGGAGCAGCACTCCGCCCGCGGGCAGTCCTACTCGCGCGCTACGGGTCGCCCGGTCCGTGATGGGATCCCAGAGGTCGGGCAGAACGAGCCCGCTGCCTCCGCGCTCCAGCGGACCGAAGACCTCACGCCAGAGCGCCCCCGCATCAAACCAGTCGTTGTAGTACGCGTCGGGGTCGGTACGTCCGTACTCATACCGGAGCGATGCGGGACGCAGAAAGCCCGCTGTGCTCACCCCGAGGGTCGCTCGGCCGCGCAACCGCAGTTCCCGTCCGATCCTCGCGCCCAACTCCCCGCCCCCTGCGACGAAGGAACCGTCCAGTGCGATGCGGAGCCAGGGACTGCCGTCCGCAGCTGAGATGCCCATGGTGTGGTCCGCCACGGCAGCGGCCAATCGCTCCCAGGTGATCGCTTTGAGTTGCACCGGTCCATCTTCGGCCACGGCACTGGGCCGAACCCAGTTGCCGTGGCGCGGGGAGAGTACGGGCACCTACTCGTCGAACCAGGTCGGTGCCTCGGTGTTCACCGCGAGGGGGCTGCCGTGGGGCAGCAGATACGTCACGTACAACACCACCGGCACACTTCCCGTGTTCCGTCCGATGTGGCGGTGTTCGGGCCCCGACGGTTCTATGAACACCGAACCTGCGGGGGTGACTTCGACCGACCGGTCCTGAAGCGTGCGGGTCAAGGTGCCCGAGGTGACAACGGTGAGGAGTTGGCCGTGATGGTAGTGCCATCCGGTGGAGCCGCCCGGGGCGATCGTGATCGTGCGCACGATCACATCGGTTCGCCCGGTGGCCCTGAGTTTCACGGTCCCCTGGGTGACTCCGTGCGCAAGGACCGTGCCCACGAGACCGCTACCGGACGCAGCACTCACCGCGGACGGTGAAGCAGCGGCGATCGTCCTGTGTCGGCTGCCCCCCATCACCAGCGCACCGCTCGTCCTTCCATGACGTCCAGCGCTCGCCAGCATGTCCTCGAACCCCATGAAAGCCTCCAACTTCTGCCCGGGAAGATGCGGCCGTGCACACCCGTCCGCCCGGGTGTCTCGCCAAAACGACGTCACGCTATTCGAGAAGGGACCGTCCGAAAAGGACGCGTGTCAGCGATGGGGGCACGGATAGGTCATCGGGCTCTGGCCAGCGCGAACAGCCGAAAAAGGAGCGGGTCCGAAGGCGTAGCCGGCCTTCGGACCCTTGGTTTCCGCCCATCTTGCACGCCGGCGCATTGAAGAACCCGAGTCAGTCATTATGTCGTCGCGTCCTGCCTTTGGACCACCGCACATCGAGCTGTGCGGACCGGACTTGAACCGGTATTTCGACGTCCGAGGGCTCGGGCCCGGTCGATCCGACGATCGGCGGAGAATGCTGAACCTAGAGGAATAATCTGAGTCTGACGGCGGCTGCCTCTACCGGACTTGGGCTACCGCGACCCGTACAACGAGTGCCGCGGGGAGGATTCGAACCTCCACTGGAACCGCACCATCACGACAAGCCTCAGTTTCAGCTTGCGCTCCTCGCGCACCCCGCCCGCTCAACAGCGGACGGGGAGTCATCACGGCTGCCCGTTCAACCGAACAGGTAGCCGAAAACTGCGTCACCCACCCGCTGGTCGGTGACATCGGCGCCATTGGCCTCCTCGCGGGCGAACTTCACGGCCTGCTGCAACTTCTCCACCCGTTCCAGCAGTTCGTTCACACGCCGCGCGGGCAGTGCGCCGGAGAACTTCACCGTGGTCCAGTAGCCGACCGGAATGTCCTCGTAGTACACCTCGACCTGTGCCGGGTGCTTCTCGGTCGCCTCCGCCTTCACATGGTTGCGGGGGACCTTCTTCGTACGCACGGTACGGACGACTTCCGTCTTCCAGGCGTCCGTCGAAGGGTCCTGCGTCCAGGACTCGGATGCGTCGAGGACGGGCAGTTTGCGCACGAAGGTGTTGATGTCCGTGAGCTGCTTCTCCAGGAAGAGCAGATAGGAGACGGGCACGTCACTCACGATCACCCGCCCATCCACGGAGACATCCGCGCGGGCGGTGCAGTTGGCCCAGTCCTTGGTGGCGGTCACATCGAAGAGCCGGGACAGCGTCTTCGACGTCTCGCGCAGCACATCCTCGGCCTTGACCTGCACCCTCGTCGACTCGGGCGGCAGCTGCTCGCCCTCCTCGTCCTTCGGCTGGTAGGTACGCGAGATGCCGGCGAGCAGCGCAGGTTTCTGAAGCCCGTGATGGGCGGCGGTCAGGTCCTGATGGGTCTTGGACTTGACGCCCTTCTCCACTGCGATGATCTGGTTTAGTTTCGCCACGTCGATCAAGCTATCAAGACCATCTTGTGGGCTCGACCGATTATCGCGATCCCTGTCGGATCGTCATCTTCCGATCGCTCTCCGGATCGTCGTCCCGGGGTTGCACGACCTCTCACCCTTCAACGTCCCTTGGGGAGCAAGCACCATGGAGACAGCCGTCATCGCGGTCATCGGCACGCTGCTCGGCTCGGTGGTCACCCACTTCTTCCAGCGCCGGACGACAGAGCGCACGGCGGAGCTGACCCGTGCCGAACAACTGCGCCAGGAGCGGATCTCCGCCTACAGCGCCTTCGCCGGGGCGTTGGTGGACTACCGGCGGGGACAGAACGACCGCTGGCACCGAGCTCGGGAGACCCCGGGCAGTTCGGCCGCCGAAGAGGCTCGGATCGACTCGTACCGCTTGCGCTCCAGCGCACATCAGGCATGGATCAGGGTGCAGTTGGTGTGTGACGACATCAAGGCACTGGAGCTGGCGGCGGCGGCCTTCGAAGTGACCAATTGCATGCATGAGGCACCTGACGAGGACGACCGCTCGCAGCGGTCGGAGCAGGCCCGCGAGACCCTGTCGGAGTTCATCGGGGCCGCCGCTCCGAGCGTTCGCTGAACACCCGGAACCGGGCCCCGCCTTCGGCCGCGCACCCAGGGGACTGTGGGCGCAGCCGTGCCACGCCCTCCCGATGGCCGGTCGTCCACCGCCATGGGGAGGAGCGCTGGCGCTTCCCTACCGAGGTGGCAGGTCCTTTCAGGCCCCCGTGCGACGGGCTCGGTGGAAGAGCACGGCCCCACCGAGCATCAGGGCTGCTCCCACGGGCACCGCGTATCCGATCCCGTCGGCACCGGTGTGGGCCAGGGCGTCGTCCGTCTCGGTGTCCACCGAGACCACGGGCTTGGTGGGCTTCTCGACGACTCGGGTGACGGGCTTCTCCACCGGCTTGGTCGGCGGGACCACCGGCTTCTCCACCACGGGCGGAGGCTTGGGGCCCGTGGGCTCGGACGGCCCGTTGACCGAGGTGTTGCCGATCGCCGGATTGCCGATGCCGACGACGTTCACGGAATTGCCGCTGACGTTCACCGGGAGATCGATCGGCAGCTGAATGCCGTTGCCGGAGATCACACCGGGGGAACCCTTGGCGATACCGCTGGCGACGGCGCCTCCCGGGGCTTGGCCGTTGCTCGACGTCTGACCGCCGGGAGCGGTGCTGCCGGTCTGAGAAGAACCGCCGGAGGTGTTCGCGCAGGTGTTGCCCGCGGTCGGGTTGAGCAGTCCGACCACGTTGACCGTGTTCCCGCAGACGTTGAGGGGAACGTGGATCGGAAGCTGGATCGTGTTGCCCGCGATCACACCCGGCGAGCCGATCGCCGCGCCATTGGCGGTCGAGTCGGCGTGTGCGTGTCCCGCCAACGCCAGCGCGCCGCCCGTGAGCATCACGGTGGCGAGCCCCTTTCGATGAAGCTGCCTCATCGGATCCTGCCTTCAGGAGAACTTCTCGGGCACTCGCCCGCATCCCGGACAACGATGCTCAAAGGCCGATTGGATCCGGATCCCTACTCGTTTCACCCCATCGAGTGTGCGCCTGTTCGAACCGGGCTCCCGCAGTCATGAGCGGTACGGCAGGGCCGCCTCACCGTGTGGCGTGCGCTCCTGATCGGCTACCGATCCTCGGGATTCGGCGGAATCTGCGGACGGGGAGCGCAGGTCGAGACGGTTGACCCGCGAGGGAGTAGGGCGAGGGCGCTCAGGGCGGACGGGCGGGCCGTCAGTAGCGGACGGGGAGCGCCAACAGCCCCCGGGACCGGATCGACGGTCGCCACCTGAGCGAGCCCTCGTCGGTGTTCAGCGCCAACAGGGGGAAGCGTTCCAGCAGTGCGGTCAGTGCGATCTCCAACTCCAGTCGGGCCAGATGAGCACCGAGGCAGTGGTGGAGGCCATGGCCGAGCGCGACATGGCCCTGGGCGTCCCGATCGAGGTCGATCCGGTCCGGTTCGGGGAAGCGGCTGGGGTCTCGATTGGCGGCAGCCAGGCAGAGCATGACCGTCTCGCCGGCCGGCACGGTCACTTCGCCGATCGTCAGATCGACGATGGGGAAGCGACGGATGGCCAGCAGTGCGGACCCTTCGTACCGCATGAACTCGTCGACCGCCGCGGTGACCTTGACGGGGTTCTGTCGCAGTTCCGCGAAGAGCCGGGGGTCGCGGAGCAGGGCGAGAACCGATGTGCCGATGACGTGGACGGTGTTCTCGTATCCCACGAAGAGGATGAGGAACACGAGCGAGGTCAACTCGTCCTCGCTGAGACGGTCAGTGCCGTCGGGGCCCGGCTCGTCGCGGACCGCGATCAGTGCGGAGAGGAGGTCATCAGCGGGCTCTCGACGCTTGTGCTCCAGGAGGTCCCGCACATAGGCGATCAGCTGGCCGACGGCATTCCTGGCGGCGTCGGGGCGCGCCGGGTCGGGCAGCAGCAGGGCGTCCGTCCACACCCGGAAGTCCCGCCGTGCCTCCCGGGGCACGCCGAGGAGTTCGCAGATGGCGTTGATGGGGAGCGGGGCCGCATAGGAGGCGATCAGCTCTGTCTGACCATCGGTCGCGATGCCGTCGAGGAGTTCGTCGGCGATATGACGGATCGGTTCTCTCAACTGCTCGATGCGCCGTGCCGTGAAGGTCTTGGTGACCAGACGTCGGATACGGGTGTGATCCGGGGCGTCCATGTTGAGCAGGTTGGCGTCGAGGGCGGGAGGGAGTCGGAAGCCGCGATATCCACCGGGAGTTCCGTTCCGCTTGTCCAGGGACAGCTGGGGGTTGGCGAGCGCCTCGCGCACATCGTCGTAGCGGGTGACGATCCAGACGGGCAGTCCGTCCGGGCCCACTGTACGGTGCACCGGTGTGGATTCCCTGAGCCTGTCGTAGACGGCGTAGGGACGGGTCAGGAACTCGTGCGTCAGATCGTCCAGGGCCATGGAGCCACCTTAGGGAAGGTCATCGACGCAGCTGACCAATCCCGCGGAGCGAACCGTACGAACGACCAAATTGCGCCGGCCAGTGGCGGGTCCACTGCTCGTGGGTCACTTCGCTCAGCGGCAGGGTGTCGGCCTCCCTCGTGTCGGGACAGGACGGGCTTCCCGGAGCACACGATGTGGCCCGGTGATCCCGTGTGCCCGGACCTTGGCCCTCGACCTCTCGTCGGCGTCCCCGAAGGATGGGGCTCAGCCGCCCAACAGGGTGTTGAGCACCTCGACCGGGTCGGAGCTCGGTGTCCCACGCGGCCACCAGTCGTCCCGGCCCGCATCGGACTCATATCCGTACCAGAGGCCATCACGACCGTATCTGAGCTGGAGGGTCGCGGTGGACAGATGGTTGTCGCGGGGGCGGAAATCCGGGAACCCGGCGGCTACCAGGGCCGGTCGGGCCCGGTCGAACGGACCGGCCGGCGGATCCCAAGCGGACTCCAACACGGTCAGCGCTGACGATCCGCCCTGCCGCCAGGCTGCCACCGCCCGGGCGATGGTCGTGGGAGTACGCCCCGTGGCCGCGGCCAACTCCCGGTACAGGGCGCGGGAGGAGGCCGTGAGCCCCGAACCCGGATGGGCAGCTGCCAGCCGGACCGCGTCCTGCCATGCGGTCAAGGGCGCGATCGGATCGACGCCCGTGGTGAGCAGGGCATGCGCACGCGCGGTGGCCTCCGTGGCGAGGAGGTCCAGCGCCAGCGGATCGGGGGCACCGGGTGCTTGAGGGTATGCGGGTGGCCGCCCGGGGGCTGCCGGGAGCGGGAAGGGGGGCGGGAGCATGGGGAGTGGGCCTCGGGCGAGCGCCTCACGAATGTCGACCGTGGGGAACGGGCCGGCGTCCGCTGCTCGCTGTGCGGCGGATCGGGTGGCGTTGCGCTGAGAGATCGCTGCGAGGAGTTCGCGCTCCCCCATGCCCCGCATCAGGAAGAGCACCAGCGGGTCTTGGTCGAGCAGTCGCCCGGTTTGGTAGCAGAGCGCGGCGGCGTGCTTGCAGGGGAAGCCGTCGTCGGGGCAGGAGCAGTCGGGAATCAGATCACCTGCGGCGGGGAGGAGGTCCGCAATGGATGCGAGTACGTGCGGGACGTCCTTGTCGAGGAGGGCGGCGATGTGTTCGGGGCGGGCTGCCACTGCGGCGAGGAGGTCGGCCCACTCGTCGTCCCCGAGGGTGCGCAGGCGGATCTCCGTCCGGTAGGGGCGGGGGCGACTGCCATGGACGTAGGCGGTGACCCGCCCTGGGGTGATCGTGATCGAGTCGACGAGACCGCGACCTGCGTATGCCCGGCCGCGGGTGAGTCTGGCCTGGTCGAGCGCGGTGTCCTCCAGGGCCTCGACCCAGGCGTGGCCCCACCAGCTGGACGCGGCCTGTGTGCCGGTCAGTGGTTCCGGAGCGGGAAAGGTGCGACGCCGGTCGTCGTGCCGAGCGGCCGTGGGTGCGGTGCGCCGTCCTCGTGTGCCTCGGGGGTCCCGCACGGGGAGTGGTTGCCCTGGATGCTCGTGCCCTTGGTGCTCCTGCTGTTCTTGGCGCCCGTGCTGTTCCTGCTGCTCCGGTCGCTGCTGCTGTCCGGATCGGGGGCGACCGTACGGGCGGTTCACGCGGGCCTCCGCAGGGAGACGAGATCGGCCAACTCACGGTCGGTCAGCTCGGTGAGCGCGGCTTCTCCGGACCCGAGAACCGCGTCCGCAAGGGCCCTCTTGTCGGCCAGCATGGCCGCGATGCGGTCCTCGACCGTGCCCTCGGCGATCAGCCGATGGACCTGAACGGGCTGTGTCTGACCGATGCGGTAGGCACGATCGGTTGCTTGCTCCTCGACGGCGGGATTCCACCAACGGTCAAAGTGGACGACGTGTGCCGCACGGGTGAGGTTGAGGCCCGTGCCCGCGGCTTTGAGGGAGAGGAGGAACACCGGAACGTCACCGGACTGGAAGCGGTCCACCATTCTCTCTCGCTCCGCTACGGGGGTTCCCCCGTGGAGGAGCTGGGCCACGATGCCGCGGGACGACAGATGCCGGTCGATCAGCCTGGCCATCGTGACGTACTGGGTGAAAACCAGCACCGAATCACCCTCGGCCAGGATCACTTCGAGCAGTTCATCGAGAAGGGCGAGCTTTCCGGAACGCCCCGCCAGCCGGATCGCCCTCCCCTGGCGGTCAGTTCCCGCGCTGGTGGAACCGTGGCCCGACCCATCTGCTCCTTCGCGCCCGTCGGATACCTCACGGGGCGTACCGGGGCGAGCCCCTGGAGCGTCGACACCCGAAGCGCCGTCCGCGGCGAATCCTCCACGTCCGACTTGCTTCGCGACGGAGCGCAGGGCTCGACGCCGTCCCGGGTCGATGGGCTCCGATGGAACGAGGTCCACTGGGGACTCGACCGGATTCGAGGGGCTGCCGGGCGCCCGGGGAGCCGGGGCCACGGGTGACGGGCTCTCGACGGCCACTGTTCCCGGATCCACTTCGGCCGTCGTCTCCGGCGCACCGGCGGCCGTCAGCGGTGGCCCAGGAAGGACGACATCCGATGCCGCGGGCCGTGTCGCCGTGATGTCCATGGTTCCTGCCGCAAGCGGCGCCCGCCCACCCGCCGCCGGAAGCAGGCCCCTCCCCTTCAACCCGTCGTACTCCTTCAGGAACTGAGCGGGGTGATTACAGATCTGTTTGAGATCGGTCAGCAGTTTCATCACCAGTCCACGGCGCGCGATCCCCTCTGCGCCGCCGATCGTGGCCATCGCCTCGCGCACCACCGCCTCGTAGAGCGATGCCTGTTCCCGGGTGAGGGCCACGGGGTGGTCCGACTCGGTCTTGGGGGGAAGCTCGGGAACGATGCCCGGGTCGGACTTCTTCCGGCGCAGGAGGAAAGGTCGAACCAGACGGGCCAGCCGCTCGGCCGCCTCGTCGTCCTCGCCGAGCTCCACCAATCTGGCGTGGCGGGAGCGGAATGCCTTGAGCGGTCCGAGGAGCCCGGGGGTGGTCCAGTCCAGCAACGCCCAGAGCTCGGAGAGGTTGTTCTCCACCGGAGTACCGGTGAGCGCGACTCGGGCGGGAGCGGGAATCGTGCGCAGCGCCTTGGCCGTCGCCGAGAAGGGGTTCTTGACGTGCTGCGCCTCGTCGGCGACCACCATCGACCAGGCATGCGAGGCGAGCTGTTCGGCGCTGGAGCGCATCGTGCCGTAGGTGGTCAGGACGAATCCGCCCGCCGCTTCGTCCAGCGTGCGGCTGGCGCCGTGGAAGCGTCGGACGGGGACACCGGGGGCGAAGCGCGTGATCTCTCGCTGCCAGTTACCGAGGAGCGAGGCCGGGCAGACGACCAGCGTCGGCTCTGGGCGGTCGCGGTGGAGATGGAGCGCGATCAGCGTCACGGTCTTGCCGAGGCCCATGTCGTCGGCGAGGCAGCCGCCGAGCCCGAGGGATGTCATCAGGTCCAACCAGGCCAGTCCGCGTTGCTGGTAGTCACGCAGGGTCGCCGCGAGCCCTGCGGGAGGCGGCACCGGGGCGGGACCGGTGCCGAGCCGGTCGCGCAACGCTGCCAAGGCCCCGGTGGGTACCGCCGGCACGGACTCGCCATCGACCTCGGCGGTCCCGGTCAGCGCCACCGCCAGCGCGTCGATCGGTTCGAGCAGTCCCAGCTCGCGTTTGCGGGCCTTCCTCACCAGGTCGGGATCGACCACCACCCACTGGTCCCGCAACCGGACCATCGGGCGGTGCGACTCGGCAAGGAGGTCCATCTCATGATCGGTGAGCGGATCGCCGTCCAGGGCGAGTTGCCAGTTGAACGCGAGGAGCTGGGCGCTGTCGAAGAAGGGGGTGCCGTCGGTCGCTGATCCCGGAGCCGGCCGCACGACAGCACTGGCCGACAGCGAGCGCACCAGCTCACGGGGCCAATGCACGCTCACCCCGGCAGCGGCGAGCCTCTGAGCCCCGGGACCGAGCAGCTCGTAGAGCTCGTCCTCCTCCAGGGTGAGCACATCGGGCACATCGCGCTCCAGGAGACGGGCGAGGGGTGGCCAGACCCTCGCCGCACGGCGCACGGCGAGAACGGCGTCGATCTCTGCCCTCGGTCCGAACTGTTGGGATCCGCCACCTGCCCAGAGCTGCTCGGCGTCAATGACCAGAGTGGCATCGGCCAGGCTGTGCACCTGGACGACGGCCGCAGCGGCGCCCTTCCTCGGCTCCTCCCCTTCGCCCGGTGTGTCGAACAGCTCGAAGGCCGAGAGGTCGAGCCGCAGCGACACTCGTACGCCCGCGTCCATCCCTGCGACGGCTTCCGCCGCCCAGGTACGGGTGTGGGGCAACCATTGCGGCGCTTGGGCCGCGAAGGGGGCGCCCGCTGCCCAGGCTGCTGCGGGAGTCCTTGGCAAGCTGTCGGCGACCGCGTCGAAGAAAGCTCTGACCAACGCCTCGGGCTCGGGTAGCGCGATGCCATCGCGGGCGAATGACGCCGGTGTCGCATGCGCCTCGTGGGGCATGGCGGCTGCGATCGCTCTCAGCTGGGCGATGTCATGGGCATCCAGTGGCCCCGCTCGCCACGCATCATGATCGGCCGGGGTCAGGCCCGGGAGGAGCTTCCCCCCGGCGACGAGATGCAGCGCATGCAGGGCTGCCGCTCCCCAGCAGGCGGCGGCCGGGTGCGCGGATGGGTGCGAACGGGCGCGCACCAGCACGGGAAGGGCCTCGACCACCGAAAGGACCACGGCAGGGACGATCTGAACGGAGAACCCGTCATCGGCGTTCTGCTCGCCGGCGGCAACGGTGGCTTGCGGCAGCACGACGGTGATCTCGCCGGGCTCCCCCCTCAATGGGCGCCCTTCGGGGGACCAGAAGGCGACCTTGCCCTCACGCGGGAGCGCAGCGGGAAGGAAGACCGCCGCACAGGAGACGGCGAGGTCCTGGGCGTCGGACGGATGGACGAGTTCTGTCATCAGACCCTTCATGGGTCGCCTCCCCTCACCGGATTGAGTGCCTTGGCACGGGTCGCTCACTGATGACGACCATACGGGTGGGGTCTGACATCACCTCGGTCCCACGGCATAGCAGCAGGTCGGAACGGCTGGCTGGCACGGTAGGAGTGTTCCGTGGAGGTCGCCGGTGAACCTTGGCGGGGCCTCGCAAGCACCGCGACGGCGTCTGCACCGCCGCATGCGACGGCCCTGGGCACGCGTCCCACCCGCAGCCCGCTCTCGGCGTTCGGCACCTTGGTCCCGACCGCCATGGGCCAGGCCGTAGCAAGCCGCAGACCCGTGGGCACAGGGAGCCATCAGACGGCAGGCGGTGGGTTCCCCCTGCGCGAAGCCGTCGATCCTGCCATGGGATACGCCACCGAGTTCGTACGGGTCGGCGGAGTCTCGCGCGTACCGACGGGGCTCGTGGTCTGAGGCTTCGTCGTCCGAGGGCTCGCGGCTGCGTGCGGCTGGCCCTCCGGGGAGTCATCCTCGCGATCAGCGACGGCGACGGATACGGACGGATCCGTCCGCTCTCCGCTGCCTGCCGGAAGCTGCTGCGCCGACTGATCCTGCTGCGGTTGCTGGGCTCGCTCCAGGAAGCGGAGCAGTTCCACCGGGAAGGGAAGCACCAGGGTGGAGTTCTTCTCTGCGGCCACGGCGACCACTGTCTGAAGCAGCCGCAACTGGAGGGCCGCCGGTTCCTCGGACATCACTCCCGCCGCCGCTGCCAGCTTCTTCGACGCCTGGAGCTCTGCGTCCGCGTTGATCACCCGGGCGCGGCGCTCACGGTCGGCCTCGGCCTGTCGCGCCATGGACCGCTTCATGGCCTCGGGCAGTGACACGTCCTTGATCTCGACCCGGTCGATCTGTACGCCCCAACCCATAGCGGGGCTGTCGATCATGAGTTCAAGTCCCTGGTTGAGCTTCTCCCTGTTGGACAGGAGATCATCCAGATCGCTCTTGCCGATGATCGAACGCAGTGAGGTCTGCGCCATCTGGGAAACCGCGAACCGATAGTCCTCGACCTCGACGATGGCGTTGGCCGGGTCGACCACGCGGAAGTAGACGACGGCGTCAACACGAACCGTGACGTTGTCGCGGGTAATGCCCTCCTGTGCCGGCACCGGCAGGGTCACCACCTGCATGTTGACCTTCCGCAGCCGGTCCACGGCCGGGACGATCATGGTGAATCCGGGTCCCTTGATCCCGCCGCGCAGCCGCCCCAGCCGGAACACCACGCCGCGCTCGTACTGCTTGACCACACGGGCTGCCGCCATCGCGTAGAGCACAAGACCGGATGCGACGGCCACCGCGGCTATCACCAGTGCCTCGATCATCAGGGCACCCCCTTCTGTCCGAGCTACGCCCAACACCACGATATGCCCGATATGGCACGTATTGCACGTAAATTCAGGAATCTTCGCATGCTCCGAACAGCCGTGATCAGCCGGCCTCCATAGGTGCAGCGAGCCCGCGGCGGCGTCCGATCAGCCAGACATGGCCCAACCGGACCGGCCGGTCAGGAGACCGGTCGCGCCCGCACCCAGGTGGCATCGGCAGTCAGGTAGGACTCAACGGCGAGGCCCGCCTCGGCCAGGCACTCCGCCAATTCCTCCTTGGCCAACGGACGGCTCCGAAACGTCTGCGTCCAGGTCACATCCGGGAACACGTACTCCGCACGGGCGCGGTACACCCCGTCTCCCAGCGGTTCGGACGCGATCCGCATGGTGTAGCCGGACGGATCCACCCGCTCTCGCGGAACCTGCGTGTGCCAGTCCGCGCCCTCCCGCTGGATCAACACAGAGCCGTCGTCGGTCACATGATCACGACAGGTCCGCAGCATGCGCCGGCGCGCTGCCGACTCACTGGTGTTTATCAGGAAGGACGCAAGGAGGACCACGTCGAACCGCTCGCCGAGTTGCAACACCTCAATGGAGCTGCACAGAGTGCGGGCACCACGAACCCTCTCCAGCATCTCGGGTGACTCGTCGACGGCGGTGACCGTGAACCCGCGGCCGATGAGGGGATGGGTCAGCCGTCCGGCCCCGCTGCCGAGTTCAAGGATGTTCGACTGCTCGGGAATTGCGGACTGGATGATGTCCGGCTCGTCCCGCGGACCCAGTCGGGCGTAGAGCTCGACCGAACAGCCGTCGGGGGTGATCGCGCCCGGTCCGGTTCCCCGGTGTCCTGCGTGCCTCCTTGTGGTCATGTACCACCAACGCACGGTCCGGCCTCGGCGGTTTCCCCATCCCGTCGTCGGTGGTTGCATCCTGGAGGAGGAGATGCAAAGGCCATGCGCACAGGCAGTGAACCCGTCACCGCACGCAGTGCTCTGCGACTGCGGTTCTGGCTGAGCGTGTGGGGATTTCTGTGGGCCGCCGCGGGCACGGCCGCATTCAGCCTCACGGGACACCCCGGCTGGGCAGCGGCCTTCGGAGCGCTCTTGGTGATCGTGACCGTCGATCTGAGCATGATCGTCCACCATATTCATCAGGGAGCGCATTACCAGCCGGGCCGGGACGTACCCCCGTACGAACCCGTGCACGGGCGGAACCAACCGAGGCCGCGACCACCGGCGGGACCGCACCGCGCCTAGGGCGATCGAAGATCAGCTCGGGGCATCGAAACGCGCGGCCTTCACATACTCCGGTTTGGGATCGAGGGCTGCGGCCAGCCGGAAATGGCGTCTGGCCTGCTCAGGACGGCCCGAGCGCTCGAATGTACGCGCCAGGGCGAAGTGGGCGAAGGCATTGTCGGGCTCGCGTTCCAGCACCAACTCGAATTCGAGCTCAGCAGCCCGCAGTTGGGCCGCGGCGAAGAAGGCGCGAGCGCGCAGCAGCCGAGCCGCGGTGTTCTCGGGATGAGCGCCGATGACCGAGTCCAGGAGCTTCACGGCGCCACGCGGATCCCTCGCCGCGAGCAGCTGCTCGGCTGCGCGGAAGTCGATGACGTGCGTATCCGGGTTGCTATTGGGCACGGCAACATCCTTCCCATGACTGACTGGTTCCAACACCACGGCCGTTGGCGGTATTCCGATGATCGGCAACAGCTGCGGGGCTCGCTCCGTGAAAAGGCACCCTGCCCGGCGTCACCTCCGACAGCTCAGACCGCAGCGTCGCGTCGATGGGCCCTGGTCAGCCGGCCATGGCAGCGATCAGGACGGCAGCGGCAAGCCCCAGAGCGAGCGCCAGCAGCACGACCCCCGCGGCGATGAGCGCTCGGTCCAGTGCCGTGCGCTGGTGCCCGTCGATGACGACGTCGTGCGGATCGGCCGGGTCGTACCAGAGCCTGACGCTGCCGCTGGTCGCGTCGAGCGCAACCGGGGAGACGGTCTCCACCACCCTGCCGTCCAAGGTCTCGTACGTCAGCAAGGGGCGCAGGGCACCCGGCGGCGGTGGCTTGACCAGCGCGAGGGCGAAGTAACACGAGCCGGTGATGCGGCGGGTGTGGCGCAGACCGTACGCCCCGGCGAGCATCGCCACGAGTCCTGCCATGGCCGTGAAGACGGCGAAGATGGGCTCCACCCCGCCGAGACTAGGCAGCGGAGAGCCGACCGCGAAGGAGCGTTGACGCGGACCTGATGCAGAGCGCCAGGAAACTCACACCGGCCTGACGCGGCTCAGCGTCCTGCCGCTCGCTCCTTCAGCTCGGCCCACACCGTGCGCACCTGGGGCTCCAGGGCCTCCAAGGGCCCATCGTTGTCGATCACAAGATCGGCGATGGCACGCCTCTCCTCCCGGGTAGCCTGCGCAGCCATGCGCGCCCGCGCCTCGGAGTCAGCCATTCCACGGACTCGGACCAACCGCTCCAACTGGGTCTCCGCCGACGCGTCCACAACGATGACCAGGTCATACAGCCCAGCCAGTTCGTTCTCGGTGAGGAGGGGAACGTCATGGACCACCACCGCATCGGGAGCTGCGGCCTCCTCCAATGCCTGCGAGCGCGCCCTCACCAGGGGATGCACGATCGCGTTGAGGGCGGCGAGCCGCTCGGGGTCGGCGAAGACGATCGATCCGAGCTTCGGTCGGTCCAGTGAACCATCGCCACCGAGCACACCGGGGCCGAAGGTCTCCACAATGGCCGCGAGACCAGGAGTGCCGGGTTCGACCACTTCACGAGCGATGCGATCGGCGTCGATCAACACCGCCCCGTAGGAAGCCAGCAGTCGAGAGACTTCACTCTTGCCGGCGCCGATTCCACCGGTCAGGCCCACGGACAGCATGATCCGCAGCCTAGCTCTTTGAGCACCGGGGCGGTACGACGGACCGGGCTTTGCCCGCTGGGCCCCGGGAGCTGGAGCCCCGGGGCTGTCGCGTGGAACTAACCGTCGCCTTCGCGCTCCGCGAGGAAGCGTTCGAACTCCCGCCCGATCTCGTCCGCGGACGGCAGATCAACGGGCTCAGCGACGAGGTTGCCCCGGGTCTCCGCGCCCGCCATCGCGTCGTACTGGTGCTCAAGGCCCTGCACCAGCCCGACGAGTTCCTCGTCGCCCTCTCCGATCTGACGCTCGATCTCGTTCTGGGTGCGATGGGCTTCGGTGCGCAGAGTGTGGGCGACGCCTGGCAGAACGAGCCCGGTGGCGGCGGTGATCGCTTCGAGTGCGGTCAACGCGGCATCGGGGTAGGACGAACGAGCCACGTAGTGCGGCACGTGCGCGGCAACCCCCAGCACGTCTTGGCCGGCTTCCATCAACCGGAACTCGATGAGGGACTCCGCGCTACCCGGTACCTGCGCCTCGTCGAAGGGGCTGCGGTGGCCGGGCATGAGATCCGTGCGGTTGCCGTGCGGTGTGAGACCGACCGGTCGGGTGTGCGGCACGCCCATGGGGATGCCGTGGAAGTTGACCGACAGCCGCACCCCGAGGCGTTCGACGATCTGCGCCACGGCTGCGGCGAACCGCTCCCACTCCACATCGGGCTCGGGTCCGGAGAGCAGGAGGAAGGGCGCACCCGTGGCGTCCTGGACGAGGCTCACCTCGATGGTCGGGGTCTCGTACGCCGTCCACCGGTCACGCCGGAAGGTCAGCAGCGGGCGCCGGGCCCGGTAGTCCACCAGTTTGTCGTGATCGAAACGGGCCACGACCTGGTGCGGCAGTGAGTCGAGGATATTACCGACGATCTGGTCACCGGTCTCCCCCGCGTCGATGTATCCGTCGAAGTGGTACAGCATGACCAGGCCCGCTGACTCCTGCGCGAGCGCCATATCGACGACCGCGAGGCCCTTGGGCTCCCATTCGTACAATCCCTGGGGATCAAGCACGATTACCGCTCCTCCTCGTCTCCATGGACAAGAACACACGGTCCGGCACGGACATTCCCCGCCACGGGCGCGAACACGCCATCGCAGGAGCGGAATTCACGGAGGATCCGGGGCGACGTACTCGGAGCCGACATACGGCGAGGCCCGCTCCCGAAGGAGCGGGCCTCGCTGTTCAGCTATCCCTCAGCAGGTGCCGAGCGTCAGCTCTGGCCTCCGGCCAGCTTCTCACGCAGGGCGGCAAGCGCCTCGTCCGACGCCAGGGCGCCGGAGTTGTCGTCCGACTCCGAGGAGTAGGAACCGCTGGCGGGCGCGGCGGCCGGAGCGGCGGTGCCACCCTCGGCAGCAGCGGCCTCGTCGGCCTCGCGGGACTTGATGACCTGGGCCTGGTGCTGCTCGAAGCGCTGCTGCGCCTCGGCGTACTGGGTCTCCCACGCCTCGCGCTGGGTGTCGAACTCCGGCAGCCAGTCGTTGGTCTCCGGGTCGAAGCCCTCGGGGTAGATGTAGTTCCCCTGGTCGTCGTACGACGCGGCCATGCCGTACAGCGTCGGGTCGAACTCGACCGAGGCCGGGTCAGCACCGAAGGACTCGTTGGCCTGCTTCAGCGAGAGGCTGATGCGACGACGCTCAAGGTCGATGTCGATGACCTTGACGAAGATCTCGTCGTTGACCTGGACGACCTGCTCCGGGATCTCCACGTGGCGCTCGGCCAGCTCGGAGATGTGGACCAGGCCCTCGATGCCCTCGTCGACGCGCACGAACGCACCGAACGGAACCAGCTTGGTGACCTTGCCGGGAACGACCTGGCCGATCTGGTGCGTACGGGCGAACTGCTGCCACGGGTCTTCCTGGGTCGCCTTGAGCGACAGGGAGACACGCTCGCGGTCCATGTCGACGTCGAGAACCTCGACGGTGACTTCCTGGCCGACCTCGACAACCTCGGAGGGGTGGTCGATGTGCTTCCAGGAGAGCTCGGAGACGTGAACCAGACCATCGACGCCACCCAGGTCCACGAAGGCACCGAAGTTGACGATCGAGGACACGACGCCGGAGCGGACCTGCCCCTTCTGGAGGGTGGTGAGGAACGTCTGGCGAACCTCGGACTGGGTCTGCTCCAGCCAGGCACGGCGGGACAGGACCACGTTGTTGCGGTTCTTGTCCAGCTCGATGATCTTGGCCTCAAGCTCCTTGCCAACGTACGGCTGGAGGTCGCGAACACGGCGCATCTCGACCAAGGAGGCCGGGAGGAAGCCGCGGAGGCCGATGTCGAGGATGAGACCACCCTTGACGACCTCGATGACGGTACCGGTGACGATCCCGTCTTCTTCCTTGATCTTCTCGATGGTGCCCCAGGCACGCTCGTACTGGGCGCGCTTCTTCGAGAGGATCAGGCGGCCTTCTTTGTCCTCCTTCTGGAGAACAAGGGCCTCGATCTCGTCGCCGACCTTGACAACCTCATTGGGGTCAACATCGTGCTTGATCGAGAGCTCGCGGCTCGGGATCACACCTTCGGTCTTGTAACCGATGTCGAGCAGGACCTCGTCCCGGTCGACCTTCACGATGACGCCGTCGACGATGTCGCCGTCGTTGAAGTACTTGATCGTCTCGTCGATCGCGGCGAGGAAGGCTTCCTCGTTACCGATGTCGTTGACCGCTACCTGCGGAGTGGCGGTGGTCTCGGTGCTGCTCGTCATGTGGGAAAGGGCTCCGGTGCGGACATTGAAGTCGTAGGTACTGCTACGCCGGAGCCCGTATCGCAGCTGCAAGAAGCCGGACAGCTTAGGAAGCACCTGCCCAGTGGGTGATCAGCGAAGTCTTGAAGACTTCGACGACTACCCGCATGGAGGCGCCTCGTGAACCGAGGGGACATACATACAGATGCGAGCGCGGCCTACTCTGTCTGAGGCACGCAGGCCCGCAGCGCAACTTGTAGCATACGGGGGCAGCCGGAGCCGGTCAATGCGCGAAGGCGCACACCCGGGGCGGATCACCGCATACCCGGCACAACTAATGTTTGCAGAGGCCACGATGGCCGTCATCAGTCGCGCTGAACGCAAACCACAACGACGGTGAAGATGATCCAGCATCCTCAAGATCCTACGGATTCCGCACGCCCCGCGGCTCTTCGTGAACCCCTACCCGCCGATGAACTCGAACCCGAGGCGACCAGGCGTGTCGCGGATGCCACGGAGAGCAGCCGGGCCAGTCGGAGCTGGTGGGACCGGAACGCCGACGAGTACCAGAGCGAGCACGGCTCCTTCCTCGGGGACGACCGCTTCGTCTGGGGTCCGGAAGGACTCGACGAGGCCGAGGCCGGACTGCTCGGTCCGGCAGCCGAGCTGAAGGGCCTCGACGTACTGGAGATCGGGGCCGGCGCGGCACAGTGCTCGCGCTGGCTGGCCGCGCGTGGAGCGCGTCCGGTGGCTCTGGACCTCTCACACCGACAGCTCCAGCACGCACTGCGCATCGAGGCGGAGAGTGCGGCGGGCGGCGCGCCCGCACTGGTCCAAGCTGATGCGGGTGCCCTGCCGTTCCACGACGGCTCGTTCGATCTGGCGTGTTCCGCGTACGGAGCGGTGCCCTTCGTCGCCGATCCGGTGGGGGTCTTCTCGGAAGTGCGCAGGGTCCTGCGGCCGGGCGGTCGCTGGGTCTTCTCCGTGACCCATCCGATCCGCTGGGCGTTCCCGGACGAGCCCGGGCCCGAGGGGCTCAGCATCAGCGCCTCCTACTTCGACCGCACTCCCTATGTGGAACAGGACGAGCAGGGGCGTGCGGTGTACGTGGAGCACCACCGGACCATCGGTGACCGGGTCCGGGACGTGGTGGCGAGCGGCTTTCGGCTGGTGGATCTGGTGGAGCCGGAGTGGCCCGCGTGGAACGCCCAGGAGTGGGGAGGCTGGTCGCCGCTGCGGGGGAGTTTGATACCGGGGACGGCGATCTTCGTCTGCGAGCGGGACTGAGCAACGCCGGTCAGGACGGGGGCGTGGCCTCGGGGCTCGCCCAGGTCGTTCGGGCGGGCCGTAATGACTCGGCGTCGGGGTCGTCACGGCCCGTCGGTCGGATCACGGGACGGCGGATCTGATCAGGTGGGGGCGGGACGGCCCGGTCGGGTCGGGCCGGGCCGGGTGTCTTCTGCCCGGTTGGGTGTCTTCCGTCGGGTCGGGTGCCTTCTGTCGGGCGGTGGCGCCCGACGGCCTGCGGCGGACGGTTGACGGCACGGCCAGGTCTCCCCTGCTGCCTGGCCGACGGCACTCTGGAGCGATCCACTCCGGGCAATCGTGCGCACACCAGGCGAGCCATTGGTCATATCAGCGGACTAGATGTTCGGCCCTGTGGATGGGGCACGGCAGAGCCCGATCCGAAGTACGAGACTGGGCCCATGATCCGAACCGACGCACTCGACCGGCTGCCGGTCCGCGAGGCCGTCCCTGACCTGCTGGCCGCTCTCGACGAGCGCGGCACCGCGGTTCTGCACTCACCACCGGGCACGGGCAAGACGACCCTGGTGCCCTTGGTCCTCGCCGGTCTGGTCGGGGCGGGCCCGGGCCGGCGCGTCCTGGTCGCCGAACCTCGGCGGATGGCGGTGCGAGCTGCAGCCCAGCGGATGGCCTGGCTCCTGGGGCAGGAGCCAGGGCAGTCGGTCGGCTTCACCGTGCGCGGCCAGCGCAGCGTCGGACCTTCGACCAGGGTCGAGGTCGTCACCACCGGTGTCCTGCTCCAGCGCCTCCAGCGGGATCCCGAACTCGCCGGTGTGGACGTCGTGCTCATCGACGAGTGCCATGAACGTCATCTCGACGCCGACACCGCACTCGCCTTCCTGACGGATGTACGAGCGACGCTGCGACCGGAGCTCAAGCTCATCGCGGCCTCCGCCACCGGAGACTCTCCGGCCTGGGCCGATCTGCTCGGCACTCTGGATGAGTCGGGGCGGCCTGCTCCGGTCGTGTCGAGCTCGGGTACGGGATTCGAAGTCGCCGTCCACTTCGCCCCGCCGCCCGCGGGCATCCGGCCGGCGCACGGGACCTGGGTGGACGCCGGTCTCCTCCGCCATGTCGCGGGCACCGTCCGGCTGGCGCTCGATCGCCACCCAGGGGACGTCCTGTGCTTTCTACCGGGGACCGGTGAGATCGCCCGGACCGCCGGAATGCTGGACGGGGTGGACGCGGAAGTCCTTCAGCTGCACGGGCGCGCACCCGCGGCGGTGCAGGACGCGGTGCTGAGCGGCAGCAAGGGCCGTCGGCGCGTGGTGCTCGCCACCTCGGTCGCGGAGTCGAGCCTGACCGTGCCTGGGGTGCGCGTGGTCGTCGACTCCGGGCTCGCCCGCGAGCCGCGCACCGACCATGCACGCGGTCTCGGTTCGCTGGCGACGGTCCCCGTCTCGATCGCGGCAGCGACACAGCGGCGGGGGCGAGCAGGGCGCGAAGCGGCCGGCGCCGTCTATCGCTGCTGGGCCGAGGCCGACGATCTACGGCGCCCCCGGTTTCCCTCACCCGAGATCAGGACGGCGGATCTGGTGTCCTTCGCTCTCCGTGTCTCCTGTTGGGGAGATCCTTCGGCGGCCGGTCTCGCGCTGCTCGACGCCCCTCCGGCCGGGGCCATGGCGGCGGCCCAGGAGGTCCTTGCGGCGGTGGGGGCGGTGGACACCTCCGGTCGTGCGACCGAGCGAGGCGTGCGGATGTCCCGTATCGGACTGCATCCGCGCCTGGCCCGAGCACTGCTGGATGGCGCCCCCGCCGTGGGCGAACGGCGGGCAGCCGAGATCGTCGCTCTCCTCAGCGAAGAGCCACCGCGTGAGTACGGTGACGATCTCGCGGCGGCGTGGCGTGCGGCCCGTCACGGCAGGGACGGCTACACCGCACGGTGGCGCGCCGAGACCAGACGGCTGGCATCGGCTCTGACCGAGGCGACGGGTCGGGGCGAAGACTCATCCGGTCGGGGAGATCACTCCGGCATCGGCGACGACACTGCGGCGGGGCTGGTCACGGCACTCGCGTTCCCCGAGAGGGTGGCGAGGGCACGCGGCGCAGGAGTCTTCCTGATGGCCTCGGGTACGGCCGCCGAGGTCCGGGGAGGTTCCGGGCTGGGCGGTGTGTCCTGGCTGGCGGTGGCCGTGGCGGATCGGCCTATGACCGCGGCAACAGCCCGGGTCCGACTCGCCGCCGTGGTGGAAGAGGACATCGCCTTGTCCGCAGCCGACCATCTGTTGAGCGCCGGCGAGGAAGTCCAATGGCGCGACGGTGATGTGGTGGCCAGGAGCGTGAGGCGGCTGGGTGCCATCGAGTTGTCCGCGCGGCCTCTGCGCAACCCCCCTGCCGATCTGGTCCGCGAGGCGCTCCTCGATGGTCTGCGGAGAGAGGGATGGGGGCTGCTGCGCTGGTCGCGGGAGGCCCACGACCTGCGCCATCGGCTCGGTTTTCTCCACCGGGAGTTGGGCGGCCCCTGGGCTGATGTGTCGGATGAGGCGCTGTTGGCCCGGAGCGATGAGTGGCTGGAGCCGGAGTTGTCCCGCGCCAAACGACGGTCGGACCTGGGTCGCATCCCCGCACGGGAGGCATTGCAGCGGTTGATGCCGTGGGCAAGCGGCCAAGCGGCCAGATTGGAGGAGCTCGCACCCGAACGGATCGAGGTGCCGAGCGGCTCCCGGATACGGGTGGACTACAGCGGCGCCCAACCGGTGTTGGCGGTCAAGCTCCAGGAGTTGTTCGGGTTGGGGCAGACCCCCTCGGTCGCGGGAGTACCCGTGCTGCTGCACCTTCTCTCCCCGGCTGGTAGACCAGCCGCCGTCACTGCCGATCTGGCCTCCTTCTGGGAGGAGGGGTATCGATCGGTCCGGGCGGAGCTGCGTGGCAGGTACCCCAAGCACCCTTGGCCACTGGACCCATCGACCGCGGAACCGACCCGGCACACCAAGGCCCGTATGGCCAGGGGAGGAGCACGAGAACCGTAGGGCGTCGAAGGTAGGCGCAAGGCGTCCACCGCCCCTCCACCGCTGTGGGACGGAGGGGCAGCCGATCGTGGAGTGCGCCGGTCAGCCCGCGGAGGCCCTGGTCGAGGGGGACGAGGACGGGGCCGAAGATGCGGGCGACGACGGGGAGGGCGAGGGTGCCGACTGGGTCGGAGACGGCGAGGGTGCGGGGGCCACCTCAAGCTCGACGGTGATGCTCACTCCACCGGCCGCGGCCAGCCGCAGCAGGAAGGTGCCGGTCGACTCGTCCGCGAAGACCTTGGGAAGCGTCAGCCTTCCCTCCGCGTCGGTGGTGAGGTCGGAGAGCGTACGGAGAGGCTTGCCGTCGGCGCCCTTGAAGTAGGGGCCCTTGTCGTTCTCGACGGCTGTGGCACCGTCTGCAGGCTTGATCATCGTGGCGGTGATCGCCACTCCAGCGGCGTCCGCTCCCTGGTGGGCGGCCTTGACGGTGATCAGCTCGGCGAACTCCGAACCGACGGCCGTCGTCAGGGGCTTGTCGCCGACCCTGGAGAGCTTGTCGGCCACGGGCGCCGTGACCACGGCGGAGAAGGAGATCGGCTTCAGTTCCCGTCCCACGACACTGGCCCAGACGGTGAACCGTCCCACCTTCGCTCCGGCCTTCAGCAGGGGCGCGGTGACCGTGCCATCTGCACCCGTAGCACGGACGACGCTGGTCCTACCGCCGCTGAAGCGGGCATCCGTGTTCCCGACGATCTCGAAGCGCACGTCCTTCTCAGCCGCGCCGCGGCCGGCCGCATCGCGCACTCGGGCGGTGATCTTCTCGGCGAAGTCGCGCCCGGCAACGGCGGTCAAAGTACCGGTGCCGGCATCCTCGATCTTGGTGACCGGCGACACCGCGGGGGGTGTCGGCGGCTTCGGATTGGGCTTCGCCGGCGGGTTGGGGAGTTGAGGAGGCTTGCTGGTGGGTGGTGTCGATGGCCCCTCCTCCCCGGTGCCCGGTCCCTTGGGCGGTTTGGGCGCGGGCTTCTCGGAGCCGGGCGGAGTGAGGGGATCCCTGCCACCGGGTGAATCTCCACCGGGTATCGGACCCTCATCGGTTCCCGGGCTGTCGGGGGTGGTGGACCCGGGCAGCACACCTTCGCCGTCGGGGACCTCGTGCGTACCGTTCTTGTAGTACTCGAACCAGGAGAGGACCGTACGGAGGTACTCCCGGGAGTGGTTGTAGCCGAGGATGGCCTGGTCGAGGTCCTGTTTGACCGTCAGGTCCCTGTTACCCGCGCAGAGGTAACGACCAGCGGCCAGGGCCGCGTCGTAGATGTTGTTGGGGTCTTTGAGCCCGTCGCTGTTGGCGTCCTGTCCCCAGGTCGCCCAGGTCGTGGGAATGAACTGCATGGGGCCGACGGCGCGGTCGTAGACCGTGTCGCCGTCGTGTGCGCCGTTGTCCGAGTCGGGGATGTTGGCGAAGCCGACACCGTTGAGGACCGGGCCTCGGATCGGAGCGAGTGTGGTGCCCTGGGCGTCCACCCGACCGCCCCTGGCCTGGCCGGATTCCACCTTCCCGATGGCGGCGAGGAGTTGCCAGGGCACCTTGCAGCCGGGATCCGAGCCGGCGATGGTCTGCTCAGCCTGCTTGTAGGCCGCGAGAACCGTGGCCGGGATGCCCGCTTCGGCAGGACCGGTGGTGACAGGAAGATCCGTGGACGTGCCGGGCTTCCCGGGAGTTGTCAGCGGTGGCAAGTCCGTGTGGTAGGGCGAGTTGCCGGTGACGGGCGTGCCGGGTGGTGGCGTTGCGTCGGACGCACTCTGGCCACTGCCGCGGGCCGAGCCGTCACCCGTCCCCGAGGGGGTGACTCCCGGCGCTTGCGAAGCGGAGAGTGCCGCGACGGCCGCGGCGGCGACTGCGGTGCTCGTCGCCCCTCTGCGCAGCCGTCGGCCGATGTGCGCTGCCATACGTCTGTTCCCTCCCGAAAGCGACGCCCCCGCGCTCCCCAATACGATTAAATGCAATACTCACGCGACCCTACGGCAACTAAAGGCTCCACAACACCGGGCCTTGACCTGCATTCACCAGTTCGCCACCTCCGCATCGCCAGGTGTCCAAACTCAGCACCTCGCACGGACCGAACGGCGTTGGTCGGGGGTTCACCCCTCGGCGATCGCCGAGGACCTTTCATGCCCTTCACGCTCAGCCATGCCGCCGCGGTTCTCCCGGGACTCAGAAGAGATGGCACAGCACACGGACCGCTGGTCGCCTCAGCGTTGGTGATGGGCTCCTTTTCGCCGGACATCACCTATTTCGCGGCCTCCGTGGTGCCGGAGGCCATGGCCTGGGGCGACTTCACCCATGGCCTCATCGGGCTGTTGACCGTCGATGTGCTGGTGACCGCTCTTCTGGTGGGTTTGTGGTGGGTGGTGCGCGATCCCCTGTTCGCGCTGCTGCCCCCTCCGTTGCATCTTCGGGTCCGTGCATGGCTCACCGGCCCGGCGATCCGCTGGGGACCCTCGTATCTGGTGCGGTTCTTCGTGTCGGCGGTCATCGGCGCGGCCACGCACATCTTCTGGGACTCCTTCACACATGAGGGCCGCTGGGGCACGAGGATGGTGCCGGTGCTGGCTGAGACGGTGGGCGGCTTCGGAGTCCACAAGTTCGCGCAGTACGGCTCGTCGGCCATCGCTCTGCTGGTGATCGGGGCGTTCGTCGTGTCCGCGCTGAGCCAACAGCCCGTGCCGCCCCCGAACTCGCGCCCGCCGCACACGGCGCCGCGCTGGCGTCCCGTGGATCGCCGCACTCGTCGCACCGTCTGTCTGGCGCTGCTGGCGTTCGCACTGTGCGGCGCGCTTCATCGGTGCATCGTGCTGTATCGGAGCTGGGACGGGGACCTCTCCCCCATCGATCTGATCCCGACGGCCTGCTTCGGGGCGGGGACCGGGTGGGCCGTCGGCGTACTGCTGTACGCGGTGGTGGCCCGGCTCGCTTCGACTGCGCACACACCCATGGACCTGGCCCACGCGGAACCGGATGAACCAGAGCCATCCCGTCGTGGTGGACGGCTCTGATCGGTCTTCACCCCAAGGCGCCCTGCCTTCGATGGATGTGCCTGAGGAGTGCGGCCCTCAGGCACATCCACATCCAGTCGGAGGTGAGTCCGGCGCACGACCCCCCAAAGGGGGTTGCTGCCCGGGCCGGCCTACTGCCTTGAAGTCAGTGGGCGGCGGACTCCCAGTCGGTTCCCACACCCACCGACACGTCCAACGGAGCGCTCAGCGAGGCGGCCGAGGACATCTCGCGGCGCACGATCGCCTCGACCTCCGCCCGCTCGCCCGGCGAGATCTCCAGCACGATTTCATCGTGCACCTGGAGCAACAGCCGTGAGGACAGCTCTGCTTCGCGCAGCGCCCCGTCCACCTTGAGCATGGCGATCTTGACGATATCGGCGGCGGTGCCCTGGATCGGTGCGTTCAGCGCCATGCGCTCGGCTGCCTCTCGGCGCTGGCGGTTGTCGCTGTTGAGATCGGGCAGATAGCGGCGACGGCCGAGCATGGTGGCGGTGTATCCCGTCGCCCGGGCCTCGTCCACGACGTGGTGGAGGTAGTCACGGACCCCGCCGAAACGCTCGAAGTAGGTGTCCATCAGCGCACGGGCCTCACCGGCTTCGATATTGAGCTGCTGGGAGAGACCGAACGCCGACAGCCCGTAGGCGAGCCCGTACGACATGGCCTTGATCTTGCGGCGCATCTCCGGGTCGACCTCGGAGGTCTTCACGTTGAAGACCTGGGAGGCCACGGTGTTGTGGAGGTCCTCACCCGAGGTGAATGCCTGGAGCAGACCCTCGTCCTGGGAGAGGTGGGCCATCACCCGCAGCTCGATCTGGCTGTAGTCGGCGGTCATCAGCGACTCGAAGCCCTCGCCGACGACGAAGCCGCGGCGGATGGCCCTGCCCTCGTCGGTACGGACCGGCACGTTCTGGAGGTTGGGGTCCGTGGAGGAGAGTCGACCGGTCGCGGCGACGGTCTGGCTGAAGGTCGTATGGATCCGGCCGTCCGCTGCGACCGTCTTGATCAGGCCCTCGACGGTGGAACGCAGTCGGGCCTGCTCACGGTGGCGCAGCATGATAACGGGCAGGTCGTGTTCGGTCTGTGCGGCGAGCCAGGCCAGCGCGTCCGCGTCGGTGGTGTAGCCGGTCTTGGTCTTCTTGGTCTTGGGCAGGTTGAGCTCGCCGAAGAAGACTTCTTGGAGCTGCTTGGGTGAGCCGAGGTTGAACTCGTGGCCCACGGCGGCATGGGCCTCCTTCACCGCCTGCTGGACCGCACCCGCGAACAGCTGCTCCATCGCCTCGAAATGGGCCCGATCGGCGGCGATGCCGTGCCGCTCCATGCGGGCGAGGAGGAGCGAGGTCGGGAGCTCCACATCGTGGAGCAGTTCGGTGGCGCCGACTTCGGTCAGCTTCTCGCCGAAGGCGTCGCCCAGGTCGAGGATCGCTCGGGCCTGGGCCATGAGCGCGTCGGCCTCGGCCTGTTCGTCGGTACCGAAGGCCAACTGCCCGTCCGCGGCGGCGGCCGGTGCCAGCTCTCGGTGGAGGTACTCGATGGACAGGGCGTCCAGGGCGAAGGAACGACGGCCCGGCTTCACCAGGTAGGCCGCGAGGGCCGTGTCCATGGAGATGCCGGCGAGCTGCCAGCCGTGCTCGGGGAAGACCCGCAGCACGTCCTTGGCGTTGTGCAGGACCTTGGGCCGAAAGGCGTCCGCGCTCCAGGCGGTGAACGCCTGCTCGTCGGACTCGTCGAGCCGGGTCGGGTCGAACCATCCGGCGCTTCCGTCGGCTGCGGCGAGGGCGATCTCGCTGACACTGCCGACCCCGAGGGCCCAGCTGGCGACCACGGCCATGCCCAGCGGTTGCGCGCCGTGCTGGTCGAGCCAGGGGCCGAGCTCACCGGTGGCGAGGACGGTCCCGTCGAGTTCCACGCCGGCGGCGGGCGGAGCTGCTTCCTCCTCGGCCGAGCCCGGGTCGACCGCGAGGAGCCGCTCACGCAGGCTCGGGTTGCGGATCTCCAGGACTTCGAGGAATCCCTTGAGCGCGTCCCTGTCATAGGGGGCACGCTCCAGTTCGGTGACGGGCCGGGACAACTCCACGTCACGGACCAGCTCGGTCAGGTGGCGGTTGAGTTTGACGGAGTCCAGATGGTCCCGCAGGGACTGCCCGACCTTGCCCTTGACCTCGTCCGCGCGCTCGACCAGCTCGGCGAAGGAGCCGAACTGGTTGATCCACTTGGTGGCGGTCTTCTCGCCGACGCCGGGAATGCCGGGGAGGTTGTCGGACGGGTCGCCGCGCAGGGCGGCGAAGTCCGGGTACTGCGCGGGGGTCAGTCCGTACTTCTCCTCGACCTTGGCCGGGGTGAAGCGGGTCAACTCGGAGACGCCCTTGGTGGGGTAGAGCACGGTCGTGTGCTCGCTGACGAGCTGGAAGGAGTCCCGGTCGCCGGTGACGATCAGAACATCGAAGCCAGCGGCCTCGGCCTCGGTGGCCAAGGTGGCGATGATGTCGTCGGCCTCGAAGCCCTCGACCGCGAACCGGACGGCGTTCATGGTGTCGAGGAGCTCGCCGATCAGCTCGACCTGCCCCTTGAATTCGTCCGGAGTGGCCGAGCGGTTCGCCTTGTACTCGGGGAAGTCCTGCGAACGCCAGGTCTTGCGCGACACGTCGAAGGCCACGGCGAAGTGCGTGGGCGCCTCGTCACGCAGGGTGTTCGCCAGCATGGAGGCGAAGCCGTAGACGGCATTGGTCGTCTGACCGCTGGCGGTCGAGAAATTCTCCGCGGGGAGCGCGAAAAACGCCCGGTACGCCAGGGAGTGCCCGTCCATCAGGAGCAGGCGCGGACGGTTGTCGTCTGGGGTCTTCTTCGACGCTGTCTCAGCCACGGACACGATCCTGCCATGTGCCACTGACATCGCCCGCCATGCGACGGTCCGGTACCCCCCGGGCGGGGTCGCTGCGGGCGGGCCGTGCCCCCTATGTCGGCTTGTCGGCCAGGTTGTCGGTGGGGTTTGTCGGTGGGGCGTGGCAGGATCGAAGGTAGACGACTTTCCCGTACAAATGTACGTTCGCGATGTGGTTGGCGCCCTGCTGGCCGTTTCCTGGTGATCGCGTCCGGCAGGGCGCGAACCACATCGATGGGCACGACACGTACAGAGCACGCGCTCACAGAGGAGCACGATGGCCGGCAAGCCTCCCGCAGGTGATCCGATTCAGGACGCGCCGCAGGTCGACGCTCCGCTGCACGCCGCGGCGGGGCTCTCCGCCATCGGGCACACGCTCAAGATCGCCCAACAACAGATGGGCGTACGGCGTACGGCGCAGACACTGCTCAAGGTCAATCAGAAGGACGGCTTCGACTGTCCGGGATGTGCCTGGCCCGAGGGCGAGAAGCGCCATGCGGCCGAGTTCTGCGAGAACGGGGCGAAGGCGGTCGCCGAGGAGGCCACGCTCCGCCGGGTGACCCCCACCTTCTTCGCCGAGCATCCCGTGGCGGACCTCGCGACGCGCAGTGGCTACTGGCTGGGCCAGCAGGGCCGGATCACGGAGCCCGTCTATCTGCCCGAGGGCGGCGATCGCTACGAGGCGGTGAGTTGGGAGCGGGCGTTCTCGATCATCGCCGAGGAGTTGACGGCCCTGTCATCTCCCGATGAGGCGTTGTTCTACACCTCGGGGCGCACGAGCAACGAGGCAGCGTTCCTGTTCCAACTGTTCGCTCGCGAATTCGGCACGAACAACCTCCCCGACTGCTCGAACATGTGCCACGAGTCCTCCGGCTCTGCACTCACCGAGACGATCGGGGTCGGCAAGGGCAGTGTGTCCCTGGAGGACATCCACCAGGCCGATCTGATCATCGTCGCCGGCCAGAACCCCGGGACGAACCACCCCCGGATGTTGTCCGCCCTGGAGCGGGCCAAGCGGGCCGGCGCGCGCATCATCTCCGTGAACCCCCTTCCCGAAGCCGGGATGGAGCGGTTCAAGAACCCGCAGACACCGCGGGGGCTGGTTCAGGGGGTCGCGCTGAACGACCTCTTCCTCCAGATTCGCATCGGCGGCGACCAGGCCCTGTTCCGGTTGCTGAACAGGCTCATCCTGGAGGCGGGCGCCGAGGCGGTCGACCAGCCGTTCATCGACGAACACACCCATGGGTACGAGGAGTTCCGGGCCGCGGCGCTGGCCGCCGACTGGGACGAGACGCTCGCCGCGACAGGGCTGGAGCGCGCCGAGATCGAGCAGGCCCTGGCCATGGTGCTGGCGTCTGAGCGGACGATCGCCTGTTGGGCCATGGGACTCACCCAGCACAAGCACTCGGTGGCGACCATCCGCGAGGTGGTCAACTTCCTGTTGCTGCGCGGCAGCATAGGGCGACCAGGGGCGGGCGTGTGTCCCGTGCGCGGTCATTCCAATGTGCAGGGCGACCGGACCATGGGGATCTTCGAGCGCCCCGCGCCGGCCTTCCTCGATGCGCTGGAGAGGGAGTTCGGCTTCGCGCCGCCCCGGCATCACGGTTTCGACGTCGTCCGGTCCATCGAGGCCCTGCGGGACGGTCGGGCGAAAGTGTTCTTCGCCATGGGTGGCAACTTCGTGGCCGCGACACCGGACACGGATGTCACCGAGGCGGCGATCCGCAAGGCCCGATTGACGGTGCACGTATCGACCAAGCTCAACCGCTCCCACGCGGTGACGGGCCGGCGAGCGCTCATCCTGCCCACCCTGGGGCGTACCGACAAGGACGTGCAGGCCGGCGGTAGGCAGGTGGTGACCGTCGAGGACTCGATGGGCATGGTGCACGCCTCGCGGGGCAACCTCCCGCCGGCGAGCCCCCAACTGCTCTCCGAGCCTGCGATCGTGGCCCGGCTGGCGCGTGCGGTCCTCGGCTCGGCTTCGGCGACGCCCTGGGAGGACTTCGAGCGTGACTACGGCACGATCCGGGACCGGATCGCCCGTGTGGTGCCGGGCTTCGAGGATTTCAACACCAAGATCGCGCGGCCTGGGGGCTTCACCCTGCCGCACGCACCGCGGGACGAGCGCCGTTTCCCGACCGCCACGGGGAAGGCGAACTTCACAGCGGCGCCGGTGGAGTTCCCCGAGGTGCCCGAGGGACGGCTGTTGCTCCAGACCTTGCGTTCACACGACCAGTACAACACCACGATCTACGGGCTGGATGACCGCTACCGCGGCATCAAGGGCGGCCGTCGGGTCGTCCTGGTGAACCCGGTGGACGCGGCGGCGCTGGGCCTGGCGGACGGCGCGTACACGGACCTCGTCAGTGAGTGGCGGGACGGGGTGGAGCGTCGGGCGCCGGGCTTTCGGGTGGTGCACTATCCGACGGCGCGAGGCTGTGCCGCCGCCTACTACCCGGAGACCAATGTCCTGGTGCCGCTGGATTCCACCGCGGACACGAGCAATACGCCGGCGAGCAAGTCCGTGGTGGTGCGCTTCGAGCCCGTCTGAGCGGACCCGTCCGACCGAAGGGATGGGCAACCGAGTAGGCCCGTCGCGGCCCTGAGGCGGTGCGCGTCGGTGGAGAGTTCCGGAGGGATGGTTCCGGGCGCCTTCGGTGACATCCGAGCCGAGTGACCTCCGGCGCCCCGCGGTCACACCGGAAGCGTCAGGAGCGCCAGGAGCGTCGGGACAGACAAGGATGCAGCGCGGGTGAGCGACGCGACGCACAGCGGGCGTTGCTCAACCAGGTGATATGACGTTGTACGCACCACGTACCCACAGCGATCGGAGTCGGACCCATGGGCGAGCCCTCAACCGCGAAGTTTCCGCAAGAGGTCATCGACGAGTACGCGGCTCTCGGTGTGGATCTGCCGGCCCTCTTCTCCGCGGGCAATCTGGGCAGCCGGATGGGGATCCAGATCATCGAGGCATCGCCCGAGCGGGTCGTCGCCACCATGCCGGTCGAGGGGAACACACAGCCCTACGGGTTGCTGCACGGTGGCGCTTCGGCCGTCCTGGCGGAGACGATCGGCTCGATCGGCGCCATGTTGCACGGGGGCAGCAGCAAGATCGCGGTCGGGGTTGACCTCAACTGCACCCACCACCGGGGCGTCCGCTCCGGGCTTGTGACCGGGGTGGCCACACCGCTGCACCGCGGCCGGTCGACGACCACGTACGACATCGTGATCACCGATGAGCAGGAGCGGCGGGTCTGCTCGGCACGGTTGACCTGCATGGTGCGCGATGTGCGGCCCGGCGACGCCGACGGTGTGCGCACCAGCTAGACCAACCAATCGAACGACCGACCAATCCAACGACCGACCAATCGATCGGGCAGGCAGACGCACCACCCAGACAGACCAGACGGACGGGCATAGGGCTCGGCTCGGCTCGGCTCGGCTCGGCTCGGCTCGGCTCGGCTCGGCTCGGCTCGGCTCGGCTCGGCTCGGCTCGGCTCGGCTCCAGGATGGTACGGACGGACGACGGGGCATGCGCCGCTTCGATCTGCGGCGCACGTCGACCGATGGGGCACGCCCGGCCGCCTTCACCCTGCACACCGCCCCGCCGACCAAGCCCTTTCCTCCCCAACTGTGCAGGGAAAGGTACTGAACCAGAGAATTCGTCAGGCTCAGGCGATATCTACCCTCATGAGGCTTCCACCGCCCGAAGGTGCCCTCCGACGGTTGCCCCCTCACCACCCGGGACGGCTCAGGATCGCTCTGGTCAGCTCTGGTCAGCTCGGGTTCGCTCAGGTCGGCTCGGGATCGCCCCCGTCTCCCGCAAAGTCGAGCATCAGCGCCTTGCCCGACGACCGATCGCGACGCGGTCCGCGCGACGACCCATCGCGGCACGGCCCACCACAAGGCCGGCTCGACAGCCGGGAACGAACGGCAAACCTCGTTCGTCCCTCCACCAGAGCCCGGAACTTCGCCATCACCGAGTTACCGAACGTGACGAATGGGCGTGGTCAGCATGGGAACCCCTCGGCGCACTTCGACCGGATTCGCCCTGACCCTCACCCTCCTCATCGTCACCGCGAGCGGTTGTGCATCGCCCCCGCGAACCAACGGCGGCCCGACCGCAACTCCCACACCGCGAAACTCCTCAGCTGTCGCCATATGCACAACTCTCATCTCCTACTGGGCCAAAGAGTCGCTCAAGGGCAGTAAATGGGCCGGGCTCGACTGGGAGCAGAAGGGCCTGTCCAACGAGCAGTTCGAAATACACGAGGAACTCCTGTCGGCCGCGCGAGCCGAGGAAAGACATCAAGGTCGCGAAGCAGCCCTAGAGTTGATCGATGTACGGGCCAGCCAGGAGTGCTCGACGCGGCAGGGAGCCACCGGCAATTCGGAGAACTGGCGACCGCCGATTCCGCAGGGCTGACGAACCCGTCCCATGGATGCGTCCGACGGCGCTGCCGCAGCGTCCACCCCCGCCGCACCCGTCCCTCCCACCCCCGGGAAGCCGAAGGTGGAAGTCGGAACCAAGCCGGATATGACGGATAGCCACCCCTCGTTGACCGTGACAGTCAGTAGTCAATCTCGTGGCGGAATTGAGGGCTCCACTGGCCGGGGCATCAACCTCGACAGCGCCGTCCACACCCCTGGTCGCAGATGTGTGCAGTCAGCACCAATATCGCCTCAAGCCCCTTAGTGGAACTGGGCGTTCTCAGCATGTGGCTGAGGTTTGGCCGAGTGAATGACCGATCTACGACCCTCCGACTCACCGATATTTGACCTCGGCATAACAAGAGAGTCACATCCTGACTTGGCTACTGACCCACCCATCCAGCTGCGCTTAGAGTCACGGCCAGTCACCGCGCCGCCGGGCTCAATGACAGCGTGACACGTGTACGCCCGTTCGGCTCGGCGACGCATCGGCCCTTCAGGGGAGGGGCCGCGCCAGGGAAAGGACTTATCGTGCGAAACCGTTCCTTGCTCATACTCACCGCCGTGGTCACCACGGGAGCGCTCACCCTCACCGCATGCGGATCGCGCGACGATGACAACAAGAAGTCCGACAGTGGCAAAAAAACCACTGTGATCATCGGTGTCGATGCCCCGCTGACAGGTTCCCTGTCCGCGCTCGGTCAGGGAATCAAGAACTCGGTGGACCTCGCGGCCAAGACCGCGAACAAGAACAACGAGGTCCCGGGCGTTGAATTCAAGATCGAAGCACTCGATGACCAGGCCATTCCCGCATCCGGGCAGGCCAACGCCACCAAGCTCGTGGGCATGAAGGACGTCCTCGGCGTCGTCGGCCCGCTGAACTCCGGCGTCGCCCAGTCCATGCAGGGCGAGTTCGACAAGGCCAATCTGACCCAGGTGTCCCCGGCCAACACCAACCCGTCGCTGTCCCAGGGCGACAACTGGGGCAAGGGTGAGAAGAAGCGCCCCTTCAAGACGTACTTCCGTACCTCCACCACGGACGTCATCCAGGGCAAGTTCGCCGCCCAGTACCTCTTCAACGACGCCAAGAAGAAGAAGGTCTACGTCGTTGACGACAAGCAGACCTACGGCGCCGGCCTGGCGGCGATCTTCGCCGAGGAGTTCAAGCGCCTCGGCGGTGCGGTCGCGGGTACGGACCACGTCACGGTGAAGGAGACCGACTTCTCCAGCACCGCCGACAAGGTCAAGTCGTCCGGCGCGGACTCGGTCTACTTCGGTGGCCAGTACCCCGAGGCGGGACTGCTCGCGGACCAGATCAAGAAGACCGGCGCGAAGATCCCCACCATGGGTGGCGACGGCATCTACGACCCCGCGTTCATCAGCGCTTCGGGCGAGTCGAACGACGGTGACTTCGCGACCTCGGTCGGCTACCCGGTCGAGAAGCTCGAAACCGCGAAGAAGTTCATCACGGACTACGCGGCCGGCGGCTACGGCGACCCGTACGCGGCATACGGCGGCTACTCCTACGACGCCGGCTGGGCCATCGTCCAGGCCGTGAAGGCGGTCGTCGCGGACAACGACGGCAAGCTGCCCGAGGACGCCCGCGCGAAGGTGACCGAGGCCATGTCGAAGGTGTCCTTCGACGGAGTCACCGGCAAGGTCTCCTTCGACGAGTTCGGCGACACCACGAACAAGCAGCTCACCGTCTACTCCGTCAAGGGCGGCAAGTGGACGGACGTCAAGAGCGAAACGTTCAAGGACTGATCCCCAGCACTGCCCCGCAGCACTGAACCAACCGCGCGAGGGCGCAAACAGCGCCCTCGCGCGGAGTCATATCCGACACGCTCATCGGACATCGGAGGCTCTGCGGTGAACGAACTGCCGCAACAGCTGGCCAACGGTCTAGCCCTGGGTGCCCTATACGGTCTCATCGCCATCGGGTACACCATGGTCTACGGCATCGTCCAGCTCATCAACTTCGCCCATGGCGAGATCTTTATGATCGGGGGGTTTGGCGCCCTCACCACCTATATATGGCTCCCCAGCGGAATCAGCCTTTTCGTCGCGATTCCTCTCATGATCATAGGTGGCGCGATAGCCTCCGTCGGCGTCGCCGTACTAGCCGAACGATTCGCGTATCGGCCCTTGCGTGGCGCGCCCCGGCTCGCCCCACTGATCACCGCGATCGGACTGTCGATCGTGCTCCAGCAGGCCGTCTGGAGCTGGTACCCGGACGCGAAGAAGGCTCGTAGCTTCCCGGAGTTCACCGGAGAGTCCTTCAAGATCCTGGACAATCTGACGATCCAGCGCGCCGATGCGTTCGTGCTGGTCCTCGCCCCGCTCTGCATGCTCGCGCTGGGACTCTTCGTCTCCAAGAGCCGCAACGGACGGGCCATGCAGGCAACCGCGCAGGACCCGGACACCGCCAAGCTCATGGGCATCAACACCGACCGGATCATCGTGTTGGCGTTCGCCATCGGTGCCGCCTTCGCCGCGGTCGCAGCCGTGGTCTACGGCCTGGACAAGGGCCAGATCAACTTTGAGATGGGCTTCATCCTCGGGCTGAAGGCGTTCACCGCGGCGGTCCTCGGCGGTATCGGCAACATCTACGGTGCGATGGTCGGCGGCGTCGTCCTGGGTCTCGCCGAAGCCCTGTCGATCGCCTACATCGAAGAGATCCCCGGTATGCAGCAGCTGGGCGGCGGCGCCTGGGCCAACGTCTGGGCGTTTGTACTCCTCATCGTCGTGCTCCTGGTCAGGCCGCAGGGTCTGCTCGGTGAGCGCGTCGCGGATCGGGCGTGAGAACGATGACCACGGACACCATCACCCAAGTCAAGCCGGCGCCCGATGACTCCTCTCGTACGCGGTTGATCCGCTGGGTCGTCACGGCCGGTGGCCTCGCCACCATCGCCAGCACCTTCACCGCCTGGACGTACACGGACGCCTTCCCCGGCGATCTGACCGTCTACGGCTACCCCGGTGGACTCCAGGTCCTGACCCTGGTCGCCGGCGCACTCGTCGTCCTCTACGGACTGGCCTCGCTCGGCGTCAAGGGCCTCGGCTGGCTGGCGCCCGCGGGCACCACGAAGGCGCTGCGCTTCCTCGCCCTCGGCGCGTTCGCCACCACCTGGTTCACGACGATCGCCATCGCCTGGCAGCTCGAAGGGCTGGTCAATCTCGAACCGGGTGCCTTCGTCGCCTCCGTGGCATCGGCGGTACCGCTGGCCGCGTTCGCCCTGGCGGACGACACCCGCAAGGCGGCCCGCCCCAAGGAGCTGCCGTCCTGGGCCGAGATCCTGTTGATCGTCGCGGCGTTCGCGGTGGGCATGTACGTCGTGACGTACGGCATCGACACCGAGTACGCCGAGTTGTTCACGGGCTACCTCATCACCGTCGGGTTCGCGGTGGGCGGTCTGATCAAGTCCGGTCTGACCGCGCGTCTTTCCGGGCTCACCACCAAGTACCGCCAGGTCACCGTGATCGCGGCATTCGCCGCCGCCATCGCCTTCCCCTTCACCCAGAACACCGACACGTACACGCTGATCGCGGTCAACATCCTGATCTTCGCGACGGTCGCCCTGGGTCTGAACATCGTCGTCGGCCTGGCAGGTCTGCTGGACCTCGGGTACGTCGCCTTCCTGGGCGTCGGTGCCTATACGGCCGCCCTGGTGTCGGGTTCGACCGCGTCCGCGTTCGACGTGCACTTCCCGTTCTGGGCCGCTGTCCTCACCGGTGCGGTCGTGTCGCTCATCTTCGGTGTGGTCATCGGCGCACCGACGCTCCGGCTGCGCGGCGACTACCTCGCCATCGTGACCCTGGGCTTCGGCGAGATCTTCCGCATCGCCATGGGCAACCTCGACGGTGTGTCGGGTCCGCAGATCACCAACGGTCCCAACGGTGTTCCCAACATCCCGGACCTGGAGTTCTTCGGGTACGACTTCGGTGAGTCCCACACCGTCTTCGGGATCGAGCTGGGCAGCTACGCCAACTACTACCTGCTGATGCTGCTCGCGATGGCGCTCGTCATCGTCGTGTTCAGCCGTGCGGGCAGTTCCCGCATCGGTCGGGCCTGGGTCGCCATCCGGGAGGACGAGACCGCGGCCACGGCGATGGGCATCAACGGCTTCCGGGTCAAGCTGATCGCCTTCGCGCTCGGTGCCACGCTGGCCGGTCTCGCCGGTACCGTGCAGGCGCACGTGCAACACACCGTGGTCCCGGAGATGTACCAGTTCGCCGGTCCCGTACCGCCCAACTCGGCCTTCCTGCTGGCGGCTGTGATCCTTGGCGGCATGGGCACGGTCACCGGGCCGTTGCTCGGTGCCACGCTGCTGTACATGATCCCGGCCAAGCTCCAGTTCCTCCAGGACTACCAGCTCCTCGGCTTCGGTCTCGCACTGATCCTGCTGATGCGGTTCCGTCCCGAGGGGCTGATCGCCAACCGTCGGGCGCAGTTGGAGTACCACGAGACCGACCAGCTCGACGTGCCGGACAAGGGCCTGACCGGCCCCGGCGTCGGCATCACCAAGGCGGGGGCGTGACGACCATGACGACCACCACCATCGACATCGCCACCTCTCCCGTCCTGGAGGCGAGCGGTGTCACCATGAGGTTCGGCGGGCTCACCGCCGTCCGTTCGGTGGACCTCACCGTCAACGCGGGCGAGATCGTCGGCCTGATCGGCCCCAACGGCGCCGGCAAGACCACCTTCTTCAACTGCCTGACGGGGCTGTACGTGCCCACGGAGGGCAAGGTCCGCTACAAGGGCACCGTGCTCCCGCCGAAGCCTCATCTGGTCACCAAGGCGGGCGTCGCCAGGACCTTCCAGAACATCAGGCTCTTCGCCAACATGACCGTGTTGGAGAACGTCCTGGTCGGACGGCACACCCGTACGAAGGAGGGGCTGTGGTCCGCGCTGGTGCGCGGGCCGGGCTTCAAGCGGGCCGAGGCAGCGTCGCACGAGCGCGCCATGGAGCTGTTGGGCTTCATCGGCCTGGAGCACAAGGCCGATCATCTGGCGCGCAACCTCCCCTACGGCGAGCAGCGCAAGTTGGAGATCGCCAGGGCCATGGCCAGCGATCCGGGCCTGCTGCTGCTGGACGAGCCGACGGCCGGCATGAACCCGCAGGAGACCCGGGCGGCCGAGGAACTGATCTTCGCCATCCGGGACCAGGGGATCGCCGTCCTCGTCATCGAGCACGACATGCGGTTCATCTTCAACCTCTGTGACCGGGTGGCCTGTCTGGTGCAGGGCGAGAAGCTCGTCGAAGGCACCGCGGAGGTCGTCCAGGGCGATGAGCGGGTGGTCGCCGCCTACCTCGGGACGCCCTTCGAGGGAGCTCCGGGTGCGGAGGAGGTCGCCGAGGTCGAGGCCGCGGAGGCGCACAACGCCGCCGCTTCCGGTGCCGAGGGCACAGCGGAGGGCGGCTCCGTCGCGCAGGGCAGTACCGGCACCACCAGCCCGGAAGGGGAGACCCAGTGAGCACTTTGCTGGAGGTCGAGGACCTCAGGGTCGCCTACGGCAAGATCGAGGCCGTGAAGGGCATCTCCTTCAGTGTCGAGGCCGGCCAGGTGGTGACCCTCATCGGCACCAACGGCGCGGGCAAGACGACGACCCTGCGGACGCTGTCCGGGCTGTTGAAGCCCTCCGGTGGGCGGATCGTCTTCGACGGCAAGCCGCTCAGCGGCTATCCCGCGCACAAGATCGTGGCGATGGGCCTCGCCCACTCCCCCGAGGGCCGGCACATCTTCCCGCGGCTGTCGATCGAGGAGAACCTGCGGCTCGGTGCGTTCCTGCGGAGCGACAAGGCCGGCATCGAGCGGGACATCCAGCGCGCCTATGAGCTCTTCCCGATTCTGGGCGAGCGCAGCAAGCAGGCGGCGGGCACGCTCTCCGGCGGTGAGCAGCAGATGTTGGCGATGGGGCGGGCGCTGATGTGTCAGCCGAAGCTGTTGATGCTCGACGAGCCGTCGATGGGTCTCTCGCCGATCATGATGCAGAAGATCATGGCGACGATCACCGAGTTGAAGGCGCAGGGCACGACCATCCTGCTGGTCGAGCAGAACGCCCAGGCGGCGCTCTCGCTCGCCGATCACGGGCATGTGATGGAGGTCGGGAAGATCGTGCTGTCCGGTACGGGAGAGCACCTGCTGCACGACGAGTCGGTGCGCAAGGCGTACCTGGGCGAGGACTGAGCCCTTCGGGGCTGCCCAGACCCCGTACGACGACAGGGCCCGCGCCCCTGCCGAGCAATCGGTGGGGACCGCGGGCCCTGTCGTCGTGTGAGGAGGGCCGCTACTGGCCCTTCGCCGCCTTCTTCTCCTCGGCGTCCTCGATGACCGCCTCGGCGACCTGCTGCATGGACATGCGGCGGTCCATGGAGGTCTTCTGGATCCATCGGAAGGCGGCGGGCTCGCTCAGCCCGTACTCGGTCTGGAGGATGCTCTTGGCGCGGTCGACGAGCTTGCGGGTCTCCAGCCGCTGGGAGAGGTCGGCGACCTCCTGCTCCAGCGCCTTGAGCTCGGTGAAGCGGGAGACGGCCATCTCGATGGCGGGGACCACGTCGCTCTTGCTGAAGGGCTTGACCAGATAGGCCATCGCGCCGGCGTCCCGGGCTCGTTCGACCAGGTCCCGCTGGGAGAAGGCGGTGAGCATCAGCACCGGGGCGATGGATTCCTCGGCGATCTTCTCGGCTGCGGAGATGCCGTCGAGGATGGGCATCTTCACATCGAGGATGACGAGGTCCGGCCGGTGTTCCCGGGCGAGCTCGACGGCACGCTGTCCGTCTCCGGCCTCACCGACGACCGCGTATCCCTCTTCTTCCAGCATCTCTTTGAGGTCGAGCCGGATGAGGGCCTCGTCCTCGGCGATGACCACGCGGGTGGTGAGCGGGGGGACGTGCGACTTGTCGTCGTCGGCGACGGGCTGGGGCGAGTCGGGGGCGGTCACGGGACTCCTCATTCCAAGGCATTTCCAAGGCGTTCCAATGCAGGGTGCTGCCCATGAGCCTACCCAGCTCCTGTATGGTGGGGGCACGAAGGGTGCCCGCCACCCTACGTTTCCAAGGCGCCCCGGTAGCCCAGCGGTAGAGGCAATGGTCTCAAACACCATCCAGCGTGGGTTCGAATCCCACCCGGGGTACTTTCCCTGCAATTCCATGGTCGCGATTTCATCATCGCGACCATGATTGTTTTCCGCCTCCGCCGAGGCCCCGGGCGAGGGGGCCCCAGCGGTCCTGCATCCTTCAGCTGGTGGTGTCGTCCACACCGATGTGGTGCACCCGCACCAGGTTCGTGGAGCCGGGCATTCCGGGAGGTGATCCCGCGGTGATCACCACGATGTCACCCCGCTCGCACCGGCCGATCTTCAGCAGTTCCTCGTCGACCTGGGCCACCATGGCGTCCGTGGACTCCACATGGGGGCCGAGGAACGTCTCCACGCCCCAGGTCAGATTGAGCTGGGAACGGGTCCCCTGGTCGGGCGTGAACGCCAGCAGGGGGATCGGCGAGCGGTAGCGCGAGAGTCGGCGCACGGTGTCGCCGGACTGCGTGAAGGCGACCAGGAACTTGGCTCCGAGGAAGTCGCCCATCTCGGCTGCGGCACGGGCGACCGCACCGGCCTGGGTACGCGGCTTGCTGCGCTCGGTCAGCGGCGGCAGGCCCTTGCCGAGCACGTCCTCCTCGGCCGCCTCGACGATCCGGCCCATGGTGCGCACGGTCTCAATGGGGTACTTGCCCACGCTCGTCTCGCCCGAGAGCATCACGGCGTCGGTGCCGTCGATGACGGCGTTGGCCACGTCGGAGGCTTCGGCGCGGGTGGGGCGGGAGTTCTCGATCATCGAGTCCAGCATCTGCGTGGCGACGATGACGGGCTTGGCGTTGCGCCGGGCCAGCTTGATCGCCCGCTTCTGGACGATCGGCACCTGCTCCAGCGGCATTTCGACGCCGAGGTCGCCGCGGGCGACCATGATGCCGTCGAAGGCGGCCACGATGTCGTCGATGTTGTCCACGGCCTGGGGCTTCTCGACCTTGGCGATGACGGGCAGTCTGCGCCCCTCCTCGTCCATGATCCGGTGCACGTCCTCGATGTCGCGACCGCTGCGGACGAAGGACAGGGCGATGACGTCGACACCAGTGCGCAGCGCCCAGCGGAGGTCTTCGATGTCCTTCTCGGAGAGGGCGGGGACGGAGACGGCGACCCCGGGGAGGTTGAGGCCCTTGTTGTCGGAGACCATGCCCCCTTCGATGACCGTGGTGTGCACCCGCGGCCCGTCGACGGCGGTCACTTCGAGGGTGACCTTTCCGTCGTCCACGAGGATGCGCTCACCGGGAGCGACATCGCCGGCCAGCCCCTGATAGGTCGTTCCGCAGATATTGCGGTCGCCTTCCATCGGCTCGACGGTGATCGTGAATTCATCACCGCGCTCCAACAGGACCGGACCCTCACGAAAGCGCCCAAGTCGGATCTTCGGGCCCTGGAGATCAGCCAGTACACCGACGCTGCGACCCGTCTCGTCGGACGCTTTGCGTACGCGCTGATAGCGCTCGTCGTGTTCGGTGTAACTACCGTGGCTGAGATTGAGTCGGGCCACGTCCATTCCGGCTTCGACCAGGGCTTTGATCTGGTCGTACGAGTCGGTGGCTGGGCCCAAAGTACAGACGATTTTCGCTCGGCGCATAGAACGACCCTAGGGCATACCCCATCCGTAGGGATTTGATTCCAGGTTTCTTCCCAACAACCTTTGCGTGAAAGGTCATTGACAACTGTCGAAATGTGCGCAAGGGCGCTCCGATGAGCAATTCCGCTGCCCGGAGCGCCCTTTCTGCGATGGTCCGCTAGGAGAAATCCCCTAAAGCACCGGTGGGGTCATCGTGAAGCGGGCGTTCACCTGTGCGTAGACCGTCTGACGCTGGGGTTCGAGATCGAGCGCCGGTGCTCCTTTGGCCAGTTCGGCGGAGCCGGCGAAGGCCATGGGAGCCGACCGGGCCATGCTGTAACCGCCGCCGTCCTCCGCGCCCAGATCGGCGAGCTCCACCAGTGCGGAGAGTTGCGCTCCGAGCGCCCCCGCGTACTCACGGGCCCGCTGGACGGCTTCGAGCACGGCCTGCCGACGGGCCTCGCCATGGGCGGGTGACTGGGGCCGCAGCTTCCACCACGGCCCGTCGACCCGGGTCATCTCCAGGTCCCCGACCCGGGTCGTCAGCTCGCCGAGAGCGGTGAAGTCGGCCAGTTCTGCGATGAGGTAGACCTTCCCGTGGTACGAACGGACGTGTTCCCCCTTGCCCCGCTTGGCGAGCTCCGGGGTGATCGAGAAGGCGCCGGTCTCCAGCTTCTCCACGGCCTCGCCGTAGGACTTGACGAGATCCAGGACGGCTGTGTTGCGCCGGGTGAGGTCCGCGAGCGCGGCGCGGCGGTCGGAGCCGCGGGCGACGACGGTGATCCCGATCCGGGCGATCTCCGGATCGACCTCCAGCCGGGCCTCACCGCGCACGGCGACGCGCGGGGTCTCGGGGGTGCCGTACGGGGCGGCGGGTGCGGGTGCGTCGGTGCTGGATGCGTCCATGGTCTCGGCGAGGCTCCCTCGTTCGTCCGTGCCTGCCGCACGGATCGCATGGCAGGCGCGGACATGCTGACGGCTGATGTCAGAAACACTGTCGCATCCGGCTCTGACATGGAGGAGCTCATCGGCGGGGCGGTGTCAGCGAGCACGCCCCGCCGCCCATGACGGCGGACCGAACCGGGACCGAACCGGGCCCGGCACGGACCCGACATGGCCCCGGCATCGACCCCATATGGGCGCGATATGGACCCGCGGCTCAGAAGCTCGGTGCGAGCGGGGTGAAGTGCATGCCCTGGGCGGGTACGCGGGGCGGAGCAGGCCGTTCCAGTCCGAAGCTGGTGAAGGCGGTGCGCCTGGGCAGCGGATAGGGCTCCTGGCCGGTCAGCGAGTTGAGGATGCTGGCGCTGCGCCAGGCGGCGAGTCCCAGGTCGGGAGCCCCGACCCCGTGGGTGTGCGTCTCGGCGTTCTGTACGTAGACGGAGCCGGTCATGGTCTTGTCGGTGACCATCCGGTAGTCGGTGTCGATGTGGGGACGCCCGGCGGCGTCCCGCCGCAAGTAGGGGTCGATCCCGGCGAGGAGGAGGTCCACCGGGCGCTGGCGGTAGCCGGTGGCGAGGACGACCGCATCGGTCATCAGCCGTGATCGCGCGGCTTGTTGGAGGTGTTCCAGATGCAGTTCGATCTTGGTGGTGGCGACCCGACCCGCCGTTCGGACGCGCACTCCCGGGGTGAGTACGGCGTCCGGCCAGCCACCGTGCAGGGTGCGCCGGTAGAGCTCCTCGTGAATGTCGGCGATCGTCCCCGCGTCGATGCCCTTGTGGAGGTGCCACTGACCGAACGCGACCTGGTCCCGGGTCTGTTCGGGGAGCGAGTGGAAGTAGCGGCTGTAGTCGGGGGTGAAGTGTTCGAGGCCGAGTTTGGAGTACTCCATCGGTGTGAACGCCTCGGTACGGGTCAGCCAGTGCACCCCCTCGCGTCCCACGGGCCGCTGACGCAGTAGATCGAGGAAGATCTCCGCACCCGACTGTCCGGAGCCGATCACCGTGATGTGTTCGGCGGCCAGCAGTCGATCGCGGTGGTCGAGGTAGTCGGCCGAGTGGATCACCGGTGCGGCCGGTGCGTCGACCAGGGGTCTCAGCGGTTCGGGTACATAGGGTTCGGTGCCGACCCCGAGGGCGATGTTCCGGGCGTAGGTGCGGCCCAGCGCCTCGGCCTCGCCGTCGGCGTCGAGTTGGGTGAAGTCGACTTCGAACAGTTGGCGGTCCGGATTCCAGCGCACGGCGTCGATCTGGTGGCCGAAGTGGAGCCCGGGCAGGCTGTGGCTCACCCAGCGGCAGTACGCCTCGTACTCGGCGCGGTGGATGTGGAACCGCTCGGCGAAATAGAAGGGGAACAGTCGCTCACGGGAGCGGAGGTAGTTGAGGAAGCTCCAGGGGCTGGCAGGGTCGATGAGGCTCACCAGATCGGCGAGGAACGGAACCTGGACGCGGGCGCCTTCGATCAAAAGGCCCGGATGCCAGCTGAAGTGATGGCCCTGCTCGTAGAAGGCGGTGTGCAGGGGCTTGCGCAGGCCGTGGGCCAGTGCGGCGAGCGAGAGGTTGAACGGTCCGATGCCGATGCCCACGAGGTCGTGGGGCTGCTCGGCTTCGGCGGGGGGCATTGCGCTCATCGATGGGTGCCTTCCACGAGTTCGTTCACGAGGTGGACCAGTCGGTGCAGGTCATCCGCGGTGGTGTACGGGTTCAGGAGCGTCACTTTGAGCCAGAGGCGGCCGTCCATACGGGCGCGGCCCAGGACGGCCCTCCCGCTGGTGAGGAGCGTGCGGCGAATGGCCGCGGTCTGTTCGTCCGTCGCGCCGCGCGGCCGGAACAGTACGGTGCTGAGCGTGGGGCGGTCCCACAGTTCGAGCCGGGCGTCCGCCGCGACGAGGGCGGCGAAGTCGCCGGCGCGCGCCATGGTGGCGTCCACCAACTCGGCGAGCCCGCTGCGGCCGAGGGCGCGGAAGGTGACGGCGACCTTGAGCACGTCGGGGCGGCGCGTGGTCCGCAGGGACCGTCCCAGGAGATCGGGGAGGCCGGCTTCGGTGTCGTCGTCGGGATTGAGGTAGTCGGCGGTGATCGCGAGCGGGCCGAGCCGGGACCGGTCGCGCACCGCGAACAGTCCGGCCGCCACGGGCTGCCAACCGAGTTTGTGGAGATCGAGGGTGACGGAGTCGGCGCGGTCCAGACCCGCGAGCGCGGAACGGTGGCGCTCGCTGAACAGCAGCGGTCCGCCGTAGGCGGCGTCGACGTGGAGTTCGACGCCGTGCCGCTCGCACAGTGCGGCAACCTCGGGAAGAGGGTCGATGCGTCCGGTGTCGGTCGCCCCCGCCGTGGCCACCACCAGCCGGGGTCCGTGCAGTTCGGTCAGGGCCTCGTCGAGCGCGACCGGGTCGAGGGTGCCGCCACCCGCCGACACGACCACCGGCGCGGGCAGGCCCAACAGCCAGGCGGCACGCTGTACGGAGTGGTGGGAGCCCGTACCGCAGATCACCTGGATCGCACCGTGGCGTTCACGGGCCAGCAGCAGGGCGAGTTGGTTGGACTCGGTGCCTCCGGTGGTGATGAGGGCGTCCGGATCGGGCGCATCGGGATAGACCTCGGCGGCAACCGCCTTGGTCACCACGCGCTCCAACTCGGAGGCCGCCGGAGCCTGGTCCCACGAGTCCAGGGACTGGTTGAGTGCGCACGCCGCGAGATCGGCGGCGACGGCGAGGGCGAGCGGTGGGGTGTGCAGATGTGCGGCACACAGCGGGTCCGCGGGATCGGCGGCGCCGTACGCCATCGTCCGTACGAGCCGGTGCAGCGCGTCACCCGCGCCGATGCCGTGGTCGGGCAGGACCGGTTCGGCGACCTGCTGGACCAGGGCTGCGACGCTCAGGGGGCCGCCCGGCGGGAGGGGGCCGCCGCGGTCGGCGGCGCCTTCCCTGAGGGCTTCGAGCACCAGACCGATGAGGGGGCGGAGGGCGTCGGGGCCATGGGCCCCACCGGCGAGCGGGGCGGGCCAGGTGCTGAAGGCCCCCGGTTCGCCGGTGTCCGTACCGGTCTCGGGTGCCGTGCCGTGTGTGACAGGTGCCGGTGACGAACTCGGGTCGGGTGCGCTCGACGTGCTCATGGGCGTCCTCCGCGGGCTGCGTGGGCGGGGCGACCCCGGTCGGAGGGGTGCGCGCCGTGCTCAACGAGTCCGGCATGGAGGAGGTTCGGCTCCCCGCGGGGAGCCTGGTCACACGGGCGCGTCGGAGCACTCCGCGCGGAGGGTGGTCACCCGGCGCACTTGCGGCGCGGTCCGCTGTCGGCAGAGTCCGCCACGGCCGGAACGCGCTCGGAACGCACTTGCACGAAAAGCGGACGAGCGGGCTGGACGAGCAAGTCCGGAATCTCGGGGGCTGACCGGCAGCCGGTCAGCCCCCGGAGCCGATCACACGGAGGGGTCGACCCCCCGTACCGCCAGTGCGCGGCGCAGGTCGTCGAGTTGGTCGGAGAGGCTACGGCGCAGGGCGGGGATCATCTGGGCGTCCCGCAGACATGTCTCGCCGAGCTCCCGGGCCTCGTCGTCCACCGCGTGCAGCGGGAAGGCGTACCGGCCGGCGGCCTCCGCTATCGCCGGACCCCTGCGGTCCGCCAGGGCGACCGTGTCGGGGTAGTAGCGCACGAGGTACGGGGCGACCAGTTCGGCCTGTTCGGGTTGCCAGAAGCCCTGGGCCGTGGCACGGAACAGATAGTTCGAGAGGTCGTCGGAGGCGAACAGCCGCTCCCAGGCGGTTTCCTTCGCTTCCGGTGTCGGCAGGGCGGAGCGACATCGGGCCGCGCCCTGCTGGCCTGTGGCGCTCGGGTCGGCTTCGAGTTCGGCGGCGATGGCGGCTTCGTCCGTCTCACCGAGGACGGCGAGCCGGTACAGGATGCGCCAACGCAGTTCGGGGTCCAGTTCCGGTCCGCCGATGACGCTGCCTTCGGCGAGCCATTCCTGGATCGCCTCCGGCTGGGCCGCCGCGTCGATGAAGTGACGTACGGCGATCAGCCGCAGTCCCGGGTCGCTGCCGTCCTCGGTGCGCCGCATCAGTCCGCGGCAGATGTCCCGGATGGCACCGAGTGCGGCGGACCGTTCGGCGGCCGGTACATAGCGGTCCGCGACCTGACCGGCGGCGAAGGCGAGGACGCCTTGGGCGATCGCCAGGTCCGTTTCCCGGGGCAGTTGCGTCCGGGCGGCCTCCAGATAGGCCCTGGGGTCGAGTTCTCCGTCGCGGACCATGTCACGGGCCGCGTTCCAGATGACGGCGCGGGTCAGGGCGTCCGGGACGTACGACAGGATGCGTACCGCGGTCTCCCAGGAGCCGGGGTCGAGTCGGATCTTGGCGTAGGTGGTGTCGTTGTCATTGAGGACGATGAGCGCGGGGCGCCGGCCGGGGTGCTGCTCGGCGGCACCGTCCCCCTGTGGGATGTCCAGTTCGTAGCGATGGCGCAGGACGACCCGGGTCGGGTCGACGGGGTCGATGTCGTACGCGCCGACGGCGATGCGGTGCGGGCGGCTGCCCTGGTGGTCGACGGCGAGCGACCAGGTGCCGGGGGCTTCGGTGACGGTGGGCGTGAGGGTGTCGACGCCGGTGGTGCGCAGCCACGACTCGGCCCAGGCGGGCAGATCGCGGTCGGTGGCCTGCGACAGGGAGTCGATGAAGTCGGCGAGGGTCGCGTTGCCGAACTTGTGGCGCGCGAAGTGGATGTTGATGCCGGCGAGGAAGTCCTTCTCCCCCATCCAGGTCACCAGCTGCCGCAGGGCGGAAGCTCCCTTGGCGTAGGAGATGCCGTCGAAGTTGAGGAGGGCGGCGGCGGTGTCCGGGACCGCGTCCGGGTCCGGGGAGACGGGATGGGTGGAGGGCCGCTGGTCGGCGTCGTACCCCCAGCCCTTGCGGGCGACGGCGAAGTCGACCCAGGTGTCGGTGAAGCGGGTGGCTTCGGTGAGGATCTGGAAGCCCATGTACTCGGCGAAGGACTCGTTCAGCCAGAGGTCGTCCCACCAGACCATGGTGACCAGGTCGCCGAACCACATGTGGGCCATCTCATGGGCGATGACCATCGCCCGCGTCTGACGCTCGGTGTCGGTGACGGCCGAGCGGAAGACCAGTTCCTCGCGGAAGGTGACCAGGCCGGGGTTTTCCATCGCTCCCGCGTTGAACTCGGGGACGAACGCCTGGTCGTAGGAGTCGAAGGGGTAGGGCTCCTCGAACTTCTCGTGGTACCGGTCGTAGCACTGCCGGGTGATCTCGAAGAGTTCGTCCGTGTCCGCGTCGAGGTAGGGCGCGAGCGAGCGGCGACAGTGGAGGCCGAAGGGGAGCCCGGCGTGTTCGGTGCGTATGGAGTGCCAGGGTCCGGCGGCGACCGCGACGAGATAGGTGGAGAGCAGGGTGGTGGTGGCGCAGCTCCACTTGCCGTCGCCGTGGTGGGTCGCGACACCGTTGCCGAGGACGGTCCAGCCGCCGGGGGCGGTCACCGACACGTCGAAGACGGCCTTGAGGTCCGGCTGGTCGAAGGCGGAGAAGACTCGCTGGACGTCGTCCAGGAAGAGCTGGGTGTAGACGTAGGTCTCGCCGTCCGCGGGGTCGGTGAAGCGGTGCATTCCCTCGCCGGTGCGCGAGTAGTGCATGTCCGCCTCGACGCGCAGTTCGTGCTCCCCCTGGGTGAGCCCGGGCAGCGGGAAGCGGTTGCCGTCGAGCGCGGCGGGGTCGAGCGGATGTCCGTCCAGCGTTACGGAGTGCAGTGCGGCCGGCTTGACCTCGACGAAGGTGTCCCCGTCCGCGCGGGCGGTGAAGTGTATGACGGTGGTGGAGCCGAAGGTCTCTGTCTCTTTCCCGGGAGGGACCCCCGCCCCGGCGGTGAGGTCGAGATCCACGGTGTAGCGGTGGACGTCGAGAAGCTGTGCACGAGTCTGCGCTTCGTCGCGCGTGAGTACGGACATGGGTGCCATGCTGCCTGATCCACGGGGCCGAGCACATGGGGTATCGGTTGCGCTTTGAGCGCACGTCGGCGTCGCATAAAGGGCTGCCACGCCTCATTTCGATTGTGTGGTGTCCCGCGTGTCCCGGGAGCAACTGGTGGGAGTCGCAGACGTCCGCTCATCCCTCTTGTGCGTCGGCGCCGGCGTGTACCCCGCGCGGGCCGTGATGGAGCCGGGTGCCGGTCGGCCCTCCCGTGTCCGGGGAGGGAAGCCCACCGGCCGTCCCCGCGCCCCGGCTCGGGCGGGGGCGGAACGGATCACGGCTCGGAAGGCATTGCCCTGCGCCGGGCCGCGCCGCCTCCGGGCGGGGAGGCGGTGGCACGGACACCCGCAACGTGCTGTGCACGTTCGGGCGGCGGCGGTCAGCCCCAGTCCACACAGGAGTTCAGATAGGTGTTGCCCTCGAACCGGGCGATCTCCACACCGACATGGAAGATCCCGTTGGGGTGCGAGGCGCTCGTCTCGCGCACGAACGTGCGTCCGGCGCCGCTGGTGTTCTTGTGCCAACCCCACTTGACCGTGGTGCCGCTGACCGTCTTCGACAGGAAGCGAACCCTCACATGGTGGCCGTCGGCCCGCGAGTCCGTCACGCTCAGGGTGAGGTCCACCCTGTCGGGGCCGTGCCAGTTCATGACACGGGCGCCGCCGTCCGCACCGGTGGTGAAGCACTGCCTGTACACAGTGATCGCGGCGGCTGGGCTTGCCATCGCCGCGGTCAGGACCAGCGACGCCACCACGGTTCCGGCAGCAGCCAGTTTCCTCTTCATCTCATCCCACCTTCTTCGTCGTGGGCGCCAGTCTTTCCCCTTGTGAGCCGGGTGCTCCATGGCAATGCGTACCGAGGACTTGTGGCTGAGTGACCTGCGTTCCGGACCGGGCGGGCAGATGCGGCGCACGAGCCGGGGGTGCGCGCCGTCACAGAACCGGGGGGGTGCGCGCCGTGGCAGAACCGGGGGTGTGCGCCGTGACAGAAGTCGACTCCCGAGGTCGCCTGTGGACCGGTCGGCGTCCTGCCCCGGGCAAGGACGCCGACCTCGGATCAGGTCAGGTCAGCGACGCCCGCGCTGGCGCGGCGCCCCCGCCCGCCGTGTCCCCCGGTGATCGCCTTGGAACCGGAACAGATCCGCCCACTGCTCCGCGTCGAGGTCCCTGGGCAGTTGCCGGGGGCGGATGCCGTGCCGTTGCACCCACTGCCCGATGCGATGGCCGGGCAGGCCCGGCGCCGCACCGGCGATGATCTCGGGCAGGGCACGTCCCCGGCCGGTGAACACGCGGTGGGCGAAGTCCTGGTACTCACGGCGGGCCGAGGGCGGCAGAAGCGGGCGGTCACGGCGGGTGATGGTCATCAGCCCGCCGTCGACGGTGGGCCGTGGGCGGAACGCCGTCGACGGCACTCGGGCGACCAGCCCGAAGCGGTACCACGGCCACCACTGGGCCGTCATCAACGTCGCCCCACCCACGGCGGCCCGCCGCCGGGCGACCTCCCACTGCACCAACAGCACGGCATCGGTCCAGTCGGGCGAGGCGAGGATGTGGCGGAGCATCGGGGTCGTCTCATGGAAGGGCAGGTTCCCGACGAGGACGTGCGGGCTGGTCGGGGCCTGGTAGCGGAGGAAGTCACCGGGGACGACGGTGGTACGCCCCCGGGTGCGCCGAGCAAGCCGGGCGGCATGCCTGGGGTCGATCTCGATACCGGTGAGGGGACGCTCCAGGGTCTCCAGCGGCAGCGTCAGTGCGCCGTCGCCGCTGCCGATCTCGATGATCGGTCCTTCGGTACGGGCGACGAGGTCAATGACGGTGGTGATGGTGGTGCGGTCGATGAGGAAGTTCTGACCGAGTTCATGACGGCCAGGACGGTGGTGCGTGGGCACAGGATCTCCGCGACTTCGAGGTGATCCGGGCAGCACGGGATGCCGCTCGGAGATGACTCACGGAAGCGGCGGAGCGATTCGGGAGGTGAGGACGATCCGCCGCTAGGCGCGGCGCAGCCTCATCACTGCGATCCCACAGGAGATTCCACACATGGGGGCGAGCCTAGGCGGGCGGTGGTGGGGGCCCGCAACTCGTTTTCAGCGCCCGAGCGGCGGCGGGTGCCGGTGCACGAGCCGGGGCGCTACGGCTGGTGCGCGCCGCCCGGGTTGGCCGCGATCGTCTCATGGTGACGGATCACCTCGGCGATGATGAAGTTGAGCAGCTTCTCCGCGAACGCCGGGTCGAGCCGGGCATCCTCGGAGAGGCTGCGCAGCCGCTCGATCTGGCGGGACTCGCGCGCCGGGTCGGCGGCCGGGAGTTGGTGGTGCGCCTTGAGATGACCGACCTGCTGGGTGCACTTGAAGCGCTCGGCGAGCATATAGACGAGGGCGGCGTCGATGTTGTCGATGCTTCCGCGCAGCCGATCCAGCTCGGCCTGTACGTTCTCGTCGATGTCCCTGGTCGTCATGGTTGGTGAGCTTACGTGGACCGGGTGCTGATGGTGGGCGGGTGTTCAGGGTCTGGGATGCGGTCGCTCCAGCCACCCGGTACGGAACGTCCCTGCTGCTCACGGAAGCGGACGGGCGCGGTGCCCACGCGTCGGGTGAACAGCCGGGAGAAGTACGCGGGGTCCTCGTAGCCGACGCGGCGGGCGATGGATGCGACGGAGAGTTCGGTGGCGGCGAGGAGCTCCCGGGCCCGTCTCAGTCGGATGGAGAGCAGATAGTCCTTGGGGCTGCATCCCGCGCCCCGGCGCACGGCGGTCCGCAGTTCGGCCGGGGTCATTCCGTGCCGGGCGGCGTGCTCGGCGACGGACAGGGGTTGGAAGGCGTCCCGGGCCAGTGCGGTGAGCACGGGGTCGCCGGCGGGGCTGGTGTCGGCGCGGGCGCGGCGCAGGGCGACGAGGAGTTCATGGACGGCCGCTGCGGTTTCGACCTCCAGGAGGGGGTTTCCGCGGCGGGCGGCCCGGGCGATCCGGCCGATCGCGGCGCGTGGTCCCGCCGCGTCCGAGAGCGGGACGACGGGCAGGTCGGGGTCGATGTAGCCGAGTTCGGTGTACGTGTCGGTCGCGGGGCCGTCGAAGTCGACGAAGCTCTCGTCCCAGCCGCCGGGGTCGGGTCCGTAGTGGTGGGGGACGCCGGGGGTGATCCAGATCAGGGCGGGTGCGGTGACGGCGAGGCGCTGCCCGTCGGGCGCACGGAACCAGCCGCTCCCCGAGCTGATCACCACGGCCACATGGTGGTCCAGCGTGCGCGGCCCGACAGTCGGCAGGCTGCCGTGTTGCAGACCGACACCGAGGCAGACCAGACCGAGCCGACGATGGACCGCACCTGGGGTGAAGTAGCGCATCCAGGTGTGATACATCCGCCTTTGCCCCTTCTTGGCTGATCGTCTGCGCTTCTCCGCGCTCGCTTGTGTCCAAACAGTGCCGATCTTTGTCCATGGACCGGTCGGCCGCCAGGGGTCAAAGGTGGGCGGGTGGCTGAATTCGGCGTGGGTGAGACGGACTTTCTGCTCGATGGACGGCCGGTGCGGCTGCTCTCGGGCGCGCTGCACTACTTCCGAGTACACGAGGGGCAGTGGGACCACCGGTTGGCGATGCTGCGCGCGATGGGCCTGAACTGCGTGGAGACGTACGTTCCGTGGAATCTGCACGAGCCCGCCCGCGGCGAGTACACGGATGTGGAGGCGCTGGGCCGGTTCCTCGATGCCGCGCAGAGGGCGGGTCTGTGGGCGATCGTGCGCCCGGGGCCGTACATCTGCGCCGAGTGGGAGAACGGCGGATTGCCGATGTGGCTGACCGGACTGGTCGGCCGACGGGTGCGCACCGACGACGCCGAGTACCTGGCGGCCGTGGACGGTTGGTTCACCAAACTCCTCCCCCAGGTCGTGGAGCGCCAGATCGACCGCGGCGGCCCGGTGATCATGGTCCAGGCGGAGAACGAGTACGGGAGCTACGGCAGCGACCAGGGCTATCTGCGGCACGTGGCGGACGTCCTGCGCGACTGCGGGGTGAGCGTCCCGCTGTTCACGTCGGACGGGCCCGAGGACCACATGCTCACCGGTGGTTCGCTGCCGGACGTGCTCGCAGCCGTCAACTTCGGGTCGGGCGCCATGGACGCCTTCGCCGCCCTGCGCCGCCACCGCCCGAGCGGGCCGCTGATGTGCATGGAGTTCTGGTGCGGCTGGTTCGCCCACTGGGGCGACGAGTGCGTGACCCGGGACGCGACACAGGCCGCGAAGGAACTCCGCGAGATCCTGGAGCTCGGCGGCTCGGTCAACCTCTACATGGCGCACGGCGGAACCAACTTCGGCGGCTGGGCGGGCGCCAACCGGGCCGGCACCCTGCACGACGGGCTCTTGGAGCCGACGGTGACGTCCTACGACTACGACGCGCCGATCGATGAATCCGGACGGCCGACGGAGAAGTTCTGGGCCTTCCGGGAGGTCTTCGCCGAGTACGCCGACAAGCCGCTGCCCGAGGTCCCGCCCGCTCCCCCGCTCCTGGGCGCCGGTCTCGATGTGCGTCCGGCCGACTGGTCACCGCTCGATGCCGTCCTGGACGCCGTCGGCGACCCGGAGACGACGACCCCGACCCCGCCGACGTTCGAGGAGTTGGGCGTGGACCGCGGCCTGGTCCGCTACCGGGTCCGGGTACCGGGGCCGCGCCGACCGTATCCGCTGCGCGCCTCCGGGCTGCGTGACCGGGCGGTCGTGTACGTGGACGGGGTACGGGCCGGAGTACTCAGCGAGGACCACGAAACCCTCCCCGAGCTGGTCCCGGGCCCTGCCGAGGTGGATTTCTGGGTGGAGTCGCAGGGCCGGGTCAACTACGGTCCACGCCTGGGCGAACCGAAGGGCATCACGGGCGGCGTGCTGCACGAGCGCCAGTACCTGCACGGGGTGCGGGCACAGGGTCTACGGCTGGCGTCGTTCACCCCCGAAGCGGTCGAGAGCGTGTCGTTCCTGCCCGCGGGATCGGGCGGGCCGGGCCTGTACCGCACCTCGGTGGAGATCGAGAGGCCCGGGGACGCCCGGGTCGAACTGCCCGGGTGGACCCGGGGCTTCCTCTGGGTGAACGGCTTCTGCCTGGGACGGTACTGGTGGGTCGGCCCCCAACAGGGCTTGTTCCTGCCGGGGTCGGTGCTCAGACAGGGGACGAACGACATCTGGGTCCTGGAACTGGAGGAGGCGGGGGCGGGGATCACCCTGCGCTGACGGCGTCGCCCTGGTGCTTGCCGCCACTGAATGAAGATCTCTCTCATGACATGACAATCCACCCATAATCGTTGACCGGGAGTGGAGCCGCTTCCTACGCTCAGGTCAACGCGGTGCGGCGCACGGTTTCTGATCTCCCGTCCGGGACTCCCGGACCGTTCGGAGGAGTGTCCGTGAGAACTGGCACCAAGCTCCCTTCCAAGAAGCGTGCGCTCAGCATCCTGGTGACGGTGCTCCCGCTGGTGATGCTGGCGGGAACGACAACGTCCGCGCGGGGCTCACCACTGCGGGCACTCCGTGAACGACCGAACCGAAGCCCAGAGCCGAGATGTACGGCCGCCGTGATGGGACGCGTCGACTCCGCGTACCGTCAGTGCGGAGTCAGCGGCGGACACTGGGTCCGCCCACCCCGCCCACCCCGCCCACGAGAACGCTGATTCCCCACCCGTTCCCGACGCCGACCGCGCCCCTCCCTCACGCAGGGACACCCCCGTCCCCCCACACGCCTCGCCCCCGATGCCTGGTGCTCCGCATCGGGGGCGAGGTCCGTTCACAGTCCGGGGCGTGCCTTGATCTCGTCTATGAAGTCGGCCCACGCGTGAGCGGGAATGAGGAGAGCAGGGCCATGGGGGTTCTTGCTGTCCCTCACCGGCAACAGGCCGAGGTGGAGATGTGCCACCTCGACGCAGGCAGCGCCGTCCCCATTGCTATAGCTGGACTTGCGCCAGCCGGTGAGCACTGAGGACTCAGGAACGGTCGTCATCTTCATATCCTTCTTCGTACCCCTTCAGGTAACTGCGGAGGAGGTCGAGCGACTCCCTCTCCGGCAGAGCCATGGAGCGAGCCACGTCGAAGCGCTGGGTCAGACCGAGAACGCCTTTTGGCGACTCGACCAGTTCGCCGGAAATAAAGCTCTCTGCGTACCCGAGCGTAGCGCCGCTTGCCAGGGTCAGGAGGCTCAGACTCCCACCCAGCAGGGGGTGTTGCCCACGGGCAAAGGGCAAGATCTGAACCGAGATGTTCCAACTCTCAGCAGCCGTGAGAAGGTGAGCGATTTGGCCAGCCATGCAGCTCATTCCACCCATGGGGCGCTTAACGGCCGCCTCATCCATGATGGCCCAGTAGAGCAGCGGTTCTTCGCGCTCAAAGATCTGCTTGCGCCGCATCCGCGTGCCAACCCGGCTTTCAACGTCATCCCCCGCAAATCCGGGAAGCGATGCTTGGAACAGGGCACGAGCGTAACCCTCGGTTTGAAGTAGACCTGGCACCAGGCTGCACTCAAAAACCTGAATTCGGGCGGCGCTCTTTTCGCTTTCTACGATCGTTCGCCCATAGTCAGGAATCGTCGAGTCCTGAGCCATGCCCAAGAGTTCGACGAACAATCCGTGGGTGCGGAAATGGGCATCCAATGCCTGAGCCAGTGCCTCCGACGGTAACTGCTCCCCGCGCTCCACCCGGCTGAGATATGTGTGCGGATACGTCACCCGCTCCGCGAGCGCGCGCTGTGACAGGCCCTCTTCCATCCGCAGACGCTGCAAGCGCCGCCCCAGCACCGTGCGCGGAGTGGGTTTCCCGCCGTCCTCGTTGTTTAGCTCCACGATCGAACTCACCTTCAATTCCCTGTCCACAGACGCCCTTTGGTGACAGGCAGAACAGGTACCTGACGTGCCCTTTCATCGATGGTAGTAGCGACGCCTCGGCAGCTGGGGCGGAATCTCTCGCTCGACATATCTGGCCACAACGAGAACCCCCGCAACCGGGTAAGCGGTGCGGGGGCATTGGCCAACGCTTGAAAGGAGCGTCGGCATGACCAACGCTATCGACCACTTCACCGCTGTTCACCCATCTGCCTTGCCAACGTCCGAAGATCCGCCTTCGATGACGCAAAAGGCAGCTTCCAACGGCGTTGTGGAGGTCGCCCCATGAGCGACACCTGCGGCGGTGCCTTCACCCTGTCCCGATGGCGTCCGACGCCCCGCAGTGTCGGGCAGGCACGGGCCGAATTCCGGGACGTTCTGAACGGCTGGGGACTGGCACCGATCGAGCAGGCCGCGCTGATCGTGCTTTCGGAGTTGCTGACCAATGCCGTGCGGCACGCACGCGTACCCGGGCGGGACATTGAGACCCGCTATCTGCCGCTCTGGCGCGGGGTGCGGATCGAAGTGCATGACGCTTCCGACGTACGGCCGCGGCTGACCGTACCCGCGGCGGATGCGACAGGAGGCAGGGGGCTTCCGCTGGTGGCGGCTCTCTCCGATGCCTGGGGCGTCGCCTCGCGCACTGGTCCCGGGAAGATCGTCTGGGCCGAGCTGACCCTCCCGGAGCTGTCCAGCGGATGAGGTACGTGCCCCTGGCCATGGTCATGATCCGACGTACGGCCAGGGGCACAGGCGTGTGCCCGAGGTGTGTACGGACCGGGCGCGCACCCTACGAGGTGAAAGCCCCCACCGGCAGGCCGAGTTCGCGTTCCGCGACGATGAAGACCAGCTCTTCGACCGTGCCGTAGTTGACGGCCTTGCGCATGGCGGCCTGGACGCTCAGCCCGTCGAGTACGGCGAGGATGCGCGAGGCGCTGACCCGGGGGTCGGCGGTGGTGAAGTCGCCGGACCGGATGCCCTCGTCGATCAGGCCGACGAGTTGGCCGACGTCCGCCGCCATCTGGGCGGCGACCGCGCTGTGCAGTGCGGGCCGTTTGCGGCCCAGCCGCCAGGCGTCAAGCCAGAGCAGGTTCATCCGGTCGCGATCTCCGGCGGTGTGGAACCGCAGCAGCGCGAGCAGCCGGTCGACCGGGAGATCGGCCGTCTCGACGACGGCGTCGATCTCGCGGCTCTCCGCCACGGCGGCTGCCGTGAACGCTTCGGCGAGCAGGCTGTCCACCGCTGGGAAGTAGTGGCTGACCAGGCTGCCCGCCACCCCCAGCCGGTCAGCGACGCTCCGGAGCGTGATGTGTTCCAGCCCCTCGCTCAGGGCTAAGGCCGAGGCTGCGGCCACGATCTCCGCGCGCCGGTCTTCGGCGGACTTTCGACGGACTTTGGCTCTAGGGGTTGACGTCACGGGGAGGACTCTATTGACTGCTCGCTCAACAGGCAATTGAGCACATGCTCAATAAGGCTCTGCACCAGTTCAGGAGCGTCCCATGCCCATAGCCGAGCAGACAGACCCGGAGAGAACGAGCGCCAACGCGTTCGGAAAGATCGAAAGCCGCGGCATCGACCGCATCCCCGACGACGAACGCCACGGCCACCCCCGCGAGTTGGTCCGCATCTGGGCCTTCGCCAGCGTCAACTACCTGTACATCATCCTCGGCGGCCTGCTGATCGTCTTCGGACTGACCGTGTGGCAGGGCCTCGCCGTGGTCGTCGTGGGCAATCTGTTCTGGGCGGCCATCGGCCTGCTCGCCACCAGCGGCCCGGTGTCGGGAACGCCCAGCGGGGTCATCACCCGAGCCATGTTCGGAACCCTGGGCAACCGGGTCATCGTCGGGCTGTTCAGCTGGCCCAGCTTCATCGCGTACGGCGCCATCAACCTCTCGGTGGGAGGGCTCGCCGCCTTTGCGTTCACCGAACAGGTGGGCCTTGCCGCCCAGCGGCCCGTACAGATCGTGATCGTGCTGCTGATCGCCGCTCTCACCCTGACGATCAGCGTGTACGGGTACGACACCATCCTCAAGGTGAGCGGCGCCATCACCACCGCACTCGCCCTGTGCATGGCCGTCCTCGGCGGCTTCGTCCTCACCAAGGCCGACTGGAACTACGCACCCGCCGCCGAGTCGGCGCTGTCCGGCGGTGCGCTCTGGGCCGTGATCACCGCGGGTATCGCCCTGACCGCCTCGTCCCCGCTGTCCTGGGCCATCAGCCCCGACTACGCCCGCTATCTGCCCGCGGACACCTCCCGCAAGGCCGTCGCCACCTGGACCGCACTCGGCGGATTCATCCCGGCCGTTCTGCTCGGGTCGGTGGGCGTGCTGGCCGGCAGCGTCGTCGACATGGCCGACGCCCAGAAGTCGCTGGCCACGATCCTGCCGGGCTGGTTCTACCCGGTCTTCCTGCTGGTGATCGTCATCGGCTCGATCACCAACAACGTGATCACCCTCTACAGTTCGGGCCTCTGTCTCCAGTCGGTCGGGCTGCGGCTGCCCCGCATGGCCACCGTTCTGCTGTGCGGTCTGCTCGGTACCGCGATCGCCTGCTACGCGCTGTTCATCTCCGACTTCACCGACGCCCTGAGCAATATCCTCGAACTCTCGGTCGCCTTCGCCGGGCCGTGGATCGCGATCATCGCCTCCGACCTCCTCATGCGGCACAACCGCTATGACGGTGTGGAGTTGCACGACGAGTCCCCACAGGGGCCGTACTGGTTCTCGGCCGGTACCAACTGGGCGGGCTGTACGGCACTGGTGGCCGGCACCACCGTCGGGGCCCTGTGCATGAACACCACGCTGTTCACCGGGCCCATCGCCTCGGCCCTCGGTGGCGCCGACCTCACCTTCGTCTTCGGGCCGACCGTCGCCGCCTGTCTCTACCTCGTACTGGTCAGGACCCTCTACCCGGCGCAGTACGCCGTCGCCCGCAACCGGACCGCTCCCTTGGACCACGCGGTCACGACGAGCACCACCAGCACCACCAGCAAGGAGAACTGACCCGTATGTCCGCCGCCACCGCGCTGCCCGTCGCCGACCGCTGGTACACCGTCACCCCCGTCGACGAGTCGCTGACACTGATCCAAGAGCCCCATGTGGACCCGCTGCTCAGCGCCAACACCTGGCATCTGCGCGGCACCCGCCACGATCTGCTCATCGACGCCGGACTCGGGGTCGCCTCCCTGCGGGAGGCACTGCCGGACCTCTTCGGCGAGCGTGAGCCGGTCGTCGTCCTCACCCACGCCCATCTCGACCACATGGGCTCGGCCCATGAGTTCGCCGAGTGCTGGGCGCACCCGGCCGAGCCGGTCGACACACCCGGTCGCGGCTCCCTCCTCGCCCGAGTCGTGAACGACACCCTCGGCGGAGATCCCGACGGAGCAGCGGAACTCCCTCCGGTGCTGATCAACGCCCTGCCCACCGCGGACTACGACCCCCTCGCCTACCGACTGCGTCCGGTTTCGATCACCCGGCAGTTGGAGGAGGGCGACACCATCGATCTGGGCGACCGGCAGTTGCGCGTACTCCACCTACCCGGTCACACCCCCGGAAGCATCGGTCTGTACGACGAGGAGCGGCGCGTCCTCTTCTCCGGCGACGTCCTCTACGACGATGAACTCCTCGACACGCTGGCGGGCTCCGACATCGGTCAGTACATCGCGACCATGAAGAGGCTGCGCCGGCTCGACATCGACCTCGTCCACGCCGGTCACGGGGCGAGCTTCGGTGCTGAGCGGATGCGCGAGATCATCGACGCGTATCTACTGTTCCGCGGTGGACAGGCGCCCCCGGAGACCCCGGCGGCGCAGTGAGCGCCGCCTAGACCTCCCACACCTCGAAGGCGTCCAGGACGAACTCCGACCCCCAGGCGCCTCCGATCTTCCGCAGCCCCACCCATGCCTCGCCCTCGTCGGGTGCGGTGAACTCATGGCTCCACAGGGTGGGTTCGGTGGCCACCGGGATCGGAGCGCGGTCGAGTTCGCGGGTGTCGACGCCGGTGATCCAGGCGTACTCCCCCGCCTTCTCGTTCTCGTAGCGGAACTGCACCCGGTAGCGCCTGCCCGGCTCGAAGCGCACCAGGTGCTGGACCGTGCGGTAGACCAGGCCCTCGTTCTCACCGCGGGACTTCAGGGACTCGGTGCCGTCGATGACGTCGTCGATCGCCTTGCCGTTCCAGCCCCGCTGGGTGAAGGGGGCGTGGCGTTGGGCGATGTGGGTGCGTGGGTCGGTGGCGCCGCCCGCGTCGCCCTTGACGAAGACGCCCCAGCCCTGGGGCACGTTCTCGAAGTCCTCGTACGCCACGGTGCCCGGTTTGCGGGTGGGGCGGGTGGGGCGGGCGGCGACGATGCGGACGTTGTCGAAGCGGACGCGGGCTTCACCGGCAGCGGCACGCAGGCTGAGGGTGAGGGGGCCGCCGCCCTCGGGGACCGTGAAGTGGGTGAACATCCGCTGGAAGCGCGTGCCGTGCTTGCGGTCCGCCGCCACGTAGTTGACGGCCGTGGAGATGTCGGTCCAGTTCTCGGCCCGTACCCCGTCGGACGTACGCACCTCCAGGCTGGCGCGGCGGCGTTCGCCGGCGGTCGCACCGATCTCGACCTGCACGGAGGCCGCGTAACTGCCGGGTTTCAGCCGGGTCAGCCGCTGGCTGACGGTCGCCGCCGCGCCGGCCGCGATCACCAGTTCGTAGTCCCCGATCGCGCTCAGGGCGACCGACGCGGGGCCGGTGGTCCGCCAGCCGTCGAGGCTCCCCGAGGTGAACCCGGGGTCGTGGAGGGGGGTCGCCTGACCCCAGTCGGGATCGGGCTGCGCGGGCTGTCGGGTGCGGTGGACGACGTACGGCTGTCCCGGCTCGGCGTCGATGGTGATCCGGCCGCCACTGCGCACTCGTAGGTCCTCGATGTGTTCGCGGCCCTGGTCGGTGAGGCGGTAGAGCGCCACGCGGGAGCGGCGCTGCCAGCCGCGGGGCAGACGCCATTCGCTGGTGCCGCCCGTGGGGTTGTAGTGGTAGAGCTTGGTGGGGTCGGTGGCCCGGCGCGGCTCCCAGGGGAGGAGATACGTTCCGCCACGGTAGACCAGACGGCCGTCCGTGGTGATCTTGCGGCTGCCGTCGGCGTCCGAGACCGAGGTGGGGCCGAAGAAGGTGATCTCGTGCTCGTCCCACCGCTTGATGGGGTGCGCCTGGAGGTACTTCGCGGGCAGGGAGTGGGTCCAGATCAGTTCGTAGAAGGCGGGCCAGTCGATCTTGCCGACCCAGCCCTCGAAGTTGCTGGTGCGCGGGATGCCCAGCAGGGTCGGCCACTTGTCGGCGAAGACATCCTTCTGATGGTTGCGGATGAAGCGGATCAGTCGGGAGTTGATGCCGCGGGAGGTGTCGGGGCCGTAGTCGATCTCGGTCGCCCAGTGCGCCCACAGCGCCGAGCGTTCCAGGCCGTGGCCCCACTCGGTGGTGATCTGCCACCCCTGGTCGCGCAGGGCGCGCTGGAGCCGGTCGGAGGTCCAGCCGGATTCGCGGAAGACATCGATGTACAGCATGTTCAGGGCGGGATGGGTTTCGGCGCGCAGATCGGCGAAGCGCCGCACGATGTCACCGCTGACCAGGTCGCGCCGCTGGTCGATGCGGTACGACTGGTCCAGCCAGTCCCACTGCTCGTTGGACTTGTCGACGAGCGTCTCGGAGAAGGCGTTGGCGACCGGATAGGACTCGGTGGCGTTGACGTGCACACCGAAGTCGCTGTTCCACTTCTGCCCTTCGCGGAGCAGGGTGTTGAGATCGGTCAGTCCGCCCGCGCGCTTGTTGTGGTTGCCGGCGTAGTCGGGGTGGGCGGAGTCGTGACCCTCCGACTGGTACCCCTTGAGGAGGGTGTACTGCCGTAGCCCGTCCGTCGCCAGGGAGATGCGTTTCACCTGGTCGAGGGTGGCGAGGAAGGGGTTGGTCGCCTGGGAGGCGAAGTTGAACGGGATGTGGGGCACCACGCGCAGATGCTGTTCGTCGGCTCCCAGTGGGGTGACCATGATGTCCCGGAAGGCGATCGCGGCGTCCTGCCAGTCGACGATGCCGTCGCCGCCGCGGTCCCGGGTGATGACGACGGTGGCGTACGGGAGGGGTTCGGTGGCGTCGGCGGGTGCGGTGGCCGCGCGATGGGTCCACTGGCCGGGGGCGAGTTGGGCCTTCACATAGCCGTCGCGGACCAGTGTCTGGCGCCAGAGCCGGCCGTTCTCCCAGGTGGTGCCGGCCGCGCTGGTGGGTTTGTCCCAGACGGTGTTGGTCTCGATCGCCCCGCCGAGTCGGTCATGGGCGACGACGGCGTACGCGCAGCCGGTGGCGCGGGCCTCCGCGGGGGTCTGGGGTGTGAGCCGGACGAGGGTGTCGCCGCTGGCGGCCTTGTCGAGGTGGATGCGGGCGGCGTGGAGGACGGCGCCGGGCTGGTCGCTGCGGACGGAGAGCAGTGCGAGGTCCGGGATCTGGAGGGTGCCCACGGGCAGTGCGCCGCTGTCCTCGATCCGGGTGACGCGCCAGTGGACCTGCCAGCCGTCGACGCGGATCTCCACGTCGATCTCGGTGGGGCCGAAGCCGAGGGTGTAGGAGACGTGGTCGCGGCGGGCGCGGGCGGTGACGCGCTCCGGGGTGCGGGCCACCGAGTCGATCAGTACGGAGGTGATCGGGTCCTCCTGGCCGTACAGCCGGGCGCCGGACTCGCGGTGGGTGTACGCCAGGATGCGCGGGAAGCCGCTGTCCACGGTGACGTCGAGTTCGGCGGAGCGCAGAACGGTTTCGGCGGGTCCGGTCGGGGAGGCGGACGCGGTGCCCGAGGCACCGAGGGCCGTGCCGGCTCCGGCGAGGGCGGTGGCGGCCACCACGGTTCTACGACTGGGCCCGCGATCTTCTGCGTACACGCTCGTCCTCCTCGTCACGGTCATGCGGTTCACGTCAATCTGGCCGTGACGAACGGGCGTGGCCCATGGACAAAGCGGGGGCAGGTGTTGGACTTAACCACACCAGCCCCCGCCGTCCCGGAGCTAACGTTCTGCAGCGAAGTGAAGCCTTCTTGCCGAGAGAAGGCCCCTGGCCCGTGGCTGACGAATCCCGCCTGGTGCGCCCTGCCCTGCGGGGAGATGGCGGGACTTGACTGACACTGCCTAGAGGGTGGCCGCGGCCGACTTGATGGTGGCGGCGAAGTGGGAGACCTCGGTGTAGACGCCGGGGTAGTTGGGCCGTGCGCAGCCCTGGCCCCAGCTGACTATGCCGACCTGCACCCAGGCGTTGGCGTTGTCGCGGCGGAACATGGGGCCGCCGGAGTCACCCTGGCAGGTGTCGGTGCCGCCCGAGGTGTATCCGGCGCAGATCTCCTCGCGGGCGACCAGGCTCGGGTAGGAGCGCTGGCAACTGGCGTCGGAGACGAACGGAACCTGGGCCTTGAGCTGGTAGCGCTGCTGCGGACCGCCTTCACGGGCCGCACCCCAACCGGCGATGGTGAAGGTGCCGGTGTTGTACGTGGCGGTCTCGGCGAGCTTGAGGGTGGGCAGGTTGATCGGCTGGGCCAGCTTGACCAGCGCCCAGTCCTTGCCCGTGCCGTTGTAGCCGGGCGCCTGGAGGACCTTGGTGGAGCGGACCTTGATCGCACTGGGGCTCTGGAGGTCGACGACGCCCGCGGTGGCGGTGATGGTGGTGTTGGGTCCGGAGCCGTTCACACAGTGGGCGGCGGTCAGTACGACCTGCGGGCTGATCAGGGATCCGCCACAGCCCATGGAGAGCCGCACCATGAAGGGGAATTCACCCTGGGCGGCGCGGGTGCCACCGACGACGGGCGGGGCGGCGGCGGATGCGGTGCTGGGCTGGAGGCTGACGGCGGCGAGGAGGACGGCGCCGGCCGCAGCGGATCTCTTGAGGGTACGCAGAAGATTCAACGGACTGCCCTTCGTGGGGGGTTGAGAAATTGCGCTCCCATCGGGCGATGACCGCACACCTCACTGTTGGACCTGTGCTGTCATGAGCCCGACAAGCGGTGATCCGGATTATGAGCAGTCGATCAGCGGTGCCACAAGGAGCAATTTTCAGCCATGTCAGCAAGGCGCTTCAGGGGTGAGTCTTCGTACAGTTGACCCATGGAGGGGACGCCTCGGGGGCGCGGGTCAGGAGCGGAACATCTGATGGCGAAGGGCAATGAAGTCGTCCACGGCTTCCCCCATCTCGACACCGTGCGGCGAGCGATCACCGCACTCCACCGACGCCTCGCACCCGATGGGCTGCTCGCCTACGCATCGAGCGTCCTCGCCGCCGACGTGGCCTTCTCGGATGACGACGATCTACATCTGGGAGCCCAGACCGTCGCCCAAGCGCTGGTCAACCATCTGCGACTACCGGACGCCCGGATGGTGGTGAGCTTTCGGGAGATGCCTCACGCGGCGACGGTGGAACTGACCGCGGGACCTGAGTACTTCATCGAACTCAACGACCGCTTCCGCCGACACCGGCGGGACGTCGGCGCCGCCCTGGCCCATGAGATCACCCATGTCTGGCTGCACCGACTGGATCTGTCGTTCCCCGACACCCACGACAACGAGATCCTCACCGACACCGTGACGACCTATCTGGGCGCCGGCTGGCTGCTGCTCGACGCCTTCCGCGAGGACCGGGTTTCCAGCCAGAAACTGGGCTATCTGACACCCGAGGAGTTCGGCTATGTCATTGCCAAACGTGCGCTTTTCCTTCACGAAGACCCGGCAACGTGGTTCACCAGCCCACAGGGGTACACCGCGTACACGAAGGGGCGCGCACTGGCGCTGCGCGAGGCCCGACAGCCGCCGCTGACCACCTCGGGCTGGACCGCGAGACACCGCTACGCCAAGGACCGCCGCCAGGCGCTGGAACACCCGGAGCAGGACCGGGCGAACGGGCTGCACCCCTATGCCTTCGAGTCGGGACCGCAGGGGCCGCGGGTCTCCTTCCCCTGCCCGACCTGCCACCAGCGCATCCGCCTCCCCGTCCGCGGACACACCCGGGCCCGCTGCGGCCTGTGCCGCTCGATTCTCGAATGCGACACCTGAGCGATCCCTCGTAGGCTCCGGCCATGACACACCAAGTGGCAGCAGGGTCCGACGCGTTGTTCACGGCTGTCCTTCGGGGTGATGAGGACGCCGTCGTCGCGCTGCTCGGCAGCGGCGTGAGTGCGGAGACGACCGACGAGGACGACCAGACCGCGTTGCACCTGGCATCCGTCCAGGATCAGCCGGGGATCGTACGTCGACTCCTGGCCGCCGGCGCCGACCCCAACCGGGGCAGTGGGCCACAGGCGGGGGAACTACCGCTGTGCGGGGCCGCGATCTGGGGCCATGCCGAGACCGTACGAGCCCTCCTCGAAGCCGGGGCGCGGCCCAACAGCCGTGAGGAATTCGGGGGGACCGCCCTGCTGGGCGCGGTGGAGGGCGGCCATGTGGCCACCGCTGATGTGCTGCTGCGCTTTGGCGCCGACTCCGAACTCGCCCCAGAACAGGGGGTATCGCCCGTGGTCGCGGCGGTGCGCCGGGGGTCGCCCGCCGTCGTACGGGTGCTGCTGGAGCACGGAGTGAGCGAGCCCGGCCAGCGGGTGGCGCTGACCGAGGCCCGTCGGTGGCTGGACCGCGATGTGGCCGAGGACCTGCACACCGAACTGGTACGCACTCATGGCGAGGGCCACCGTGCCGTGACCCGCCGGGAGACGGGCCCGGGCGGAGTCGAGACGGTGGTGGTGGAGTTGCTGCGGAACGACGAGCCCTTCGCCGGTAAGGAGCGGGAGACCGGACACCGGACCATCGGCGCACTGCTGGAAGAAGCACTGGGCGAGCGCACGGGATGAGGGAAGGGCGCGAACACCCGGCTATGCGCGCTCGGCTTCATCGGCGGCGGCACGGGACGGCAGCGCGAGGCAGGCCAGCGCCGTCAACCTGACGATGAACGCACCCCACACCATCGGGAGAACTCCGTCGATCGCCAGGGACAGGTCCATCGTGTCCGCGACCCAGGAGACCAACAGCCAGATCAGGAAGTCCTGGACGAGTCCTATCGTCGCGAGCAGGAGGACCCTCAGGGGAGGCGCGGTCCTGATGTTCTCGGGCCATATGCTGATCAGTTGGTTGAAGATCACGAACAGCGCGAAGGGGATCACCAACGCGGCGAACGAAAAGCCCCCCGGCATGGAGATCCCGGGGAGCACTACGACGGAAAAGGGACACACCTGCGAGAAGTCCCAACACTCTTCTTTGCTTTTGTTCTTCTCTGTGTCTGCTCATGGTTCAGATGATCGCACCAGGTCAGTCGTATTCGGACAAGAGGTACTAACACCCGACGAGTGGCGGCACAATGCCCTCATGACCACTACCGTGAGCACCAAGACCGTCACGTCCCGTGATCTCTGGCTTCTCTTCGAACCGATCCACTCCGTCACGTACTTCACCCCGGAAGGCACCTCCGTGTTCGAGGAGGCCGGGCTACGCGGCTTCTGGCGCGGCTACTTCGCCGGTCGGTCGGCGCCGCTGGGCACCGTGGGCGCCGGAGCGGCGACGGGGGCGTTCTGCTCTTACGCGCCCACGATGGTCGCGGAAGCACTGCCCTCCGTCTGGGCCCAGATCACCCCGTCCGAGGCGCTCGACGTACGGCGCGAAGGCGCGCGGGCCGCCCTGACCCGCCTCCTCGCGGGCCAGGAGGAACGGAGCGAGCAGGCAGCCGAGTTGCTGTCCGAGGTCGCAGCCGCCCCCGACTGCGCGGGTCGCACCCTCGCAGCGGCGAACGCAGCGCTCCCCTGGCCCAAGGACCCGCTCGACCGCCTGTGGCACGCGGCGACCGTCCTGCGCGAACACCGCGGTGACGGGTACGTGGCCGCACAGACCGCGGCCGACCTCGACGGCTGCGAGATCCTGCTACTGCGCACGGGCATCGACCTGCCGCGCAGTGAGCTCCAGCCCTACCGCGGCTGGAGCGACACGGAGTGGGAAGAGGCGGGGCAACGCCTCAAGGAGCGGGGGCTGCTGACCCCGGACGGCCGGGCCACCGAGGACGGTCGGCGCCTGCACGCGGCGATCGAGGACACCACCGACCGGGTGTCCGCCCGACCGTGGGCCGGCGCCGATCTGCATCTGATCGCCGAGACCCTGACCCCACTCGCGGACGCGGTCGCCAAGGTGCTGCGCTTCCCGAACCCGGTGGGACTCCCGGACCGGCCAGGGCGATAGCGCCGTACCGTACAGAGCCGGGCGGGCCCGCCCGCCCGGCATCCAGAGACCGTGATCCACCCGGCGCTCCCGCCGCGTCCCCCGTGTGCCGCCCGAGCGGCCGGGGTCCTCTGTGCCAGGAGTGCGCCGGATCAACGGCGGCGACGCACCGTCAACTCCTCGCCCGGCCGCCAGGACCGCAGCACCATCTCGTCGCCCTCCACCGAGGTCCGCACCACATCCGCGAGTTCCACCCGGAAGAGATGGAACGGCAGCGGATGCTCGATCGCCTCGGCGAACCGGGCCAACTCCTCGGGGTCGGTGATCTCCACCGCCCGTCCGGACAGCTTGACGTCTCCCCCGTCCATCGAGTCGTCCGTGCCCGGGTTGGCGTGCAGAGCCAGCCGTGGGTCTCGTACGAGGTCCCGGGCCTTGAGCGAGTCGGGCATCATCCCCAGCCAGAGCTGTCCCTCGCGGAAGATCACTTCAAGCCCCGTCACCCTCGGCGATCCGTCCTTGCGCAGGGTGGCGAGGACATGGTGGCGGTGGCGTGCGAAGCGCGCCTGCACGGTCTGGGCGAAGTCGGGTTCGGCGTGCTGGAAGTCGGCCCACGAGGAGCCGACCGCGGGGGCTTGTGCAGTCATGACGTCACCTCACCATGAAATCCCGACATCTCCTGTCCGGTTTTGCCGGTGTCGGTGAAACACCCGTGGATGAATCGTGCTGTCCTGGAAGGTGGGCGTACCGCCCGGGCGGCGGTGGGGAGGACGCTGACCCCCGACCCCGATCAGGAGGTTGTGATGGCGATCCTGATGCACGCCACCATGCCCGGTGTCACCACCGAGCAGTACGACGCGCTCAACAAGGAACTCCAGGCGCTGCCGGGCGACACCTTCGCCGGCTGCCTCACCCATGTGTGCGTGGCCGCCTCGACCGGTATCGAGGTCTATGACCTCTGGGAGTCCAAGGAGGCCATGGAGAAGTTCTTCACGGTGATGATGCCGGTCACGGAACGGCTCGGCTGGAGCGCTCCCGAGCAGGAGCCGACCCAGTACGAGGTCTACAACCACTGGGTTGCGGGGAAGTGACCGCCGACATCCGGTGACCCCTCCCCCAGCAGTCGTGCCCGACCAGCGCTGACCGTTCCCTCAGCGACGAAGGGGCGCGGCCGGGTGGATGGGTGCGCTCAGCCGACGATGCCCTGTGCCCGCGCGGCGGCAAGCCAGCGCGGAAACTCGCCCACAAGCCGGTCGTACAGTTCCCCGTCCGGCACCTGGCGGGGGTCGAGACCCGCGTGGAAGTAACCGGCGTTGTCCACGGGCCGCTTGTCCGGCACCGCCAGTTCATCGAGTTTGCGCAGGAAGTCGAACTGGGTGCTGCGCGTGTTGCCGAAGCCGACGAACTGCCAGAACAGCGGAAGCTTCGCCGCCTTGCAGACGTACCGCTCGGCCGCGAGCTTGTTGATCGGGCCGCCGTCCGTCTGGAAGACCACCAGGGCGGGTGCGGTCGACCCGCTGTCGATGTAGTGGTCGATCACCGCGTCCATCGCCAGGTGGTAGCTCGTCTTCCCCATGTGCCCGAGGCCGGCGACTATCTGGGCGACCCGCCCGCGGTGGTTGTCCAGGGCGATGTCGGTCACCGCGTCGACATCGGTGGAGAAGAAGACCACCGGGACGATGCCGTCGTCATCGAGGTTGGCCGAGAGCCCGAGCACCCGGTCGGCGAGCGCCTGGACGCTGCCGTCCCGGTAGTAGTCCTTCATCGAGCCGGAGTAGTCCAACACCAGGTAGACGGCGACGCGATGGCCGTCGAGACGGTGCTTGCGCAGGGAGACCCCGGCCGACTTGTAGAGGCTGACCAGAGCGGGCGCCCGCTGCTCGACCTTCTGAAGACTGATCGCCGGTCCCCCGGCAGTGCGCAGTACGGCCATGGCGCTGCTCCCCCTTCGTCCGCCGCCCCCGGCAGACGTCCCCATAGATCGACAGTGCACCCGAGATTACGTCATACGTACGACATCGGACCGATGGCCGACGACAATGGGGTTGACCTCAAGCAAAGTTGAGGTTGAACGATGGGCGCATGACCCCACCACGGCCGTCCCGCCCCCTGCTGACCCTGCTCATCGTCCTCTTCGGCTATCTCTCCCTGCCGATGGGGATGACGGGAACCTCCGTCGCCCTGCCCGAGATCGGCCGGGACCTCGACGCATCCGGCGCGGCCCTCCAGTGGGTGGTCACCGGATACATGCTGGCCGCCTCGTCCACGATGCTGGTGGCCGGCTCACTCGGCGATCTCTTCGGCCGTCGGAGGGTGTACGCGCTCGGAGCCTTCCTCTACGCAGCCGGAATCCTCGGCTCCGCCGCCGCGCCCGATGTGCTGGTGCTCGATGTGGCCCGCACGATCGCGGGCGTCGGCGGAGCCGCGGTGATGGCCGGCGGGGGCGCGATCATCGCCACCGTCTTCGAAGGCCCCGCCCGGGCACGGGCGTTCGCCGCCGTGGGCACCACCGCGGGCGTGGGGCTGGCGATCGGTCCGACGCTGTCGGGATGGCTGGTCGGAGGGCTCGGCTGGCGCTCGTCCTTCCTGGTCTTCGGAGTCGCAGGCGCGCTGATCCTGCTCGCCGGTCGACTGATACCGGAGTCACGGGCGGCCGTGCGGCCCCGTGTCGACCGGCCGGGGGTGGCGAGCTTCATCGCCGGCCTGGCGCTGCTGATGTTCGCCGTCACCCAGGGCTCGCAGTCGGGTTGGACCAGTGCGGCGGTCCTCATCCCGCTGCTGGGGGGCCTGGCGCTCCTCGCGGTCTTCGTGGCCGTCGAACGCCGCAGCGACCACCCCGTCCTGGAGCTGACTCTGGTGCGCGACCGTGCGTTCTCCGGATGGCTGGTCGGGGCGGTGTTCATCACCGCGGGCTCGGTCGGGGTACTGGTCTTCCTGCCCACCTACCTCCAGGGCACGGGCGGGCTCTCCGCCCAGGGCGCAGGGCTGGTCCTGCTGATGGCGACCGCTCCGGTCTTCGTCTTCCCCACTGTGGGCGGGCGGCTCGTCGCCCGTGGACTGCCCGCGCGGCACCTGATCCTCGGAGCCCTGCTGCTGACGGCCGCGGGCAACCTCTGGCTCGCCCTCGCCCTCGCCCCGGACGCGGGGCTCACCCGGCTGGCCGCTCCCCTGCTGCTGATCGGCACGGGCAACGGGCTGGCACTCGGACAGATCGAGGTCCAGGCGCTCGGGGCGGTCGCCCCGGAACGCGTGGGCATGGCTTCGGGGCTGCTCGGCACGGCCCGCGGTGGGGCGGGCGCCCTGGTCATGGCGGGCTTCGGATCCCTGCTGGTGACCCTGGTGGATGCCCGGACCGGTGATCGCGGGCTCACGGCCGGGGTGACGGCGGGGCAGCGCCCGGAGGCGGCGGGCGAGTTCACCGACGCCTGGCAGTGGGTGGTGACGGGGATCGCGCTGGTCCTCGCCCTGGCGGCCGTGCTGGTCCACCGGCTGCTGCGACCGGGCGCGAACCGAGCGGACGGGCCGCAGCCGTCGGTGTCACGGGAGCCCGAACCGGGTCCCGAGCCCGTGCCGAGCGCCTGACGGCTCGGGCCCGTGTCGTACCGGAGAGGGACTGCGCGAAAAAGCGATGCGACGCCTGCCCAGGTCCGGTCGGGGACGGGGCAGGCGCCGCGCTAGTTCCGCACGCCGTTGTACGGGACGATCTTGGACCAGGGCCGGTTTCGGGCCCCGGTGCGACGGGTCAGACGGTCAGTGCCCGGTCCGTCGGGCGGACCGGTGCGGGCAACTCGCTCGCCCCGGTCAGGAAGCGGTCCACGCCACGGGCGGCGGAGCGGCCCTCGGCGATGGCCCACACGATCAGCGACTGACCGCGTCCGGCGTCCCCTGCAACGTACACGCCTTCGACATTGGTCGCGTAATCGGCGTCCCGCACGATGTTGCCGCGGCCGTCGAGATCGAGACCGAACTGCTGGACCAGGCCGTTCTCCTGGTCCGTGCCGGTGAAGCCCATCGCGAGCGTGACCAACTGGGCCGGGATGCTGCGCTCGGTGCCGGGCTTCTGCTCCAGCTTGCCGTCCTTGAACTCCACCTCGATCAGGTGCAGCGACTGGACATTGCCGTCCTCGTCGCCCTCGAAGTGGGTCGTGGAGACGGAGTACACCCGCTCGCCACCCTCCTGGTGCGCGGAGGTGACCTTGTAGAGCATGGGGAAGGTGGGCCAGGGCTGGCCGGCGCTGCGCTCCTCACCCGGGCGGGGCATGATCTCCAACTGGGTCACGGACGCGGCGCCCTGTCGGTGGGCCGTACCCACACAGTCGGCACCCGTGTCACCGCCGCCGATGACGACGACGTGCTTGCCCGCTGCGGTGATCGGCGGGGCGATGAAGTCGCCCTCCTGCACCTTGTTGGCGAGCGGCAGGTACTCCATCGCGAAGTGGATGCCGCGCAGGTCACGGCCGGGCACCGGCAGATCGCGGGAGACGGTCGCACCGGCAGCGACGACCACCGCGTCATAGCGGCGGCGCAGTTGGGCCGCTTCGATGTCCCGGCCGATCTCGACCTCGGTACGGAACTTGGTGCCCTCCGCGCGCATCTGCTCGATGCGTCGGTTGATGTGCACCTTCTCCATCTTGAACTCGGGGATGCCGTACCGCAGCAGTCCGCCGATCCGGTCGGCGCGCTCGTAGACGACGACGGTGTGACCTGCCCTGGTCAGTTGCTGCGCGGCGGCCAGTCCGGCCGGACCGGAGCCGATGACGGCGACCGTCTTGCCCGAGAGCCGCTCCGGCGGCTGCGGGGTCACGTCACCGGAGTCCCACGCCTTGTCGATGATGGAGACTTCGACGTTCTTGATGGTGACGGCGGGCTGGTTGATGCCGAGGACGCACGCCGACTCACAGGGCGCCGGACACAGCCGCCCGGTGAACTCCGGGAAGTTGTTGGTGGCGTGCAGCCGCTCGCTGGCGGCGGCCCAGTCCTCGCGGTACGCGTAGTCGTTCCACTCCGGGATCAGGTTCCCGAGCGGACAGCCGTTGTGGCAGAACGGGATGCCGCAGTCCATGCAGCGGCCGGCCTGCTTGCTGATGATCGGCAGCAGGGAGCCGGGAACGTAGACCTCGTTCCAGTCCTTGAGACGCTCGCCCACGGGGCGGGACTTGGCGACTTCGCGCCCGGTGGTCAGGAAGCCCTTGGGGTCAGCCATTGATCGCCGCCTCCATCATCTTCTCAGTGGTCTCCTGCTCGGAGAGACCGGCGAGCTCAGCGGCGTCCTTGGCGGCGAGCACTGCCTTGTACGTGGTTGGGATGATCTTGCTGAATCGTTCGACGTTCACCGACCAGTCGGCCAGCAGCTTCGCGGCGACGGTGGAGCCGGTCTCCTCCTGGTGCCGGCGCACGACATCGTGCAGCCACTGCCTGTCGGTGTCGGAGAGGGGCTCGATCGCGGCCAGGTTGCCCGCGTTCACGTTGTCCCGGTCGAGGTCGATCAGATAGGCGACGCCACCGGACATGCCGGCCGCGAAGTTGCGTCCGGTCTCGCCGAGGACGACCGCGTGGCCACCGGTCATGTACTCGCAGCCGTGGTCGCCCACGCCCTCCGAGATCACGGTGGCACCGGAGTTGCGGACGCAGAACCGCTCGCCCGTGCGTCCGCGCAGGAAGATCTCGCCACCGGTCGCGCCGTAGGCGATGGTGTTGCCTGCGATGGTGGAGAACTCCGCCAGGTGGTCGGCGCCGCGGTCGGGCCGGACGATGACCCGGCCGCCGGACAGGCCCTTGCCGACGTAGTCGTTGGCGTCGCCCTCCAGCCGCAGGGTGACACCGCGCGGTACGAAGGCGCCGAAGGACTGGCCTGCGGAGCCCGTGAAGGTGATGTCGATGGTGTCGTCGGGCAGTCCGGCACCGCCGAACGCCTTGGTCACCTCGTAGCCCAGCATCGTGCCCACGGTGCGGTTGATGTTGCGGATGGCCACCTGGGCGCGCACCGGCTGGGCGGCCTCGGGGCTCTCCGCCTTCAGGGCGTCGATGGCGAGCTTGATCAGCTCGTTGTCGAGTGCCTTCGACAGTCCGTGGTCCTGCTCGATGAGGGCGTGGCGCACCGCACCCTCGGCGAGTACCGGCACGTGGAACAGCGGCGCCAGGTCGAGGCCCTCGGCCTTGAAGTGGTTGACGGCCCGCTCGGTCTCCAAGAGCTCGGCGTGACCGACGGCCTCCTCGACGGAGCGGAAGCCCAGTTCGGCGAGGAGTTCACGGACCTCTTCGGCGATGAACTCGAAGTAGTTGACGACGTACTCGGCCTTGCCGGAGAAGCGTTCGCGCAGTACCGGGTTCTGGGTGGCGATGCCGACCGGGCAGGTGTCCAGGTGGCAGACGCGCATCATGACGCAGCCCGAGACGACGAGCGGCGCGGTGGCGAAGCAGTACTCCTCGGCACCGAGCAGCGCGGCGATGACGACGTCACGGCCAGTCTTGAGCTGACCGTCGGTCTGGACGACGATCCGGTCCCGCAGTCCGTTGAGCAGCAGGGTCTGCTGTGTCTCGGCCAGCCCCAGCTCCCAGGGGCCGCCCGCGTGCTTCAGCGAGGTCAGCGGGGACGCTCCCGTACCGCCGTCGTGTCCGGAGATCAAGACCACGTCGGCGTGGGCCTTGGAGACGCCGGCTGCGACCGTTCCGACACCGACCTCGGAGACGAGCTTGACGTGGATGCGGGCCCGCGGGTTGGCGTTCTTGAGGTCGTGGATCAGCTGGGCGAGATCCTCGATGGAGTAGATGTCGTGGTGCGGGGGCGGGGAGATCAGGCCCACGCCGGGGGTGGAGTGCCGGGTCTTGGCGACCCAGGGGTAGACCTTGTGGCCGGGCAGCTGGCCGCCCTCGCCGGGCTTGGCTCCCTGCGCCATCTTGATCTGGATGTCGTCGGCGTTCACCAGGTACTCGCTGGTGACACCGAAGCGGCCGGAGGCGACCTGCTTGATGCTGGAGCGACGGACCGGGTCGTACAGGCGGTCCGGGTCCTCGCCGCCCTCACCGGTGTTCGACTTGCCGCCGAGTCGGTTCATGGCGATGGCGAGGGTCTCATGGGCCTCGTGCGAGATGGAGCCGTAGGACATGGCGCCGGTGGAGAACCGCTTGACGATCTCGCTGACCGGCTCGACCTCGTCCAGCGGGATGGACTCGCGCCCGCTCTTGAAACCGAAGAGCCCGCGCAGGGTCATCAGCCGCTCGGACTGCTCGTTCACCCGGTCCGTGTACTGCTTGAAGATGTCGTAGCGGCGGTTGCGGGTGGCGTGCTGGAGGCGGAAGACCGTCTCCGGGTCGAACAGGTGCGGCTCGCCCTCGCGCCGCCACTGGTACTCGCCGCCGATGTCCAGCGCGCGGTGCGCCGGGGCGATGCCGGAGGTGGGGTACGCCTTGGTGTGCCGGGCCGCGACCTCGCCGGCGACGATGTCGAGTCCCGCGCCGCCGATCTTGGTGGCGGTGCCGTTGAAGTACTTCTCGACGAACGCCGAGTCCAGGCCGATGGCCTCGAAGACCTGGGCGCCCCGGTAGGAGGCGACGGTCGAGATGCCCATCTTGGACATGACCTTGAGGACGCCCTTGCCGAGCGCGTAGATCAGGTTGCGGATGGCTTGCTCGGGCTCGATGCCCTCGATGAAGGTGCCCGCGCGGACCAGGTCCTCGACGGACTCCATCGCCAGGTAGGGGTTCACCGCTGCGGCGCCGAAGCCGATCAGCAGGGCGACGTGGTGCACCTCGCGGACATCGCCCGCCTCCACCAGCAGGCCCACCTGGGTGCGCTGCTTGGTGCGGATGAGGTGGTGGTGTACCGCGGAGGTCAGCAGCAGCGAGGGGATCGGAGCGTGCTCGGCGTCCGAGTGGCGGTCGGAGAGCACGATCAGCCGGACGCCGGACTCGATGGCGGCGTCGACCTCGACACAGATGGCGTCGATGCGGGCGGCGAGCGCCTCACCGCCTCCGCTGACGCGGTAGAGGCCGGAGAGCGTGGCCGCCTTCATCCCGGGCAGGTTGCCGTCGGCGTTGATGTGGATGAGCTTGGCCAGCTCATCGTTGTCGAGCACCGGGAAGGGCAGGGTGACACTGCGGCAGGAGGCCGCGGTGGGCTCCAGGATGTTGCCCGCGGGGCCCAGCGACGAGTGCAGCGAGGTGACGAGCTCTTCGCGGATCGCGTCCAGCGGAGGGTTGGTGACCTGCGCGAACAGCTGGGTGAAGTAGTCGAACAGCAGCCGGGGGCGCGCGGAGAGCGCGGCGATCGGGGAGTCGGTTCCCATGGAGCCGAGGGGCTCTCCACCCGTCCTCGCCATCGGCGCGAGGATGATGCGGAGCTCCTCCTCCGTGTACCCGAAGGTCTGCTGACGGCGGGTGACCGAGGCGTGGGTGTGGACGATGTGCTCGCGCTCGGGCAGATCGCTGAGCTCGATGGTGCCGGCGTCCAGCCACTCCGCGTAGGGCTGCTCCGCGGCGAGGGTGGACTTGATCTCGTCGTCCTCGATGATGCGGTGTTCCGCGGTGTCGACGAGGAACATCTTGCCGGGCTGGAGGCGGCCCTTGCGGATGACCTTCGCCGGGTCGATGTCGAGGACGCCGACCTCGGACGAGAGCACGACCAGACCGTCGTCGGTGACCCAGTAGCGACCGGGGCGCAGACCGTTGCGGTCGAGGACCGCGCCGACCTGGACACCGTCGGTGAAGGTCACACAGGCGGGGCCGTCCCAGGGCTCCATCATCGTGGAGTGGTACTGGTAGAAGGCGCGCCGGGCCGGGTCCATCGAGTCGTGGTTCTCCCACGCCTCGGGGACCATCATCAAGACGGAGTGGGGCAGGGAGCGTCCGCCGAGGTGGAGGAGTTCCAGCACCTCGTCGAAGGAGGCGGAGTCGGAGGCGTCCGGGGTGCAGACCGGGAAGATCCGCTCCAGCTGCTGGGCGTCACCGCCGAAGAGGTCGGAGGCGAGCTGGGACTCGCGGGCCCGCATCCAGTTGCGGTTGCCCTTGACGGTGTTGATCTCACCGTTGTGGGCGACGAAGCGGTACGGGTGTGCCAGCGGCCAGCTCGGGAAGGTGTTGGTCGAGAACCGCGAGTGGACCAGGGCCACGGCGGTGGCGATCCGCCGGTCGGAGAGGTCCGGGAAGAAGGGCTCCAGCTGGCCGGTGGTCAGCATGCCCTTGTAGACGATCGTGCGGGCGGAGAGCGAGGGGAAGTAGACCCCGGCCTCGCGCTCGGAGCGCTTGCGCAGCACGAATGCCTTGCGGTCCAGGGCGATGCCCTGGCTGGCACCGTCACCGACGAAGATCTGTCGGAAGACGGGCATGGTGGCGCGGGCGGTGGCGCCGAGCAGCTCGGGGGCCACGGGGACCTCGCGCCAGCCGAGGACGGTGAGTCCTTCCTCCGTGGCGATGGTCTCGATCCGTGAGACGGCGTCGTCGGTCCCCTGCTCCGGCAGGAAGGCGATTCCGACGGCGTACGCCCCGGCCTCGGGCAGTTCGCATCCGCTGACCTCGCGCAGGAACGCGTCCGGAACCTGGAGCAGGATGCCGGCGCCGTCTCCCGAGTCGGGCTCGGAGCCGGTGGCACCGCGGTGCTCAAGGTTGCGGAGTACGGTCAGCGCCTGTTCCACCAGCTCATGGCTGGCCACACCGGTCAGGGTGGCCACAAACCCGACACCACAGGCGTCGTGTTCGTTACGAGGGTCGTACATCCCCTGAGCAGCGGGGCGACCGTCCATGGGCGACCAGGCGTCGGAACGCATCGGCTCTCCCGTCGTCGTCGTGGCATGTTCAGTGCCGAGGGACGACGTTGGCCCTCTGCGAAATTTCGTGCAGGTTACATGATGGAGTGATTCTCGGAAAGTGGATTCTTCATTCCAACATGCGGACACCCTGGGGGGTGCGGTGAGGTCGCCTTCGGTCAGATCGAGGCCCTGGTGCGGAGCGGGCTTCTTTGCCAGCAGCGCCTACGGCTCATGCCCTGTGATGACGGAATCGAAACCGCCGGGTTACATGACTGTTCTTGCGGCGCCATGCATAGTGTCTCACCCTCGCCGGAATCCGGCTCGGGGACGTCCGTCACACTGGCGTGGCCTGCGAAGACCCACAGTCACCGCGCCTAGCGCGCCGGGGCAGCGCCGTAGGCGCACACGGGGCGCGTCACCTGCGGAGACCGTACGAATTGCGGCGCCGGGGCCGCGCCAGGGAGTGCCTTCGAAGACCCGGCCTAGAGCGCCGCACCGAGCAGGGATCCGAGCCCATAGGTGATCGCCGCCGCCACTGAGCCCAGCGCCAGCTGCCGCAGTCCGCTGTACCACCAGCTGCGCGCCGTCACCCGGGCCACCAGGGCGCCGCAGGCGAAGAGACCCACCAGTGCCAGCAGCACCGCGGGCCAGAGCTCCGCCGCCCCCAGCAGATACGGCAGGACAGGCAGCAGCGCACCCAGCGCGAACGCGCCGAACGACGAGACGGCGGCCACCAGCGGTGACGGCAGATCGTCGGGATCGATCCCCAGCTCCTCGCGGGCATGGATCTCCAGGGCCTGCTCGGGGTCCCGGGAGAGCTGGAGGGCCACCTCGCGGGCGAGCGCGGGCTCCACACCGCGGGAGACGTAGAGCCCGGCGAGCTCCTCCATCTCGTCGACGGGATGCTTGCGCAGCTCCTTGCGCTCCACTTCCAACTCCGCCTGGACCAGCTCCCGCTGGGAGGCGACCGAGGTGTACTCGCCGGCCGCCATCGAGAACGCGCCCGCGGCGAGCCCTGCGAGGCCGGTGATGACGATGGTCTGCGGGGCGACCGCGCCGCCCGCGACTCCGGTCATCAGCGCCAGGTTGGAGACGAGTCCGTCCATCGCACCGAAGACCGCGGGGCGCAGCCAGCCACCGTTGACATCGCGGTGGGAGTGGTTGTCCCGGTGCGCCTCGTGCAGCGGCGCCGCGGTTTCCATGATGGACACGCTGTCCCCTCTCTTCCTGCCGTGTTCGGCGTGTTCCCGGCTGCGGATCAATCGACCTCGCCACCTGTCGAACACCTCGAAAATACGCGCGAAGTAAGGGGCGCGCCAGGAAGGCAGGCCGTACTTACCTCCTCGACGCTGGAGAACATTTGGGGTGACAAGAGGTGATTGTCTGACTCGTGATGCCTGCCTCGGGGCACAGATGGTCGCAACCTGACTCGCGCGTGAAAGGGGCCCGCCCCATGGAGTTGGCCGTCTGCCACCCCACAGACCCTCTCGGGAGCAGGCATCGGCGCCCCTCGGCGCCACCCGCCCCCGTGCCGTACTCGATGCTCAGGGATCGCGCGTGCGGCGCCCTCATCGGACTGGCCGTGGGCGATGCCCTCGGCGCCCCGGCGGAGAATCTGCGCCCCTCGGAGATCCGTAGGCGCTGGGGGCGCATCGAAGGCTTCGTCACCGACGATCCGGCCGGCACGGACGACACCGAGTACGCGATCTTCTCGGGGCTACTCCTGGCCCGGCACGGCTCCGCGCTCACCGTGGCCCACGTGGAGAAGGCGTGGCACCACTGGATCGCCGATCTGGACGAGGGCCCGTTCCGCGGCGCGGGATTCAGCGAGCGCGGCACCCTGGAGAACCTGCGGCGCGGTCTGGCCGCCCCCATCTCGGCCCAGCACCGGCACGCCTGGAGCGACGGACTGGCGATGCGGGCGGCGCCTTTCGGGGTGTTCGCCGCGGGGCGTCCGCTCGAAGCGGCCAGGCTGGTCGCCATCGACGGCACCGTCAGCCATGACGGGGAAGGCATCTACGGAGGCCAAGCGGTGGCGGCTGGAGTGGCAGCCGCCATGGCCGGCGCCGGTCCGGCCGGGGTGATCGGCGCGGCGCTCTCGGTGATCCCCCTCGACTCCTGGACCTCCCGCTCGTTGCGCCGCGGTGTGGTGGCGGCCCAACGGGTGTACGAGGACACCCTGACCATGGAACGCGCCGTGCGCTCCTCGGTAGTGATCGGCGGCTACCCCTGGACGGACCTGGCACCGGAGGCGGTGGGGCTGGCGTTCGGCGCCTTCGCCGCGGCCCGGGGGGACTTCCGCACCTCCGTGCTCACGGCGGTCAACATGGGGCGCGACGCCGATACGACGGCGGCGGTCGCGGGCGCGCTGGCGGGCGCGGTCTTCGGCGCGTCCGCGATCCCGGTCGAGTGGTCTTCGGCGATCGGCCCGGTCCGGGGCAGTTGCCTCCCGTCGATGAGGGGACAGCACATCCTGGACATCGCCGATCTGCTGATGCCAGACGACGATCCGCAGGTCGCCTCGTGAGGAACGGCCGCGCGGGCCACGGCGGGGCCCCGGCGCCCCGGGCCATCGAGGGCCTGCTGCTCGGGCTCGCCGCCGGGGACGCGGCGGGCTGGCCCGCCGCCCGCCACCGGGCCGCCCGGATGCCCGAGTGGACCCGCCGGCTCACCCGTGAACTCGACACCTTCGCCGAACAGAACGCCACCACCACCCTGCCCGTGCCCATCGCCCTCAACCAACCGCCCGAGCCACTGCGGCTCGGCCCGTCCGACGACGCCGAATGGGCCGCCTTCACCGCGGAGACCGTCCTCACCGCGGCCGGCCCGCTGTTCGCGTCCCTGCCGCCCGCCCGACGGATGCGGGCCGCCGTCGACCTCGCCTGGAACTCCCTCGCCGCCGCGATCGCCGCCGCCGCCGAGCGTGCGCCCGAGGTCGAATCGGCGGTTCTGCCCCTGCGGGCACGGATCTCGGTACGGGCGGGCCTCGGGAACCTGGCCACCGGACTGCGCCCGCCTGCCACCGGTCATGACAACCCCCACTACTTCGACGACGCGGCCTGTGTGCGGGCGGTGGTCCTGGCCGTCGCCCACCCCGGGGACCCGAGTTCGGCGGCGACGCTCGCCGAGTTCGACGCGCGCTACACCCAGGACGGGGACGGAGTGCACGGCGCACGGGCGATGGCCGCGGCGATCGCGGCGGCCCTCGGAGGCGCCCGGGTCGACGAGGCCGTGGACGCGGCGCTCGCCCAACTCCCCGACACCACCGAGATCGGCCGCAACGCCCAGCACGCGGTCAAACTCGCCCGGGACGCGGACGCCGCCTTCGACCTCGTACCCCTGTTGGAACATCAGATCGTCGACCACGTCTACAGCTACGGAATCGCCGCCGCCGAGACCGTGCCGGTGGCGCTCGCCGTCGCCACCGCCGCCCGCGGCCGGGTCGCGGAGGCGGTGCCGGCAGCGGCCTGCCTCTCCCGGGTCGCCGACTCGGCGCCCGCCCTCGCCGGGGCACTGACCGGGGCACTCGGCGGTGGAGACACCATCCCCGGCAGTTGGCGAGACGCCTGCCGCACCCTCGCGGGGTGTGCGCTTCCGCGTCTCGCGGGAACCGACCTCGTCGAACTCGCCGAGTTGCTCGCACACACGGAACTGACCGCCCCGGGTGGACAATTCCGGCATGACGCTGAAATCCGAGAGGTTCACGCTCGCGACCCCCACCCTCGATGACCGGATCACCGGCAGTCTGATCGGCGCAGCCGTCGGCGATGCGCTGGGCGGCCCGGTGGAGGGGTACTCACCCGAGCAGATCGCCGAACGGCACGGCGGCAGGATCCACGGCATCGTCGGCCCCTGGCACGGCGAACGCTGGCGCACCGCCCGCCCCCTCGCCCCGTACCACAAGGGCGACGGCCACATCACCGACGACACCCTGATGACGCACGCCCTGATCCGGGTGTACGCCCGGGTACGTGACCATCTGGACGCCTATGCGATCGCCGACCACCTGGTGCCGGACCTGATCTCCACCCCCCGGTGGATCCCCGAACTCGAAGCAGCCGCCCTGCCCCTCCAACGCATCTTCCTCGCCGAGAAGTGGCTGGTGACACGGCTCCACTACGGCCATCACGACCCGCGCGAGGCGGGCTACGGAAACATCGTCAACTGCGGCGCGGCGATGTACATGGCTCCCGTCGGGCTCGTCAACGCGGGCCACCCCGAGGCCGCTTACGCCGAGGCCCTGGACATCGCGGGCGCCCACCAGTCCTCGTACGGGCGCGAGGCGGCCGGAGTCTTCGCCGCCGCGGTCGCCGCCGCCTGTCGCCCCGGAGCGACACCCACCTCCGTCCTGGAGGCAACGCTCCTGCTGGCCAAGGACGGGACCCGGTCGGCCATCGAAGCGGTGGCCGACGTCGCCAGCGGCTACACGGACTTCGAATCGGCGCTGTCCCCGCTCAGGGCCGCGGTCGCCCCCTTCGACACCGTCGGATCCGACTACCGCGCGCCGTCCCTGGCCGCCCGCAGGGCCTCCCGGCTCCATGCGATCGAAGAACTCCCGGTGGCACTGGGCATGCTGATCGTCGGGGCGGGCGACTACCGCCACACGGTGTTGGGCGCCGTGAACTACGGCCGGGACTGCGACTCCATCGCCACCATGGCCGGAGCGATCGCGGGGGCGCTCCAGGGCGAGTCGGCCATCCCTCACGACTGGGCGAAGCAGGTCGCCGAGGCCAGCCGGCTCGATCTGCACGCCCCAGCGCTCGAACTCGCCGCGGTGGCCCGCGAGGTCTTCGCCCGGGACCGGGAGCGCAGACGCGCCCATGAATCCGCGTTCGCCCTGCTCACCGCGGAAGCACGATGAAGACCCCGGCCCCACCGCACGCCCCTGCCCCCGGTTCCACCGCAGCGCCGCCGATCCACGACCCGACCGCCGCACCCCACCCCCAGGGGGGTCGGATGGCCTCGGGCCGCGAGGGCGACCGGCAGCGCACGGACACCTCTCGTACGGACACACCGGGTACGGACACCGCGCGTTCTGCCGGATTGCGCCTGACCTGGGTACAGCCCGAGGACCTCATCGGCCATGAGCTGCGGCAGGCATCGGAGGACGGCCGGGACGCGCGGGCCATCGCCGCCCGCTGGCAGCTCGCGGGCGGCGCCGCACCTCCATCCACTGCGGGAGCGTCCACATCACCCGCACCCCCCGAACTGCGCGCCCTCGCACTACGCCTCCTCGACGAGTTGGCGGACCTGGCCGCGCCCCGGGAGACGACCGAGCCGACCGAGCTGCACGCCATCCGTGCGCTCTGCCCCGACTGGCCCGCGCCACCCGAACGAGGCTCGCCCACCCCAGACGACAGCATCGACCCGTTCGATTCACCCTCACCGTCCGAGAGCGCACCGGCGCCCCACCTCCAGGCCCTCCACGCGGCCTGGCTCGGCCGGGCGGCCGGCTGCCTGCTGGGCAAGCCGGTCGAGAAGCTCCCGCTCGCCGCGATCCGCGCCATCGGTCGCGCGACCGACAACTGGCCCCTGAACAACTGGTTCACCGCACGGGGCCTGCCGGCCGAACTGAGCCGGGCCCACCCGTGGAACCGACGCTCCGCAGCCACCTCGCTCGCCGAGAACATCGACGGGATGCCCGAGGACGACGACCTCAACTACCCGCTGCTCAACCTGCTGCTGCTCCAGCGGTACGGGCGCGACTTCCGCACGGACGACGTGGCCTGGCTCTGGCTCGACGAACTGCCCGCAGGGCGCACCTTCACCGCGGAGCGCATCGCCCTGCGCAATCTCCTCTTCGGTCTGGAACCCCCGCTCTGCGCCCGCCACCACAACCCCTTCCGGGAGTGGATCGGAGCCGCCATCCGGGCGGACGTCCACGGCTGGACCAACCCCGGCGCCCCGGGCCGAGCAGCCGCCCAGGCCCAGCGGGACGCCGCACTCACCCACACCGGGAGCGGCGTCCACAGCGCCATGTTCATCGCCGCCGCCATCGCGGCGGCTGCCGAGCCCGACGTCGACGTCCACCGGGCCCTGTCCATCGGCCTCTCCGTCGTACCCCCCGCCTCCCGGCTGGCCCGTGCGGTCCGCGACGCCATCGAGACCGCCCGGCAGGAAGCGGACTTCGACACCGTCGTCGACCATCTGCACACGGCCCACGGCCACTACCACTGGGTCCATGCGATCCCCAATGCGGCACTGCTCGCCGCCGCCCTGACCCATGCCGACGGGGACTTCACCGGCTCCATCTGCCGTGCGGTCAGCGGAGGATGGGACACCGACTCCAACGGTGCGACCGCAGGTTCCCTCGCGGGGCTGCTCGCCCGACGGCCCGAAGCGCTTCCCCGGCGGTGGACCGCACCCCTGAAGAACCGCCTCTCCACGTCCATCGGCGCGTTCGACGGCATCGGCTTCGACGCGCTCGCCCACCTCACCCACCAGGAGGCGCTCCGCCCATGACCGGCATCGCAGTGCTCGGCAGCACCAACATGGACCTGGTGGCGTACGTCGCCCGCGCACCGAAGCTCGGGGAGACCGTCACCGGGCGGGAGTTTCGCACCATCCCCGGCGGCAAGGGAGCCAATCAGGCGGTCGCCGCCGCACGCGCGGGCGGTGAGGTCACCATGATGGGCGCGGTCGGGTCGGACGCCTTCGGCGACCAGCTACGACAGACCCTGATCTCCTCCGGGGTCGACATCGATCTGCTGCGCACGGCCGACGGCCCCTCCGGCACCGCCCATATCGTCGTCGACGACGACGGGGGCAACGCCATCGTCGTCGTTCCCGGCGCCAATGGCACGGTCACCGCGCTCGCCCCCGGTGACGAGGCCCTGATCGCCACCGCCGATCTGCTCCTCCTCCAACTCGAACTCCCCCTGAGCGCCGTACTCGACGGAGCACGCGCAGCCCGTCGACACGGCGTACGGACCGTGTTGACCCCGGCACCCGCCCAGCCGCTCTCCGACGAACTCCTGTCCGCAGTCGACCTCCTGGTGCCCAACGAGCACGAGGCCGCGACACTCACCGGCACCGCCGACCCCCATCAGGCGGCGGTCGAACTGCTGCGCAAAGTGCCGGAGGTCGTGATCACCCTCGGAGCGGCCGGCAGTCTCCACGCAAGCCGTGACACCGAGCCCTTCACCGTCTTCGCTCCCGAGGTGACGGCGGTGGACACCACCGGAGCGGGCGACACCTTCGTCGGCACCCTGGCCGTCGCCCTCGGAGAGCGGCGGCCCGTGGCCGAAGCCCTGCGCTGGGCCTCCGCAGCCGCCGCCCTGTGCGTCCAGCGCCATGGCGCATCCACCTCCATGCCCTACCGCTCGGAGATCGACAACGCCTCATGACTCAGCCATCGCACACCCCCCACGCGCCCCTGCACGGGATGCGCGTCCTCGATCTGGCCACCCTCTTCGCCGGACCGCTCGCCGCCACCATGCTCGGCGACTTCGGCGCCGAAGTGATCAAAGTGGAGCATCCCCTGCGCCCGGACCCGTCCCGCGGCCACGGCCCGGCCAAGGACGGCATCGGCCTGTGGTGGAAGGTACTGGGCCGCAACAAGCGCACGATCACCCTCGATCTGTCCGCCCCCGGTGGACGCGACACCCTGCTCAAGCTCGCCACCACCGCCGATGTGGTCATCGAGAACTTCCGCCCGGGCACCTTGGAGCGATGGGGCCTTGGCTGGCCCGAGTTGAGCTCGGCCAATCCCCGTCTGGTGCTGGCGCGCGTCACGGCGTTCGGACAACACGGCCCCTACTCCCATCGACCCGGGTTCGGCACGCTCGCCGAAGCGATGAGCGGCTTCGCCGCCATCACGGGTGAGCCCGACGGCCCTCCGACCCTGCCCCCCTTCGGTCTTGCCGACTCGATCGCGGCACTCGCCACGGCCTACGCCGTACTGACGGCACTCACCGCGCGCCACACCACCGAGCGCGGACAGATGGTCGACATGGCGATCATCGAACCGATCCTGACCGTCCTCGGCCCCCAGCCGCTCTGGTACGACCAACTCGGCTATGTCCAGCCCCGCACGGGCAACCGCTCGCGCAACAACGCCCCGCGCAACACCTATCGAACGGCCGATGGGCACTGGGTCGCCGTCTCCACCTCGGCACAGTCCATCGCCGAGCGGGTGATGCGGCTGGTGGGCCGCCCCGATCTGGTCGACGAGCCCTGGTTCACCACCGGGGCCGGGCGCGCCGAACACTGCGACGTACTCGACGAGGCCGTCGGCCACTGGATCGGGCGGCGGACCCGCGCCGAGGCCCTGACCGCCTTCGAGAAGGCGGAAGCGGCCATCGCACCCGTCTACGACGTCCGCGATGTGATGGACGATCCCCAGTTCCGTGCGCTGGAGAGCATCACCGAGGTCCCCGATCCGGATCTTGGCCCCATCCGTATGCAGAACGTCCTCTTCCGACTGTCCGAGACGCCCGGAGCCATCCGATGGGCGGGCCGTGCCCATGGATCGGACACGGAGGCGGTACTGACCGAACTGGGTCTGACCGCTGCCGACATCACCGCACTACGCACCCAGGGAGCCGTATGACCCCTCCCGAGATCCCTCAGATCCCCCAGATCCCCCAGATCCCCCCGGCCCCTCAAACGTCTCAGGCGTCCCATGAATCCCAGGATCCTCAAATCTCTCAGGGTTCCCAGATCCCTCAGGGTCTGGCGAACCCCCTGACATCGACGCTCCCCCCGAAGCCCCCACCCATGACCCCCCTGACCTATCTCTATGTCCCCGGCGACCGCCCGCACGTCGTCGCCAAGGCCCTGGTGTCCGGCGCCGACGCCGTGATCATCGACCTTGAGGACGCGGTGGCCCCCGACCGCAAGGACTACGCCCTCACCGCCACCGCCGAACTGCTCGCAACGCCCCAACCGCTGCCCGTGCACGTACGCGTCAACTCCCCGCGATCCAGGCTCACCCAGCAGGCAGTGGAGGCACTCACCGCACTGCCCGGCCTCACCGCCCTCCGTATTCCCAAGGTCGCACACGCCACTGACATCCGTCGGATCGCCCGACTCGCCCCCGGTGTCCCGCTCCATCCCCTGCTGGAGACGGCCCTCGCGATCGAGCACGCGTACACCATCGCCACCGCGGACCCCGCGGTCCACGGCATCTCCCTGGGGGAGGCGGACCTCCGCGCCGACCTCGGCGTCAAGGACGGCGCCGCACTCGACTGGCCGCGGAGCCGCATCGTCGTCGCCGCCCGCGCCGCCGACCTGCCGCCCCCACCGCAGTCCGTCTTCCCCGACATCCGGGACCTGGACGCGCTGTACGCGTCCTGCGCCCACGGCCGGGCGCTCGGCTTCCTCGGTCGGGCCGCCATCCACCCCCGTCAGCTGCATGTCATCGAGCGCGCCTTCCGCCCCACCCAGCGGGAGATCGAAGCCGCCGAGGAGGTCATCACCGCAGCGGCCACCGACGAGGGAGCGCTCGCGCTGCCCGACGGTCGTTTCGTCGATGCCGCCATCGTGGCCGCGGCCCGCCGCACCCTGTCCATCGCACGCCGGGCGAACACCTTCTGAACCGTGGCCTTCCCATCTCCCGAACGCGCACCGCCCCGGACATGACACGAGGCCGCCGGATGACCTTTCGGTCTCCGACGGCCTCGTCGTCCAGCTCCCCCAAAGCGGGCGGTACGGAGCCGGTACGCACCTGGTGCGCGGGTCAGCCCTTCTTGGCCGATCCCGCATCGGCGACCGCGCCATCGGCATCAGCCGCGCCTGACTGCACATCGCCAGCGGACGGGCCGGAGTCGTCGGACCCGGCAGAGCCGCCCTTGGCGGCCTCGGAGGATTCCGCGCCCGTCTTGCCGGCATTGTCGCTCTGGTCAGCCTTCACGCTCTTGTCAGCGTTCTCGGCGTTCTCGGCGTTCTCGGCGTTCGGGCTCTTCTCTGCGGGCTCACCAGCCGCGGAAGTCCCACCGGTCGTCCCGGTCGCATCCCGATCGGGCTCCACGATCTCCTCGCGCCCCGGCCGGATCCGCGCCGAGACGACGATGTACACCACGGCCAGCACGAAGACGACGATCGAGGTCCAGACGTTGAGCCGCAGGCCCAGCACCTCGTGTGCCTCGTCCACCCGCATGTACTCGATCCAGGCACGCCCCGCGCAGTAGGCGGCGACGTACAGGGCGAAGGCCCGGCCGTGGCCCAGCTTGAAGCGCCGGTCCGCCCAGACCACCAGCAGTGCGACCCCGATGCACCACAGGGACTCGTAGAGGAACGTCGGGTGGTAGGTGCCGGCCTCGCGGTTCACACCCTCGCTGATCTTGAGCGCCCAGGGCAGGTCCGTCGGCTTGCCGTACAGCTCCTGGTTGAACCAGTTCCCCCAGCGGCCGATGGCCTGGGCGATGACGATGGCGGGTGCCATGGCGTCGGCCCAGGCCGGCAGGGGAATGCCACGGCGGCGGCACCCGATCCAGGCACCGACCGCGCCGAGGGCGATGGCCCCCCAGATTCCGAGGCCGCCCTGCCAGATCTTGAAGGCGTCGACCCAGTTCTCACCCTCGCTGAAGTACAGCTGGTAGTCGGTGATCACATGGTAGAGCCGTCCGCCGACCAGGCCGAAGGGCACCGCCCAGACGGCGATGTCGGCCACCGTGCCGGCTTTTCCGCCCCGGGCGATCCACCGCTTGTTGCCGTACCAGACGGCTACGAAGACACCGAGGATGATGCAGAGCGCATAGCCGCGCAGCGGGAGGGGTCCGAGTTGGAGCACTCCGGTCGACGGGCTGGGAATGTAGGCAAGTTCCATGGCAGCTCCGACGCTACCCTGCCGCACGGCGCAGACGGCAACCCGGACGGGCAACGTCTGCATAACGAGCCGCCCGGAGGAACGGCCTCCGCCGAGGCGCCGGCGTGCTCACCGCGCCCGGTGGGCCTGGACCGGCAGGAGCCGGGCGCGACCACCGCCCCGGAGGCCGGTGGTCGTCGCCCAGCGGGTCAAGGCGGAGGAGCGCCCGATCGGCTCCCGGCCCGAACAGAGGCGACGGCCACCAGCGGCGCGCCGAGGACAAGGGCGACCCGGCCCCAGCCCCTGCCCTCGGCTGACCCGCCTCAGGGCGCTTCGGGTGCGGGTGCGGGTCGTTCGGTGCCCCGCTCCTTGCCCTTGTTCGCCTCGGCGACCCACTTCTTCAGATTGGCGACCGAGATCTGCTGTCCGGCCTTGTCCGGGAAGATCGACTCGCCGTTCAGCAGCACCGTCGGCGTGCCGCGGAAGCCACCGTTCACAAAGGCGGTGTTCGACTTCTGGACCCAGGAGTCGTGCTTTCCGTCCTGTACGCAGCTACGGAACCCCGGGGTGTCCAGCCCCTTCACCTTGCCGGCCAACTCGATCAGCTTGTCATTGCTCCCGAAGGCGTCGTCCGGCTCCGGAGGCTGGTTCTGGAAGAGCACGTCGTGGTACGGGACGAACGAGCCCGCGTCCTGGGCGCACGCGACGGCGTTCGCCGCCCGCAGCGAACCCGTGCCGCCCATGTTCCCGTCGATGATCGTGGCCAGGTTGTACTCGACCTTGAGCTGGCCCGACTCCTCCAGCTCATGGATGGTCTTGCGGAAGTAGTTCTCGAACTGCGCGCAGACCGGGCAGCGGAAGTCCTCCCAGATCGTGAGGGTGGAGGGGGCGTCGACCGCGCCCACGGGGATCGCGAGCTGCTCCTTGCCCGCCACCCCGGAGGGGGCCAGCAGCGGCCCCGCCTGACTGGAGCCGTCCTTGTCCTTGCCGGCATTGGCCGCGATCACGCCGACCACGGCGGCCAGGGCGAGGATCGCGACCACGGCGGAGGACACGATGAGCACCCGTCGGCGCTTGTCGCGCACCTTCTCCCGCTCGCGTTCCTGCTGGAGCCGCTCCCGCGCGGTCCCTTTCGGTGCCTGATTCTTCTCGTTCACATCCCGCAAACGAACCGGGGAGGCACCTGCGCGCCTCCCCGGTCCTGGTTCCACCCGTACGAGCGACGACGTACGAGCGGGCTGTCCTAGGTGTCGGCGCGGCCCCTGCGGACGCCGGCCGCCAGTTCGCCGGCCAGACCGCGCACGGCGGCCAGCCCTGCGGCACTGTCCTGGGCTTCCAGGAGCAGCTTCACAAACGCCGAGCCGACGATCACACCGTCGGCGAAGGAGGCGACCTCCGCGGCCTGGACCGCGTTGGACACCCCCAGGCCGACGCAGACGGGGAGCGAGGTGGTGGCCTTGGTGCGCTGGACCAGGTCCTGGGCCTGGGCGCCCACCGACTCGCGCGTGCCCGTGACGCCCATCAGCGACGCCGCGTACACAAAGCCGGAACCGGCCTCGGTGATGCGGGCGATCCGAGCGTCCCTGCTGCTCGGGGCGACCACGAACACCGTGGCGAGTTCGTGCTTGTCTGCGTGCTCGCGCCACACCGTGGACTCCTCGACCGGGAGGTCGGGCAGGATGCACCCGGCTCCGCCCGCTTCGGCGAGTTCGCTGGTGAACCGCTCGATGCCGTACCGGTCGATCGGGTTCCAGTAGGTCATCACCAGTACCGGCTTGCCCGTGGCCGCATGGGCCTCACGCACGGTTCGCAGCACGTCGGCGATCTTGACTCCGCCGCGCAGCGCGATGTCGTCCGCGGTCTGGATGATCGGCCCGTCGAGCACGGGGTCGCTGTGCGGCAACCCCACCTCCACGATGTCGGCGCCGCCGTCCAGGACCGCCTTGACGGCCTCGATGCCACCGTCGACCGTGGGGAACCCGGCCGGAAGGTAGGCGATGAGCGCGGCCCGGTCCTCGGACGCGGCTCGGGCGATGGTGTCCGTCAACAGCGTTCTGTTCCCGCTCACCGGGCGGCCTCCCCTGCTTCTGATGCCTCTGCCGATCCTGCTTGTGCGTCGTACAGCCCGAAGTAGCGGGCGGCGGTGTCCATGTCCTTGTCGCCGCGGCCGGAGAGGTTGATCAGGATCAGCCCCTGCGGGCCCAACTCCCGACCGACCTCCAGCGCACCGGCCAGCGCGTGGGCGGACTCGATCGCCGGGATGATCCCCTCGGTGCGGGAGAGCAGCCGTAGGGCCTCCATCGCCTGGGCGTCGGTGACCGCCCGGTACTCCGCCCGGCCGATGTCCTTGAGGTAGGAGTGCTCGGGGCCGATGCCCGGGTAGTCGAGGCCGGCGGAGATCGAGTAGGGCTCCGTGATCTGGCCCTCGTCGTCCTGGAGGACGTACGAGCGCGAACCGTGGAGGATGCCCGGCTCGCCCGCGGTCAGGGTGGCCGCGTGCTCGCCCGTCTCCACTCCGTGGCCGCCGGGCTCACAGCCCACGAGCCGTACGGCCTCGTCCGGGATGAAGGCGTGGAACAGCCCGATCGCGTTGGAGCCGCCGCCGACACAGGCGACGGCCGCGTCCGGGAGACGGCCCGTGCGCTCCAGGATCTGTCGGCGCGCTTCGACCCCGATGACCCGGTGGAAGTCGCGGACCATGGCCGGGAAGGGATGGGGGCCGGCGACGGTGCCGAAGAGGTAGTGGGTGTGGTCGACGTTGGCGACCCAGTCGCGGAACGCCTCGTTGATGGCGTCCTTGAGGGTCCTGCTGCCGGACTTCACCGGGATGACCTCGGCGCCGAGCATCCGCATCCGGGCGACGTTGAGCGCCTGGCGCTCGGTGTCGATCTCGCCCATGTAGATCGTGCAGTCCAGGCCGAACAGGGCGCAGGCGGTGGCCGTGGCGACGCCGTGCTGACCGGCGCCGGTCTCGGCGATGACGCGCGTCTTGCCCATGCGTCGGGTGAGCAGCGCCTGACCGAGCACGTTGTTGATCTTGTGCGAGCCGGTGTGGTTCAGGTCCTCGCGCTTGAGGAAGACCCGGGCGCCGCCCGCGTGCTCGGCGAACCGGGGGACCTCGGTCAGCGAGCTGGGCCGGCCGGTGTAGTTGACCAGGAGGTCATCGAGTTCGGCGGAGAAGGCCGGATCGGCCTTGGCCTTGTCGTACTCGACGGCGACCTCGTCCACCGCGGCGACGAGCGCTTCGGGGATGAACTTGCCGCCGTAGGCACCGAAGTAGCCCGCGGCGCTCGGAACCTGACCCTCGGGGTCCGGAATGAAGAAGTCAGAAGACATCCGACGTACTCCTCAGAAGGGGTGTGAGCCCCTGATGTCTGGTGTTCACAGGACACGTTGTGCGCACTGGGCGGCCGTTCGCCGCCGCCCGGTGCGCGAGAGGGCCGACTCCCTCACGGGGTCGGCCGGGGATGCTGGGCCCGCCAGGACTACGGGCCTCAGGCGCCGCTGGCTGCTCGGTCGTACCCGACAGCGCTCGATCCGCCCCTTGTCGCGTTCGATGGCGTTCGATCACGCTCTGGGGGATGGGGCATCCGCCGTCCGCTGTCCGAGCTTCCGACCGTTCCGGATGGCCTGAGCGGATCGCCGGCTTCGGCGATCACCCTCGACCGGCAGCCCCGGTCGTGCGGCGCACGGGTCGGGCGACGCCGGAACGACATCGCCGCCCGTGGCTGTCGACCCGTCGCCGCACCTGTGGGAAGCGCGGCAGCCGGGCAGCCGGGAACGGTCAGCACTGGAGCCATGGCCCGTGCCCTGCCCGCGGTCGGCGGGCCATCGGCTCATGACCGATGGCCGACCGCACACGATCAGCCGGGGCACGGGTCAACCGACCGTACGGACAGTTGACGGGCCTAGCTCAGCGGCGCACCTGGCCGGATGCGCCATCGCATCCCGTTGACCTGGCCGGGCTCGGAACCGATGACGTAGCGCACCCGACGCCCGTGCACCCGACGAGCCGGCGCGCGGCAACCGCGGGGGCGGCAGCCGCGGGCCAGGCGGGCGTAGGCATCGGCGCCCGTCAGGAGCGCCGCGCGGGTGGGTGCGCCGGTCATGGGTGGGTTCAGCTCCGTCCGTGCCGCAGCGCCGGGTGTGCCCCGGCGGCGACCAGATCGGCGACAGCCGTGCGCGGGTCGCGCCCGGTGACCAGGGACTCCCCCACCAATACGGCGTCGGCACCCGCATTGGCGTAGGCGATCAGGTCGTGCGGACCGCGCACACCGGACTCGGCGATCTTGACGATGTGGGCGGGGATCTCGTCCACGACCCGCTCGAAGGTGGACCGGTCCACCTTGAGCGTCTTGAGGTTGCGGGCGTTCACCCCGATGATCCGGGCGCCGGCCTCGACCGCGCGCTCGACCTCTTCCTCGTCGTGGACCTCCACGAGCGGGGTGAGCCCGATCGACTCGGCCCGCTCGATCAGCGAGACCAGGGCCTCCTGCTCCAGGGCGGCCACGATCAGCAGGACCAGATCCGCGCCGTAGGCCCTGGCTTCCCAGAGCTGGTAGGCGGTGACGATGAAGTCCTTGCGCAGGACGGGGATGTCGACCCGGGCCCGGACGGCTTCCAGGTCCGCGAGGGAACCGCCGAAGCGGCGCTCCTCGGTCAGTACGGAGATGACGGCGGCGCCACCGGCCTGGTAGTCGGCCGCGAGCGCGGCAGGGTCGGCGATGGCCGCCAGCGCACCCTTGGAGGGGCTGGAGCGCTTGACCTCGCAGATGACCTGGACGCCCTCGCCGCGCAGGGCCGCGACGCCGTCCTTGGCTGCCGGAGCCTTGGCCGCGCGCTCCTTGAGCTCGTCGAGGCTGACGCGTGCCTGCCGCTCCGCGAGGTCGGCGCGTACGCCTTCGATGATCTCGTCGAGCACACTCACCCGAGCGGCCCCCTTCCGGGACGTTGATGGTCAAGGATCAGCCATGTCGATGGTATCCGCAGGAGGCCCTCGGGCTCGCATCCGGGCGCCGCCTGTCCCACTGGATGGGACTCGGCATACCGTCCGACCAGCCCGGGGACGGCCTCGTTCACGGGGCCAGCGCAGAGCCGAAGGGCAGATTCCGAATCACCGTGAAGAGCAGCACGACCGTGCCGATCGACCACCACCACACGGGTCGGAGCGCAAACTTCACCGGCCGGTCCCGTACGGCGTGAATCAGCCAAACCGTCCAGACGACCGCGAAGACGAGATAGCCGACGACCGCCACGGCGTTGGCTCCCAGCGCTGCCGGAAGGTCACCGTGGATGAAGGAGTGGGCACTGCGCAACCCTCCACAACCGGGGCAGAACAGACCGGAAAGGCTCAGGAGGGGGCAGACCGGGTAGTGGCCCGGTTCATGGGGGTCGACGGTGCCGACGTAGGCGAAGGCCGCGGCGACGGCGGTGATCGTCCCGAGGGGGGCGGCCAGCCGTCGCACGAGCGGAACGGGCGGGCCGGGCGCGGGCCCCGGGGAGACGGGAGAGGTCATGGCGTCCACCGTCCGATTCTCTCCAGGAGCACCGAGGGCCGCATCGCTACGGCGTCGGTCGCGTGCCCCGTGTCGGGACTCGCCCGGTGCGGGCGGCCGAGCCGGCGACCGGTCACCGCGGGGTGGGCGAAGGCCCTGCACACGATCCGCGCAGGGCCTTGCGTCCGGGAAGCTGCGGGCAGCGGACTCAGACGGCGGTGTCAGCGGTGGCGGGCGACTTGGAGCGGGCCACCAGCGTGGCGCGCTCGCGGGCGGCCACCCGGTCGGCGGACTCCTTCGGCATGCCCATCCCGGCGGCCTTCATCGCAACGCCGACGACGCCGCCCAGGGCGACGATCGCCAGGCCGCCCCAGAAGCCGAGGGGATTCGCAGCGACCATGAAGACGCCGGAGACGCAGAAACCCAAGAAGGCGATGCTGACGCCGGTCCAGGCGGCCAGGGTGTGTCCGTGGGCGGTGCCCGACATGAGTTGCTCCTCGTTGCTGGTGTCCTGGGGTGGGCGCCCGACGGCGCCACCACGGTGAACTGCTGCTCTGTGGGTGAGCCGGACGCTCGCGGCCCATTGTCCCGTACGCCGTGCACGGACGACGCAGGGGGTCACCCGTGCGCCGTCGATCAGGTGGGGTCCTCGCCGCGGTCGAGGGCCTTCCACAACTCCTCGGGGCGATCGGGGTCCGCGGGGGGCTTGGCCGCCCGTGGGGTCGACTCGCGCTCGTACCGTCCCGACATCGAGGGCCACTGCCGACCGTAGCGAAGGGCGAGCACCCCGGCGAGGAGGATCAGCACCCCCGCGGCCGTGGTGACGAAGGGCCAGGCGGTGTGGGTGAGGGCGTCGATGGTGGCGGACGCGTTGCCGGTGGTGCGGGCGGCCTCCGCGTCGAGCGCCGAGCTGTCGTAGGCGCCGCGGAAGGCGGCGAGGGCCGCGCCCGCACCGCTGAGGGCGAGCACGGCCGCGACGAGCACGCGGCCCGCCCGGCGAACGGCGAAGACGGCGACCAGCGCGGCCAGGCCGACGACGGCGAGGGCGGCCGGCACACCGGTGACGTCCCGGCCCTCGGCGTCAAGTGCGAGGGTGCCGCCGCCGACCTCTGCCGTGCCCTCGGCCCAGGTCTGACCGGAGGTGAGCAGGACGACGGCGGCGCCGATGGCACCGAGCAGCAGGGCCAGGACGAGGGTGCGGCGCCCGTTGTCCGCCATGGAGGACGAGTTGGCGGACCGGGCGCGGGGCTGGGGTACGGGTACAGCGCTCACATACCCCACTATCCCTCATGACCCGAAGGTCCGTTCAGCCGGTGGCCCCCCGGCCGTTCAGCCGGTTGGCCGTGTGCACGGCACGCAGCACGGCAGCCGCCTTGTTGCGGCACTCCGTATCCTCGGCCACCGGGTCCGAATCGGCCACCACACCCGCGCCGGCCTGCACGTACGCGGTCCCGTCCCGCAGCAGGGCGGTACGGATGGCGATGGCCGTGTCGGAGTCCCCGGCGAAGTCGAGATAGCCGACGCACCCGCCGTACAGACCGCGCCTGGACGGCTCCAACTCATCGATGATCTGCATCGCCCGGGGCTTCGGCGCCCCCGAGAGGGTGCCGGCAGGGAAGCAGGCCGTGAGGACGTCGAAGGCGGTGCTGCCGGCGGCGACCTTGCCGGTCACCGTGGACACGATGTGCATCACGTGCGAGTACCGCTCGATGGACATGAAGTCGACGACCTCGACGCTGCCCGGCTCGCAGACCCGGCCCAGGTCGTTACGGCCGAGGTCCACGAGCATCAGGTGCTCGGCGCGCTCCTTGGGGTCGGCGAGCAGTTCGTCGGCGAGTGCCTGGTCCTCCTGCGGAGTGGCGCCGCGCGGGCGGGTGCCGGCGATCGGGTGGAGCATGGCATGCCCGTCCTCGACCTTGACCAGGGCCTCCGGGCTGGAGCCGACGACGTCGAAGTCCTCGAACCGGATCAGATACATGTACGGGCTCGGATTGGTGGCGCGCAGCACCCGGTAGACGTCGAGCGCGCTGGCCGTACAGGGGGTCTCGAACCGCTGTGAAGGCACCACCTGGAACGCCTCACCGGCCCGGATGCGCTCCTTGATGTCCTCCACCGCGTCCTGGTAGTCCTTGCCGCCCCACTCGGCGGTGAAGACGGGCAGTTCGGACGGCGGCAGGGCGGCGGGTACGGAGGCGAGGGGGCGGGCGAGGTCGCGTTCCATCGCGTCGAGGCGGGCCACGGCGTCGGCGTACGCCTCGTCGACCCCGGTGTCGAGGTCGTTGTGGTTGATCGCGTTGGCGATCAGCAGGACGGTGCCGTCCCAGTGGTCGAGCACGGCGAGGTCCGAGGTGAGCAGCATGGTCAGCTCGGGGAGCTTCAGGTCGTCCCGCTCGCCCGGGCCGATCTTCTCCAGCCGTCGGACGATGTCGTAGCCGAGGTAGCCGACCATGCCGCCGGTGAACGGGGGCATCTCGGCGGCCAGGCCGTGCGGGGTGTGCAGGGTCTCCACGGTGGCCCGCAGGGTGGCGAGGGGGTCGCCCGTCACGGGGACGCCGACGGGTGGGGTGCCGAGCCAGTGCGTCTGTCCGTCGCGCTCGGTGAGGGTGGCGGCGCTGCGGACGCCCACGAAGGAGTACCGGGACCAGGACCGCCCGTTCTCGGCGGACTCCAGCAGGAAGGTGCCGGGGCGCTCGGCGGCGAGCTTGCGGTACAGCCCGACCGGGGTGTCACCGTCGGCGAGGAGCCGGCGGTGGACGGGAATGACGCGGCGGTCGGCGGCGAGCTTGCGGAAGGTCTCCAGATCCATGGCGCCCGACCCTACTGGGCGAGCGGGAGCCGGCCCGCGTCGAAGCAGGTGCGGTCCCCGGTGTGACAGGCGGCGCCCACCTGGTCGACCTTGACGAGGATCGTGTCGGCGTCGCAGTCGAGGGCGACGGACTTGACGTGCTGTACGTGACCTGAGGTGTCGCCCTTGACCCAGTACTCCTGGCGGCTGCGGGACCAATAGGTGCACCGGCCCGTGGTGAGGGTGCGGTGCAGGGCCTCGTCATCCATCCAGCCGAGCATCAGCACCTCGCCCGTGTCGTACTGCTGGGCGATGGCTGGCACCAGTCCGTCGGCACCGCGCTTGAGGCGGGCGGCGATGGCGGGATCGAGGGGGCTGGCGGGAACACTGCTGGTCATGCCGTCCATTGTGCCGGGTGTCGGGGGTGTGGCGGGAGGGCGTCCATTGGGCGGACCCGGAGCGCTCGCCGTACGCTGGCGATATGTCGACCCATGCGAAGCGTGAACGACTCCTCCTCGCCGATCTGTTGGAGTCCGCCGGCCCGGCTGCTGCGACCCTGTGCGGGGACTGGACGACCAGGGACCTGGCCGCGCACGTGGTGGTGCGCGAGCGGCGGGCCGATGCCGCGGGCGGAATCCTGCTGGGAGCCCTCAAGCCGCGACTGGAACGGGTGCAGGCGGAGTTTGCGGAGAAGCCCTACGAGGAGCTGATCCAGCTGATCCGGACGGGGCCGCCACGGCTGTCGCCGTATGCGATCAAGCAGGTGGACGAGGCGGCGAACACGGTGGAGTTCTTCGTCCATGCGGAGGACGTGCGGCGGGCCCAGCCGGACTGGACTCCCCGGCCCCTGGACCGTGTCTTCGAGGACGCCCTGTGGGCACGGTTGGAGCGGGCGGCGAAGGTGCTGGGGCGCAAGGCCCCCCAGGGGCTGGTGCTGCGCCGTCTCGACGGTCAGACGGCCGTCGCGCGCCGGGGTGCCCCGGTGGTCACGGTGACCGGTGAGCCCGGGGAGCTGACGCTCTTTGCCTTCGGTCGCCAGGAGGTGGCGCAGGTGGATCTGGAGGGCGAGAAGGAGGCGGTGGAGCGCGTCCGCTCGGCCCCGCTGGGGTTGCCGGGGGCCTGACGGCAGCGATGGTGACGCGGGCCGGCCGGTCGACGGGTGTTGATCGACCGACCCGGTCTGGCCCCGGCACTGCCCCTGCGCGCAGCCCCCGGCCGATGCGCGTACGGGGAGGGGACGGGCGGTGATGGGCGGTGATGGTCTGCTCGGGCCGTCCTACCAGCGAACCGGTAGCCGCCGCACTCCCCTGATCAACATCCCGGACATCCACGGCAGGCTCGCCTCGTCGGCGTCCAGTGCCAGTTCCGGGCACCGCTCCAGCAGCGTGCGCAGGGCGATGCGGCCCTCCAGCCGGGCCAGCGGGGCGCCGAGGCAGTAGTGGAGGCCGTGTCCGAAGGCGATGTGGCCGCGGGCGTCACGGCGGATGTCGAAGCGGTCCGGGTCCTTGAACCGGGCCGGGTCCCGGTCCGCGTCGGCCATGGCGATCAGGACCGGTGAGCCCGCGGGTATGGTCACCCCGCCCATCTCCACGTCCTCCAGGGCGAGCCGTGCCGTGCAGTTCTCCACCGGACCGTCGTAGCGCAGCATCTCCTCGATCGCCCCGTCGAGGAGGCCGAGGTCGGCGCGTAGGTCGGCGAGCTGGTCGGGGTGGTTGAAGAGCGCGCGCAGACCGTTGCCGAGCAGATTGACGGTCGTCTCGTGGCCGGCGATCAGCAGCAGCACGGACATGCCGACCAGCTCGGCGGGCGAGAGCCGGTCCCCGCCCTCGTCCACTGCATGGATCATGGCGCTGAGCAGGTCGTCGCCCGGCCGCTCCCGCTTGGCGACGATCAGTTCGCCGAGGTAGGCGGTGGTCTGGGTGTAGGCGCGGACCTCGGCCTCGGCGCTGGAGGGGGCGACCATCTCGTTGGACCAGGCGCGGAAGGCGTCGCGGTCGAGTTCCGGTACGCCCAGCAGTTCGCAGATGACCGTCATCGGCAGGGGAAAGGCGAAGGCTGCGACCAGATCGGCCCGTCGGGTCCCGTTCGCGAGCATGGCGTCCAGCAGCTCATCGGTCAACTGCTGCACGCGGGGGGCGAGGGAGGCGACCCGCCGTGGGGTGAACTCCCGGGCGACGAGCCGTCGCAGTCGGGTGTGGTGGGGCGGATCGGACATCAGCATATGGGCGAGGGCCGAGTCGTCCCCGCCGGTGTTGACGATCGAGCTGACGTCGCCCGACCGCAGCCAGTCGCGGCTCAACCGGGGGTCGTTGAAGGCCGTTCTGCTCGCCTCGTGGCCGACGACGAGCCATTTCTCCTCGCCGTCGGGGTCGCGCACCCGGTGGACGGGGCCTTCGGCGCGCAGCCGGGCGTAGACGGGGTAGGGATCACGAACGAAGTCGGGGCTGAGCTGTAAGAGATCGACGATGGGCCGGGTCGACATGGTGTGCTCCCTGGGTGAACCGTTGGGAAGTGCACGCACGTTAACCCGGCCCGAGGTGCGGGCGGATACCCATTTTCAGCCGCTTTGATCAGCGGACGGTGTGTCCCGAACGCCTCAGGGCGTCCTTGACTTCGGAGATCTTCAGGTCGCCGAAGTGGAAAACGGAGGCCGCGAGCACCGCATCGGCACCGGCGTCGATCGCCGGCGGGAAGTCCTCCAGCCGACCGGCGCCACCGCTGGCGATCACGGGGACGCTCACATGCGCACGTACCGCCGTGATCATCTCGGTGTCGTAGCCGTCCTTGGTGCCGTCCGCGTCCATCGAGTTGAGCAGGATCTCCCCGGCGCCGAGTTCGGCGGCCCGGTGGGCCCACTCGACGGCGTCGATGCCGGTGCCCCGCCGTCCGCCGTGGGTCGTGACCTCGAACGACCCGGAGGGCGTGCGGCGGGCATCGACCGACAGCACCAACACTTGACGGCCGAAGCGCTCGGCGATCTCCCGGATGAGATCGGGGCGGTCGATCGCGGCGGTGTTCACTCCGACCTTGTCCGCGCCCGCGCGCAACAACTTGTCGACGTCGTCGGGGGACCTGACGCCACCGCCGACCGTGAGCGGGATGAAGACCTGCTCGGCGGTGCGACGCACCACGTCGTACGTCGTCTCCCGGTTGCCCGAGGAGGCGGTGATGTCGAGGAAGGTGAGCTCGTCTGCGCCTTCGGCGTCGTACACCTTCGCCATCTCCACCGGATCGCCGGCATCGCGCAGGTTCTGGAAGTTGACACCCTTGACGACTCGTCCGTTGTCGACGTCAAGACAGGGAATGACCCTGACGGCCAGCGTCATACGTTCTCGCCCGCCTCTCGGCTCGGTGTGCGGTACGCCTCGATCTCCACCTCGACGACCAGGCGCGGATCGACGAGGCCCGCGACGATGACCATGGTGGCCACCGGGCGTACGGCGTCGAACAGTTCCTTGTGGGCCCGTCCGACGTCGTCCACGTCCCGGGCGTGGGTGAGGAACATCCTGGTCCGCACGACGTCCTGCGGTCCGAGGCCCAGTTGTGCCAGGGCGTCGAAGGAGGCCCGGAAGGAGTTCACGGTCTGCTCGTAGGGCGTGCCGTCGGCGATCTCACCGTCCACGACGGACGTACAGCCGGCGACGAGCACGAGCCCGCCCGGCAGTTCGACCGCCCGCGAGTAGCCGAACGCCTCCTCCCAGGGCGCGCCGGTGCTGATCCGCCGCAGTTCGCTCACGCGGACACCGCCGCGAGCGCCTCCTCCAGCGTGAACGCCTTCGCGTACAGCGCCTTGCCCACGATCGCGCCCTCGACGCCCTCGGGGACCAGGGAGGAGATGGCGCGCAGGTCGTCCAGCGAGGAGACTCCGCCGGATGCGACGACGGGGCGGTCCGTCTTGGCACAGACGTTGCGCAGGAGGTCCAGGTTGGGGCCCTGGAGGGTGCCGTCCTTGGCGATGTCGGTGACGACGTAGCGGGCGCAACCCTCGGAGTCGAGCCGGGCGAGGGTCTCGTAGAGGTCGCCGCCGTCGCGGGTCCAGCCACGGCCGCGCAGGGTGGTGCCGCGGACGTCGAGACCCACCGCGATCTTGTCACCGTGCTCGGCAATGATCTTGGCGACCCACTCGGGGGTCTCCAGGGCCGCGGTGCCGAGGTTGACCCGGGTGCAGCCGGTGGCGAGCGCGGCGGCGAGCGAAGCGTCGTCGCGGATGCCGCCGGACAGTTCCACCTTGATGTCCATGGCGCCGGTCACCTCGGCGATCAGCTCCCGGTTGTCACCGGTGCCGAAGGCCGCGTCGAGGTCCACGAGGTGCAGCCACTCGGCACCCGCGCGCTGCCAGGCGAGGGCCGCGTCCAGCGGGGATCCGTACGACGTCTCCGTACCGGACTCGCCGTGTACGAGGCGGACGGCCTGGCCGTCGCGGACGTCAACTGCGGGCAGGAGTTCAAGCTTCGGCATTACAGCGTCTCAATCCAGTTGGTCAGCAGCTGGGCCCCGGCGTCGCCGGACTTCTCGGGGTGGAACTGGGTCGCCCACAGCGCACCGTTCTCCACGGCGGCGACGAAGCGCTCGCCGTGTGTCGCCCAGGTGACCTGGGGTGCGCGGATGGCGGGGTTGGTGATCTCCAGTTCCCAGTCGTGCACGGCGTAGGAGTGCACGAAGTAGTAGCGGGCCTCGGGGTCGAGGCCGGCGAAGAGCCGGCTGTCGGGTGCCGCCTCGACCGTGTTCCAGCCCATGTGCGGAACGACGGATGCCTTGAGCGGGCCGACCGTGCCGGGCCATTCGTCGAGCCCTTCGCTCTCCACACCGTGCTCGATGCCGCGGGCGAAGAGGATCTGCATGCCGACGCAGATGCCCATCACGGGACGGCCACCGGAGAGCCTGCGGCCGACGATCCACTCGCCGCGCGCCGCGCGCAGCCCCTCCATACAGGCGGAGAACGCGCCCACGCCGGGGACCAGCAGTCCGTCGGCGTTCATGGCGGCGTCGAAGTCGCGGGTGATCTCCACATCGGCGCCGACCCTGGCGAGCGCCCGCTCGGCGGAGCGGACATTGCCGAAGCCGTAGTCGAAGACAACAACCTTCTTGGCCTTCTTGCCCTGCTGGCCGGCGCTCATGACCACACGTCCAATCGGAGCACGCCCGCGAGCAGGCACATGAACGAGCCGATGCCGAGGAGGACGACCACTCCGCGCGGCAGGCCCTGCTTCTGGAAGGAGTACATCCCACCGAGGAGGAAGAGGCCGACGACGATCAGGATGGTCGACAGGCCGGTCACAGGGCGCCCTTGGTGGAGGGGAGGATGCCGGCGGCGCGCGGGTCGCGCTCGCTGGCGTAGCGCAGGGCCCGGGCGAGCGCCTTGAACTGGCACTCCACGATGTGGTGGGCGTTGCGGCCGTAGGGGACGTGGATGTGCAGCGCGATCTGGGCCTGTGCGACGAAGGACTCGAAGATGTGGCGGGTCATCGTCGTGTCGTAGGCGCCGATCATCGGAGCCATGTTCTCCGGCTCGGTGTGCACCAGGTACGGGCGTCCGGAGAGGTCGACGGTGACCTGGGCGAGGGACTCGTCCAGCGGGACCGTGCAGTTGCCGAAGCGGTAGATGCCGACCTTGTCGCCGAGGGCCTGCCGGAAGGCGGCGCCGAGCGCGAGGGCGGTGTCCTCGATGGTGTGGTGGGTGTCGATGTGGAGGTCGCCCTCGGTCTTCACGGTGAGGTCGAAGAGACCGTGCCGGCCCAGTTGGTCGAGCATGTGGTCGTAGAAACCGACCCCGGTCGACACATCGACCTGCCCGGTGCCGTCGAGGTCGATCTCGACGACGACGGAGGTCTCCTTCGTGGCCCTTTCGACCCGTCCTACGCGGCTCATGCGCTCTGCTCCTTCATCAACTCACGGACCGCGTCGAGGAACGCGTCGTTCTCCGTCGGGGTGCCGGCGGTGACCCGCAGCCATCCCGGTACTCCGTTGTCCCGGACCAGCACTCCGCGGTCGAGGATCTTCTGCCATGCCGCGTGGGCATCGTCGAACCGTCCGAACTGCACGAAGTTCGCGTCCGAGTCAGTCACCGAGAAGCCGATGGCCCGTAGCTCGGTGACCAGGCGGTCCCGCTCGGCCTTCAGCTGTTCGACGTACCCCAACAGCGTATCGGTGTGCTCCAGCGCCGCGAGCGCGGTGGCCTGGGTGACGGCCGACAGGTGGTACGGCAGCCGCACCAGCTGTACGGCGTCGACCACGGCGGGGGCGGCGGCGAGGTAGCCGAGCCGCAGTCCGGCCGCGCCGAACGCCTTGGACATCGTCCGGGAGACCACCAGGTTCGGTCGGCCCTCGATCAGCGACAGGAGGGAGGGCCGGTGGCTGAACTCCACGTACGCCTCGTCCACGACCACCAGGGACGGCTTCGCGGCCTGGGCGGCATCGAACAGCGCCAGCACGGTGTCCCGGTCGACCGCGGTGCCGGTGGGGTTGTTGGGCGAGGTGATGAAGACGACGTCCGGGCGGTGCTCGGCGATGGCGCGCTCGGCCGCCGGGAGGTCGATGGTGAAGTCGTCGTTGCGCGGCCCGGAGATCCAGTCGGTACCGGTGCCACGGGAGATCAGCCCGTGCATGGAGTACGAGGGCTCGAAGCCGATCGCGGTGCGACCGGGGCCGCCGAAGGTCTGGAGCAGCTGTTGGATGACCTCGTTGGAGCCGTTCGCGGCCCAGACGTTTGCGATGCCCACCGGGTGGCCGGTGGTCCGGGAGAGGTAGGCGGCGAGCTGGGTGCGCAGTTCGACGGCGTCCCGGTCGGGATAGCGGTTGAGACCGCGGGCAGCCTCCCGGACCCGCTCGGCGATCCGCTCCACGAGGGCTTCGGGCAGCGGATAGGGGTTCTCGTTGGTGTTCAGCTGGACCGGAACATCGAGCTGGGGGGCGCCGTAGGGGGACTTGCCGCGCAGTTCGTCGCGGATGGGCAGATCGTCGATGCGCACGCCGTCCGTACCTCTTTCACCTGTCCGTACGCCCCGCGTGGGGGTGCTGTCGCCCACGCCGGTCGCACCACTCGCGATCTTCCGAGCCACGCTCTCGCTGGCCGCGGTGCTCCGTGCAGCCGCCGGCTCACTGCTCACGGCCCGGGACCTTCCAGCCGAAGCGCGCCTTCACGGCGGCACCGTGGGCGGGCAGGTCCTCGGCCTCGGCGAGCGTGACCACGTGGTGGGTGACGTCGGCGAGGGCTTCGCGGCTGTAGTCCACGATGTGGATGCCGCGCAGGAAGGACTGGACGGACAGTCCGGAGGAGTGGCAGGCGCATCCCCCGGTGGGCAGGACGTGGTTGGAGCCGGCGCAGTAGTCGCCCAGGGAGACGGGCGAGTAGGGCCCGACGAAGATCGCACCGGCGTTGCGGACCCGGGCGGCCACGGCGGCTGCGTCGGCGGTCTGGATCTCCAGGTGCTCGGCTCCGTAGGCGTCGACCACCCGCAGGCCCTCGGCCACGCCGTCGACGAGGACGATCGCGGACTGCCGGCCGGTCAGGGCGGGCACGATCCGGTCCTCGACGTGCCGGGTGGCCGCGATCTGCGGTTCCAACTCCTTGTCGACCGCGTCCGCGAGTTCCACCGAGTCGGTGACCAGGACCGCGGCGGCCAGCGGGTCGTGCTCGGCCTGGCTGATCAGGTCAGCCGCGACGTGCACGGGGTCGGCGGTGGCGTCGGCGAGTACGGCGATCTCGGTCGGGCCCGCCTCGGTGTCGATGCCGATCCGGCCGGTGAAGTAGCGCTTGGCTGCGGCGACCCAGATGTTGCCGGGGCCGGTGACCATGTTCGCGGGAGGACAGCCGTCGGGGCCTTCCGTGCCGTACGCGAACATCGCGACCGCCTGGGCACCGCCCACCGCGTACACCTCGTCCACGCCGAGGAGGGCGCAGGCGGCCAGGATGGTCGGGTGCGGCAGGCCGCCGTGCTCCTTCTGGGGCGGCGACGCCAGGGCGATGGAGGCCACGCCCGCTTCCTGCGCGGGGACGGCGTTCATGATCACGGAGGAGGGGTACACGGACCGGCCACCGGGTGCATACAGCCCGACGCGCTCCACCGGAACCCATTTCTCGGTCACGGTGCCGCCGGGGACTACCTGAGTGGTGTGCTCGGTACGCCGCTGGGCGCGGTGAACGATCCTGGCGCGCCGGATGGACTCCTCCAGCGCGGCCCTGACCTCGGGGTCCAGGCCGGCGAGGGCGTCCGCGATGGCGCGGGCGGGCACCCGCACCTGCTCCAGCGCGACACCGTCGAACCTCTCCGCGTACTCGATCAGCGCCGCCGTGCCGCGATGGCGTACGTCCTCGCAGATGGGCCGCACCTTCTCCAGGGCGGCTTCCACGTCGAACTCGGCACGGGGCAGCAGGTCGCGCAGTGCGGCGCCCTCGGGGAGGGCATCGCCGCGCAGATCGATTCGAGAGATCACACAGCCAATTCTCGCAGACCCGATTCGGCTGCTGTTTCCCGTATCACTGGCTGATACGCGACTCAGACCACCCACGGGTGATCGATGACCACTAGCGTTCACTCCGTCACACAGGGGGAAGAACGGCAGTACGGGCCTGGTGACCGGCTGGGCAGGGCGCGCCCCGCACCGGTGTCCGCGACACCGCGGAGGACGCGCACAACTTCACAGAATCGAAGAGGGGGCGGTAGTGACCGAGCCGCTGGACGAAGGCTGCCCGGACGGGCTCACCCTGACCGAGCAGCGCATGTGGAACGCATTCCGCAGCGGCAGCACCTACGACCTCAGCGACCCCGACCCCTTGCTGAACGACCCGTTCTCGCCGCGTCCCTGGGGTCCCGAGCGCAGCGTCCGGGCCACGATCGTCGCTCGACTCCTGCTCAGCGGTCCGACCCCGCACCCCGGGCGGGTCGCCGCACTCAAACTGCGGGGCGTCCTGATCACCGGAACGCTCAAGCTGGCGGGTGGCAGCATCGCGCCCTACGTCGAACTGAACGGCTGTCGATTCGAGAGCGAGATCTGGCTGCCCGAGGCCCACTTCACCACCGTACGGATGGTGGGCTGCGCCATTCCGCGGCTGGAGGCCGCCCGACTGCGCACCGAAGGTGATCTGCATCTGCCGCGCTGCCGGGTCGAGCACGGCATCCGGCTCACGGACGCGCAGATCGGGACCGATCTGCTGATCAACCAGATCCATGTGCGCCCCGACCGCAGGGGCCGGGCGATCACGGCGGACGGGCTGTCCGTCGCCCAGGACCTCCAGGCGGAACTGATCGAGACCTACGGGGAGTTCAGTCTGCGCGGCGCGAAGGTCGGCGTGTCCTTAAGCCTGCGGGGCAGCAGGCTCAGGGCCGCGGGCGAGCGCCGCGCGCTGAACGCACCGCAGATCAGCGTGGAGCGGACGCTCTACATGACCGGCGCCTGGGTGAGCGAGACCACCGGCCGCCAGGGCGCCACTCCCCCGTTCGGCATCGGGCGTGGCGGGGAGTCGGGCCAGGGCACCACCCGTCTCCAGCCCTTCCAGTGCTACGGCGGGGTCCGACTCGACGACGGACGCTTCGGGGACGCGGTGGACCTCCATCGGGCGCGGTTCACGCTCAGCCCGCGCGAGGAACTCTCCCTGCGTCGGATCGTCACCCCGGAACTGCGCTTCAACGCGGTCCGCCCCGAGGAGGGCCGCGTGGTCCTCAACGGGGCGAAGGTGGTGACCCTGGTGGACCTCGCCGCGAGTTGGCCCGGCCCCGGTGGACTGGCCATGGGTGGTTTCGTCTACGAGAACCTGGTGCCGTACGAGGAGTTCCCGCTCAGCAGACGGCTGGAGTGGGTGGCGTCGGCGACCCCCGAGTACTCGCCGGAGCCGTACGAACGCCTGGCGACCGTGTTGCGCAACAGCGGCGAGGACGCGGACGCCCGGGAAGTGCTGCTGGCCAAGCAGCGCCGACGCCGCGAGACCCTGCCGCTGGCCGCGAAGCTCTGGGGCTACCTCCAGGACTGGACCGTGGCCTACGGCTACCGCCCGGGGCGCGCGGCGCTGTGGATGGCGGTGCTCTGGGCCGCCGGGGCGCTGGCCTTCGCCCAGGTGGAACCGGAACCGTTCAAACCCGGCGAGCACCCGCACTGGAACGCGCCCCTGTACGCCCTGGACCTGCTGATCCCGGTGATCAATCTGGGGCAGGACGGCTATTGGCGACTCGACGGGCACTGGCAGTGGGCGGCGGCCGTGCTGGTGCTGCTGGGCTGGATACTCGCCACGACGGTGGCGGCGGGGGCGTCGAGACTGCTGCGCAGGGGGTGACCTCCGACTCGGCGGCGCGTGCCCGGCAATGGCATGCAGGGAAGGGAAGGGAAAGGGAAGCAACCGTGCGGACACGAGGTGCGGCTGCGACTTAACACCAGCCACCTAGTCTCATTCTTTGCGCTCTCTTGACTTTTTTGAGGACAACCTTCCCGGCCGCTACCAAAGCTTCACAGGGCCCCTCTGGCGCCGCCTCCGACCTGCGGTTTTCAATGGCCAGACCATGTCTTTGCTTCGCGCCCTGGTGCGCACCGCGCGGATGATCAGGCACACGTCACGGCTCGGTTCCGTCGACGGCGGGCTGCCCGCCGATGACACCGTGCTCCTCGACGCGCCGGACGAACTCATCGGACCGGCGCTCGTGGCTGCGGCCGTCGGGGAGTTCCGACCTGCCGCCGCCCTCCTGGCCGCCACCCGGTCAGCGGCCGAATGGGAGAACCGCGACCGCTATGTGATGCGGCTCGCCACCTTCGCCTCCTCCCGCGGCGACTGGCTGACCACCTGGCTCGCGGCGGCACCCCATGACCCCGACGCGCTGGTCGTCAAAGCCGAACTGGCGGTCCGCAGGGCGTGGGACTCGCCCGCCAGGTCGGAGCGGCTGCGGGAGATCGGTCCGCTGATCGACGCGGCTGCGGACGGGTGCGCCGGCGACCCGGTGCCCTGGCGCATCGCCCTGGACCACGCACGCGGCACCCACGTCGGACACGCCCGCTTCGAGGCGCTGTGGGAACAGGCGGTCCGTCGCTCCTCCCACCACTACGGCTGCCACGTCGCGGCCCTGCGCTACCTCTCCGCACAGTGGTACGGATCGCACCGCGAGTGCTTCGACTTCGCCGAGCAGGCCGCCGCGGACGCCCTGCCCGGTTCACTCGTACAGGCGCTGCCGGTCCGGGCCGCCTTCGCCTGGCTGGAGAGCGGCGACGGCTCACCGCTGGCGCAGGACCGGACGGACGCAGCGGCGGATCTCGCGATCGCGCTCTCGGCGGGTTACCCCCCGGGCGACCCCTGGCCGGCCGAGGTCCGCAACCTCGCGGCGTACGTCCTGGTGCGGCGAGGGCGCTGGCAGGAGGCCCTGGAGCAGTTCCGGCTCATCGGACCACACGCCACTTCCTTCCCGTGGAGCCGGGTTTCCGACGACCCGCTGGGGCAGTTCCTGGACACCCGCGACGGCGTACGGATCGAGGTTGCGTCCATGACGCCGCTACGGACCTGCCTGGGCGAGCGCACGGACCATTAGGGTTGGCCAGTGTGACCACCGCACGTCTGCCGCTCTTCCCGCTCAACTCGGTCGTGTTCCCTGGCCTCGTTCTCCCTTTGAACGTCTTCGAGGAGCGCTACCGCGCCATGATGCGCGAGCTGCTCAAGATCGATGATTCCGAACCGCGCCGCTTCGCCGTGGTCGCCATTCGCGACGGCCACGAGGTGGCCCCGACCTTGCCCGGACTGCCCGACCAGACCGCCGTGCCCGAGCGCGGACCCGCCGCCGGCTTCGGCGACGACCCGCTCAAGGTGTTCCACGCCATGGGGTGCATCGTGGACGCGGCGACCATCCGGGAACGCGAGGACGGCGGTTTCGAGGTCCTCGCCACCGCCACCACCCGGGTCGCCATCCGCTCGGTCGACGCCAGTGGCGCCTTCCTGCTGGCGGAGGTGGAGGAGATCGGAGATGTGGCCGGAGAGGGCGCGGGCGCACTCGCCGAAGGGGTTCTGCGGGCCTTCCTCAAGTACCAGAAGCAACTGGCCGGGGCCCGCGAACGATCGCTGACGGGCAACGGAGATCTGCCGGACGACCCCACGGTCGTCTCCTACCTCGTCGCTGCCAAGGCCCTGCTGGACACCCCCGCGAAGCAGCGGTTGCTCGAAGCGCCCGATGCCGCGGCACGGCTGCGCGAGGAGCTCACGCTCCTGCGCTCGGAGACCGCGGTCATCCGGCACCTCCCGTCGCTGCCCGCGGCGGACCTGACCAGGCTGCCGACGAGTCTGAACTGAACAGGAACCCCAGCTCCATGGCGAAGAAGGCCAAGAAGACGGGCGGTACTCCCGCGACGGTCGCGCTGAGCGCCGCGGGGGCTGAGTTCGTCGTGCACGCCTACGACCACGACCCGGCAGCCGCCTCGTACGGCGAGGAGGCGGCACGGGTGATGGGAGTGTCCCCGAACCGGGTCTTCAAGACGCTCGTGGCCGAGGTGGACGGCGAGCTGACGGTGGCCGTCGTACCGGTGGCCGGTCAGCTGGACCTCAAGGCGCTGGCGGCGGCGGTGGGCGGCAAGCGGGCGGCCATGGCCGATCCGGCGGCGGCGGAACGGACCACCGGCTATGTCCGGGGCGGGATCTCCCCGCTGGGCCAGCGCAGACGGCTGCGCACGGTACTGGACGACTCCGCGTCCGCCCATTCGACGATCTGCGTCTCGGCCGGACGCAGGGGCCTTGAGGTGGAACTGTCGCCCGCGGCCCTCGCGGAGCTGACGTCGGCCGTGCTGGCCCCGATCGGTCGTGCCTAGGCTCGACCGATCAGGCCGGAGCGGGTCGTATCAGGTCGGGCTGCATCGGCCAGGGCGCATGGGACCAGGGCGCATGGGGCCAGATTGCATCAGGTCAGGTTGCAGCGGGTCAGGCGGGATGCAGAGGGCCCGGTCGTCGACGACCTCCGCCGACGCCGAGCCGACGCATCAGTCGGGCAGCGGCTCCGGGTCACGGGGGCCGAACAGCGCCGTCAGCAGCAGGTGCACCATCATCGCGGCCACCGGCCACGCCAGCAGCGCACCCTTGGCGTTCAGCTCCAGCGGGGCGTCGAACACCACCCCCGCGCCCACGGCCTTCGCATGGGCGACGACATCCTCCGTAGGCCCGAACCAGGTGCCGACCCCCCAGGCGACAAGCGCGCCCAGGAGCCCGCCGATGGCCAGCGCCACCACCAGGGCGATGCCGCCGCGACGGCGGAACACGAATACGCCCGCTGCGCTCACCGCACCGAACGCCAGGCCGAGGAGCGCGAACGTACCGTCGGCACCGACCGCCTCCTCGCCCTCGGAGTCCCGCAGGAAGACCGCCTTGCCGTCGGAGATGAGCGGCACATGGGGGGCCAGGGCCAACCACAGCAGGCCCAGGCCGATGCCCAGGACGGCCACGGCGAACAACACGATCACCGCATCACGGATGTCGTCCCGCAGTACCGCCGCCTCGTGCGGACCCGAGTCCTGATCGCTCGGCGGGGCCTGCCAGGGGTCGTCCCCCGGGGTCCCGGATGCGGACGGGCGGTGTGGTGGGTGCGGCGGTGTCAGCGGTGCGGTCACCCGGCCATCGTGCCAGGCATGGGCCGGGGGCGCCTCACCGGACCGGTCGCCCCTACGGCTACCGCCGGCCACGCCCAGGGCGGCCCCGAAAGCTCACCTGCACCCCGGGGCGCCGGTGAGCACACCAGCGGCGCTGCGCGCCGGTGGGCCGGGCCGCTCAGCGGACGGCGGCCCGCCGGTAGGCCCAGGTCGCCACGGTCAGCGAGACCACGCCCACCACGGCGCAGATCGCCAGGTCGAACCCGACGGCAGCCCAGTCCGGGTTCGGCCCGAAGGTCCGCGCCAGGGCCTCGACCCCGTAGGTGGAAGGCAGCAGATCGCGTGCGTACGAGATCGGTTCCGGCAGTCGGTCCGCGGGCAGGACTCCCAGCAGCAGCGCCGCGGACATGCCCAGTTGCCCGAGCAGGGTGGCCAGTTCCGCCCGGGGCGCGAGCAGACCGAGTGCCGCCCCGAGCCCCGCGAGCGCGGCCCCGGCCAACGGGATCACGGCAAGGAGGATCCATAGATGCGTCATGGGCAGCGAGAACAGGACGCTGCCGGCGATCGCGGTGACGATGGTGCCGGGGACCGTGAAGGAGGCATAGGCGCCGGCCGCACCCAGCACCACGGCCGCGGGCGGCACCGGCAGCGTCGCGTAGTGGTCGAGGCCACCGCTGGCCCGCAACTGCCCGAAGTACTGGGCGAGGAGGTTGAGCGCCACAAAGGCCACGACCAGGACGGAGGAACCGGCGACCACGGCCCGTGCCTCGTCCCCGCCCTCCACCACCCCCCGCATCAAGACCATGATCCCGATGGATTGGAAGGTCGCCACGAACAGCAGCGGAATCCTGGCGACCCGGGCCCGGGACAACTGCGCGGTGTAGACCGCTCCGAGCGCCGGCAGCAGCCGTGCCCGGGGAGCGAGCGGCGCGGGCGCGACGACGGGCGTACCGCGTCCCCTGACCCGCGTCTGCCCGGACACTGCTTCCATGGGCACGATGCTCACGCTTTGACCAGCCCCTTCATCGCGTTCCCCCCGAGAGCCAAATACACGTCCTCCAGGCTGGGGGTTGCCAGCGTGAAGTCGTCGAGCGCAGCGAACGCCGCACCGCCCGTCACGGCGGCGACCGCCGCCCGAGCCTCGTCGGGTGCGAGTCTGAGCACCCAGCGACGGCCCGATTCCTGTGCGGAGCCCCGCAGTGCGGCCACCTCGGGCACATCGAGCGGTGCCCGTTCCCGCCAGACCAGTTCGACACGGACCTCGCCGGCGACGTGTTCCTTCAACCCGCTGGGGGTGTCGCAGGCGATGACCCGGCCGCGTTCCAGTACGGCGACCCGGTCCAGCACGGTTTCCGCCTCGATGACGTTGTGGGTGACCAGGACGACGGTGGTGCCGTGCTCGGCCCGGCGGCGGTCGACCGCGGCCCAGACCGCCCGGCGCGCCACCGGGTCCATACCGGTGGTGGGTTCGTCGAGGACGAGCAGTGGGCGCTCTCCGACGAGGGTCGCCGCGAAGCACGCCAGGCGCCGCTGTCCACCGGAGAGCCGCTTCAACGGCCGCCCGGCCAGCTCTGCCAGGCCCAGTTCGTCCAGTACGGCGTCACGTTCGGCGCGAGCGTCCTTGATCGACAGCCCGCGGAGCCGTCCGGTGGTCTCGGCGGCGAGCGCGACGGTGAGTTCGTCGAGTGCGGTGGATTCCTGCCCGAGGTAGCCGACGAGCCGGGAGGCGCGCTCCGGGTGGCGGACGAGGTCGTGTCCCAGCACCTCGATGCTGCCGGCGTCCGGGCGCATCAATCCGGTCAGCTGACGCACCAGGGTGGACTTGCCGGCGCCGTTGGGGCCGAGCAGTCCGAAGATCTCGCCGCCCTGGACTTCCAGGCTGATTCCATCGGTGGCCCGGACCTCGGGGGTGGCGGGCACCCCACGGCGGGCACGCGCAGCGGGGTACGTCTTGACCAGCCGTCGCACCACGCACACCGTACTCACGAGGTATGAGAGTACGGGGTCGTCCGCGCTACTCCCCGGCGGGGGCGTGTTCCGCTGCCGCCTGGACATCGATCTCGCGCCAGAATCCCGCCCTGATCGCATAGCGGTCGTGTTCGTCGATCTGGTCGTCCTTGTGGGCCAGCAGACCGAAACGTGCTGCGTAGCGCAGCAGTTCCCCGTCGATGCGGTGGGGGATCCGGGGGTACATCGTCGAGAGTTTCTGTACATGGCCGCTCTCGGACAGCCGGGCCATCCAGCGCCGGGCGAAGACCTGCCCCACCTCGAAGGGGTCACCACCGACCGTGGTGATGTCCTCCTCGCGGTCGGCCCAGCGCTGCTCGGCGCTGGTGAGCTGGGCCAGGGTGGGGAGCGATGCGGTCTCGGGCGGCTCGCCGAGGGCCGGGGGGTGGGGGCGTTCCACCCAACCCTTGTCGGAGGACCAGCGCAGGGTGGCGCTCGGCGGCTGGGGCACGGGGGCCGCACCGGAGGCACGCAGACCGGCCAGGTCCTTGGGAGTGGGAACGCCCTTGGAGGGGGGCGGGGCATGGTCGGGGCGATGGTCGCGGGCGGCCGGCTGGGCGCCGTTGGCCCCCGGCTCGGCCGCCGCCTGCGATGCCGCGAGCGCCGACTCGGGCAGCGGGGCGGAGAGGATCGCGGCGATCTCCGGGCGGGGAGCCGGGGGCGGGGCGCAGACTCCGGTGAGTTCCTTGGCCCGTACCGCTCCGGTGATCCAGGCCCGGTCCAGGACGCGTCGTTCGTCGGCTTCGGCAACGAGGTCTTCGGATTGGTTGTAGTCGCCGTCGGCTGCCTGCACGGCCCAGAGGTGGACCGCGACACCGTGTTCCTTGGCCGACATCAGACCGGGCAGGAGGTCGCCGTCTCCGGTGACCAGCACCACATCCGAGCAGGCGCGATTTCTGGCCAGTTCAGTGAGCTCCGCATGCATCGCGGCGTCGACGCCCTTCTGCGCCCAACGCCCGTCGCTGCGGGTGAGCGCACCCAACCGGACGGTGACCCTCGGCATCACCCGCAGCCTGCGGTGTTCGGGCTGTGGGACGCGGTCGGGGGCACCGTCGAACCAGTAGATGCGGAGCAGGGGGCGTTCCGTATCGGCCTCGGCGAGTTCACGAAGGCCCTGGATGAGAGCGGTGTGATCGACGGTGATCCGGGAACGCGCTGGTTCACCGGCGAGCAGGCTCGCAGCGGCACCGAGCAGGTAGCCGGCGTCCACCAGCACAACGCAGCGGTCCACGCGCTCCACCCTCTTTCGCACACTCCGAGGTCTCGGGGACCAAGGATTCTTGGGGATCTTGGGGTTCTGAGATCTTGAGTTCACAGGGGCTGAGGCCCCCGGAGACGCTTGCGAGCCGGGATTCATACCGGCTGCTTCGAGTCTGCCCGACCGCGAAGGGCTAAACGGCCGGAACTCGATCATCGGCGTGGCGGAACCTCGCCAAGCCCCGTGACAAGGGGCGTTTACCCACGGCAATGATCCAAAATGCGACGTATCCCACCATATGTGAGTCTGGTCGCGGCCCTGGCCCCGAGACCCACGATGGAGGCACACCATGGCCAAGCACAAGAATCGCAAGGGTGGCCATCAGCAGGATCGCTCGGCGCAGTCGGAGCGCCGCAACGAGGACGCGAAGTCGACCGCCTACGAAGCACAGGCCCAACCGCAGTCGCAGGCACAGGGCAGCCCGGCGGATGTTGCACGTAAGCACCAGCGGCGTTTCGGCCACAACTGATCATTCCGCTCCGTAGCGCCCGACCGTGGGAACGGTCCGGACGCCGGCATCGCGGAGAAGGGGGCGCGCTCGTCATCACGAGCGCGCCCCCTTTCGTCACTCCTGGGTGCTGGGAGGCCGCCCTGACCGGTCCACCCGGCAGTGCGCGGCCCCTGGCCCACCGTGCGTCACCGCCCGGGCCCCCGCCGGCGCACACCGGTCCCGCCGGCCCACACCGGTCCTGGCGGCGCCTCGAAAGGTCAGCCGGCGAGGCAGGAGGGGCCGAGCAGCACCTTGAGGTCGCCGAAGAGGGCCGGATCGGGCTGTACCCGATGCCGGTCGAGCCTGAGCACGGTGGTGGTGCGGGGCCCCTGGAGCTTGATCCGCACTTCGGTGTTGCCCCGGTGGTGGCTGAGGATCTCGCCGAGCCGGGTGACCATCGGCGGAGTCACCTTGACCGTGGGGATGGTCACCACCACGGGCGCATTGGTGCCGGCCGACGAGAGGTCGGGGACCTGGAGCTCCATGGCGACGAGCCGGGGCACGTCCTCGCGCTTGTCGAGACGCCCCTTGACGAAGACGACGGTGTCCTCGACGAGTTGGGTGGAGACCAGCTGGTAGGTGGCGGGGAAGAACATGCACTCGATGGAACCGGCGAGGTCTTCAACGGTGGCGATGGCCCAGGCATTGCCCTGCTTGGTCATCTTGCGCTGAAGGCCGGAGATGATGCCGCCGATGGTGACGATCGCGCCGTCCGCGTGCTCGCCGCCGGTGAGCTGGGAGATGGAGGCGTCGCTCTTGTCCGACAGAACGTGCTCGATACCGAAGAGCGGATGGTCGGACACATAGAGCCCGAGCATTTCCCGCTCCTGGGCCAGGAGATAGGACTTCTCCCATTCGACATCGGAGAATTCCACATCGAGACCGAAACCGGGCTCGTCGGCGCTGTCGTCTCCGCCCATGCCGCCGAAGAGGTCGAATTGCCCTTCGGCTTCCTTGCGCTTGACCGCCACCACATTGTCGATCATCGGCTCATGGTGGGCGACGAGACCCTTGCGCGTGTGCCCCATCTCATCGAAGGCACCGGCTTTGATCAGCGATTCAACGGTCCGCTTGTTGCAGACGACCGCTTCGACCTTGTCGAGGAAATCGGAGAAGCTCGCGTACTTCCCCTTGGACTTCCGGCAACGAATGATCGAGTCGACCACATTGGTGCCGACGTTCCGAATGGCGGAGAGGCCGAACAGAATGACGTCGTCGCCCTGGGCCGCGAAGTTGGACTCGGACTCGTTCACATTGGGCGGCAGCACCTTGATGCCCATGCGCCGGCATTCGTTCAGATAGACGGCCGACTTGTCCTTGTCGTCCTTGACCGAGGTCAGGAGCGCCGCCATGTATTCGGCGGGATAGTTCGCCTTGAGATAGGCGGTCCAGTAGGTCACCAGGCCGTACGCGGACGAGTGGGCCTTGTTGAAGGCGTAACCCGCGAAGGGCACCAGCACGTCCCACAGCGCCTGGATCGCCTCGTCCGAGTACTGGTTCTTCCGGGCGCCCGCCTGGAAGATCGTGAAGTTGGCGGCCAGTTCCTCGGGCTTCTTCTTGCCCATCACCCGGCGGAGGATGTCGGCCTCGCCCAGCGAGTAGCCCGCGATGATCTGCGCGGCCTTCTGCACCTGCTCCTGGTAGACGATCAGTCCGTGGGTGATGTCCAGAACCTCCTTGAGAGGCTCCTCCAACTCCGGATGGATCGGGGTGATCTCCTGCTGCTTGTTCTTTCGCAGCGCGTAGTTGGTGTGGGAGTTCATTCCCATCGGACCCGGGCGGTACAGGGCCGAGACGGCGGAGATGTCCTCGAAGTTGTCGGGCTTCATCAGCCGCAGCAGGGAGCGCATCGGGCCGCCGTCGAACTGGAAGACGCCGAGCGTGTCACCGCGGCAGAGCAGTTCGTACGTCGTGGGGTCGTCCAGCGGCAGGGCCAGCATCTCCAGGTCGATGCCCTTGTTGGACCGCACCATCTTGATGGCGTCGTCCATGATGGTGAGGTTGCGCAGGCCCAGGAAGTCCATCTTCAGCAGGCCGAGCGACTCGCACTGCGGATAGTCCCACTGGGTGATGGTGACGCCGTCGGTGTGCCGCACCCAGACCGGCGCGTGGTCGGTGATGGTCTCACTGGACATGATCACGCCGGCGGCGTGCACACCCATCTGCCGCACCAGGCCCTCGACGCCCTTCGCGGTGTCGATGACCTTCTTCACATCGGGTTCGTTCTCGTACATGCCCCGGATCTCGCCCGCCTCGCTGTAACGCGGGTGGGAGGGGTCGGTGATGCCGGAGAGGTCGATGCCCTTGCCCAGGACGTCGGCGGGCATGGCCTTGGTCAGTCGGTCACCCATCGCGTACGGGTAGCCCAGCACCCGGGCGGAGTCCTTGATGGCGTTCTTCGCCTTGATCTTTCCGTAGGTGCCGATCATGGCGACCTTGTCGGCGCCGTACTTCTCGGTCACGTACCGGATCACTTCGACGCGCCTACGCTCGTCGAAGTCGATGTCGACGTCGGGCATGGAGACGCGCTCGGGGTTGAGGAACCGCTCGAAGATCAGCCCGTGCTCGATCGGGTCGAGGTCGGTGATGCCCATGGCGTACGACACGATCGAACCGGCAGCCGAACCACGGCCGGGGCCCACGGCGATGCCCTGGTTCTTCGCCCACATGATGAAGTCGGCGACCACCAGGAAGTACCCCGGGAACCCCATCTTGATGATGACGTCCATCTCGTACTCCGCCTGCTTCTGGCGGTCGTCGGGCACACCGCCCGGGAATCGGCGCTCCATGCCGACCCGGACCTCCTCCTGGAACCAGGTGACCTCGGTGTAGCCCGCGGGGATGTCGAACTTCGGCATCAGGTTCCTCGCCTGGAACATGCCGGAGACGTCCACCTGCTCCGCGACCAGCAGCGTGTTGCGGCACCCCTCCTGCCAGGCGTCCGAGGAGTCCACCGCGTACATCTCGTCCGTGGACTTCAGGTAGTAGCCCGTGCCGTCGAACCGGAAGCGGTCCGGGTCGGAGACGTTCTTTCCCGTCTGGATGCACAGCAGCGCGTCGTGCGCCGCGGCCTCCTGGGGATACGTGTAGTGCGAGTCATTCGTCACCAGCGGCGGAATGCCGAGCTTCTTCCCGATCTCCAGCAGACCGTCCCGCACCCGGCGCTCGATCTCGATGCCGTGGTCCATCAGCTCCAGGAAGTACCGCTCCTTGCCGAAGATGTCCTGGTACTCCGACGCCGCCTTCAGCGCTTCGTCGAACTGCCCCAGCCGCAGCCTGGTCTGCAACTCGCCCGACGGACACCCGGTGGACGCGATGAGACCTTCGGACCACTGGGCGATGGTCTCCTTGTCCATGCGCGGCCACTTCTGCAACCACCCCTCCTTGTAGGCGTCGGATGAGAGGCGGAAGAGGTTGTGCAGTCCCGTGCTGTTCGCGGCCCAGATGGTCTTGTGCGTGTATCCACCGGAACCGGAGATGTCATCGCGCTTCTGGTGCGGCTGGCCCCACTTGATCTTCCGCTTGTTCCGCCGGGACTCCGGGGCCACGTACGCCTCGATCCCGATGATCGGCGTCACCCCGGCCTTCTTCGCCTGATGGAAGAAGTCGTACGCCCCGTGGAGGTTTCCGTGGTCCGTCATCGCGATGTGCGACATGCCCATCTCATTGCAGGCAGCGAACATGTCCTTCAGCCGCGCCGCACCGTCCAGCAGCGAGTACTGGGTGTGCACGTGCAGATGCGTGAAGGGCGGCTTGGTCACGGCTGGGGCCTCCGGAGAACGGGCGATGAAGGGCGGCGAGGGAGTCTGGGGGGACAGGCTGGAAGTCTACGACTCCCCACCGACACCTCACGGCACGGAAGGCGGGTCCCGCGGACCCGGGGTTCGGGTCCGCGGGACTAGGGTTGGAGGTCCGCGGACCGGAGCGTCAAAGTCCGCAGCACCGAGATGCGGGGTGCTCGATCCAAGGCTCCGGCCAGGGCTTCGGCCGGGCACTCCCGGCGGTGGCCGAGCGTTGGACCGACTGGAGCGGCGTTCCCGGCCCGGGCGGGTGGGGAAGCGTCGATCGACCCGCACGTACCGCACCAGGAGGCACAGAGCGATGCCGGTTTTGCACCCCGCCGAAGACACGGCCGACGAGCGCGGCGAGGAGATACTCGCCGTCTTCGAGACCGCGTTCGGCGAGCTCCTGGCCGCCGACCCGGCGGCGTTCCGGGTCAAGTTCCGCAAGATGGCCTCGTCGGCGTTCGCCTTCTACCGGGGCACGGCCAGCCTCTTCTACCACGATCTGGAGCTGGAGCGGCCCAAGCCGTACGAAAGCCACCCGTATCTGGATGAGCGCACCAGCCGCGTCTGGATCCACGGCGACCTCCACGCCGAGAACTTCGGCACCTACATGGACTCCAACGGCCGGCTCGTGTTCAACGTGAACGACTTCGACGAGGCGTACGTCGGCCCCTTCACCTGGGACCTGAAGCGCCTGGCGGCCTCGCTGGCGCTGATCGGCTACACCAAGGCACTGAGCGACGGACAGATCAGCGAGTTGGTCCGGGTCTGCGCCGCCGCCTACCGCGAGCGCATCCACGCGCTGGCGTCCGGGGCCAAGGACGACGACGTACCACCGTTCACCCTGGACACCGCGGAGGGTCCGCTGCTGGACGCGCTGCGCGTCGCCCGCTCGCTCACGCGCTTCTCCCTGCTCGACTCCATGACCGAGATCCGCGACTTCGAACGGCGCTTCGCCCCCGGCGGCGGTTCCATCGAGCTCGATGCGGCCACCCGGTACAAGGTGTTGGCGGCGTTCGACGGCTATCTGGAGACGCTGCCCGAATCGAGTCTGACCCGCCCCGATTCCTACCGGGTGAAGGACGTCGTCGGCAGACGCGGCATCGGCATCGGCTCGGCCGGACTGCCCTCGTACAACATCCTGCTGGAGGGCAACAGCGACGCCCTGGAGAACGACGTCGTCATCTATATGAAGCAGGCGCAGACGCCCGCCGTCTCCCGGCACATCGACGACATGACCGTACGGGACTACTTCCACCACGAGGGCCACCGCACGGTGATATCCCAGCGGGCCCTTCAGGACCACGCCGATCCCTGGCTGGGTTGGACCGAGTTGGACGGCGCGGGCCAACTGGTCGCCGAGGTCTCGCCCTACGCGGTGGATCTCGACTGGTCGGACATCGACGATCTGGACGAGATCGCCGCGGTCGTCGCCGACCTCGGGCGGGCGACGGCCACCATGCACGCCGCCGCGGACGACGAGAGCGGCCACTCGCTGGTGCCGTTCTCGACCGAGCGGGCCATCGACGCGGCCATCGCGGCCGACGAGGAGGGCTTCCCCGCGCTGCTGATCGACTTCGCCCACCAGTACGGCGCCCGGGCCAGACGGGACCACCAGATCTTCGTCGACCTCTTCCGCAACGGACGCATCCCGGGCCTGGCGGGGAACGGCATCCGTTAAGGCTCCTCTCAGGGAGCCATGGCACACTCGCAGACGATGGACGTATCGGGAATGCAGCTCAGGACGGTACGGGCAGCGATCTTCACGGCACTGGTCGTGACGCTGTCCGCTGCTTCCCATGTGCTGCTCTCCCGCTCGCCACTCCCGTGGACCGCGCTCGCCGGGCTCTCGGCGGGCGTCTTCGCGATCGCCTTCCTCCTCTCCCGCCGAGAGCGGGGCTTCTGGCGGATCGCCGGCCTCCTCATCCCGCTGGAGCTGGCCGCCGACACGGTGTTCACCACCGGCCAGGACCTCTGTTACGGACCTGGAGGCGGCCCGGTCACGGGATCGCTGAGGGCGCTGGGCCTCGATGTGCTGTGCGGGGGGAGCGCGGGCGCCGCGCTGCCCGGAGTCGCCGGGGCGGATCCCGGCGCCACCACCGTGCTCGGCACCACGCATCCCGCACTGCCCTGGGTCCTGCTCGCCGCGCATGTGTCCGTCGGTCTGCTGGCGGCGGCCTGGCTGTGGCGCGGCGAAGCGGCGCTGTCGGGGCTGATGCGGACGATGGCCGCTTTCGCCTTCCGTCCGCTCCTGCTCGCCGTCGTCGTGGCGAGGGGCCTGACTCGCCCCCTGCGACTCCCGGCGCGGTCACTGCCCCGGCACACGGCCTCCCGCACCACCCTCCTGGTGCACTCCCTCGGGCTGCGCGGCCCTCCCGGTACCGTCGCGGCTTTCGGCTGAGCTGAGCCCGGCCCCGTAAGGCCACGGTCACACGTGGTCGCGGTCCCGGTCCCGGTCCACCGGTGGTCACGGGCGGTCAGAGCCCTGACCCACCGGCGGTCACAGGCGGTCATGGTCAAAACGGCCCGCCTGATGGTGACCATCCACGGTCCCGTGCCCAGCCCCTTCCGGACATCGCGCACACGGCTGGCCCGCCCCGACGGGTGACGGGCCGATCCCGTGCTCGAAGGGCGGCCCCGGAGTGGGCCTCAGCCGCCATGGGTTCTCCCCCGGACGAGCGCTGCCGACTCCGCGCCGGGTGCAGACCCTCTCAGCCGTGACGCACAGGGGGTCCACCCCATGTCGCCCTTTCCCTCAGTTCCCCCATTCTTCTGCACCTTCCGGTGCGGCATCACACGGAGTGATTCAGCATGAGTGCACGCAACAACAAGGCGAACAAGGCCGCGGCCCGCGAGCGGCTGCGCCTGGAGCGCGAGGCGCAGGCCAAGAAGGACAAGACGCGTCGGCAGCTGATCGTCGTGGGCTCCACCATCGCCGTACTCGCGGTGGCCGGTGGCATCAGCTACGGCGTGATCCAGTCCAACGAGCCGGACCACTGGGAGTCGGTGAGCAAGGAGAAGACCGTCACCGCGCCCAAGAACAGCGACGGCACCAACGGAACCAACGTCGTCATCGGCAAGCCCGAGGCCAAGAAGACCCTGGAACTGTACGAGGACGCCCGCTGTCCCTCCTGTGCCAAGTTCGAGCAGGGCGTCGGTGAGACGATCAAGAAGGACCTGGCCGCGGGCAAGTACAAGGTCAAGTTCGTCGGCGCGACCTTCATCGACAACATGGACCAGGGCGAAGGCTCGAAGAACGCGCTGAGCGCCATGGGCGCCGCCCTGAACGTGAGTCCGGAGGCGTTCTCCGACTTCAAGGCCGCCCTGTACTCCAAGGAGTTCCACCCCACCGAGAGCAAGGACGACTTCGCCAAGGACTCCTACCTGCTGAAGGTCGCCGACTCCGTACCGGCCCTGAAGGGCAATGCCGAGTTCAAGAAGAACGTCGAGGACGGCACGTACGACGCCTGGGCGATGAAGATGTCCGGCGCCTTCGACAAGAGCGGGGTCGGCAGCACCCCGACCCTCAAGGTCGACGGCAAGAAGGTGGTCGTGGAGGGCACGGACACCCCGCCGACGACGGCCACCGAGTTCAACACCGCCATGGACCGTGCGCTGAAGGGCTGATCCACCCGGGCTGGCTGTCGCCCGCAGCCGCCAAGCGCCCCACGGCCGGGCCGGCATGACACGGACGTGTGCGCACCGAGCCCACGGCGACTCCCGACGGCAGCACCCGCGAACGGCACCGGGCCCGCTCCTCCTCACGGTCGAGCGGGCCCGGGCCGCCAGCGCAATCACGCCCTGCGACATCACGCGGGTGGCGGCTGTCCCAGCGTGGTCAGCTGTTCCCGAGCGTCGCCAGGAAACCGAGCGCCACCCGCCAGGTCTGCTCGGCAGCGGCCTCGTCGTAGTCCGGGAGGTCGGGGTCCGTGTAGAGGTGACCTGCCCCCGGATAGCGGTAGATCTCCACGTCTGCTCCGGTACGCCCCATCCCCAGGTACCAGGCGGTCAACCAGTCGTGCGGCTCGAAGGCGTCCGGGTCCGCGATGTGCAGTTGGACGGGCAGTTCGTCGACGGCGGCGTTCGGTGCGATGTCCGAGGTGCCGTGCAGCAGAAGCAGTCCGCGCGCCTTGGTGTCCCCGAGCGCCAGGTTCTGGGCGATGGATGCCCCCAGGGAGAACCCCGCGTACACCAGACCGCGTTCCGAGTAGGGCGCGGCGGCGAGCACCGCCCGCTTCAAGAGCTCGTCCTTGCCGATCCGCTCCTTGCAGGCCATGCCCTCCTCGACCGTGTCGAAGGTCTCCCCCTTGTACAGATCGGGCGTCCACACCCGGTGACCGGCGGCTTCAAGACGCTCGGCTGCCGCACGGACAGCGGGCCGCAGGCCATAGGCGGAATGAAGAAGCATGATGTCCATGGAGTCAGGTTACGTTCGAAGACATGGAGAACGTGCTGCGCCCATTGATTGTCCTCGGCGGTACGGCCGTGCTCACGCTGCTCGTGGGCTGGCTCGCTGACCTGCTACTTCGCCGTGCCGACGCGCGGCATCCCGAGGCTCCCCTGTGGGGTCTGCTCCGACAGTGCCGAGTTCCGCTCCAAGTGGTCCTCGCCGCCGCCTTGTTGCGGGGCAACTACCGACAGGCGGAACTGGAAACCATCCGCGACCACCACGCGGGCATCGGACAGGTACTGACCCTGGTCCTGATCGGTGCCTCCGCCTGGCTGGTGGTGAAGATCGCCACGGCCATCGTCGAATCCACCTACAGCCGCTATGCGGCGGCCACCCGTGATCCGGCCCGGGTCCGTCGGGTCCGCACCCAGGTGACCCTGATCCAACGCGTGGTCATCGCCGTGGTGGGTGTCGTGGCCGTCGCCGCGATGTTGCTGACGTTCCCCGCCATGAAGACCGTCGGTACCTCGATGCTCGCTTCGGCCGGACTCATCGGCATCGTGGCGGGCGTCGCCGCCCAGTCGACCCTGGGCAACCTCTTCGCCGGGTTCCAGATCGCCTTCGGTGACATGGTCCGCATCGGTGACACCGTGGTGGTCGACGGCGAGTGGGGAACCGTCGAGGAGATCACCCTCACCTTCCTGGCCGTTCGGACCTGGGATGAGCGCCGGATCACCATGCCGGTGTCCTACTTCACCAGCAAGCCGTTCGAGAACTGGTCACGCGGTGGAGTGCAGATGACCGGCACGGTCTACTTCCATCTGGACCACTCCACTCCGGTGGCCCGGATGCGGGAGCAGTTGCACGAGGTCATCAAGGAACACCCCGCGTGGGACGGACGTGACTGGTCGCTCGCGGTCACCGACACCACGCCGACGACGATCCAGGTGCGTGCCGTGGTGACGGCGAAGGACGCGGACGACATCTGGACCATCCGCTGCGCCGTGCGCGAGCAGTTGATCGGCTGGCTCCATGAGCACCACCCCCACGCGCTGCCGAAGGTCGCGACCGCGCCGGCCGCACTGCTGGGCACCGCCGAGCCGACTGCGGTGGCCTCCCTTCCGAACGGCCGTGTGCCGAAGGAGGGCCCTACCCCGGACGATGAGCCGGCACGGACGGGCCGCGGCTGACGAGGGCGGCGTGGCGTGGTCACCGGTTCCCGTGGGTGTACCCCACTGGCCGATGCGTCGTGGCCGCCGGCTGGCGCGGCCCGAGGGGTCCCCTTCAGTGGCCGCGCTCCGCACCACCGTTGACCTGGATCACCTGGGCGGTGATGTGTCCTGCGGCGGAGGACGCCAACCAGTGCAGGGTGCGTGCGATGTCCCCGGGGTGGCCGATGCGCCCGGTGGCGGTCTCGGCGACCAGGGCGTCCTTGCGCTCCTGCATCAGGGGTTCGCCGAAGAAGTCGGTTTCCTCGACCAGCCCCGGTGCCACAACGTTGACGGTGATCCCCCGCGGACCGAGCGCCCGGGCCAACTGGAAGGCGTACGGGTGGAGGGCGGCCTTCGACGCCCCGTACGCAACCGACCCCGACCCACGGTAGGCCGCGATGGAGCTGAGGAAGAGCACTCGGCCACCGGGGGTCGCCAGATGCTCCTTGAGCGCCTCGGTGAGCAGGGCGGCGGTAAGGGTGTTGAGCCGAAAGTTCAAGGTCCAGTCATGTGCCAGAGCGGCCAGTGGGCTGTCGTGGGCGGGTTGCTTCTCCCGGCCGCCGTTGCCACCGGCGCTGTTCACCAGGACGTCGACCGCTCCGTACTCGCGCTCGACGAAGGCGACAGCGCGCAGGACATCCGCTGGATCTCTGAGGTCGACGGCGAAGTGTCCGGCGGACGGCAGCCGTTCGGCCGCATGGGCCAGGACCTCCTCGCGGCGGCCCAGTAGCACGACCCGGTCACCTTCGGCAGCGAATGCCTCTGCCGTGGCGAAGCCGATTCCGGTGCCGCCGCCACTGATCACCACGGTACGTGCCATGTCAGGAGCGTAGGCGGCGCTCGTACGGAAGGAACGGAGGCGCGAGTCATCGGCGGTGGTGGTCCCCGTCCCTGGCTCCGCCTTAGCCCCCACGGACAAACCCGGTTCGATGACCCCGGTTCGATGACTGCGGGTCGATGACTGCGGGTCAATGACTGCGGTTTGATGACCCCGGGCTGACGCTCCGACTGCGGGCGCTCCGAGGCGGGCGATGGCGATCAGCGCAGGCTGTGCACATCCAGTTGTCTCAGCACCCGGTCGACCACCTCGGGATGGGCACCCGGCTCACTCCGCGCGGACAGGACCTCGTGCCGTGCGGCCGACATCATCTCCCGCTGGATGCGCCGCATCGTCCGTACCCGCTCGGTGCGTTTCGCGTACCAGTCGCGTCGGTCCTCGTCGACGATGTCGGGGCTGATCCGTGCTCCCACCTCGTAGGCACCGCGGAGGAGCCGCTCGCTGATCTCATCCGGAAGGTCCTCCACCGCTTCGATCTCCCGTAGCCGGTGGCGGGCCGCTTTGGCCGCTCTGATGGCGAGATCGTGTTCCAGCCGGCGCTCGGCATCCCCGTCGGCCCGCACTCCGAGGCGGCGTACCAACCAGGGCAGTGTCAGTCCCTGGAGGAGGAGCGTGGCGAGGATGACGACGAAGGCGACGAAGACGATCTCGTTGCGCGCGGGGAAGGGCGCCCCGCTGTCCGTGGTCAGTGGAAGGGCGAGCGCCAGGGCCACCGAGGCCACTCCTCGCATTCCTGACCACCACATGACGACGGTCTCCCGCCAACTGACCGGAATGTCCTCGTCGAAGTCACGGCGGGAGTGCAGCTTCTTCGCCAGCCAGGTGGCGGGGAGCAGCCAGAGGAGTCGTACGCCCACGACGACGCCGGTGATCGCCGCACCCCAGAGCAGCAGCTGCGGCACCCGCCCGTCCTCCGTGCCGAAGACGGTGTGGAGTTCGAGTCCGATGAGTCCGAAGGCCACCCCGGTGACGAGTGTGTCGATGATCCGCCAGAAGGTGTTGCCGGCGAGCCGGCCCATCACATCGTCGGCGTCTGCGGCGTGTTCGGCCAGATAGAGGGCCGTGGTCAGCACGGCGAGCACGCCGGAGCCGTGTAGTTCCTCGGCCAGTACATAGGCGACGAACGGCACCATCAGGGAGAGTCCGACCTGAAGGGTGGCATCGCCGAGAAGGCCCATCAGCTTGTTGGTGACCCATCCCAGCACTAGTCCCACCACGACGGCGACCACGGCCGAGAGAACCAGTTGGCCGACTACTTCCGGCCAGGAGAACGTACCGCTGACCACCGCGGCGATGGCGACGTGGTACAGGACGATGGCGGTCACATCATTGAAGAGCCCTTCCCCCTCCAGGATGGAGACGAGCCGGCGTGGCAGACCGAGCCGGCCGGCGACGGCGGTGGCGGCGACGGGGTCGGGCGGGGCGATCAGGGCGCCGAGGGCGACGGCCGCGGCGATGGGCAGTCCCGGCACGAGCGACTGGGCAACGGCCGCGACCGCCACGGTGGTGACGAAGACCAGGGCGACCGCGAGCAGCAGGATGGGGCGCACATTGGCGGCGAACTGTCGCCAGGAGGTGCGTTGGGCCGCGGCGTAGAGCAGGGGCGGCAGGATGAGCGGAAGAATGAAATCGGGCGGGATCTCCACCGTGGGGACGAAGGGGAGGAAGGCGACTCCCGCTCCGGCCAAGGTCATCAACACGGGTGCCGGCAGATCGAGCCGTTCACCGAGGGGCACGGTCACCACCGCTCCGAGCAGCAGGACGAGCAGCAGCGCCACCTGGTCCACGAGTGTGCCCTCCGGGGTGGGAGACCTCCACGATCAGGGGCACAGCCTGCCATGCGGGATGCACTTTTTGTCCGAATGGACCGAACCCTGCCGCACGGCGTGATCGTCCCGGTCCTCGACGGCCCACCTCGGGCTCAGTCGAGCAGCTCTCGTCTCATCGACCGGTGCGGGATACCTGCCTCCGTCATTTCCTCGCCGTAGGGCGCATAGCCCAGCCGCTCGTAGAAACCGAGGGCATGACTCTGCGCATGGAGGTCCACGGCTTTGAGCCCACGATCACGCGCGGCTTCCTCCACGGCCTGCACCAGCGCCACGCCCACACCTCGTCCGCGGGCCGTCCGGAGCACGGCGAGCCGGCCCAGGGAGCCGATGGTGGGATCGCCCCCGGTGCGCTCTGCGGCGGCCGGCCCGTGGAGCAATCGGCCCGTCCCCAGGGGCGCACCCTCCGTGTCGACCGCCACCACGTGCACGGTGTCGGCTTCGGGCTCGTCGAAGACGTCGTACTCGATGTCCTCGGACACGCCCTGTTCGACGATGAAGACCGCACGGCGTACGGCGAAGCACGCCTGCCGGTCTGCGGGATCTTCCGCCACTCGCACCCGGACCACGCTCAGGCGCTCTCCGCCGCAATCGTGTCGAGCGCCTGGCGCAGGTCGTCGGGATAGCCGGACTCGAACTCCACCCACTGGCCGTCGGACGGGTGCTCGAACCCCAGTCGTACGGCGTGCAGCCACTGCCGGGTCAGTCCCAGCCGCTTGGCCATCGTGGGGTCGGCGCCATAGGTCAGATCGCCCACGCAGGGATGCCGGTGCGCCGCCATGTGCACCCGGATCTGGTGGGTGCGGCCGGTCTCCAGCTTGATGTCGAGCAGTGAGGCGGCCCGGAACGCCTCCAGCAGGTCGTAGTGCGTCACCGACGGCTTGCCCTCAGCGGTGACCGCCCACTTGTAGTCGTGGTTGGGGTGGCGACCGATGGGCGCGTCGATCGTGCCGCTCATGGGGTCGGGGTGCCCCTGCACCAGCGCGTGGTACCGCTTGTCGACCGTACGCTCCCGGAACTGCTGCTTCAGCAGCGTGTACGCCCGCTCCGACTTGGCGACCACCATCAGCCCGGAGGTCCCGACGTCGAGTCGGTGCACGATGCCCTGGCGCTCGGCCGCACCGGAGGTGGAGATGCGGTAGCCCGCGGCAGCGAGGCCACCGATCACGGTGGTGCCGGTCCAGCCGGGGCTGGGGTGCGCGGCCACACCGACGGGCTTCACGATCACCACGATGTCGTCGTCGTCATGGATGATCTCCATGCCTTCGACGGGCTCGGCCACGATCTGGACCGGAGCGGGGGCCTGGGGCATCTCCACCTCAAGCCATGCACCGCCGTGGACCCGCTCGGACTTTCCCACCGCGGAGCCGTCGACCAGCACTTTCCCCGCAGCGGCCAGCTCGGCCGCCTTGGTACGAGAGAACCCGAAGATCCGGGAGATGACGGCGTCGACGCGCTCGCCTTCAAGGCCATCGGGTACGGGCAGGGTGCGGATCTCGGGAAGCGTGCTCACCTGTCGAGTATGCCTTGTCCGTCACGGTGCACCGCCGCCGGAGCCGATACCTGTGGATAACTCGCCCACCAGCGGTGGGCGCGGCGGTTCCCGGTCAGTCCTTGTGGACGGTCCCGTCGGGGTCCAGTCCACGGAAGGAGAGGATCACGATCAGGATGCCGCCGCAGACGATCGCGGAGTCGGCCAGATTGAAGACGGCGAAGTGCTTGGGAGCGATGAAGTCGACCACCGCGCCCTCGAAGACTCCGGGTGCCCGGAAGATCCGGTCCGTGAGATTGCCGAGCGCACCGCCCAGCAGCAGACCGAGCGCGATGGCCCACGGCAGGCTGTAGAGCTTCCGCGCCAGCCGTGCGATCACCACGATCACCGCCGCGGCGATGACGGTGAAGATCACGGTGAAGGCTTCGCCGATGCCGAAGGCGGCACCGGCGTTCCGTACCGCTTCGAACTGCAACCAGTCGCCGATGATCTCAATGGGCGGATGGTGCTCCAGCTTCGCCACCACGATCATCTTGGTGACGAGGTCGAGCGCGTACGCCACGACCGCCACGCCGAAGAGCACGGCGATCCGCCGTCTGCCCTTCGGCTGCTCGGCCGACGCCGCAGCGTCGTCGCCGTCCACATCCGGCGTACCGATGGTCCGCTCCGCCTCTGCCACGTGAGTCCCTCAACCTAGGTGCCTGACTGACCACGAGGGTACGCCACGGGCGTACGGACTCAGCCCCTGCGCTCCTGCTTCTGTTTGCACTCCACACACAGTGTGGCGCGGGGGAATGCCTGCATACGGGCCTTGCCGATGGGCTTTCCACAGTTCTCGCAGACTCCGTAGGTGCCCGCGTCCAACCGCAGCAGCGCACGCTCCGTCTGCTCCAGCATCTCGCGGGCGCCGGCCGCGAGGGACAGCTCGTGCTCACGGGTGATGTTCTTCGAGCCCATGTCGGCGTCGTCGTCGCCCGCTCCCCCGCCGGAGTCCCGCATCAATCCCATCAGCGCGGCCTCGGAGGCGGCGAGCTGGGCATTGAGCCTGGTCACCTCGCCCTCCAGCTCCGTGCGGGCCTCAGCGACCTCCTGTGGGGTCCATGGATCCTCGCCCGGGCGCACCGCAAGCTCCTGCGGGCCGGCAGCAGCCGCCGTGCGGGCCGTGGGCACCGCCGTCGGGCCGTCGTCGGCAGCCACGGTCTTCTCTGTTCCCACCGTTCTGGCTCCTGTCTGCTTCGCGGCCTCAGCCGTCCGAGCCGCGGATGCGGCGCTGTGTGCGGCCTGAGCAGCCGCGGTCTTCTTCGGGGGTACTCGCACGCCGGTTCGATCCGACGCTTTCCCCGTCGCGCTCTTCTTAGCCGCGACCTTCTTCGCCGTCTTCTTGGCCGTGGTCTTCTTCGTCGCCTTCTTGGCAGTCGCCTTGGTCGTGGTCTTGGCTGCGGTCTTCTTGGCCGTGGTCTTCTCGGTCGCCTTCTTCGCGGTCGTCTTGGTCGTGGTCTTGGCTGCGGTCTTCTTCGCCGTGGTCTTCTTCGTCGCCTTCTTCGCCGGAGCGGACTTTCGGTCGTCGGCGGCCTTCTTCGCCGCTCCGGGAGATGCACCGGGAGATGCACCGGCAGAGCCTTCCGCTCCCCCGGCGCTCGCCGCAGCCGCGGTGGATCGCCCGGACGCCGATTCACTCTCGGCAGTCTTCTTCGCCACCATGGCCGCGGCCCCTTCACATATTGTGATCTTGCACGCGAATCGTTCTGGGACGATAAATCGACCTCAGCTCCGCAGCAAACGGGGCACACCACCTATTCCGCTCGTAAGTCGCTCCGTCAAACGAACCTGCATCCGTTGTGCCCAGCTCCCCGCCCGGCGAACCGGCCCGGCGAGCGACCGTGGCACGTCGAGGCCCGCGGACGCCGATCTGGCCATTCGGGTCAAGCGGCGGGCCTTCTCCGTACCCGACAAATGCCGGTCGTGATCACCCACGGCGCCCCTTACACTGGCCGGAGCGAAAGGCTTGGATGGGGACGAGTAGCGTCGTACGCAGCCATGAGCGACCCGGGGACGGTGAGAGCCCGGGGGCGAGCGCGATGTGAAGCATCACCCCGGAGCTGTCGGAAGAAAGCCGTCAGGCGAGTAGACCCGACTGCGCGACCCCAATGAGGGGGCGGTGCGCCCTGCGCCGCCAAGGAGGGTGGTACCGCGGGAGCAATTCGCTCTCGTCCCTCCGACGGAAGAGAAACTGTCCGCCGGAGGAGTTCGTCGATGACACCCCCGCAGTACCGCCAGGTGCCCGCCCAGGTCGACCTGACCGCGCTGGAGCACGCCGTGCTCGACTTCTGGCGCGACAACAAGGTCTTCGCCAAGAGCCTCGCCCAGTCCGAGGGCCGCCCCGAGTGGGTCTTCTACGAGGGCCCGCCGACCGCCAACGGCATGCCGGGCGCCCATCACATCGAGGCCCGCGTCTTCAAGGACGTCTTCCCCCGGTTCCGCACCATGCGCGGCTACCACGTCGCCCGCAAGGCCGGCTGGGACTGCCATGGGCTGCCGGTGGAACTCGCCGTCGAGAAGGAGTTGGGCTTCTCCGGCAAGAAGGACATCGAGGCGTACGGCATCGCGGAGTTCAACGCCAAGTGCCGTGAATCCGTCAGCCGCCACACGGACGCCTTCGCCGAGCTCACCGAGCGCATGGGCTACTGGGTAGACCTCGACGACGCCTACTGGACCATGAAGCCCGAGTACATCGACTCGGTCTGGTGGTCGTTGAAGGAGATCTTCAACAAGGGACTGCTCGTCCAGGACCACCGGGTGGCGCCCTGGTGCCCCCGGTGCGGCACCGGTCTCTCCGACCACGAGTTGGCCCAGGGGTACGAGACGGTCGTCGACCCCTCCGTGTTCGTCCGCTTCCCGTTGACCTCCGGGCCGCTCGCCGGCGAGGCGTCCCTGCTGGTGTGGACGACGACCCCGTGGACCCTGGTCTCCAACACCGCAGTCGCCGCGCACCCCGACGTCACCTATGTGGTCGCCACGAACGGCGAGGAGCGGCTCGTCGTCGCCGAACCGCTGGTCGCGAAGGCCCTCGGCGAGGACTGGGAGCTGACCGGAACGACTTTCACCGGCGCGGACATGGAGCGCTGGACCTACGAGCGCCCGTTCGACCTGGTGGAGTTCCCCGCCGAGGCGCACTACGTCGTCAACGCCGAGTACGTCACCACCGAGGACGGTACGGGCCTGGTCCACCAGTCCCCCGCGTTCGGTGAGGACGACCTCAAGGTCTGCCGGGCCTACGGACTGCCCGTGGTGAACCCGGTCCGCCCCGACGGCACCTTCGAAGAGGACATCCCGCTCATCGGCGGCGTCTTCTTCAAGAAGGCGGACGAAAAGCTCACCGCAGACCTCCAGGCGCGTGGCCGGCTCTTCCGGCACGTCCCGTACGAGCACAGTTACCCGCACTGCTGGCGCTGTCACACCGCGCTGCTCTACTACGCCCAGCCCTCCTGGTACATCCGCACCACCGCGGTCAAGGACCGGCTGATCGCGGAGAACGAGGCGACCAACTGGTTCCCGGACTCGGTCAAGCACGGCCGGTACGGCGACTGGTTGAACAACAACATCGACTGGGCCCTGTCCCGCAATCGCTACTGGGGTACGCCGCTGCCCATCTGGCGCTGCGAGGAGGACCACCTCACCTGCGTGGGCTCCCGGGCCGAACTGTCCGAACTGACGGGCGCCGACCAGTCGGCGCTGGATCCGCACCGCCCCTACATCGACGACGTCACCTTCGACTGCCCCCAGTGCTCGAACACGGCGACGCGCGTACCCGAGGTCATCGACGCCTGGTACGACTCGGGTTCGATGCCCTTCGCCCAGTGGGGGTACCCGTACCAGAACAAGGACATCTTCGAGAAGCGCTATCCGGCGCAGTTCATCTCGGAGGCGATCGACCAGACGCGTGGATGGTTCTACACGTTGATGGCGGTCGGGACGCTGGTCTTCGACAAGTCGTCCTATGAGAACGTGGTCTGTCTCGGCCATATCCTCGCCGAGGATGGCCGAAAGATGTCGAAGCACCTGGGGAACATCCTTCAGCCGATCCCGCTGATGGACCAGCACGGCGCAGATGCCGTCCGTTGGTTCATGGCGGCCGGCGGTTCTCCCTGGGCCGCGCGCCGCGTGGGTCACGGCACCATCCAGGAAGTGGTGCGCAAGACCCTGCTCACCTACTGGAACACCGTGGCGTTCCAAGCCCTGTACGCACGGACCTCCGGCTGGGCACCCTCCGCGGCCGATCCCGCCCCGGCCGACCGCACGGTGCTGGACCGCTGGCTGCTCAGCGAGCTCCACGCCCTGGTGGACCAGGTCACCGAGGCGATGGAGGGGTACAACACCCAGCGTGCAGGAAAGCTGCTCTCGGCCTTCGTCGACGATCTCTCGAACTGGTACGTGCGCCGCTCCCGCCGCCGCTTCTGGCAGGGAGACCCGGCGGCACTGCGGACGCTGCACGACGTGGTCGAGACGGTCACCCGCATGATGTCCCCGCTCACCCCCTTCATCACGGAGAGGGTCTGGCAGGACCTGGTGCGTCCGGTGTCGCCGGAAGCTCCGGAGTCCGTGCACCTCAGCTCCTGGCCGGACGCCGACCTCGACGCGATCGACCCCGAACTGTCCCGGCAGATGGTGCTGGTGCGACGGCTGGTGGAACTGGGTCGAGCGACCCGGGCCGAGTCCGGCGTAAAGACCCGTCAGCCGCTGTCGCGCGCCCTGGTGGCCGCGCACGGTTTCGACACGCTCTCCGCCGAATTGCGCGCACAGATCACCGAGGAGCTGAACGTCTCCTCACTCGCCTCCCTCTCCGAGGTCGGCGGTTCGCTCGTGGACACGACGGCCAAGGCCAACTTCCGTGCACTCGGCAAGCGGTTCGGCAAGGGAGTCCAGGCGGTGGCCAAGGCCGTGGCCGCAGCGGACGCCGCTGAACTCTCCCTCGCCCTGCGGAGCGGTACGGCGACCTTGGAGGTCGAGGGCGAGACGATCACCCTGGCCCCGGACGAGGTCATCATCACCGAAACCCCGCGGGAGGGCTGGTCGGTTGCCTCCGACTCGGGCGCCACGGTGGCGCTCGATCTGGAGATCACCCCCGCCCTGCGCCTCGCGGGCCTGGCCCGTGACGCCATCCGACTGATCCAGGAAGCCCGCAAGAACAGCGGACTCGACGTGGCGGACCGGATCGCGGTGGTGTGGAGTTCATCGGACGCATCCACGACGGAGGCGCTCACCGCCCATGCCTCCCTCATCGCGGATGAGGTACTGGCCACGTCGTTCACCGGATCGGAACCGGACGACACATACGGCCCCTCCTTCACCGACGATTCGCTGTCGCTGACCTTCCATCTGCGCAAGCAGTAGCTTCCGCGGTCGAGCCGGGGCGGTCCTCGATGAGGGCCGCCCCGGCTTCTTCATGCCCAAGGGCGCCCCGTGGAGCCGGGAAGCGACGGTGACGACGCTCGCGATCGCCCGCCCGTTGACCACCGAACCGCCAGCGTTTCCCCCTTGGGCAGGGCAACCGAGTGCCCCGACGGCAGCGCACCACGGACCTCCGCATATGTGGATGTCCGATGAGATCGCTCAACTACGCCACGCTGGAACGGGCGCCGTGCTGGGCGCGGGGGAACGGGCGAGGTACCCATGACGAGTACGACCCCATGGAAAAGGGCCGTGCCCAGGACTGGTGTCCTGGGC
>NZ_JBHYZO010000005.1:0-141587 GCF_042753785.1 Streptomyces sp. NPDC059256 | reverse complement strand
TACCCCCCACTTTAATACCGGGCGCCCCCCTGTCGGGTGGGCGGGCCCCCCGCCCCTCGACTGCCGAGAAGGTTACGCGCTGAGCGCGTGCTCGCCTGTCAGTTGTCGTCCTCGTCGATCAGGAAGCCGCGCATCGGCGCGGGCGCCTGCTGCATCGGCTGCGGTGCCTGCGGTCGAACAGGCGCCATCGGCTGAGTCATCGCCGGGGACATCTGCTGCTGACCACCGTAGGAGGGAGCCCCTCCCATCGACGGGCCACCGCCCATGGACTGGCCCATGGAGGAACTGCCGGCCATGGAGTGGCCCATGGAACTCGCACCCGCGGAAGCCATCGAAGGCGCGGGCGGCAGCGAAGCGGCCGACGGCGTGCGCGGCGGAGCCAGCGAATCGTCCGCCTGGGTCTCCAGCTGACGCAGCTGGCTCTCCAGGTAGGACTTCAGACGGGTGCGGTACTCCCGCTCGAAGCCACGGAGGTCCTCGACCTTGCGCTCCAGCGTGGCACGTGCGGACTCCAGGGAGCCCATCGCGACGCGGTGCTTCTCCTGCGCGTCCCGCTCCAGCGCATCGGCCTTGGCGCGGGCGTCCCGCTCCAGGCCCTCGGCGCGCGAACGAGCCTCTCCCACGATCTTGTTGGCCTCGGAACGGGCCTCCGCGATCGCCTGGTCAGCGGTCTGCTGTGCGAGCGAGAGCACCCGAGCGGCGCTGTCGCCACCGGCGGGACCCTGAACGGGCTGCTGCATCTGCTGCATCTGCTGCGGGTGACCGCCCATGGGGCCGCCCTGCATCGGGTTGCCCATCTGCGGAGGCCCACCCATGGGACCACCCTGCATCGGGTTGCCCTGCATGGGGCCGCCCTGCATCTGACCAGGGCCACCCTGCATCTGACCGGGACCGACCTGCATCTGACCAGGACCGCCCATCTGACCGGGCCCGCCCTGCATCTGACCGGGACCGCCCATGGGGCCGCCGTGGTTCTGTCCACCATGGCTCGGACCGGCCGGCAGCTGCGGAGCACCACCAGGCAGTTGGGGCGGACCCATCTGCGGGGGCTGCTGCTGCTGGACCGGAGGTCCGGATATGGCGGCGGGGACAGGTGCCCCGGGTCCGCCGCGGCCGTCCTGCGGCTCCGGCGGTTTGCGCATGCCTTGTTGCTGCTGGTTCTGCGCCGCCGCACGGGTCGCCGCAGCCAACTTGGCTCGCAGGTCCTCGTTCTCGCGGAGCAAGCGGGTCAGCTCGGACTCGACCTCGTCGAGGAAGGCATCGACCTCGTCCTCGTCATAGCCTTCTCGGAGGCGGACGGTCGTGAACTGCTTGTTCCGCACGTCCTCGGGGGTCAGCGGCATCTCTTCTTCACCTCTACGTAGTCGTCGGCAGTCGGCAAGACCGTATCGTCCACAGTTACTTGATCACCTCGCCAAGCCACTCACGAGGGAGATCAGGATCCAGACGATGATCATCAGAACGAAGAAGGACAGGTCGAGTGCCACGCCCCCGAGACGCAACGGCGGAATGAACCGCCGAAGGAGCTTGAGCGGTGGATCGGTGACAGTGTAGGTCGCCTCAAGGACGACCACCATCACCTTGCCGGGTTGCCATGAACGGGCGAACTGAAAGACATAGTCCATGACAAGCCGGAAGATCAGCACGATGAGGAAGCACATCAGCGCGATGTAGACCACCTGTAGTGCGACGCCCATCCCGCGCTTCCCTCTCCCCTGTGCTCTGACTCCGGCCGCTTCGCGACCGGTCCCGGTGTTGCGCTTCTCAGCTCTGGTTGAAGAATCCGCCCTCTGCGATACGGGCCTTGTCCTCCGCCGTGACATCGACGTTAGCAGGAGACAACAGGAACACCTTCTGCGTCACCCGCTCAATGCTGCCATGCAAACCGAAGACAAGTCCCGCGGCAAAGTCGACAAGTCGCTTTGCATCGGTGTCGTCCATCTCGGTGAGATTCATGATCACCGGAGTGCCCTCTCGGAAGTGTTCCCCGATGGTACGGGCCTCGTTGTAGGTCCGCGGGTGCAACGTCGTGATGCGGTACGGCTCCCGCTCGGACACAACCTTGGGCATGATCACCGGTGCGTTCTTCTCCAGGCTCGGACGTTCAGGTGTGATAGACGCCACGGGGGCAATTCGCGCCGGACGTCCGCTTTCTGCTGATAGCGGAGCGGGACGTGACAGTGGCTCACGGGGCGCCGGAGGCTGCACGGCTCGGACCGGTTCTTCGCGCTCGACGGGGTGCGCGGGCTGATGCCGCCGGTGCTCCCGCTCGGGCTCCGGCTCGGGTTCGAAGTCGTCGTCGGGATCAAAACCCCTGCCGTCGTATCCATCGTCCTCCACGAGGCCGAGGTAGACCGCCATCTTGCGCATCGCGCCGGCCATTCTCTGAGTCCTCCGCTCTGTGGTGGATCGCCCTAGTCACGAATGTCGCAGTGTCACCAAGTGCCCGCGATCCACTGGGTCTGCCCGTCTTACTGCGGGAATGACCATATTGTCTGCTGTGGTCCGACTTGCTTGGCGACGTTACCCGAGCCGAGGACGGACTCCGAGTACCGCGGTGCCGACGCGCACATGTGTCGCTCCGGCCGCCACTGCCTCTTCGAGGTCCGAGCTCATCCCTGCTGACACCATGTTCGCAGCCGGATGGGCGACGCGCAGGCTGGATGAGAATTCCACCAGCCTCTCGAATGCGAGGCGTTGCCGCTCCGCATAGGGCCCGGTCAGCGGCGCCACGGTCATCAGTCCGTCGAGTCGCAACCCTGGCGCACCGTCAACTGCGGCGGCCAGTTCTTCGATTCCGTCCGGAGCGACACCTCCTCGATCACCCCGTCCGCCCTCCTGGGCATCCAGGGCGACCTGGACGAGGCAGCCGATTTCCCGTCCGTCGCGGACCGCCGCGGACGAGAGAGCAGTGACCAGCTTGACGCGGTCCACTGATTGCACCACATCCGCGTAACGAACGACCGAACGAACCTTATTGGTCTGCAATTGGCCGACAAAGTGCCATGTGAGGTTCAAATCGGCACAAGCCATGGCCTTGGGTGCGGCGTCCTGATCGCGATTCTCGGCCACGTGTCGCACGCCGAGTTCATGAAGGAGGCGTACATCACTGGCCGGATAGGTCTTGGTGACCACGATGAGGGTCACCTCCTCCCGCGTGCGTCCCGCAGCGGCACAAGCAGAGGCGATACGTTCCTCCACACGGGCCAGATTGCCGGCGAGTTCGTTTCGACGGTCCGTCATGCTGCGGTCTCTCCTGCGGGGGAGCCGGAGTCCGTCCCCACGGGGAGCGGTGTCAGCCAGATATATCCGGCCAACCGTCCGGTGGTCCGGTCACGGCGGTACGAGTAGTGGTCGGGCGATTCCCATGTGCAGACCTCGGACGAGCGGAGGTCCCGCACACCGAGCGCCCGGAGCTGGGCATGGACTGCGGCGCTCACATCGACGGCGGGGGTACCCCAACTGGTCTCGGACCAGGCTTCGGGCTCGACCGCAGCGACGTCGGCCCGCATCTCCTGCGGAACCTCGTAGCACCGTCCGCAGACGGCGGGTCCGGTACGGGCGACGATCCGCTCGGGCTCGGCGCCCAGGGTCATCATCGCCTTGACGGTCTCGGGCACGATGCCGGCCACCATTCCGGGACGACCGGCGTGCGCCGCCGCCACCACCCCGGCGACCGGATCGGCCAACAGCACGGGAGTGCAGTCGGCCGTGAGCACGGCGAGGGCGAGCCCACGACGGTCCGTCACCAGGGCGTCGACCTCGGGCACCGGGGCATCTCCCCACGGTCCTTCGACCAGCGCGACGTCCTTGCCGTGCACCTGGTTCATCCAGACGACCCGATCGGGGTCGAGGCCCAGACCCCTCGCCGCGATGGCCCGGTTGGCCAGAACGGCGGCGGGGTCGTCGCCGACCGCGCCGCCGAGGTTGAGCTGTTCGTACGGAGCGGCGCTCACTCCACCCCACTTGTCAGTGAAGGCGAAGTGCGCGCCGCTCGCGTCTATCGCGTGGTGCTTCACGGCCCCTTCAAAAAGTCCGGCACGTCCAACTCCTCGGGGGCGGGTGAGTCCCCGTAGGAATGCGCCGAAGTCATGGGCGGCAACCAGGTCCGGTCGTCGTCGGGCACGGGAGCCGGCTCGGGAGCGGGCTTCCTCGGCGGTACGTTGCCCAGTTCCGACACCCGGTGGGAGTCGTCCTGGCCGCCCGGCCGGGGCACCGAGTGACTGTCGGCTGCCTTGGGACCCTGCGTGGATCCCCCGACGACCTTGACCCGGGCGTTCGGGCTCGGCGGCTGACCGCCGTCGAACCCGGCGGCGATGACCGTGACGCGGACCTCGTCCCCGAGGGCGTCGTCGATGACCGCTCCGAAGATGATGTTGGCCTCGGGGTGGGCGGCTTCGCTCACGAGCTGCGCGGCCTCATTGATCTCGAAGAGACCGAGGTCCGAACCGCCCGAGATGGAGAGCAGCACGCCACGGGCGCCGTCGATCGACGCTTCGAGGAGCGGCGAGGAGATCGCCATCTCGGCGGCGGCCACCGCGCGGTCGTCGCCGCGGGCCGAACCGATGCCCATCAGCGCCGATCCGGCCTCGGACATCACGGACTTGACGTCGGCGAAGTCGAGGTTGATCAGACCCGGGGTGGTGATGAGGTCGGTGATGCCCTGGACGCCGGAGAGCAGTACCTGGTCCGCCGACTTGAAGGCGTCCAGAACACTCACCTGACGGTCCGAGATGGACAGCAGTCGGTCGTTCGGGATGACGATGAGGGTGTCGACCTCTTCGCGGAGTTCCGCGATGCCGTCCTCCGCCTGATTGGCCCTGCGCCGACCCTCGAAGGTGAAGGGCCGGGTGACCACGCCGATGGTGAGGGCACCCAGGGAGCGGGCGATGTTGGCCACGACGGGCGCGCCACCGGTGCCGGTGCCGCCGCCCTCTCCCGCGGTGACGAAGACCATGTCGGCCCCCTTGAGGACCTCTTCGATCTCTTCGCGGTGGTCCTCTGCCGCCTTGCGACCGACGGCCGGATTGGCGCCGGCGCCAAGGCCCCGGGTGAGTTCGCGACCGACGTCAAGCTTGACGTCGGCGTCACTCATCAACAGCGCCTGTGCGTCGGTGTTGATAGCGATGAACTCAACGCCCTTGAGGCCGACCTCGATCATTCGGTTGATGGCATTGACACCACCGCCGCCGACACCGATGACCTTGATGACTGCGAGGTAGTTCTGCGGTGCTGCCACGTCGAAGGCCTCTCGCCTCGATTACGTGTCGCCACCACGCTCTGTGCGCGTTGCGACGACGGATGCCGATGGGACGGTCCGAATCGCCGACCCAAACCCTAACGTTGAAGTTTAGGGTTACCAGTGTGACTGTTCGTTGGACTCTTCCGAACAGGACACTAAGTCGACAAGCGGCGCACGTTCAATGAACACGCCGAACCTCCCGTTTTTCTTTTCACCCTATGTGATCAGCCGTCGCGGTGACCAGCCAGGGTGCTCAGGGGGTCATTTGTGCGTCAACTCCCCGATGAAGCTGGAGCGATGGGCGAGCTCACGTCGAAGTGCCGCGCCCCGGGGTCCGCTTTCAGCAGCGCGGTCAGGGCACGGGCTTTCGACTCACCCTCCTCAGGACTCCCCCACGCCACGGTGCGACCGTCCGTCAACTCAAGGGACATGTCGTCATATGAACGGACTACAAGACTGCGTACGTTCTTGCTGACCTTTACCGGGAGTTGACTCGTGACACCCACGGCCTCCCCGATCAACCGGTCCACGGGAAAGCGCCGCAGGCTCGGTGCCTGCACCGTGGACAACTTCAAGAGGGGGACCGAAGCCGGTGCCTTGTCGACAGTGGCGAACCGGACTCCCCCCGCATCCACTTCGACGAACCGGGCACCCTTGGTGAGAAGCAGTACAGGTGTGCGCTCGGTAACCGTGAGAGTAACGCCGTGCGGCCAGGACCGGGCGACTTCCACATCATCGATCCGAGGCAGACGCTCGCGCAATCTTGACTCAATACCGTCTGTGTCGACGGAGACAAGTGGTGCTCCCATCGGAACGCCCGCCGCCGAAATCACCTGTTCCGTCGTCAACACCTCGGCGCCCGAGACCTTCACGCGTTCCACGCGCAGCCAATCGGACCCGTACAACACCCAGATCCCGCCCGCGAGCAGTGCGACGGCCAGCAGGGCGAGCACCAGGGTGCGGGGGGTCAGCAGCCGGCGGAGGCGGGGGGCGGCGCCCGGGGGGTCCGACGACGGCCGCCCGGTCGGGCGCTGCGACGACGGGGACGGATCGCGCGAACCGCGTTCCGTGGTGGTGGGTCCGACCACGCTCCGGGTCTCCTTCCGGCTGGGGCCCGGGGCGTTTCCCCCGGGCCACGCGGTCCACGCCTATCGACGTGCCGCGATCGCCTCGTACACCATGCCGACCAACAGTTCGTCGGCGTCCCTGCGGCCGAACTCGGCAGCCGCGCGGGACATCTCGTACAGCCGATGCGGATCGGCCAGTACCGGCAGGACGTTGCCCTGGACCCACTGGGGGGTCAGTTCGGCGTCGTCGACGAGCAGTCCACCGCCCGCCTTGACCACCGGCTGGGCGTTGAGCCGCTGTTCGCCGTTGCCGATCGGCAACGGGACGTAGGCGGCGGGAAGCCCGACGGCGGAGAGTTCGGCGACGGTCATCGCGCCCGCACGGCAGAGCATCATGTCGGCCGCCGCGTACGCGAGGTCCATCCGGTCCACGTACGGTACCGGGATGTAGGGCGGCATTCCGGGCATGTTGTCCACGTGCGGCAGTTCATTCTTCGGCCCGACCGCGTGCAGGATCTGGATTCCCGAGCGCTGGAGGATCGGCGCGGCCTGCTGGACGACCTCATTGAGCCGTCGGGCGCCCTGGGAGCCGCCCGAGACCAACAGGGTTGGCAGGTTGGGGTCGAGCCCGAAGGCGGCGCGCGCCTCGGGGCGGACCCGCGCCCGGTCGAGCGTGGCGATCGAGTACCGCAGCGGAATGCCGATGTAGCGGGCGTTGCGCAGTTTGCTGTCGGGCGTGGCGACGGCCACCCCGGCGGCGTACCGGGAGCCGATCTTGTTGGCGAGGCCGGGGCGGGCGTTGGCCTCGTGGACGACGATCGGCACGCCCCGGCGCTTGGCCGCGAGGTAGCCGGGCAGCGCCACATATCCGCCGAATCCGACGACGCAGTCCGCCTTGGTGCGCTCCAGGATCTGCTCGGCGGCCTTGATGGTGCCGCGGAGTCGACCGGGGACCGTGATCAGTTCCGGGGTGGGCTTCCGCGGGAGCGGTACGGCGGGAATGAGCGCCAGTTCGTAGCCGCGCTCGGGGACGAGCCTGGTCTCCAATCCGCGCTCCGTGCCGAGGGCCGTGATGCCCACGGATGGATCCTGCCTCCGCAGGGCGTCCGCGAGCGCGAGCGCGGGCTCGATGTGGCCGGCGGTTCCGCCACCGGCGAGTACGACATGCACCGAATTTCACCGCTCTCCGGACGGACGCTTGGTGATGCGCCGTCTCATCGTCTTCCATCTCACCCCTGGCCTCCGCACGGCCAGGGCCGCTTTCGCGGCCGGGTCTTCACGCGCGAAGGCGATCAGCAGCCCGATAGCGAACATGGACGGCAGCAGGGCTGACCCTCCGTAGGAGAACAGCGGCAGCGGGACACCCGCGATCGGCAGCAGTCCGAGCACTGCACCGATGTTGACCACGGCCTGCGCCATGATCCAGGTGGTCACGCCTCCCGCCGCGTACCTCACGAAGGGGTCCTCCGTGCGTCCGGCCACGCGGATACCCGCATAGCCTAGAGCCGCGAACAGGGCGAGCACGGACAGCGTCCCCGCCAGGCCCAGTTCCTCCCCGACGATGGCGAAGATGAAATCGGTATGGGCTTCGGGGAGTTGCCCCCATTTCTCCAAGCTTGCACCCAGGCCGGAACCGAACCAGCCGCCGGACGCCAGGGCGTAGATTCCATGGACCGCCTGCCAGCATTCGCCCTTGGGGCCGAGGTCGATGGCGCCGATGCACTCCAGCCGGGCCATGCGGTTCTCGCTCGTCCTGATGAACACGAACCCGACCAGGGCGGCGAAGCCGAGGACGCCCGCGAACAGCCGGGTGGGGGCGCCAGCCATCCAGAGCAGTCCGAAGAGGATCGCGGTGAGGATGATCGAGGTGCCCATGTCCCCGCCGAGCATGATCAGCCCGAGCAGCATAAAGGCGACCGGGACCAGCGGGACCAGCATGTGCTTCCACTGGGTCAGCAGCCGTTTGTCGTGCTTGCGGGCAAGGAGATCGGCTCCCCAGAGGATGAGGGCGAGCTTGCCGAACTCGCTGGGTTGGAGCTGGAAGGGGCCGCCGATGGAGAGCCAGTTCTGGTTGCCCTTGACCGACTGCCCTATCCCCGGGATCTGCACCAGGACCATCAGGAAGACCGCGCCGACGAGCAGCGGGTACGCGAGTGCCCGGTGCAGCCGGGAGGGCATGCGGGAGGCGAAGAGCAGGAGTCCGGTGCCGATGGCCGCGGCGAGGAACTGTTTGCGGAAGAAGTAGGAGGCGGGGAGGTCGTACTCCAGCGCCGTGATCATCGAGGCGGAGTAGACCATCACCAGGCCCAGCACGGTGATCAGCATGCCGCTGCCAAGGATCAGGTAGTACGCGGTGAGCGGACGGTCCCAGGCCCGGCGGGCACGCTCGTAGAGCCTTCGTAGGCCCCTGCCCCGGGGCGGGCGGGAGGAGCCGGGGGTGCCGGTCCGACCGCGGGCCACGGGGCCTCGCGCGGGGGCGGTCCCGCTGCGCAGGACTCGTCCGGGAAAGGCGCCGCGCTCCTGCGGCAGCCCGGCGAAGGCGGGGGTCGGCAGCAGCGCGCGGGCGGTCTCGGCGAGTCGGTCGCCGATGGCGCCGGGTCGACGGGAGGCGCGTGTGCGCGGCGCGGACGGACGGAAGGGTGGCTTCTCCGGGACGCGCCCGTGCGGACCATGCGGCACACCGGTGTCGTCGGCCACCCGGGGGGATGGTCGCCGAGCAGCGTGTGCCGCGGCGGGTTCGATGTCGTCAGCCGGCATGGCCGCCGTCCCCTCCAGTCGTGCCCGGCGCGCCGCGGCCACCGGGGCGGACCCCGATGTCCGCGGCGCGGAGGTCGGGCCGGTCAGGCGCGCTGTGCGGCGAGTGCGCGAACCGCGTCCGCGAACGCCTCGCCCCGCTTGTTGTAGTTGACGAACATGTCCATGGAAGCGCAGGCCGGGGCCAGGAGGACGGTGTCCCCCGGCCGGGCGAGCCGTGCGGCTTCCTGGACCGCCGCCGCCATCGCCCCAGTGTCGGTCCGGTCGAGGGTGACGACCGGGACGTCGGGGGCGTGTCGCCGCAGGGCTTCGAGGATGAGCCCACGATCAGCCCCCATCAGTACGGCTCCGCGCAGCCGAGTGGCCGAAGCGGAGACCAGTTCGTCGAAGGTCGCCCCCTTGGCCAATCCGCCCGCGATCCACACGATGGGGTCGTAGGCGGCCAAGGACGCCTCGGCAGCATGGGTGTTGGTCGCCTTGGAGTCGTCAATGTAGGCGACCTCGGCGACGTCCGCGACCTTCTCGATGCGGTGCGGGTCGGGGCGGAAGGCCCGCAGTCCGTCCCGTACCGCCGCCGCAGGAACACCGTAGGCCCGGGCCAGCGCCGCCGCCGCGAGGGCGTTGGCGATGTTGTGCGGCGCCGGTGGGTTGACGTCGGCCACTTCGGCGAGTTCCTGAGCCTGTTGTTGCCGGTTCTCCACGAAGGCCCGGTCGACCAGGATGCCGTCGACGACACCGAGTTGTGAGGGCCCTGGGGTGCCGAGCGTAAAACCGATCGCCCGACAGCCCTCTTCGACATCGGCGCCGCGGACGAGGTCCTCGGTCGCGGTGTCCGCCGCGTTGTAGACGCAGGCGACGGTGTTGCCCTCGTAGACGCGCCCCTTGTCGGCGGCGTACGCGGCCATCGAACCGTGCCAGTCGATGTGGTCGGGGGCCAGGTTGAGGACGACGGCGGAGTGGGCCCGTACGGAGGGTGCCCAGTGCAGTTGGTAGCTGGAGAGTTCGACGGCGAGCACGTCGTACTCACCGTGTTCGCTGCCGCCTTCGGCTGCTTCGTCGCCGAGGACGGCATCGAGCAGGGAGACCCCGATATTGCCGACGGCCGCCGTGCGTAGGCCGGCGGCTTCGAGGATGGCCGCGAGCATCCGTACGGTGGTCGTCTTGCCGTTGGTGCCGGTGACGGCGAGCCAGGGCGCGACCTTGCGGCCGTGGAGACCGCGCAGCCGCCAGGCGAGTTCCACATCGCCCCAGATCTCCACGCCCGCCTCGGCGGCGGCCCCGAAGAGGGGCTTGTCGGGCTGCCAGCCGGGGGCGGTGACGACGAGTTCGGTGCCTTCGGGCAGGGTGGCGCCGTCGCCGAGGCGTACGGTGATCGACCCGCGGGGCTCCTCACCCGCCGCCTCGTGCTCGGCGGCCCACCGCAGCAGGTCGGCCGCCTGGGCCCGGGAGCGCTCGTCGTCGCCGTCGTTGACGACCGTGACGACGGCTCCGAGGCCGGACAGGACCTTGGCCGCCGGGATGCCCGACACCCCGAGGCCGGCGACGGTGACCCGCCGGCCCTGCCACTGCGCCCCCGTACTCACTTGTCGGCCGCCCAGCCCGCGTAGAAGAGCCCCAGACCCACGATCACGCACATGCCCTGGATGATCCAGAACCTGACCACGACAAGGACTTCGGACCACCCCTTGAGTTCGAAGTGGTGCTGGAGCGGGGCCATTCGGAAGACCCGCTTGCCCGTCATCCGGAAGGAGCCGACCTGGATGACCACGGACATGGTGATCAGGACGAAGAGTCCGCCGAGGAGGGCGAGCAGCAGTTCGGTGCGGGAGCAGATCGCCAGACCCGCGAGCGCACCGCCGAGCGCCAGTGACCCGGTGTCCCCCATGAAGATCTTGGCGGGTGAGGTGTTCCACCACAGGAAGCCGAAGCAGGCGCCCATCAGGGCGGAGGCGACGACGGCGAGGTCGAGCGGATCGCGCACCTCGAAGCAGGCGGCCGGGTTGGTCAGCGAGACCGCGTTCGCACAGGACTCCTGGAACTGCCAGAGGCCGATGAAGGTGTAGGCGCCGAAGACCATCACCGATGCGCCGGTGGCCAGGCCGTCCAGACCGTCCGTCAGATTCACGCCGTTGGACATGGCGAGAATCATGAACAGGGCCCAGATGACGAACAGCACGGGCCCGATCGACCAGCCGAAGTCATTGATGAACGACAGCTTGGTCGAGGCCGGGGTCAGATCGCGCTTGTCGGCGAACTGGAGCGAGAGCACCGCGAACGCGATGCCGACGATCAACTGGCCGGCCATCTTCGCCTTGGCCCGGAGGCCGAGCGAGCGCTGCTTGACGATTTTGATGTAGTCGTCGAGGAAACCGACGACTCCCATGCCCGCCATCAGGAACAGCACCAGGATGCCGGAGATCGTCGGCCGCTCCCCGGTGATCACCTTGGCGAGTGCGTACGCGATCAGAGTGGCCAGGATGAAGGAGATGCCGCCCATGGTGGGCGTGCCCTTCTTGCTGCCGTGGCTGCGCGGGCCGTCATCCCGAATGAACTGGCCGTAGCCCTTGCGGGCCAGCAGCTTGATCAGCAGCGGGGTGCCGATGAGGGTCAGGAAGAGCCCGATGGCCCCCGCGAAGAGGATCTGCCTCATCGACCGGCACCCTGCCCATCCGTGGGCACTGCCGCGCTGTCGAGCAATGCCTGGGCCACCCGCTCAAGGCCGACCGATCTGGACGCCTTCACCAGCACGACGTCTCCCGGGCGCAACTCACTGCGCAACAGGTCGACCGCCGCCTGCGCGTCGGACACGTGCACCGACTCCTCACCCCACGAACCCTCGTTATATGCGCCCAGTTGCAGCCAGGACGCTTCCCTGCCCCCGACCGCGACGAGCTTGCTGACGTTGAGTCGGACGGCGAGCCGTCCGACCGCGTCGTGCTCGGCGAGCGCTTCGTCACCGAGCTCGGCCATCAGGCCGAGCACCGCCCACGTTCTTCCCCCCCGGGCCTGTGCGCCTGTGCCCATGGCGGCAAGCGCGCGCAGCGCCGCCCTCATGGACTCGGGGTTCGCGTTGTAGGCGTCGTTGACGATCGTCACGCCGTCCGGACGCTCGGTGACCTCCATGCGCCAGCGGGAGAGGGTACCGGCCTGTGAGAGCGCGAGGGCGATCTCTTCGGCGGGTAGGCCCAGCTCATGGGCGACGGCGGCGGCAGCGAGCGCGTTCGACACGTGGTGCTCACCGTACAGCCGCATAGTCACATCGCCGCACCCGGTGGGGGTGTGAAGCGTGAAGGCGGGCTGACCTTGCTGGGTGAGCCGGACATTCTCGGCACGTACATCGGCGGTTTCGGACTCGCCGAAGGTGATCACACGGGCCGTGGTGCGGGAGGCCATGGCGCGTACGAGGGGGTCGTCGGCGTTGAGGACGGCAACACCGCCCTGTTCGGCGGGCGGTAGGGCCTCGACGATCTCGCCCTTCGCCTCCGCGATCTGCTCACGGCCGCCGAACTCGCCGATGTGGGCGGTGCCGACGTTCAGTACGAGGGAGATCCGCGGGGGCACCAGACTGGTGAGGTAGCGGATGTCGCCGATGTAGCGGGCGCCCATCTCCAGGACGAGGTGTTCGGTCTTCTCGTCGGCGCGCAGCGCGGTGAGGGGCAGACCGATCTCGTTGTTGAGGTTCCCCTCCGGGTAGACGGTGGGCCCCTTGCGCTCCAGGAGTTGGGCGATCAGGTCCTTGGTGCTGGTCTTTCCGGCCGAGCCGGTGAGGGCGACGGTGGTGGCACCGAGGCGTTCGACGACATGGCGGGCGAGCGCCCCGAGTGCCCCGGTGACGTCGTCCACGACGATGGCGGGGACGCCGACGGGCCGGGTGGCGAGGACGGCCACCGCGCCGTCGGCGACGGCCCGCGCGGCGAAGTCATGGCCGTCGACGCGTTCGCCGGCGAACGCGGTGAAGAGGGCGCCGGGCCGCACCTGGCGGGAGTCCATGACGACCGGGCCGGTGATCCGGAGGTCCATATCCGGTATGTCGTGGGGCTGCCCGCCGACGATGGCGGCGACCTCGGAGAGGGAGAGGGCGATCACTGGGTCATCCCTGGGCTGTGTGGTGAAGGGTGGCACGGGAGTCGCGAATGGCAGCGCGGAGCACCTGGCGGTCGTCGAAGGGGCGCACGACCCCGGCGACGTCCTGGCCCTGTTCATGGCCCTTGCCGGCGATCAGTACGGTGTCGCCTGGTTCGGTCCTGGCGACGGCGGTGGCGATGGCGGCGGCCCGGTCGGCTTCGACGAGGACGTCACCCCGCTCGTGGACGGGCACTTCGGCGGCTCCGGCGAGCATGGCGGCCAAGATCGCCAGGGGGTCCTCCGAACGCGGGTTGTCCGACGTCAGCACGACGGTGTCGGCGAGCCGGGCGGCGGCTGCGCCCATCGGGCCGCGCTTGGTGGTGTCGCGGTCGCCGCCGCAGCCGAGGACGATGTGCAGCCGGCCCTTGGTGACCTTACGCAGGGAGCGCAGCACCGAGTCGACGGCGTCGGTCTTGTGGGCGTAGTCGACGACGGCGAGGTAGGGCTGCCCTTCATCGATGCGCTCCAGCCGGCCGGGTACTCCGGGCACGGTGGCGATGCCGTCGGCGGCGGTCTGGGGGGCGATGCCCGCGGCGGCCAGGGTGACGATGGCGGCCAGCGTGTTGGCGACGTTGAACGCGCCGGGCAGGGGGGACCTGGCCTCGATGCGCACGCCATCGGGTCCGACGGCGGTGAACACGGAGCCAAAGACGCCCAGTTCGACGCCCTCCGCGCGCCAGTCGGCGTCCGGGTGTCCCTCGGCGGAGAAGGTGACGACGGGCACGGACGCCTCGGTGACCAGCCTGCGCCCGTAGGCGTCGTCGAGGTTGACCACGCCGAGCTTGCTGCGCTCGGGGGTGAAGAGTTGCGCCTTGGCCTGGAAGTAGTCCTCCATGCCCGAGTGGAACTCCATGTGCTCGGGGCTGAGGTTGTTGAAGACCGCGACGTCGAAGACGCAGCCGTCGACCCTGCCGAGCACCAGTGCGTGGCTGGAGACCTCCATGGCGACGGCCTCCACCCCACGCTCGCGCATCACGGCGAAGAGGGCCTGGAGATCGGTGGCCTCGGGCGTCGTGCGCTCCGACTTGAGGGCTTCGTCGCCGATCCGCATCTCGACGGTGCCGATCAGACCGGTGGCACGCCCGGCGGCGCGCAGGCCGCCCTCGACGAGATAGGCGGAGGTCGTCTTGCCGGAGGTCCCGGTGATGCCGATCTGGAGGAGGTCGTCCCCGGGGTGTCCGTAGATCTCGGTGGCCAGCTCCCCCATCCGGGCCCTCGGATCCTCGGTCACCAGGACCGGCAGCCCGGTCGCGGTCGCACGCTCGGCGCCCGACGGGTCGGTGAGGATCGCGGCGGCACCGAGATCGACGGCCTGGGCGACGAAGTCGGCGCCGTGCAGTCGTGCGCCGGGCAGTGCGGCGTAGATGTCGCCGGGTCGGACGGCGCGCGAGTCGTGGGTGATGCCGGTGACTCGCACGGGGCCCGACTCGGCGGAGGTGGCCGGGGCGTCCGCACTGGTGATCGTCTCCGCGCCGGCGGCCTCGCCGGGAGCGGGATCCGCCACCCCGAGCCGGGCGGCCAGCTCCCCGAGCGGTGTGGGGTGGGTCCGGTCCGGACGGGGTGCTCCCGGCTGTTTCGCCGGGACGTCCTGCTGGGGGTTTTGGTACTGATCACGGTGCGGCACGGCGGTGAGCGTACCGGGCTCCCCCGCCGGGGGGCTAAATGAGGTGTGCTGCCCGGGGCCGCTGTTCCCGGGTTCGGGCTTCGTCGTTGTCACTGGTGGTTCCTCGGGTCATTCGCCGGGCTTGAAGGTCACGGGAAGCCGGGTGGGTTCATTGCCGGTGGGCGGCACCTTGAGGGTCTTGAGCGCGAACTGCATCACTTTCTGATAGATCGGGCCGCAGATCTGTCCGCCGAAGTAGCTGCCTTCGGTGGGGTTCTGGATGGCGCAGTACACGGTGATGCGGGGCTTGTCGGCGGGTGCGAAGCCGGCGAAGGAAGCGGTGTAGCCGCGGTAGCGGCCGAGATCCGGGTCGACGCGGTTGGCGGTGCCGGTCTTGCCCGCGACCCGGTAGCCGGGGATGCGGGCCTTGGTGCCGGTGCCCTCTTCGTTGCCGACGACGGATTCCATCATCGTGGCCAGCGTCGTTGCGGTCTGTTCGCTGACGACGCGGGTCTTCTTGGGGGCGGGGGCGGCACTGAACTGGCCGTCGGGGCCCCTGGTGCCGCGGACCAGGGTGGGCTCGATGCGCATGCCGCCGTTGGCGATCGTCGAGTAGACCGAGGCGGCCTGCATGGCGTTGATGGAGAAGCCCTGGCCGAAGGGGATCGTGTACTGCTGCGACGTGGACCACTTCGAGGGGCGGGCGAGGATGCCGGGGGTCTCACCCGGGTATTCGAGGCCGCTGGGACTGCCCATGCCGAACTTGCGCAGGTAGGAGTGGAGGACCCGGTTGGCCTCGGTCTGGTTCTTGCCGAGTTGGCCCGTGGCGAGGATGGTCCCGATGTTGCTGGACTTGGCGAGCACCCCGTTGAGCGTGAGGTACCAGGTCGGGTGGTCGATGTCGTCCTTGAACAGTCGGTCGCCGCGGTGGAGGCGGTTGGGGACGGTCACGTGCGTCTCCGGGGTGGCGACGCCTTCCTCCAGTACGGCGGCCATCGACATGACCTTGGCCGTGGAGCCGGGTTCGTAGGCGTCCTGGAGGGCCGCGTTGCCCATGGCCGTGGTGTTGGCCTGGGAGAGGTCGTTGGGGTCGAAGCCCGGGGCATTGGCCATGGCGAGGACCTCACCGGTCTGCGTGTCCTGCACTATGACGTAACCGCGGTCGGCCTTGGACTCGCGGACCTGGTCGCTGATCGCGCGCTGGGCCGCCCACTGGATGTCGCGGTCGATGGTGAGCTCGATGTCGGAGCCGGGCACCGCGGGTGTCTCGCGGGTGCCGTCGGCGGTGGGGACGCGGCGCCCACCGGACTGGGGGTAGGTGATCTCGCCGTCCTTGCCGGCCAGCGTCGTGTCCAACATTGACTCGATCCCGCCGCCGCCGCGCCCGTCGGCATTGACGTAACCCAGTATCCCGGCAGCGAGATCACCGTTGGGGTAGACGCGCCTGGTGCTGGGCTCCTGGAGGACGCCGGCGAGGATGCTGATCCCGGGACCGCCGCTGGCCCGGTCCTCCCGGGCCTTCTCGGCGTAGACCTTCTTCAGGTCCTTGATCTGGTTCCATACCTGGGGCGTCTGGCGGCGGGCCAGGACCGTGTAGCGGGACTTGGGAGTCTTCAGCTTCTCGACCAGTTCGGCCGGGGTCTTGCCGATGATGGGTGCGAGCAGCGCCGCGGCCTGTTCGGGCGCGTTGGGCGACTTGCTCTCCTTGGGCGTGAACAGCTTCGGGTCGGCGGTGATGTCGTACGCGTCGACACTGGCGGCCAGTGCGATCCCGGCCCGATCGGTGATCTCACCGCGCTCGGCAGCCAGCTCGACGCTGATGAAACGGTGCTTCTGGGCCTTGGCCGCATAGGCGTCGGCGTCCACCGCCTGCACCTGGAGCAGCCGGACCACGAAGGCCAGCATCACGAGGGTGAGGCCGAAGCTGACCAGACGCAGTCGCGGCCGGGGGTTGCCGAGCTTGAGTGCGCGCGGTGCGGGGCGCCCCGCGGGCCGGGGCGGGCGGGCGGTACGGCCGGGGCTCGCGGGGCGGCGCTGGGCGGGCCCGGGCACACGGCGCCTGGGGGGCGGCGGATCCTTGGGGGGCACTGCGTCACCTGCCGGGAGGTGTCGGGGTGGGCTTGACGGGCGGGGCGAACGCCCGGAGGGAGGCCGCAGGGTCCACCGGGACGGCTGCGGCGTCGGGGGCGGGAACCGGGAGGGCGGGCACACCGGCTTCGACGCCGGTCCGACCGACCGGAGTCGGGATCGACGCAGAAGTCGGTGTTGGTGCTGGTGCTGGATTCACCTCGGTGACACCGGAGACCGAGCCCTGGGGCTCCAGCGGCTCCTGTGTCGCGGGCGAGGACTCGGCCGACGCCCCGGGTGCCGCCGAAGAGCCGGCCGCTGCGTCCGGAGTGGACTCGACCGACCTGGTCGCTTCGGGAGACGGCGACGAGGTCGCCCGGTCGGACTCGCCGCTGACGGTCCCGTCGGGGTCGATGAAGGCCGGGTTGCCGCCGGGGACCATGCCCAACTGGCGGGCCCGCCGCTCCAAGGCGTCAGGGGCCGAGAAGTCGTCCACGTCCCGTTGGAGCGCCTGCTGCTCGTCGGTGAGTTCCGTGGTCTTGCGCTTGAGTTCGCTGAGCTCGAACGAACCTTCGTTGAGCGCGGAGTTCAGCAGGAGCAGCCCGATCAGACCACCGCCGAGCAGCACCACGACCAGCAGGACGAAGGGAGTACGGGCGGCACTGCTCGGCCCGGCCGGCATCAGCCGGGAGAGTCTGGCAGCACGTCCCTTGAGCTGCTTGGCCGCTGCGCTCACCGAGTCCTCCCGTTCCTTCCGCTCGTGCCCACGACCGCAGATGCGCGAGCCGGGGGCGTTGCGTTCCCGTGTCGATGCCGCGACCGGTGCGCGTCACTCACGACGCGTCCTCACGGATGCGCTGTGCTCCCCTCAGACGCGCGGGGGCTGCACGGCGGTTCTCCGCGACTTCCTCTTCCGTCGGAAGTTCGGCGCCGCGGGTCAGCAGCTTCAACCGTGGCTGGTACTCCTCGGGCACCACGGGCAGGCCGGCCGGAGCGGTGTTCGCAGCGCCTGCCGCAAAGACCTGCTTGACCAGCCTGTCCTCCAGCGACTGGTAGGCGAGCACGGCAATGCGACCGCCGATGGCAAGGCGTCCTACCGCGGCCGGAATGGCTCGCTCCAAGACGCTGAGCTCGCCGTTCACCTCGATACGCAGTGCCTGGAAGGTGCGCTTGGCCGGGTTGCCGCCGGTGCGCTTGGCAGCCTGCGGCAGGGCGTCACGGATCAGTTCCACCAGACGGGCGCTGTGGGAGAAGGGCTCCTTGTCCCGCTCCCGTACGACCGCGGAGACGATCCGGCGGGCCTGCTTCTCCTCGCCGTACATCCGCAGGATGCGGACCAGTTCACCGGGCGGGTAGGTGTTGAGCACCTCGGCGGCGCTGATGCCGGTCGTCTGGTCCATGCGCATGTCGAGCGGGGCGTCCTGGGCGTAGGCGAAGCCGCGATCGGCCTCGTCCAGTTGCATGGAGGAGACCCCGAGGTCGAACAGGACGCCCTGGACGCGGCGGATGCCGAGACGGTCGAGGACCTCGGGCAGTTCGTCGTAGACCGCGTGCACCAGCGTCGCGCGATCGCCGAAGGGGGCCAGGCGCTCACCGGAGAGCCGCAGTGCCTCCTTGTCGCGGTCGAGGCCGATGAGCCGGGCCGTGGGGAAGCGGGTGAGGAGGGCTTCGCTGTGCCCACCGAGACCGAGCGTGCAGTCCACCACGACGGGCGTTTCGGGCGCCGCGCCCGGGTTGGAGGGTTCCCCCGGTCGTTCCAGGGCCGGGGCCAACAGGTCCAGACACCGCTGGAGCATCACCGGGACATGGCGGGTATTGCTCAAAGCGCCCTCTCAGGTCCGACGCGGGGCCCAATCGACCGGCGAGCGGGGGCCGAGCCGTGCGTACGCCGCACACGCGGGGAAATCATGGGGAAAGTGCAGGATGTGTCCGTGGACTCCGCGTCACTTTAGTCCACCGTACGGTGCGGTCAATCAACTGCCCGACGGCGTGGCGGGCGGGGCGGGCATGCTCGCCGGAACGGAAGACTTCACTCGAACGGGCGTGTCGGTCCCACTCTTGTGGGTTACCTCACAACAAGTGATGTTGATGTTCTTTGTCCGCTTCGCAGCAAGCCATCGGCACTCTCGGCCATTACCGTCGTCACCATGACGACTTCCGCACACCGCCCCGCCGACCCCACGCGTGCGGCCGACTCGGTCACCGACGGCCTCGTCGCGGCGAACCAGCAGTACGCGGCCGGGTTCCAGGACCCGGGCATGGATGCACGCCCCGTGCTCAAAGTGGCCGTGGTCGCCTGCATGGACGCCCGCCTCGACCTCCACGCCGCGCTCGGCCTCGAACTGGGCGACTGCCACACCATCCGCAACGCCGGAGGAGTGGTGACCGATGATGTGATCCGTTCGCTGACCATCAGCCAGCGGGCGCTGGGCACCCGAACCGTGATCCTCATCCACCACACCGGCTGTGGTCTGGAGTCGCTCACCGAGGAGTTCCGGCACGACCTGGAGCGCGAGGTCGGGCAGCGCCCGCAGTGGGCGGTGGAGGCGTTCCGCGATGTCGAGCAGGACGTACGGCAGTCGATGCAGCGGGTCCGCACATCGCCGTTCCTGCTGCACACCGATGATGTGCGCGGCTTCGTCTTCGATGTGCACGACGGCCTGCTTCGGGAGATCGACCCCACTTCGTAACCCTCAGAGGCTCCCGGCAATCACCCCAAACACGGCAAATCCCTCCCAGTTATCCACAGGCGAGTGACACGGGACGGTAACGGCAACAAGAATGCGGGGGTAGCACCCCCTCCGGAACTTCCAGGGACCGGTGTTCGTGTTTGGGGTGGGCCGGACCGCGTGCGGACCGGCCGGAGAACGTGCCGAGGAGGGCCGGGTGACCACCTATGACGATCGAGCGAGCCTCACAGATCTGACCACCACAGCGGATCGCGTCCGCAGATCGGTGGAGAGTGTGATCGAGGGCAAGCCAGAGGTCGTACGGCTTTCGCTGACGGTGCTGCTGGCCGAGGGGCATCTGCTCCTCGAAGACGTGCCGGGTGTGGGCAAGACCATGCTGGCCAAGGCGCTGGCGAGATCCATCGACTGTTCGGTGCGGCGGATCCAGTTCACACCGGACCTCTTGCCGTCCGACATCACGGGTGTGTCCATCTTCGACCAGCAGCAGAGGGACTTCGAGTTCAAACCGGGAGCGATCTTCGCGCAGATCGTCATCGGGGACGAGATCAACCGCGCATCCCCCAAGACCCAGTCCGCGTTGCTGGAGTCCATGGAGGAACGGCAGGTCACCATGGACGGCAACAGCTACGAACTCCCCAGTCCCTTCATGGTGGTGGCCACCCAGAACCCGGTCGAGATGGAGGGCACCTATCCGCTGCCCGAGGCCCAGCGCGACCGCTTCATGGCCCGTGTGTCCATCGGCTACCCCAGCGCCGAAGCAGAGCTCAAGATGCTGGACGTCCACGGCGGGGCGTCCCCCCTCGACGACCTCCAGCCGGTGGCCCACGCCCACGACATCCTCAAGCTGATCGACGCCGTGCGCAGTGTCCACGTCGCCGAGTCCATCCGCCGCTACGCGGTGGAGTTGGTCGGTGCCACCCGCAGTCACCCGGACCTTCGACTCGGAGCCTCGCCGCGTGCCACCTTGCACCTGCTGCGAGCCGCCAGGGCCACCGCCGCGCTCTCCGGCCGTGACTACGCCCTGCCGGACGACGTGCAATCACTCGTGGTGCAGGTGCTCGCGCACCGACTGCTGCCGACGGCACAGGCCCAATTGAACGGGCGCACCGCGGAGCAGGTGGTCCTGGAGATCCTCCAGCGCACCCCCGTGCCCACCGCACAGGGCGCGGAGACCCAGTTCCTGGGGGGCCGACCGCCCCAACCGTTGTACGGCCAGCACCTCGGCCCCCGGCGCCTGTGATGTCCCACGGGCAGGCCGCCGCGGTGGCGGACGCCGAGACGCACACGAACACCGAAACGGACGCTTCGGGGGTGCGGGCCGCTCTGAGCGGACTGACGACGCGCGGTCGGTCGTTCCTCGCGGCGGGAGTGGCAGCGGCCATCTGCGCCTACGTCCTGGGGCAGAGCGATCTGCTGCGGGTGGGGCTGCTCCTCGCCGTGCTGCCGTTGGTCTGTGTGAGCGTGCTCTACCGCACCCGCCACCGCGTCACGGGCAGTCGGCGGTTGACCCCCTCCCGGGTGCCGGCGGGCGCGGAGGCACGCGTCCACCTGCGCCTGGACAACGTCTCGCGGCTGCCCACCGGGCTGCTCATGCTCCAGGACCGCGTGCCCTACGTCCTCGGTCCCCGCCCTCGGTTCGTCCTGGACCGGATGGAGCCGGGCGGACGGCGCGAGGTGTCCTACCGCGTACGCTCCGATCTGCGCGGACGGTATCCGCTTGGGCCACTGCAACTACGGCTGAACGACCCCTTCGGAATGTGCGAACTGACCCGGTCCTTCGGTGCCTTCGACACCCTCACCGTCATACCGCGGACCGAACCGCTCCCCCCGGTGCGCCTGCTGGGGGACGCCTCGGGGCACGGGGACGGCAGGCTTCGCTCCCTCGCACTCGCCGGTGACGACGATGTCATTCCCCGCACCTACCGCTACGGGGACGACCTCAGGCGGGTGCACTGGCGGTCCACTGCCCGCCATGGCGAGTTGATGGTGCGCCGCGAAGAGCAGCCGCAGCGAGCCCGTTGCACCGTTCTGCTCGACACCCGCCAGCTCGCCTACGAGGGCTCGGGTCCCGATTCAGCCTTCGAGTGGGCGGTCTCCGGTGCCGCTTCCACCCTGGTGCACATCCTTGAGCGGGGCTTCGCGGTCCGGGTGCTCACGGACACCGGACAGTCCGTACCCGGCGAGGGGGCGAACGGCTTCACCGCGTCCGCCCAGGAGTCCGCCCAGTCCGCCGGCCTGATGATGGACATGCTCGCCGTCGTCGAGCAGTCGGACGGTGAAGGGCTCACCGCCGCCCACGATGTGTTGCGCGGCGGCAGTGAAGGTCTGCTGGTGGCGTTCTTCGGCGACCTCGACGCCGAGCAGACCGCACTCGCGGGCCGGCTGCGACAGCGCGCCGGTGCCGCCGTCGCCTTCGTTCTGGACAGTGAGAACTGGGCGACCGGCGGGACCGCGACGGCGGCAGCCGACCAGCGCGTCCGAGCCCTGCGCGAGGTCGGATGGACCGCGCTGGCCGTCCCACCCGGGGCATCGTTGCCTGCACTGTGGCAGCAGGCGGGTCAACAGCGGGCCGAGACCGGCGGGGGTACGGCCGGGACGGGAACCTGGTCATGAACGGTGGGGGTACGACATGAGCGGTCGAGGACGGCTGGCGCTCTGCGCCTACGCCGCCACGGTGATGACGGCGAGCGCACTGCTGCCGCTGTTGGACTCGCCCGGGTGGCTTGTGCAGGCGGCCCTGCTGCTGGGGATCCAGAGCGCTGTCGGTGCGGCTGCCCGGCGGATTCCGCTGGCCCGGCTGTTGACGGTGGCCCTCCAAGCACTGGTGGCTCTGTCCCTGCTCACCTGGGTCTTCGCCCGTGGCCACGCAGTGCTGGGAGTGATTCCGGGACCTGCGACATTCCAGTGGTTCGGTGAACTGCTCGCCACGGGCGGACAGGACATCAGCCGCTACGCCACCCCCGCACCGGCCACGGACGGCATCCGACTCATGGTGGTCGGCGGAGTCCTGCTGATCGGCCTGTGCGTGGACGTCATAGCGGTCACGCTCCGCAGCGCTGCGCCGGCGGGACTGCCCCTACTGGCCTTGTACTCGGTCGCCGCCGGGCTCTCGGGTGGTGGTGCCAACTGGCTGTGGTTCCTGCTCGCCGCCTCCGGGTTCCTGCTGCTCCTGCTGGCGGAGGGCAAGGATCGGGTCTCCCGGTGGGGTCGGGTGTTCCGGGGTGCCCCAGCCGCTCCCCCGCGCGGGGCGCGGGCCTTCGAATCCGACGGTGGTATGCCCCTGGCGTCCGTTCGCACAGGGCGGCGCATCGGGGCACTCGCGCTGGGAGTCGCACTCGTGGTCCCGGCCGCGCTGCCCGCGATGGACGGTGGTCTGCTGGCCGGCGTCGGCCCCGGAGAGGGCTCCGGCTCGGGCGGCGGCACGATCACCGCGGTGAACCCGCTGGTGTCCCTCCAGGACAATCTGAACCAGTCGGACAACCGCGAGGTCATGCGCTATCGCACCAGCGCCAAAGGGATCGAGGACCTCTATCTGCGGTTCGTGGCGCTCGACCAGTTCGACGGAACCACCTGGAAGTCCTCCGAGCGGAAGGTCGAGGACGTGCCCGACCGGCTGCCCCGGCCGCCCGGGCTGAGCCCGTCGGTGAAGACCACCGCTATCAGGACGAACATCACGGCCGCCGGCTACTACGAACAGAACTGGCTCCCCCTCCCCTATCCGGCGACGGAGGTGTCGATCGACGGCCGCTGGCGGTTCGAGCCCGAGGGCAGGACCGTGGTCGGCGACCGCGGCGAGGACACGCGCAGTGCCCAGTACACGGTGGAGAGTCTGCTGGTGGAGCCCACCTCGGAGCAGTTGGCGCAGGCACCGCCGGCCCCGGCCAAGCTGCGGCGCGAGTACACCAGGGTTCCGGACTCCCTACCCGCAGTCGTCCGCAGGACCGCGGAGAACGTGACCCGCAGCGCGAACAACGACTACCAGCGAGCGGTGATGCTCCAGGAGTGGTTCGCCGTGCACGGTGGCTTCACCTACGACACCCAGGTGCAGTCAGGCACGGGGAGCCAGGCGATCGTCCGTTTCCTCCGGGACAAGCAGGGATTCTGCATCCACTTCTCGTTCTCCATGGCAGCCATGGCCCGCACCCTGGGGATACCCGCGCGGGTCGCGGTCGGCTTCACCCCCGGCACCCCGGGGGCGGACGGCACGGTCTCGGTGGCGGTGCGGGATGCCCACGCCTGGCCCGAGTTGTACTTCGAGGGCGTGGGATGGACACGGTTCGAGCCCACTCCCAGCCGGGGCAACGTTCCCCAGTACGCACAGCCCGAGACCCCGTCCGGGGCCCCGAGCAGCCCCACCGCACCCGAGGCGGCAGCGTCGAACGAGCCCTCCACGGCCCCGTCGCCCTCCGACAGTTGCTCCCCGGACCTGCGACGCCTCGGTGAGTGCGGCGCCGCCGCGCCCCAGGACCTGGCCACCCCCACCGACGCGGGTGGCTCGGCCTGGAGTGTCCTGCTCACCGGTGTGACGGTGCTGGTCGCACTCCTCGTACCGCTGTCGCCCATGCTGCTGAGACTGAGGGTCCGGGCCCGACGGCTGGGTTCCGGCGGGCGCACGGAGGCGAATGCCGCGCACCGGACGTTGGCAGCGTGGCATGAGGTGCTGGACACGGCCTGGGACCACGGGATCGCACCGGACGGCTCCGACACACCGCGCAGGACCGCGGCCCGGATCGTTCGTCAGGGACAACTCGAAGGCGAGGCGGCGGACGCCGTCCACCAGATGGCCGGCGCCGTCGAGAAGGTGTTGTACGCGCCCCACCGCCAGATCACCGGTGGCCTCGTCGACGATGTCGCACGCATCCGAGCGGGGCTGGGCGCAGCGGCGAGCAGAGGCGCCCGGCTGCGGGCACTTCTCCTGCCCCGATCGTCCATTCGGGTGATCTGGGCCGTTTCAGCCCGCTGGATCGCCCTCGCCGAGCGGTTGCGCGCAAGCCGCTGGTCGCCGGCCCGTGGGGCAGCGCTGCTGCGCCGCCCGTTGCGGCAGCGGAGCTGACCGGGCGGATCGGATGCATGACAGAGGGCCGACGCGATACAGCGCGTCGGCCCTCTCGGACGTCTGGCGATCAGATGGTGACGCAGCCCCGGATGGGATGGGGACACAGGGGCATGGGGACGAGGGATGGCCCGGGAACCGGTCCGGATGACCGTCGCTGCCGCCGGGCGGTTGACCCACCCCGGCACGGACCGGAGCGGATGGCTCTGACCAGAGGTGACGTGGCAGCGCAGAGCCGGGGTCACAAAGACCACGGCCGCGCGTCATAGACAGGTGCCAGGCGTTCCACCTACGAGCGGGTTCAACGACCTGGCAAGGCGGTACTGGGAAGCCGCTGGGTCCAACAAAGCCGGCCCGGACACCGGGCCGGCGGGATCGGTTGTTTCAGTGGCCTTGCTCGTCGCGGCGGCGCTGCCACCGCTCCTCGATCCGGTCCATCACCGATTTACGCTGACGGGACTGACGGGGCTGGCGGCGAGCACCCGCTGCCGCATCCCCCAGGGTCTGCTGCTCACCCGGCTTCGGCGCTTTGCGCCATCCGGTGACCGCCAGGACCGCACAGCCCAGCATGACGAGGAACCCCACCACGCTGATCCAGATCTGCTGCGCGACCATTCCGGCCATGAGGAGCGCGATACCCACCAGGAAGCCCGCGACCGCTTGGTAGACCCGTCGCCGGGTGTACGTACGCAGCCCGCTTCCCTCAAGCGCTGTAGCGAACTTGGGATCTTCGGCGTACAGCGCTCGCTCCATCTGCTCGAGCATTCGCTGCTCGTGCTCCGAGAGCGGCACGGAGTCCTCCTAGTCGTCGGCCGCGGGGGCGACCGTTTGCGGCCCTTTCAGGATAGGCAGGGAATCGCCCCCGTGAAACCCGCCCTCTACGCCAATTCGCCAGCTTGGGCCGCCACGGCGGCTTTGGCTGTTGAGGCGTAGATTCCCCAACCTCCGATCCGTCATGCCGGATGGTGTCCTTCGATCATACGGGGAGATCGACACGATCGGGGGGTCTGTGGCGTACTCCATCTGCGGCTGAGCCCCTGATCAGGCGTGCTTCTCACCCAGGACGTGCAGCTGGGAGGCGACCGAGTGGAACGCGGAGAGCTCGGCGGCGGCTGCCTCCAGCTTGAGGAGGGCATCCAGAGCGCCCGGCTCGGTGTCCACCAGAACGCCGGGAACCAGATCCGCGAAGATCCGTACGCCGTGCACGGCACCGACCTCCACGCCGGCTTCCCCGCACAGTTCGGCGAGCTGCTCGGCGGTGAATCGACGGGGCACCGGGTCACCGTCGCCCCAACGGCCGGCAGGGTCGGTCAGCGCCTGGCGCGCCTCGGCGAAGTGGCCGGCGAGGGCGCGGGCGATGACGGCACCGCCGAGCCCTGCCACCAGCAGACTGATCGCACCCTCGGGCCGCAGGGCGTCCACCGCGTTGCGCACGCCCTCCACGGGGTCGTCCACGTACTCCAGGACCCCGTGGCATAGGACGATGTCGTAGGAGCCGCGTTCCACCACGTCGAAGAGGCCGTGCACATCGCCCTGCACACCGCGGACGCGTTCGGCGACACCGGCCTCGGCGGTGCGGCGCTCCAGCGCGAAGAGGGCATTGGGGCTGGGGTCGACCACGGTGACCCGGTGGCCGAGCTGCGCGACCGGTACGGCGAACGAGCCACTGCCGCCGCCGGTGTCGAGGACGTCGAGGACGTCGGTCCCGGTCGCCTTGACCCGACGGTCGAGAGCGTCCTTCAGGACTTCCCAGACCACGGAAGTGCGCAGGGAGGCCCGGGGCGGGCGCGGTGGGGTCTCCCCACGGGGGGACTGGTCCGGCACGGCAGTTGACTCCTCGGACGGGTGCCGCCCCCGGACCGCTGCGGCGCGACGGGGCGGACGGTGTGCGATGACCTGGGCCGACGGATGTCGGGTCGGACCTGATCGATGGACGCTCGGTGGGCTTGGAACATCTCCCACCCTATTGCCTCCACCGCATGTCCCAGCGTTCCGTCTCAATTGACGGCCTGCACTGGCCGCGGCCCTCACAGCCATTCCTCTCCCCTGTGGAGGAGGACATGCTTGCTGGATCCGCGGCACCGTCCCCGCCCCTGCGGCCGACGGACCTCTTCCGCGAACCTTGCCCGGCTCCGGGAGGCACCCCCCCGGAGAGGGCCTCAGTGGCCCATGGGACCTCAGGCTCTCCGCACCGCTTCCGCCGCCGCATCCTCCTGCGCCGCATCCGTCTGGCCTTCCCTCGGGAGCGGCAGGACCGGTTGGACGATCAGCATCCGCTCGACGAGCCGCAGGAACATGGCGGCGTCACGCAGGAGTCCATCGGCGTCGCGGCTGCTCGCCGCACCGGCTATGCCGGCTTCGGCCCGCGCCCGACGGGCGGCGCCCGAGGCGAACAGGGTGCTCCACTCGGCGAGTTCGGGTGCGGTCTCGGGCAGCAGTTCCCAGGCGGTGCGGATGCCTGCCCGCCGACCGCGGCGGGAAGCACTCCCCGAGGCCGGCGGCCCTGCGGGCGAGCCATCGGGATGCCCCCGGGCGGCCAGTACGGCCGCCGCGGTGCGCAGAGCGGCCAGATGGGCCCTCGCATAGCGCTCGTTGGGCACGTCGAGGGTGGCGGCCTCATCGAGCCCGGTGCGGGCCTGGGCCAGGAGATCGAGGGCCGCGGGCGGCGCCGTTGCGCGCCGCAGGACGGGGTGGACGTCGCTCGCGGGCCCGGCCAGTGAGGGGACAGGGCCGGTGACACGGCGCCGGTGTGCGGCGGCCGGATGACGGTTGGCCATGACGAGCCTCCTGTCGTCGTGTGACGGCTCTGTAGCCGTATGTACCCATCGTGAAGGGCGCCACTGACAATCGGCCTCTACCTGCGCTTTTGCCGTGATCAAAGGTTCGCGATAGTTTTTGAACTGACTGGTCAGTTCAAAAGAGGGGGACGTGTGGACGGACCACGCGGGGCGCACATCAGCGCCGAGGGCCTCGGGCTCAAGGGGCCGCGGGGTTGGGCGTTCCGGGGAGTGGACCTCCAGGCCGAACCGGGCTCGCTCATCGCCGTCGAAGGGCCGTCCGGCTCCGGGCGGACCTGCCTCCTGCTCGCCCTCAGCGGCAGAATGCGCACCACCGAAGGCAGTGCCGAGGTCGATGGACTCCCCCTGCCGCGCAAGCTGGCCGCCGTCCGTGCGATCAGCGCCCTGGGCCATGTGCCGGGAGTCAATGAACTCGATCCGGCGCTGACCGTCTCCGAGCACCTACGCGAACGGGCCCTCATGCAGCGCCGGTTCGACGGCTCGCTGACCGAACTCACCCGGAGCCTGCTGCGCTCACGGGCTGACCGTCGCGCCGGCGCACGGCGACGGATCGACGAGGCGTTGGAAGCGGCGGGACTCGACCCTGCCGCACTCCCCAAGGGGGACCGCACGGCGGTACGCGATCTGGAGCGACTGGAGGCCCTTCGGCTGTCCGTCGCCCTGGCGTTGATCGGCCGCCCGCGACTGCTCGCGGTCGACGACACCGACCTCAAGCTCTCCGTCGCCGATCGACGCGCCGCCTGGGCGCTGCTGCGGTCGGTCGCCGCGGACGGCACGACCGTACTGGCGGTCTCCAGTCAGGCTCCGCCGGACGCCACGACCGTACGGACCGCCGTATCGACCGCGACCGCACCGCACTCCGACGACCCGGTTGCCGACCAGGTGGAATCCGGTGACCGGGACGACGACAGCGCCGGGACGCACGAGGACACGACGGGCGAGAAGAACGAACGGGACGCACAGAGGGGAACGTCGGATGCGCTCGCCGAGACTGGCCGCGCTTGAACTCAAGAGGTTCGGCAGGGGAAAGCTGCCACGCGCCGCGATCGTCGCGGTCGTGTTGCTGCCGTTGCTGTACGGGGCGCTGTACCTGTGGTCCTTCTGGGACCCGTACGCACAACTCGACCGGGTGCCGGTGGCCCTCGTCAACGAGGACGACGGTGCGACCGCGCGGGGCGAGCAGATCTCCGCGGGCGACGACATCGCGCGGGGCCTGACCGACAGCGATGTGTTCGCCTGGCACGAGGTCAGCGCCGATGAGGCACGCGAAGGCGTCGAGAACGGCGCGTACTACCTCTCCCTGACCCTGCCGAAGGACCTCAGCTCACGCATCGCGTCCAGCGAGGGCGACTCCCCCGAGACCGGCGCGCTCCAGGTGCACACGAACGACGCCAACAACTACCTCGTCGGGCAGATCTCCCGGACGGTGTTCGCCGAGGTCCGCACGGCTGCGTCGGCGAAGGCGTCGCGCGGCTTCCTGGACCGGATCTTCATCTCGTTCTCCGACATCCACACGGCGACCGAGGAGGCCGCCAAGGGCGCGACCGAGTTGAAGGGCGGAATCGGGGAGGCCAAGAAGGGCTCCCATGACCTCGCGAAGGGCCTCAAGGACGCGAAGGCCAGCACGGGAAAGCTGGCGGGCGGTCTGACCGGGCTCACCGAGGGAGCCGGTGAACTGGAGTCGGGCTCACGGCAACTCGCCTCCGGGACACAGACCCTCGCGGACAAGGTCAACGGCATCGCCGACGGCGTCCGTCCCCATCTGAAGGACGACGGCAAGTCGATCGGAAAGGCGGCCCGAGTGGCCGCCGACTCCTCCCGGGCGCTGCGCGAACGGATGGAGACCATGGTGAGCGCGGCCCCGACCACGGCCACCACGGCGCGTACCTCGGCCGATGAACTGGCCGCGATCCACCGCGAGCGCTGTGTGGAGGCAGAGCAGCCGGATGCGGCCTGCCCCGCCCTCCAGCAGGCCAGTACCGCGGCCACGGCCGCGGCGGGTGCTGCGAAGGACGCCAACGCCCTGGTGCAGGGGAACAAGCGCGAGTTCAAGAGGTTCGACGCCAAGCTCGCCGACCTCCAGGGCGCGGCGGACGACCTCGCCCGGCGCTCCCCCCGTCTCAACGACGACCTCGATGCCGCCGTGAAGAAGGTCAACGCCCTCAACTCCGGGGCGAAGAACGTCTTCCAAGGGGCGAAGAAGCTGCATTCGGGGCTGGGCGGCGCGCGGTCCGGCTCCACCCAACTGGACTCCGGGGTCGGCAAGCTGACGAAGGGCGCCGGGAACCTGGACGGCGGACTGTTCAAGCTCGCCGACGGATCCGCCGAGCTGGCCGGCGGCCTCAAGGACGGTGTCACCAAGATTCCGGACTACGACGAACCGGACCGTGACCGCCGTACGGAGGTGATGGCCGACCCCGTACGCCTCGCGAGCAAGTCCTTGAACGAGGCGCCCAACTACGGCACCGGCTTCGCTCCGTACTTCATCCCGCTCTCCCTGTGGGTGGGGGCCATGGTCGCCTACATGATCGTTTCGCCGCTCAACCGTCGGGCGCTCGCCGCGGGAGGCTCTGCCTGGCGGATTGCGCTGGCGGGGTGGCTGCCGGTGGTCGCGATCGGACTGGTGCAGGTCGGCGCACTCATGTCGGTACTGCACTGGGGACTCGGGCTGACCATGGCCCACGCCGGCGGCACGGTCGCGTTCCTGGCACTCACCATCGGCTGCTTCGCCTCGATCATCCAGTGGCTGAACGCCCGTTTCGGTGCCGCGGGACGCATCCTCGTACTCGCCGTGCTGATGCTCCAGTTGACCTCTGCCGGCGGCACCTATCCCGTCCAGACCAGCCCGGCCTTCTTCAACGCCCTGCACCCCTTCCTGCCGATGACCCATGTGGTCGAGGCGCTGCGCAGGCTGATCACGGGTGGTGGACTCGGTCCGGTGTGGCAGGCCAGCGCCGTCCTGCTCGCGTTCACCGTGGGCGCGCTCGCCCTCACGGCACTGTCCGCACGCCGCAAACAGGTGTGGACGTTGGACCGACTGCACCCCGAACTGAGCCTCTGAGGTGCCGCGAAGAGCCCGGAGCGATCCGGGAAGCGGGTCGAACCTGTGAGAATCGGCACCATGGACGCGAGGGACAGCAGCAGCACCAGACGCCGGGCAACACGGGCGAAACTGTACGAGGCGGCAGTGACACTGATAGCCGAGCAGGGTTTCTCGGCGACCACGGTGGACGAGATCGCCGAGCGCGCCGGAGTGGCCAAGGGCACGGTGTACTACAACTTCAAGAGCAAGACGGAACTCTTCGAGGAACTGCTGCGGTACGGGGTCGGGCTGCTCACCGCCTCACTCCAGTCGGCCGCCGACCGGACGGCCGAGCGCGGCGGTACGAAGGTGGCCGCGCTGGACGAGATGATCCGGGCCGGCCTGGTCTTCATCGACCGCTACCCGGCCTTCACCCAGCTGTACGTGGCCGAACTGTGGCGTACCAACAGGGCATGGCAGTCGACCTTGCTGGTGGTGCGCCAACAGGCGGTCGCCGTGGTCGAGACGGTGCTCCGGGAGGCCGTGGACAACGGCGAGCTCAGCGCCGAGATCGACATTCCACTCACCGCCGCCGCCCTCGTGGGGATGGTGTTGGTGGCGGCGTTGGACTGGCAGTCGTTCCAGCGGGAGCGGACGCTCGACGATGTCCACGCCGCACTCTCCCGCCTGCTGCACGGACGGGTGAGCGGTCGCTGACCCGCACCACCCTTACCGGAAGGCCCGTCCCGTCCGGAGCCGGAAGAAGCGGGCGTACGAAAGACACCGGCCCGGTGGCACCCGAATCTTCGAGTGTCCACCGGACCGGTGTCCGTACCGCTTCCCCCGTCGTTCCCCCGCGGTTCCCCGTGCCCCACAGGCGTTTCCCCCGTGCCCGTGGGGCTCGTACTCCCCCGTCCCCCTCCCGTGAACCCCTCTGATCCCCCGTGGGTCCTTGGGCTCTCCGCTCCCCCGCAGACGCGGAGAGCCCAAGGTCGTTCATCGGTGTCGGGCCGGATGTCCCGGAGGAGCCGCGCCGTTCCGCCACCCCGTGTCGGCGGTACCGGCGCCGGCCCCTCCTGCGTGATCACCACTCTTCCCTCCGCAGGATGACGGCCCATCCGTACGGATACTCAAGTCGACGGCTAGGTACCGGTACTCACCGCTGCGCATCCGGCCCCAGCGCCGAGCGGCGGTCCCTGGATACGATCGCGTCCGTGTCCGTACTCCCCCTTGTGTTCACGAGCGGCTGGGCCAGCGGGATCAACGCCTACGCCGTGGTCCTGCTCCTCGGCGTCTTCGGCGCCACCGGACTCACCGACGAAGTGCCCGAATCGCTCCAGCGCACCGATGTGCTGATCGCCGCGGGGGTGCTGTTCCTCTGCGAGGCCGTGGCGGACAAGATTCCTTACGTCGACTCGGTGTGGGACGCGGCCCACACCGTGATCCGCCCGGTCGCCGGGGCGGTCGTAGCGGCGCTGTTGGCCGGTGAGAGCGGCTCGCTCCCGGAACTGGCGGCCGGCGCTGTGGGCGGTTCCACCGCCCTGATGAGCCATCTGGTCAAAGCGGGCACCCGGATGGCGGCCAACACCTCTCCCGAGCCGTTCAGCAATGTCGCCCTGAGCGTGACGGAGGACCTCGGCGTCGCCGGGATCATCACGTTCGCCATGTTCAATCCCGTGGCGGCTGCCGTCATCGCGGCAGTGCTGCTGGTACTGGGCCTCGTCACGGTCGTCCTGCTCGCCAGTAGGATCCGGCGCTTCCTTCGGCGCAGAGCCCAGCGCCGTGAGGAGAGACGTCTGGCGGCGGGCGGCAGACCTTCGGGGTGAACGGCCGGTCCGGCACACCCGGCGGCGGTGTCAGTGGCGGTCGATAGAGTCGGCGGCATGGCACGGATTGCAGTGATCGGCTCGGGAATGGGCGCCATGGCGGCGGCTGCGCGGCTCGCCGTGGCCGGCCATCGGGTGACGGTGTTCGAGCGCTCGGAGACCTACGGCGGAGCCGTGGGATCCGTTCGGCGTGACGGGTTCGTCTTCGACACCGGACCGGGCCTGCTGCACCTCCCGGCCGTATGGCGGGACCTGTTCGTCAAAACCGGCAAGGAACCGCTGGAGCAGTGCGTCGATCTGGTGCAGACCGACCCGGCGAGTCGTCATCTCTTCGCCGACGGTACCGATGTCTCCCTGCCCAACGCGTCCAGGGCCGGAATCGTCTCAGCGCTGGAGGGGGCGCTGGGTTCGGGGGCGGGTGAGCGGTGGGGCGCGTTCCTCGGGCGGGCCCGGGAGGCGTGGGACCGCTCGCGCCGGCCGCTGCTGGAGGAGCCGCTGCGGTCGGACCGGCAGTCGCTGGAGCGTGATCCATATCCCGCGGTGCGCCAGCGCAGACTGCTGCGTTCCCGCCAGGCCGGCACGGTCGCCGAAGTGGGCGCCTGGGAGCTGGGCGATGCCCGACTGGCCGCCCTCTTCGACGCGTACGCCCTCTCCTACGGCCTCGACCCGCGCAGCGCCCCGGCAGGCGCAGCCCTGCTGCCGTACATGGAGCAGACCTTCGGCAGTTGGTATGTGACAGGGGGGCTGCGGGAGTTGGCCCGCGCGGTGTACGAGCGCTGTGTCGCCCGCAGGGTCGAGTTCGTCTTCGGCGCCGAGGTCGCATCGATCGTCGAGCGGGACGGCCGGGCAGCCGGGATCACCCTGGCCGACGGGACCGTCGCAGAGGCGGACTGGGTGGTCGCGGGTGTCGAGAACGCCCGGGACCTGTTCGACCGCCCGCTCCAGCAGGACGACGGGATGTCCGCACAGCCGGTGAACCCGTCCGCCACGGTGCAGCCGGGTAGGTTCACGGTTCTGTTGGCGCTGCGGGGCGCCCGATCGTCGACCGCCCACCGGACGGTGGTGCACTCACCCGACACGCAGGCGGAGGCGGCTGCCGTCTTCAGTGGCCGGGCCGCCGAACACCCCACGGTCACGGTGCTGCGCCCCGACGATCCGCTGACCCGGCCGGACGCCGAGCACGAGGCGATCACCGTGAGCGCCACGGTCGCGCGGCAGGGCGAGCGGCTCGACTGGTCCGACAAGGCGTTGCGCGAGCGCTATGCGGAGCTGCTGATCGACACGGCGGGGCGAGCGACGGGCGGGGCGCGGGAGCTGCGCGAAAGACTGTTGTGGCACGAGGTCCTGACACCGGTCGAGACGGGTGCGTTGACCGCGCCCGCGCTGGCCGGGGCGCAGGGGCGTTGGCTGCACCCGGGGAACAGCACGCTGCTGCCCGGGCTCCTGCTGGTGGGGGGTCATGCCCACCCGGGCGGCGGGCTGGCGCATACGGGGATGTCGGGAGCGCTCGTCGCCGGTCTGATCGTCGAGGGAGCGGACTTCCGCGGGTCCCAGTGACCGCGAGCGGAGCGAACAGCCTCAGTAGCGGTACTGCTGGTCGTTCTGGCCGGAGTCATAGCCGTACTGCACGGGTTCCTCGTGCGGCTGCTCATCGGTGTCGCGCTGCTGCGGGACCCACACGCCTCCCGGAGGGGTGTCCGAGTAGGGCTGCTGGGCGTAGTAGGGGTCCGTCGCGTACGGCTGCTCGTTGCCGAAGCTGTCGTAGCTCTCGTAGGTGCCGTACTGCTGTCCGCCGACGTACGGGTCCGAGTAGGCCGCGTACTGCTGCTGCCCGGTGCCGTAGTCGTACTGCCCGACCGGGTTCTCCTGCTCGGTGGGCTGCTGCTGGGCGTAGTACGGGTCGAAGGCGCTGGCGTATGCGTCCGTGTGGGCTTCAGAGCCTCGGGGATCGCCTGCGGTGGGGCTCTGGTGCTGTTCGTCGTCCTGACGGGCGTTCAGGGCGTCGTAGGCCGCATCGCTGTAGACGCCGTACTGACCGGTCTCGTCGGGCAGGGGCAGCGGCTCGTATATGGCCTGGGGCCCCACGGTGGTCTCCATGGCGGCGAACGCCTGCGCGTTCTCCTCGATGGGCGACACCTCAAGGGCCGGCTCGCGCGGACCGTCGCCACTACCCGCCCGACGGCGACGGCTCGCCCCCGGACCGCCGCCGATGGCCCAGCCGGTGGAGAAGCCCTTGCGGAAGGAGAGCGTCACACAGGTCTGGCCGATGGCGAAGGCGATGGCACCGAGACCGATGACGGCAACGGATGACATCAGTACGCCGATGACCACTCCGAGGAAGCCGCCGAAGGCCAACAGCCGCCAGCGCAGCCGCGCCTTGTACTGCAGCAGTACCTCGCCGAGCAACCACAGCGCGACGACACCGAAAGCGATATAGAGGACCGTCCAGCCCATGCCCGCCCCTCTCCTTCGGCCGCCGCCCCGGCTCAGGACGGGTACGGCCGGTCACGACTGCACGTGCAGTCCGAGATTCTCGTAGATTTCGAGCGTCGCCGTCGAGTTGTTGAGCGTGATGAAGTGCAGACCGGGGACACCCTCGGAAAGCAACTCTGCGCAGAACTCCGTTGCGAACTCGATACCCATGGAGCGTACAGCGGTGGGATCGTCCTTGACGGAGTGGATGCGATCTTTCAGCTCGGACGGGAATGCGGCATTGCTGAGCTGAGCGAATCGTTCGAGCTGCTTGACGCTCGTGACCGGCATGATCTCGGGAATGATGGGGGTGTCGCAGCCTGCCGCGGTGACCCGGTCGCGCAGTCGCAGATAGTCCTGCGGCTGCCAGAACATCTGGGTGATCGCGTAGTCCGCCCCGGCCCGACATTTGGCGATGAAGTGTCGGATGTCCGTATCCCAGTCCTGGGAGCGCGGATGCATCTCGGGGAAGGCGGCGACGCCGACGCAGAAGTCCCCCGACTCCTTGATCAGCTGGACCAGATCGGCCGCGTACTCGACGCCTTCGGGGTGCTTGATCCACTCCGCGGTCGGGTCACCGGGCGGGTCGCCGCGGACCGCGAGGATGTTGCGGATACCGGCGTCCGCGTACTGGCCGATCATGTTGCGCAGTTCCGCGACGGAGTGGTTGACCGCGGTGAGATGGGCCACCGGGGTCAGCGTGGTGTCGGAGGCGATCTGCTCGGTCGCCCGCACCGTCCCGGAGCGGGTGGAACCGCCGGCGCCGTAGGTCACCGAGACGAAGCTGGGAGCCACCGCCTCGATCCTGCGCAGAGCGTTCCAGAGGTTGCGCTCGCCCTTTTCGGTCTTTGGCGCCCAGAACTCGAAGGAGTAGGAGGTCTTGCCTGTGGCGAGCAGTTCGCGCACTGTCAGTGCGCGATCCGTCCTGGTCGATGAGGTTCCGAGGGCCATGCTCGCAGGCTAGCGGGGCCCGGGAAGGCATCCCAACCGGAGTCCATCTATCGGACACACACTGTCCGTAATCGGGCGGTGGAGATCGATATCGGCTGCGCTCAGTGATCGCGCGCCACGATCCGTGCCCTGAGTGCTGCTGCGGCGGCGGCCGGGTCGGCGGCCTCCGTGACGGCCCGGACGACGACCACCCGCTGTGCACCGGCGTCCAGCACCTCCTCGAGGTTCCCCGCGTCGATGCCACCGATGGCGAACCAGGGTCGTTCGGTGGTGAGGGCGGCCGTGTGTCGGACCAGGTCGAGGCCGGGAGCGTGGCGCCCCGGCTTGGTGGGAGTGGGCCAGCACGGTCCGGTGCAGAAGTAGTCCACTCCGGGCTCCACGGCCGCGGCGGTGGCTTCGGCCGCGGAGTGGGTGGAACGCCCGATCAGGGGTGCGGCTCCGATGATGGCGCGGGCCGCGGGTACGGGCAGGTCGCCCTGCCCCAGATGGAGCACGTCCGAGCCGATGGCATGGGCCACGTCGGCGCGGTCGTTCACCGCGAGGAGCTTGCCGTGCCTGCGGCAGGCGTCCGCGAAGATCCGGAGGTGCTCCAACTCCTCCGCCGCCTCCATGCCCTTGTCCCGCAGTTGCACGATGTCCACCCCGGCGGAGAGGACCGCGTCGAGGAAGTCGGGGAGGTCCCCCTGCCGGGTCCTGGCGTCGGTGCACAGATAGAGCCGGGCTCCGGCCAGGGCGCTGCGCAGCGGCTCGGCGTCCGCCACCGCCCGTGTGGACGGTTCGGACGACGGCGCGTGAGTCGCGGACATGCTGATCCCCCCGGAGTTGCTCGGCGGTGTGCGGCCGGACCGTGACACGGTCGACATGGCCGCACACCGCTGGTGCTGTGTCGTTCGCGATGGCGCGACCCGGGCGGGGTGGGCCACCGTGGGTGCAGAGGCGGCGGCGAACTCCGCGGCCTCCCAGGTATGACGGGATGTGTCGGACGCGGCCCGCGGGCTGTCCCGTGGTTCCCGGCGGGCGCTCGACGACAGCCCTAGACGGCGAGTGCCTGCGCTCTGCGCTTCACCTCCGTGCCGCGGTTCTCGCTGAGCGCCTGGGCGGGGGTGCCCGGCAGAGACGGGTCGGGAGTGAAGAGCCACTCCAGCATCTCCGCGTCGGTGAAGCCGTCATCCCTCAGCAGGGTCAGGGTTCCGGCGAGCCCCTTCACCACCTTGTCCTCGCTGATGAAGGCGGCGGGGACGTGGAGCGCCCTGTTCTCCCCGCGGCGCACCGCGATCAGCTGGCCCTCCTTGACCAACTGCCTCACACGGGTCACCTCGACTCCGAGCTTCTCCGCGATGTCGGGGAGGTTGAGCCAGTCAGGCACGAGGGCATCGATCTTTGCGTCAATCTCGGTCACGGGACAAGCCTGCCATCTGGGACTGTCAGCCGGTAGCCGGGCCCCGGTGCTCAAGCGTGGCCATCCGGGGATGTGTCAGGGGAATCGCTGGTCAGCGGCCTGGTACAACGCCCATTTCGATTTACTGGGAAGCGGCCTTCAGAGGGATGGACGGGTCGGCGGCGCGCTCGACGACCAAGGGTGCGCCGCTCTGGATGAGCTTGCGCCCCTGCGCCAGGTCGCGGGGCCGGCCCACGGCGAGCAGGGCGACCAGCGCCCCCCGACGCAGCCAGAGCACCGACCAGCCCGCGGCCTCCGCGTCATCCGTGTTGTCGGGGTGGCCCCGCCACACCGTGGTGTCCGCAGCCGCGTGGTCGCCGGCGTACTGCACGAACCTGCCGAACTGCTCGGACCAGAAGTACGGCACGGGGTCGTAGGTGTGCGGTGGGGTGCCCAGCCCGTCGGCGATCACGTTGGACGCGACCGTCCGGGGTCCCTGGAGCGCGTTGTCCCAGTGGTGGATGAGCAGGCGTCTGCCGTAGCGCGCCGAGGGGAAGGACGCACAGTCGCCCACCGCGTACACGGACGGCAGGGAGGTCCGCAGGTGCTCGTCGGCGACGATGGCGCCGTCCGCTCCGATCTCGATGCCCGAGTCGGACAGCCAGGAGGTGGCGGGCCGGGCCCCGATGCCGACGACGACGGCCCCGGCGGGAATGCGCCGGCCGTCCGCGAGCAGTACCGAGCCGTCTTCGATTCCGGCGACCCGAGCGCCGGTGAGCAGGTGCACTCCGCTCTGGCCGTACCAGGCCGCCATCGGAGCCGCGACCTCGGCGGGCAGCGCACCGACCAGTGGGAGGTCCGCGGCCTCGACCACGGTGACCGCACAACCGGCCGCCCGGGCCGCCGTGGCGAACTCGGCACCGATCCACCCCGCGCCGACGACCACGATGTCGTGCTGCCGGTCGAGGACGGGCCGCAGTCGGGCCGCATCATCGAGGGTGCGCAGCAGATGGACGCCCGGGACGCCCTCGGTGCCCGGCAGTTCGATCGGTTCGGCCCCGGTGGCGATGATCAGGGTGTCGTAGGGGACGGGCCCCGCCTCGGTGTCCAACTCCTTCACGGCGGCGCGCACTCCGGTGACGTCGACGCCCAGGCGGAGTTCGATGTCCAGTGCCTCGAAGTCGACCTCGAAGGCGGAGTCCTCCGCCTTGCCGAGCAGTACGGCCTTGGAGAGGGGCGGTCGGTCGTACGGCTGGTGGGGTTCGGCTCCGATCAGGGTGATGGGGCCGGTGAAGCCCTGCTCGCGCAGTGCGACGGCGGTCTGCACCCCCGCCATGCCCGCACCGACGACCGTCACGCGCTGTCTCTGCTGCTCGCTCACGCCTCCACCCTAAACAGCTGACGTAGCGTCAGGGGAGCGGGGCGACCTCTTCGACCACGCTCGTGCCGCGGCCCTCCTGCGATTCCCACTCCCAGGTCTCGTCCAACCGGATCCGTCCGTCGGGCAACTCGACGACCGAGGAGACGCAGTGACCCGATGAGGTGGTCCCATCGGTCTTGAGCTGGACGTAACGGAAGTCGATCCGATCGCCCTCGCGGGACCCGACCAGGAAGCCCTGGACCACGTCACCGCCCTCGTACTCGGCCCAGATCCGACCCTCCCGCTCGTGGTAGGCGAACCGGGTGCTGGTGCCCACCTGGCCCGGTGCCTGATCCGCGACGGGGGCGAGGACGAGCCCGTCCAGTGACCTTGCCATGCTCCGTACTCCCTCGTTCCTGGGCCCACTCGATCGAACCGGGGGCCGCTGCGGTGCGCGGCCGACACTTAACGCGAGTTGGGGCCGGGGGTTAGGGTGGCCACCGTAAAGCACTCGCGGGAGCCCGGACGCACCGGGCTGAGAGGGAGGCTGACCGGCCTCCGACCGTACGAACCTGATCCGGGTCATGCCGGCGAAGGGAGGAGCTGGCCCACCGTGCCGTACATTCCCCGCACCCGCGCCACCGCGCAGGGCGCGCACGAACCGTCCCGGGGCATCGACGTCCTCGTCATCGGGGGCGGGATCATCGGCCTGGCGACGGCCTGGCGGACCGCACAGCACGGCCTGAACGTCGCCGTCGTCGATCCGACGCCGGGCGGCGGTGCGGCCCAGGTCGCCGCGGGCATGCTCGCGGCCGTCACCGAACTCCACTACGGCGAACAGGCGCTGCTCGCCCTCAATCTGGAATCCGCCCGCCGCTACCCCGACTTCACCGCCGAACTGGAGGAGTGCAGCGGGCAGGAGGTCGGTTACCGACCCTGCGGCACCCTGGCGGTCGCCCTCGACAGCGACGACCGGGCCCATCTACGGGAGCTCCACGCCCTGCAACAGCGCTCCGGGCTGGAATCGCAGTGGCTGTCGGGCCGCGAGTGCCGACGCCTCGAACCGATGCTCGCCCCGGGCGTACGCGGCGGGCTGCGGGTGGACGGCGACCACCAGGTCGACCCGCGGCGGCTCACCTCAGCGCTGGTCACCGCCTGCGAACGGGCCGGGGTGGTCTTCCACCGCCAATGGGCACAGTCCCTCACCGTTCGCGGCGACCGGGCGGTGGGCGTCCGGCTCGCGGACGGTCGGGAGCTCCACGCCGAGCAGGTCGTGCTCGCGGGCGGCAGCTACAGCAGGGACCTGGAAGGCGTGCCGCCGCACGTCCTGCCACCGGTACGGCCGGTCAAGGGGCAGGTCCTGCGGCTGACCGTGCCCGCCGCCTTCGCCCCCTTCCTCTCCCGGACCGTCCGGGCGGTGGTGCGGGGCGGCTCCGTCTATCTGGTGCCCCGACACGATGGCGAACTCGTCGTCGGCGCGACCAGCGAAGAGTTGGGATGGGACACCACGGTCACCGCGGGAGGCGTCTACGAACTGCTGCGGGACGCCCACGAACTGGTGCCCGGCATCACCGAACTCCCCCTGGTCGAGACCCGGGCCGGGCTGCGCCCCGGCACCCCGGACAACGCCCCCCTGTTGGGCCCGACCGCACTGCCCGGCCTGCTGGTCGCCACCGGGCACTACCGCAACGGTGTCCTGCTCACCCCCCTCACCGCCGATGTGATGGCCTCGGCCCTCGTCTGCGGCGTCGTGCCCGACGAGGCGCTCCCCTTCGCCCCGCACCGCTTCTCCTCCCTCGCCCAGGAGCACTCCGCATGAACACTCGGCCCGTGGCGGTGTCCATCAACGGTGAGCGGCACGAGGTGGCCGCCGGAACCACTCTGGACACCCTGGTCGCCCAGCTCACCGCCGCTCCGACGGGCGTCGCGGCGGCGGTGAACGAGACGGTCGTGCCCCGCAGCAGCTGGGGGCTGACCCGGCTCGACGAGGGAGACCGTGTCGAAGTCCTCACCGCCGTCCAGGGAGGCTGACCCATGACCACGCCCAGCTCCCCCGCCTCTCCTGCCTCTCCTACCTCTCTCGCCTCCGCAGCCCCAGGGATCGCTGGAGTCACCGGCTCGGACGATCCGCTCATCATCGCGGACACCTCCTTCGCCTCCCGACTGATCATGGGTACGGGCGGGGCACCCAGCCTTGACACCCTGGAACGCGCCCTCGTGGCCAGCGGCACCGAACTCACCACGGTGGCCATGCGCCGCCTCGATCCCACCGTGCAGGGCTCCGTGCTCTCGGTCCTCCACCAACTGGGCATCCGCGTCCTGCCCAACACGGCGGGCTGCTTCACCGCGGGCGAGGCCGTACTGACCGCGCGGCTCGCCCGGGAGGCCCTGGGCACCGACTGGATCAAGCTGGAGGTGGTCGCCGACGAGCGGACCCTGCTGCCTGATCCGGTCGAACTGCTGGATGCGGCGGAGACCCTGGTCGACGACGGTTTCACCGTGCTGCCCTACACGAATGACGATCCGATCCTGGCCCGGAAGCTGGAGGACGCGGGATGTGCCGCGGTGATGCCCCTCGGGTCGCCGATCGGCTCCGGGCTGGGCATCCGCAATCCGCACAACTTCCAGTTGATCACCGAGCGGGCGCAGGTGCCCGTGATCCTCGACGCGGGCGCGGGCACCGCGTCGGACGCCGCCTTCGCCATGGAACTGGGGTGTGCCGCCGTGATGCTCGCCTCCGCCGTCACCCGGGCCCAGGAGCCGGTGCTGATGGCACGGGCGATGCGGCACGCCGTCGCAGCCGGCCGCCTCGCCGCGCGGGCCGGGCGCATCCCCCGCCGGCACTTCGCCCTGGCCTCGTCACCGGAGACCGGCAGGGCCGAGTTCGACCCGGAGCGCCCGGCGTTCTAGACCGGAACACCTCGCTCCAGCAGTAGCCGTACGGCCGCGCGGAGCACGGTTCGGCACACCCGTCGAGCGGGCGTCCCGCCTCGGTGCGAAGGCCCCCGTCAACCGGCCCCGGCGGGGTAAGCGCAGGCCCGTAGGCGTGTGTGCGCTGTCACAGCTCTGCTGCGGTACGGCCGCGACCAGATCGGGGTGTCCGTACCGGCTCGTAGAATCGCTCCGTGGACACGACCCTCCAGGACCCCCTCGTCGGGCAGCTGCTCGACGGCCGCTACCGCGTTGACGCGCGCATCGCCGTCGGCGGTATGGCCACGGTCTACCGGGCCGTCGACACCCGTCTCGACCGCGAGCTGGCCCTCAAGGTCATGCACCCCGCCCTCGCCACGGACGTCACCTTCGTCGAGCGTTTCATCCGTGAGGCCAAGTCGGTGGCGCGGCTGGCCCACCCCAATGTGGTCGCGGTCTTCGACCAGGGCGCCGAGGGTGCCTATGTCTATCTGGCGATGGAGTACGTCGCCGGCTGTACCCTGCGTGACGTACTGCGGGAACGGGGCGCACTCCAACCGAGGGCCGCGCTCGACATCCTCGAAGCCGTGCTCGCGGCCCTGGGCGCAGCGCACCGCGCCGGGTTCGTCCACCGCGACATCAAGCCGGAGAACGTCCTCATCGGTGACGACGGCCGGGTGAAGGTGGCCGACTTCGGACTGGTGCGCGCCGTGGGTTCGGTCACCAACACCACCGGCACGGTCCTCGGCACGGTCTCCTACCTCGCCCCCGAGCAGATCGAGGACGGCACGTCGGACACCCGCACCGATGTGTACGCCTGCGGGGTCGTGCTCTACGAGATGCTCACCGGCGCCAAACCGTACGGTGGCCAGACACCGGCGCACGTCCTCTACCAGCATCTGCACGAGGACGTTCAGCCGCCGTCCGCGCTGGCGCCCGGGCTCGCGACGGAACTGGACGCGCTGGTGGCCAGCGCCACGGCCCGCAACCCTGATGACCGCCCCGACGACGCGGTGGCGCTGCTGGCCCGGGCGCGCCGTGCCAGGGCCGGGCTCAGCGACGAGCAACTCGATCTGATGCCGCCCCGGGCGTCGGCCGTCGATGCCACCCGGGCCCCTTCCGACCGGGAGCCGTCCGCCGATCGCGCGGGCTCCCAGGAGCGTACGGACGTGATCAGCCGGGCCCTGCCCGCTCCGGAGTCCGGGGTCAGCCATACGGCTCGGTTGGTGCTGCCGCCGACGGCACCGGACCGTACCCGGGTGCGCCGCCGGCCGGCCCTGCCACGACGCGGCATCCTCGCCGCCCTCACGGTCCTGCTGCTGGTCCTCGGTGTGGGTGCCGGCGTCTGGTACATCAACTCCGGGCAGTTCACCCGCGTACCCGCCCTCATCGGCAAGACCGAGAAGGAGGCCCGCCAGGACCTCAGGGATTCGGGCCTCGATGTGCGCGATGTACGCAAGGAGTTCAGCGAGACGGTCGAACGCGGGGCCGTCATCAGCAGCGATCCGGCCACGCACGAGCGCATCCGCGGCAATGGGTCGGTCACGCTCATCGTCTCGCGCGGCCCGGAGATCGTCCGGGTGCCCGACCTCAGGGGCGAATCGCTCGATGACGCGGAGCGGGCGCTGCGGGACGTCGGGCTGGCGCCCGGCGTGGTCACCAAGGCGTTCAGCCAGGAGATTCCGCAGGGCGCGGTCATCCGCACGGATCCGGGGGCGGGGACGGGCCGCAGTCCGGACTCCGCGGTCGCGATCGTCGTCAGCAAGGGAGCCCCGATCACGGTGCCCGATGTCACCGGGCGGCCGGTGCAGGAGGCGACGAGCGTGCTGGAGGGTGCCGGCTTCGAGGTCGAGGTGGCCACGGAGCGGGTGTTCGCACCCGGGGCGGCCGGGACGGTGGCACGGCAGTCCGCGCCTTCGGGCACCCGGCTCGCCAGCGGTGACACCTTGACGCTGACGGTGTCCAAGGGGCCGCGGATGGTCGCGGTTCCCGATGTGGTGGGGCAGAGCGCCGGCGATGCCAAGAGCGCACTGGAAGCCGCCGGCTTCCGGGTGAAGACCGAGAAGAGCTTCCCGTACCTCGGTGACACGGTGGAGAGCCAGTCACCCGGTGGTGACGACGAGGCGCCCGAGGACAGCACCGTCACCATCAAGATCAAGGGTCTGTGATCGCCGTGTCCCGGTGAGCCGCCGCGGCCGTGACCGCCGACGACAACACCCCGTACCGGGGCCGCATGTCGTCGCAGGGGTCCCGTCGATCCCGAACGTGCCCGTCAGCCCGTCCCACCTGACCCACCCGTCCCCGCGTGAGAACAGCGAGAATCGAGAACCGCATGCGCAACCCCGTCGGCGGCCATGTCCCCGTGGCGGGAGGTCTCGCGACCATCGGCCTCGGCTACGCCCGTGAGTTGAAGGCCGAGGCCGTCCAGGTCTTCGTGGCCAATCCACGCGGCTGGGCGACCCCGTCGGGGAACCCCGCACAGGACGAGCAGTTCCGTGCCGGATGCGCCGAAGCAGGACTGACGGCCTGGGTCCACGCTCCCTATCTGATCAACTTCGGGTCGCACACCGAGGCGACCGCCGAGAAGTCGGTGGAATCGCTGCGGCACTCCTTGCGCCGGGGCCGGGAGATCGGCGCACAGGGCGTCGTCGTCCACACCGGTTCGGCGACCGGGGGCCGTACCCGTGAGGTCGCATTGGCCCAGGCGAGGGAGTTGATGCTGCCGCTGCTGGATGAACTGACCCATGACGACGATCCGTTTCTGCTGCTGGAGTCCACCGCCGGACAGGGCTTCTCGCTCTGTTCACGGGCGGAGGACTTCGGCCCCTACTTCGACGCCCTGAACGCCCATCCCAAGCTCGGCATCTGCTTGGACACCTGTCATATCCATGCCGCGGGCCACGATCTCGCTGACCCGCTCGGGGTGCAGCGGACGCTCGACCTCCTGGTGAAGACGGTGGGTGCAGGGCGGCTGAAACTGATTCACGCCAATGACTCCCAGGAGGCTGCCGGTGCACGCAAGGACCGGCACGCGAACATCGGTGCCGGTCACATCGGGGTGGAGGCGTTCCGGGAGCTGCTGCGCCATCCCGCGACCGACGGCGTGCCGCTGGTCATCGAGACGCCCGGAGGGCGGCAGGGGCACGCGGCCGATGTGGAGCGGCTGAAGAGCCTCCGCTGATGACTAATACCCTATAGGGGTATAGGGTTTCCGTCGTTGACCGGAACCGCACACCTGACTTTGGGGATCCCTCATGCAGCACGACGCTCACGCCCATCGGGCGGGTCATGACCGGAGCGCGGACGGCACGAGCCACCAGCACACTGAGCCCGCCCACCCAGAGCACACCGGGCACGCAGAACCCGATCACTCAGGGCACGCCGAGCACCCAGACCACGCCAAGCACTCGGGGCACAGCGGGCAGTCGCAGTCCGAGCACTCATCCGGCAGGGCGGATCACAGCGGGCACGACAGCCACACCGGGCACGGAGCTGAGGGCGGCGTCAGTTGGTCCATGGCCGCCAGGGCGACCCTCCACTGCCTCATCGGCTGCGCCATCGGCGAGGTGCTGGGCATGGTGATCGGCACGGCCCTCGGCTGGCACAACGTTCCGACGATGGCGCTCGCGATCTTCCTGGCCTTCATCTTCGGCTACTCGTTCACCATGATCACGATCCTGCGGGCCGGCCTCAGCTTCAAGGCCGCGGTCAAGGTCGCCCTGGCCGCCGACACGCTCTCCATCCTGGTCATGGAGATCACGGACAACAGCGTGCTCGCCCTCTGGCCCGGAGCCATGCACGCCCAACTGTCCGATGGCTTGTTCTGGTACGCACTGGCGATTGCCTTCGTGGTCGCCTTCCTGGTCACCACCCCGGTGAACAAGTGGCTGATCGGCCGGGGCAAGGGCCACGCCGTCATGCACCAGTTCCACTGACGCGAGCAGCAGCGCACGACGAAGGGCCCCGGCATCCGCCAGGGCCCTTGCCTCGTTCAAGACAACACATGCCAGCCACTTCGACACGTGTCAGTTACAACTCCGGACCGTCCCCGGGCTCCTCTTGGTAGGAGTACCGCTGCTCTTCCCAGGGGTCGCCCAGATTGTGATAGCCGCGCTCTTCCCAGAACCCGCGACGATCCGCCGTCATGTACTCGACGCCGCGGACCCATTTAGGCCCTTTCCAGGCATAGAGATGGGGAACCACCAGCCGAAGCGGAAACCCATGCTCCGCCGTGAGCAGTTCGCCGTCCTTGTGCGTGGCGAAAATCGCTCGCTCGGCCATGAAGTCGGAGAGCCGCATATTTGCACTGAAGCCGTACTCGGCCCAGACCATGACATGGGTGACGTCGTCGGCGGGCGGTGCGAGTTCAATGATGGTACGGGCGGCCACACCGCCCCATTCGGCCCCCAGCATGCTGAACTTCGTCACGCAGTGGAGATCGGCCACCACCGTGGAGAACGGCAGCGCGGAGAACTCCTCGTGGTTCCAGCAGTGCTTGTCCCCGTCGGCAGTCGCCCCGAAAACCCTGAATTCCCAACGGTCCGGCTTGAATTTGGGGACCGGGCCGTAGTGGGTGACCGGCCAACCGCGCTGGACTCGCTGTCCCGGTGGAAGCGTGGACTCCTCTGCTGCGCGGTAATCCCGGCTCTCCGGCTGACCCATGCGTTCCATGGTGACAGACCGGGAGGGGTGGTCATGACCAGGTCTGGCCCGATTCGGGCAACTCCTACTAAGGAGGCACTTACTGGACGGCTCACTACGGCAATGCAAGGATGCGCGAACCTGCCCCCGAGCCACACACGTGGAAGGAGCTTCTGCGATGCAGGGCGACCCCGAGGTCATCGAGTTTCTCAATGAACAGCTTACGGCCGAGCTGACGGCGATCAACCAGTACTTCCTCCACGCGAAGATGCAAGAGAACTTCGGCTGGACGAAGCTTGCCAAGTACACCCGGGCGGAGTCGTTCGATGAGATGAAGCATGCAGAGGTGCTGACCGACCGCATCCTCTTCCTCGACGGCCTGCCGAACTACCAGCGACTGTTCCACGTGCGGATCGGTCAGACGGTGACCGAGATGTTCCAGGCCGACCGTCAGGTCGAGGTCGAGGCGATCGACCGCCTCAAGCGCGGCATCGACGTCATGCGCGCCAAGGGCGATGTGACGTCGGCGAACATCTTCGAGTCGATCCTTGAGGACGAGGAACACCACATCGACTATCTCGACACCCAGTTGGAACTGGTCGAGAAGTTGGGCGAACCGCTGTACATCGCCCAGCTCATCGAGCAGCCGGAGAGCTGAGCACTCTCCAACGAGACGCATGCCCGGGCCATGGGCCTGGACGGGTGCTCGGGACGGACCGGTGGATGACCATCGTCGGATCGTCGGGCATCGCGTCAGGCGGCTTCGTTCAGCTCCGATACGACGCTCAGGGCCGGCTGGCCCTGGTCGAGCAGCTCACGCCGCGGGCAGTTGCCCCGGCCGAGGATCGACTGGATGCGTCGCACACAGGACCCGCAGTCGGTGCCGGCTTTGCAGGCGGACGCTATTTGGCGCGGAGTGTGGGCGCCGGCGTCAGCGTGTTCCTTCACCTGCTTCTCGGTGATGCCGAAGCATGAGCAGACGTACACGCGGGTCACCTCCCCGACGGGCCGATGGATCTAGGGCGTGCCTTTTCCGATTGATCGTCCCGATTGATCGGTGAGGCAAACCTAACCTTACCCGCCTTGGGGGTGGCTGAAAACAGTGTGGGGCACGTATCACATGGATACGTGCCCCGCACCGCTGTCCAAGCCAGCTGATCAGCTCACTGGTCGCGGTACATCTCGGCCACCAGGAAGGCCAGGTCCAGCGACTGGCTGCGGTTCAGCCGGGGGTCGCAGGCCGTCTCGTACCGCTGGTGGAGGTCGTCGACGAAGATCTCGTCGCCACCGCCCACGCACTCGGTGACATCGTCACCGGTCAGCTCGACATGGATGCCGCCGGGGTGGGTGCCGAGCGCCTTGTGGACCTCGAAGAAGCCCTTGACCTCGTCGAGGACGTCGTCGAACCGGCGCGTCTTGTGGCCGGATGCGGCCTCGAAGGTGTTGCCGTGCATCGGGTCGGTGACCCAGGCGACGGTCGCACCCGACGCGGTGACCTTCTCGACCAGTTCCGGAAGCTTGTCGCGGACCTTGTCGGCGCCCATGCGGACGATGAAGGTCAGCCGGCCCGGCTCACGGTCGGGGTCGAGCCGGTCGATGTACTGGAGGGCGTCGTCCACCGTGGTGGTCGGGCCCAACTTGATGCCGATGGGATTGCGGATCTTCGAAGCGAACTCGATGTGCGCCCCGTCCAGCTGGCGGGTGCGCTCGCCGATCCAGACCATGTGGCCGGAAACGTCGTACAAGTGGCCCGTGCGCGAGTCGATCCGCGTCAGCGCCGACTCGTAGTCGAGCAGCAGCGCCTCGTGCGAGGCGAAGAACTCCACCGTGCGGAACTCCGCGGGATCGGTACCGCACGCCTCCATGAAGTTCAGGGCGTTGTCGATCTCGCGGGCGAGCTGCTCGTAGCGCTGCCCGGACGGGGAGGACTTCACAAAGTCCTGGTTCCAGGCGTGCACCTGGCGCAGGTCCGCGTAGCCACCGGTGGTGAAGGCGCGCACCAGGTTGAGCGTGGCCGCGGAGGCGTTGTACATCCGCTTCAGCCGCTCGGGGTCCGGGACACGGGCCGCTTCGGTGAAGTCGAAGCCGTTGACGGAGTCGCCGCGGTAGGTCGGCAGCGTCAGGCCGTCACGGGTCTCGGTCGGCTTGGAGCGCGGCTTCGAGTACTGGCCCGCGATACGGCCGACCTTCACCACGGGCACGGATGCCGCGTAGGTGAGGACCGCCCCCATCTGGAGCAGGGTCTTCAGCTTGGCGCGGATGTCGTCGGCGCCCACGGCTTCGAAGGACTCGGCGCAGTCGCCGCCCTGGAGGAGGAATGCCTCTCCGCGGGCGACGGCCGCCATCCGGGCGCGCAGTTGGTCGCACTCCCCCGCGAAGACCAGCGGGGGGTAGCTCTCCAGCTCGGCGACGACCCCGCGAAGAGCTTCGGGATCGGGATACTCGGGCTGCTGCGCGGCAGGCAGGTTTCGCCAGGTGGGCACCGGGGCAGCTGAGCTCTCAACGTTCATCGTCACGCTCTTTAGGTTACGACGTTGCCGGGCCGTACTCCCCGGCCGCTCACACTCTGGACAGCGATCTTCCCGGCTTCCGACCGACTCCCTGGGAGCACGGGCGTGCGATGGGGCGGGTGGGGCGCGACTTTGGCGCATCTTCCGGGCGCAAGGTGGTTTTGGTCACAGCCGCTCGGCGCGACCCTCCGTGCGCTACAGTTCCCGGCGTGACCGCACATGTGCAGCAGAACTGGTGGTGGACCGCTCACTCGGCGGCCCACTGACTGCGCACGGCGCAATCGGATTTCACACAGGCCGCCCGAGGGGCGGCCTTCGGTGTTTCCGCAGTGAAACCGGCCGTTCCTCCTCCCTCTCACTGGAAGGAACAGCCCGGATGGCAACCGCCGCGAACCCCGTGCACAACCTCGCCCGGCTCCTCGACGACGACTGTCCACCCTTCGCCCTGCTGCGCAGACGCACCCCCGGTCACGATCAGGACCTGGTGGAGGTACTGATCGGCTCGGTGCGGGAGGTCGACACCCTCGCCGAGATCCCGGTCTCACCGCGCCCCTCGCTCGCACTGGTCCCGTTCCGGCAGATCGCTGAGCGCGGCTTCGAGGTCCACGACGACGGGACACCGCTGAGCGTGCTGGTCGCGGACGAGTCCTGGGCGCTTCCGCTCGACGAGGCGCTGCGGACGCTGCCCGCGCACGCGGTGACCGTCACATCGGGCGCCTTCGACATCGGGGACGCCGAGTACGCCGATGTCGTGCGCCGGGTGATCGAGGACGAGATCGGACAGGGCGAGGGGGCGAACTTCGTGATCCGCCGCACCTTCACCGGTGAGGTCCCCGGGTTCGGACGGGCGGACGCGCTGGCCCTGTTCCGACGGTTGCTCGCCGGTGAGCGCGGCGCGTACTGGACCTTCGTGGTGCACACCGGGGAGCGCACGCTGGTCGGTGCCAGCCCGGAGGTGCACGTGCGGATGAGCGGCGAGACCGTGGTGATGAATCCGATCAGCGGCACGTTCCGCTATCCGCCCGAGGGTCCCGACCCCGAGGCGCTGCTGCGCTTCCTCGACGACGCCAAGGAGCGAGACGAACTGTCGATGGTCGTCGACGAGGAACTGAAGATGATGTGCACCGTCGGCGACCGGGGCGGGGTCGTCGTCGGCCCGCGGCTGAAGGAGATGGCGCACCTCGCCCACACCGAGTACGAACTGCGCGGTCGCTCCTCGTTGGATGTGCGCGAGGTGCTGAAGGAGACGATGTTCGCGGCGACGGTCACCGGATCGCCGGTGCAGAACGCCTGTCGGGTCATCCGACGGTACGAGGCGGGGGGCCGCGGCTACTACGCGGGCGCGCTCGCCCTCCTCGGCGTCGACGCGGGAGGGCAGCAGACGCTGGACTCCCCCATCGCGATCCGCACGGCCGACATCTCGGCCGACGGTCGGGTGCGGGTGGCGGTCGGAGCCACTCTGGTGCGCCATTCGGACCCCTTGGCCGAGGTGGCCGAGACGCACGCCAAAGCGGCCGGGGTGCTCGCGGCGCTCGGCGTGGGCCCGCAGCGCCGAGAGGCGGGGCCCGAGCGCCCCCGACTGGCCGACGACCTCCGGGTACAGGCGGCCCTGGAATCCCGGCGGGCATCGCTCGCCCCGTTCTGGCTGCGGATGCAGGAACGCGCTGTCGAGCCCACGGGACACGCCCTGATGGTCGACGGCGAGGACACCTTCACCGCGATGCTGGCGCATCTGCTGCGCTCGACGGGGCTGGAGGTCACCGTGCGGCGCTTCGACGAGCCGGGGCTGCGGGAAACGGCACTGGCCCATCCGGGACCGGTGGTGCTGGGCCCGGGGCCGGGCGATCCCACCGATGCGTCCGATCCGAAGATGCGGCTGCTGCGGGCGCTGACGGCCGAACTGCTGGCGGGTCCTCCCCGTGGGCTGCTGGGCGTGTGTCTGGGACACGAGTTGATCGCAGCGGAGCTGGGATTGCCGGTCGTACGGAAAGCGGAGCCGTACCAGGGCGCGCAGGAGAGCGTCGACCTGTTCGGACACGAGAGGACCGTCGGCTTCTACAACAGTTTCACCGCCCGGTGCGACGACCGGATGGCCGCGGAACTCATGGGGCGGGGTGTGGAGACGGCCCGCGATCCATTGACCGGGGACGTCCATGCGATGCGAGCGGCCACCTTCGCCTCGGTGCAGTTCCATCCCGAGTCGGTGCTGACCCTGGAGGGCCCGGCGGTGGTCGCGGAGTTGTTGGCGGCCACCGCGCTGCCGCGCGGCTGATGGCCCGGGGTGCGGGGGCGTCCCGGGCGGCCCCGCACCCGCGTCAGCCGGATGGGTCCGTCTCCGGATCCGGCTGTTTGCCGCATCAGCCGTCTCCGAATCAGCCCGTCTGCCGCATCAGCCCGCCTTGGGCACGAGGAAGTTCTCGCTGCGCCGACCTGCCACGTAGTCATTGACGTTCTGTACGGTCGCGGCGACGATCTGGCCCACCGCGTCCTCCGTGTAGTACGCCTGGTGCGAGGTGACGAGGACCTGGGGGAAGGTGACCAGTCGGGCCAGGGTGTCGTCCTCGATGGGCTCCAAGGACTTGTCGAGGAAGAAGAGTCCGGCCTCCGCCTCGTACACGTCGAGCCCCACGCCGGTGAACCTGCCCTTGCGCAACTCGCCCACCAGGGCTTCCGTGTCGATCAGTCCACCGCGGCTGGAGTTGACGAGGATGGCGTCGTCCTTCATCGCGCGCAGTGCGTCCCGGCCGATCAGATGGTGGGTGGCGGGCAGCAGGGGCACATGGAGGCTGACGAGGTCGGCGGACGCGAGCAGTTCGTCCTTGTCGACATAGCGCATGCCGAGTTCGACGCAGGCCGGGTTCTCCGTGATGTCCCAGCCCAATAGGTTCATTCCACAGCCGTGGGCGATTCGGGTGAATGCCTCGCCGATCTTTCCGGTACCGATCACTCCGACCGTCCGACCGTGAAGATCACGTCCCATGAGTCCGTCGAGGCGAAAGTCGAAATCGCGGGTGCGAGCGGAGGCGCGAACAATTCTGCGGTTGACCGCCATGGCCAGCGTCCAGGCGAACTCGGCCACGGAGTAGGGCGAGTAGAAGGACACCCGGGCAATGGTCAAACCCAGCCGCTCGGCCACTTCAAGATCGATATTATTGAATCCTGTGGAACGTTGAGCGATCATGGTGGTTCCGCCGACCGCCAGGGTTTGCAGCACGCGGCCACTGAGGTTGGCGTTGACGCTCGTGGAGATCGTTTCATAGCCGGCCGCGATGGGAGCCGTGTCCTGTGTGAGGAAAACCTCCACGCAGCGGACGTCGTGGAGTCCGGCGAATGCCCGCTCGATCAGGGGTTTCTCATCCGCCTGCACCCCGAAGGCAAGGATGTCCACGACTTCCTCCAGGAAGGTGAGCTGCGGGCCGGATATCGCGAAGGGTCCAGATATCGCGAATATACGACCCACAGCCCGGTGGCGCCGTTCAGCGTTGTGGATCAGCCGAAGAACACTCCGGCTTCCTCGTAGAGCTTCGGGTCGACGGTCTTGAGCTTGGAGGTCGCGTCCACGATCGGAACCCGGACGATGTCGGTGCCCTGGAGGGCGACCATCTTGCCGAAGTCGCCGTCCCGCACCGCGTCGATCGCGTGCAGCCCGAAGCGGGTCGCCAGCCAGCGGTCGAAGGCACTGGGTGTACCCCCGCGCTGAACATGGCCGAGAACCGTCGTACGAGCCTCCTTGCCCGTACGAGACTCGATCTCCTTCGACAACCACTCGCCGACTCCGGAGAGCCTCACATGGCCGAAGGAGTCGAGTGAGCCGTCCTTGAGCACCGCCTCGCCGTCCTTGGGCATGGCGCCCTCGGCGACCACGACGATCGGGGCATAGGTGGCTCTGAAACGCGAGGTCACCCACTTGCAGACCTGGTCGACGTCGAAGCGCTGCTCCGGGATGAGGATGACGTTCGCTCCACCCGCGAGACCCGAGTGGAGCGCGATCCACCCTGCGTGCCGGCCCATCACCTCCACCACGAGCACGCGCATATGCGACTCGGCCGTGGTGTGCAGTCGGTCGATCGCCTCGGTGGCGATGCCGACTGCGGTGTCGAATCCAAAGGTGTAGTCGGTGGCGGAAAGATCATTGTCGATGGTCTTGGGGACCCCGACACAGGGAATTCCGTACTCGCCCGAGAGCGCTGTCGCGACGCCGAGAGTGTCCTCGCCGCCAATTGCGATCAGTGCATCGACCTCGTGCTTTGCCAGATTTTCCTTGATCCGCCGAACACCGTCTTCTGCTTTGAGCGGGTTGGTTCGAGAGGAGCCGAGAATGGTGCCACCGCGAGGCAGAATGCCGCGAACTGCCGCGATGTCGAGCGGGATGGTGTCACCTTCGAGCGGTCCGCGCCATCCATCGCGGAAACCGACGAACTCGTACGCGTACTCCTGAATGCCCTTCCGGACAGCGCCACGGATGACGGCGTTGAGGCCGGGGCAGTCGCCGCCCCCGGTCAGTACTCCTACGCGCATGGATACTTCCCTTCGCCTGAATGGGCCCCAAAACCGTCTTCTGCTGGGGGACCCAGAACGGCAACGCTAGTGGTGAAACGCGTCACCGTGGGATGCGAGGGATAGCCAATTCCCACGCGAATTAAGGCCGTTGAAGCACTGCATAGGGAAGCTTTTTCACTCTTACGAGCGGGGTGGTGCTCGCACGCCCACCACCACCCGACCGTGGATAGGGCGCACGCCGGCGGGCGAACGAGATCACAGCGCGCAAAGGGAGGCAAGAAGGGCGTCCAGCCCCGAGAGCACGACGCCCGGCGCGGCGGTTTCCGAAACGCGCCACCGAAACGGCGGTGCGGCGCCCCGTTCCAGGGACGCCGCACCGGGGCGGAGAAGGTCCGCCGGGCGCGCCGGAGCGCTCAGGGGCCCGGCACAGCCATGGAGGCGAAACTAGCGACGACCACCCCGGGAGGTACGGGAACTGCTCGGGTGTCCGAGGCTGTCAGGGCCGTCCGGGGTGTCGATGCCACGCTCTATCGCATAGCGCACCAGTTCCACCCGGTTGTGCAGTTGCAGTTTGCCCAGGGTGTTCTGGACGTGGTTCTGCACCGTGCGGTGCGAGATGACCAGCCGCTCGGCGATCTGCTTGTACGAGAGCCCCTTGGCGACCAGCCTCAGCACCTCGGTCTCGCGGTCGGTCAGCTGCGGAGCCTTGGGCTCGTCCGCCCCCGCCGCGGGGACGGGCTCCGTGGCCAGCCTGCGGTACTCGCCGAGCACCAGCCCGGCCAGCCCCGGGGTGAAGACCGCGTCGCCGACGGCCGTCCGGCGCACGGCATCGGTCAGCTCCTGTGTGCTCGCGGACTTCAGCAGATAGCCCGTCGCACCCGACTTCACCGCTTCCAACACATCCGCGTGCTCACCACTGGCCGACAACACCAGCACCCGCACCCCCGGCAGCGCCCCGACCACTTCCTTGCACACCTGCACTCCGGGGAGTTCGGGAAGGTTGAGATCGAGTACGAGGACGTCCGGCACGGTCGCCTTGGCCCGGTGCACCGCCTGTCGGCCGTCACCGGCCGTGGCCACCACGTCGAACCCGGCCGCAGCCAGATCGCGGGCGACCGCATCCCGCCACATCGGGTGGTCGTCGACGACCATCACCCTGACCGCCTGCTCTTCCGTCATCTGCCGCTGCCTTCCCCCGTCGAACTTCATCGCTCTCGGTGAACTCATCGCTCTCGGTGAATTTGATCGATCCTGTGCAATCAAGCGAAAAAGTGCAATGAAGGGGACGAAGGATCTGCGGGCTGCGGTTCGCCCGGATGCACGGCGCCCTTCATTCCTCGGGCAGCATGCCCGGTCAACGTCACCGCTGGCGTGGCACCTTCAACTCGACCTCCGTCCCCTGCCCCGGTACGGAGAGCAGTTCGGCGGTGCCTCCGAGGTCGCGCAACCGACCGCGGATGGACTGGGCGACGCCCAGCCTGCCTTCCCCCTCGGCCTGGGCGAGACGGCCCTCCGGAATGCCGGGGCCGTCGTCCCGAACGGTGACGATCACCTCGTCCGTCCAGTCCTCCACCAGGATCCAGGCATTGGCGTCCGCTCCCGCGTGACGCCTCACGTTGTCCAGGGCGGCACCGACCGCGGCCGTCAGTTCGGCTGCCGCCAGGGCCGGGAGCTGCACCGGCGCGCCCGGCTCCGACAAGGTCACCTGAGGGCCCGCGTAGCGGGCGAGAAGGGAGCGCACATCGCACTCGTGGGCGTGCTCGTCGTAGTCCTCGCCCCCCAGGACGTACTCGGTCGTCGCTGCTCCCCCTGCCGCCGTTGATCCGCCAGATCCGCCAGACTCGGCGGCCCCCGGGCGGGTGACGGGCACGAGGCCACGGGAGACAAGGGTGCGCAGGGCGATCTCCTGCTCCCCCGCCATCCGACCCAACTCGGCCGCTTCGCCACCCAGGGCCGTACCGCGCCGCTGCACCATCGCCAGCACCTGGAGCACCCCGTCGTGGATGTCGCGGGCCAGCCGCTCCCGCTCCCGGGTCACCGCCTCGATCTCCAGCGCCCGGGCCAGGGTGCGTTCCGATGCCCGCGCGACCTCGACCACATAGCCGATGGCGATCGAGGCGACCCAGACCAGGAGCACATTGTGGAAGGTGTCGCGGCTGGGTTCGGCACGCTCGACGATGTTGGCGACGGCGACCAGGGAGGAGGCGAAGCCCGCCCACCGCCAGCCGCCCTTGATGGCGAAGGCCAGTACGGAGCCCGCGGTCCAGATCGACGGCAGGGTGGGTCCGTCGACGTGCGGTGCGTCCACGTCGGCGAGGGGAGTGATCAGGATGCCGGTGAGGGCGATGGTGAGGTCCACGCCCAGGAACCGCTTGGTGCAGCGGGTGGCGTTGGAGACCTGGGGCAGGGTGGCCAGCGTCCAGATCGCCAGCAGCGTCAGAAAGGCGAAGGCCACCCAGGGGCGCTCGAAGTCGTCCGGGGTGAAGGCGAAGAGGAGTATCGCGTACACCATCGTCAGGACGCGGTAGCCGGCGAGCGCGCGCCACAGGGGCAACTCGACCGACATCCGTCCGACCTGTCGGGCCTTCGTGCCCCCAGGTCCCCCAGGTCCCCCAGGTCCCCCAGGTCCCCCAACAGCCTCAGTGCCCTCGGTGCCCTCTGTGGGCTCGGTGTGCGCACCCTGTCCGGCCATGTCCCCCACCCCCCGATCGACGACGGCGCTCCTACGCGGCCGGCGGTCTGTCCGTGTGTTCGACGTCATCGGCCGGAGCGGCCTGCTCCACGGCCGGCGCCTTCTCCCGGGCCGTGTTCCCCCCGGCCTTCGCCGCCGCCTTGGCCGCCTTCTCCGCCTCCGCGATCTCCCGCTTGGCGACGGTGGCGTAGATGTCGACGTACTCCTGCCCGGAGAGCTTCATGATCTCGTACATGACCTCGTCGGTCAGTGAACGCAGAATGTAGCGGTCCTCCTCCAGTCCCTGATAGCGGCTGAAGTCGAGCGGCTTGCCGATCCGGATGCCCGGCCGCATCAGCCGGGGCACGACCTTGCCCGGCGGCTGGATCTTCTCCGTGTCGATCATGGCGATGGGGATCACCGGCGCACCGGTGGCGAGCGCCACCCGGCCGAGGCCACCGGGCTTGCCGCGGTAGAGCCTGCCGTCCGGGGAGCGCGTGCCCTCGGGGTAGATGCCGAAGAGATCGCCGCGTTCCACCACCTCGATACCGGCCCTGACCGCCGCCTGACCCGCTCCCCGCCCACCGGACCGGTCGACCGGGAGCTGTCCCACACCTTTGAAGAAGGCGGCGGTGAGCCGACCCTTGACCCCTGGCGAGGTGAAGTACTCCGCCTTCGCGATGAAGGTGACCTTGCGGTCGAGGACCGCCGGCAGGAAGAAGGAGTCGGAGAAGGAGAGATGGTTGCTCGCGAGGATCGCCGGGCCATCGGCGGGAATGTTCTCCAGACCCTCCACCCAGGGTCTGAAGGCAAGCTTCAGCGAGCCTCCGATGGAGAACTTCATTGCGCCGTAGATCAACTCGAATGCCTCCTGTTGCTGTCGAACAGACCTTAACCCGACGTGACCACGGGGCCGGTGCATCCCCCGCGCCGGTGGACTTATGGACCTGGTCGGTGTCAGTCCGGTCGCGTACGGTGAGATGCACCCCCTTCGATGCTTCATGCCACAGAACAGGAGACCCCGGTGCCGGTCCTTCCCGGAGCCGAGCCCTACCGCCATGAAGGCGGCGAGGTCGGCGTCCTTCTCTGCCACGGATTCACCGGTTCACCGCAGTCGTTGCGTCCCTGGGCGGAGTTCCTGGCCGAGCGGGGGTTGACCGTTTCCCTACCGCTGCTCCCGGGCCACGGCACGCGCTGGCAGGACATGCAGATCACCGGGTGGCAGGACTGGTACGCGGAGGTGGACCGGGAGCTGCGCGAACTGCTCTCGAAGTGTGAGGTCGTCTTCGTCTTCGGGCTCTCCATGGGAGGCGCCCTCGCCCTGCGGCTCGCCGCCCGGTACGGGGACGCGGTCCGAGGGATCGTCGTGGTCAATCCGGCGAACAAGGTGCACGGTCTCGCCGCGCGGGCACTGCCGGTGGCCCGCCATGTCGTCCGGACCACCCCGGGGCTGATCGACGACATCGCCAAGGAGGGCGCCCACGAGGTCGGCTACGACCGGGTACCGCTCCAGGCCGCGCACTCGCTGCGGAATTTCCTTCGGCTCGTCGACGGCGAGCTGCCCCAGGTCACCCAGCCCATGGTGCTCCTGCACAGTTTGCAGGACCATGTGGTACCGCCGGTCGACTCGGCGCGGATTCTCGGCCGGGTCTCCTCCACGGACGTCACTGAGGTCGTGTTGGAACAGAGCTACCACGTCGCGACGTTGGACCACGATGCGGAGCGGATCTTCCACGAGAGTTGTGCGTTCGTCGACCGGCTCGCTCCGAATGCCGTGAGGAAGGGGAGCACCGCCGGTGGCTGAGCAGCATGACGCGGACCGAGAGCCGCAGCCCATCGACGAGGAGGCGGCCTGGGCCGCCATCGTCGCGGGGTACGGGGATGAACCGGCTGACCCGCCGGGTGCCAAGCCGTTCAAGTCGGTGGAGGACCTCGCGCTCCTCGAAGGCGAGGTGAACGAGTCGCCCCAGGGCAAGGGGAAGGAGCCATCGCCCGAAGAGGACCAGGCGGCCGGGCTCGGCAGCTCCATCACCTTCGCCCCTGGGGTCGGCGGCGCCGGCCCCCGTGACTACCAGGTGGTCGAGCCGAACGAAGGCAACACCGACCAGGGCGACGACGGGGACGACGGCGAAGAAGGCCACTTCGTCCCCCCGGAGCCGCCGCCGCTGCCGGAGGCCGATGTCACGGCGAAGTTCGCCTGGCTGGCGGTGATCGGCGGTCCGGTGCTGATGCTGATCGCGGTTCTGCTCCAGTGGGAGATGACCTGGTGGCTGACCACCTTGTGCGTCGGCGGTTTCCTCGGCGGCTTCGCGACGCTGGTGGCCCGGATGGCACACGGTGACGAAGAGGACGACGACCCCGGTCGGGGCGCGGTCGTCTAAGGGCTGTCCGACGAAGTGCCTCGTCCGCCCGAAGGGCTCACGGGCCGGACGGGACGCGTCGGACAGGGCCTGCTGCAACACCCTTTAGGAACCCGCGAAGGCGGGGAGTACGGCGGGAATCCTGAGCGCGGCCAGTACGGGGAGATGATCGCTGGCCGCGCGCAGATCAGCGGCGCTCACCCCGGGATGGTCGAGCGGCACCCCGCAGCCGAGCACCTCGATGCCGTGGCTCGCGAAGACGGCGTCGATCCTGCGCCTCGGCCGGTCGGGATCGAAGGTGTTCTCCCCGCCCCACGGCGCAGTCGCCCAGCAGTCCTGCATCTGCTGGGCGATCCGTTGGAAGCTGTGTCCGGCAGGGGTCTCGTTGAGGTCTCCCGCGACGACGGCGTACGGCACGTCCATCGCGGTGATCTGGTCGATGAGCAACCCTGCCTGCGCCGGGCGCTCCGCATCCGACAGGCTCAAATGACAGCTGAGCGCACCGAATCTGGCACCGCCGATCGTGACCACGGCGGTGGCGAAGCCACGACGGTGCTGGCCTTGGACGAGCGGTAGCAGGACGTCCTGAGTCCGCTCGACGGTCGCCCGCAGTGAGCACAGGAGCAGAGGGCCGGCGGCGGTGGCGCCACCGCTGAGGACGAAGAGATCGGTCTTGGCGGCGAGCCGTGCGGCGTGCTTGCGCCAGCGGAAGAAGCGGGGCGCCTCCTGGATGAGGACGAGGTCGGGCGCGCAGGCCCGGATGACTCGGGCGAGGGCGTCCTCGTCGTCGCGCAGCGAGCGAACGTTGTAGCTGAGGACACGAACAACGGCGGAACCGTCGGGTTCGGTACGGGAGTTGGGTAGGACCGTGGCCATGCCAGCACCCTACGACGGAGTTGCCCGTGTTTCGTCAGGCTCGCCCGGGGCTGCGCGGCCGGCTGCACCCCCCTTCTCACGGTCGCGCCCCCTTCCCTGGCGCCCATGACCTCAGGGGGTGTGATGAGGGAGATGTCTGATGTGGGGGGAACCGGGTAGCCGCTTCCTCGAAGACCCCGGCGAGGCGGTGAGGACGTCATGAGCGGTATGACCTGGTGCGGCGGGCTGTGGGGATCGGTGCCCGCCACCGACCCGCAGCCGCGGCGGCCGGTCGTTACCGATGCGCGGCGGAGGCAGCCGCGACGGTCGCGACGGTTTCGGCAAGCGGGCCGCAACCGTGGACTCCAGGGCGTCGCCGCGGTGATGGCGGCACTCGGCCTCCAGGTCGCGTCGGCCGTGGCACTGGTCGCCATCGGGCAGGTGCTGCCCTGGTGGGCGTCCACGCTCATCGTTGCCGGGGTGCTGGTAGCCGGCGCCGCTGCACTGGCGGCACCGGACCGCAGAACCTCGCGACCTGCGGTGCCGTCGATCGCAAGGCGAGAGAACCGCCGAAGCCCGAGCGAGCAGACCCAGTACGCCGAGATCACAGGAAAGGGCACACGATGAACGGCATCCCCCACCCCCGACGCAACGTCCTCGACACCGAGGAGCTGCGCTCCCGTGCGCAGGACACCCGCGAACAATTGGGACAGACCATCGAGGCGCTCGCCGCGAAAGCCGAGGTGGGCGAGATGGGCGAGCAGGTCCGTGCGAAGGCGTCCGCGGCCAAGACCCAGCTGGCGGATGCGGCAACGGCCGTGAGCGACAAACTGCGCGAAGTCACGCCGCCGCCCGTGCAGGAGACGACGGCCCTGGTCGCCGAGACCGCACGGAGGAAGCGCGTGCCGCTGCTGGCCTTGGGCATAGCCACCGTGGCGCTGGTGGTGCTGGCCCGACGGAGGGGCCGGTGAAGGCGTCGAAACTGCTCTACAAGCCGGTCGGTGCCGGGGTCGGGGCGCTCGGCGGGCTGCTCGCCAGCGCGGCCTTCGGTCAGATCTGGAAGCGCCTCGGCCATGACGACAAGGCGCCCGGTCCCACGGACGAGGGCCGTGGCTGGGGCGAGGTGTTGATGGCCGCGGCACTCCAAGGGGCGGTCTTCGCCGTGGTGAAGGCGGCCGTGGACCGCGGCGGGGCCACGGCGACCCGACGGCTGACGGGAACCTGGCCCGGGTAGCTCCGGCCCTTCAGAGCCAGGGACGATCGAGGCCGGAGCGTCCGGGCAGGAATCGGCCGGTCCCTCCCGACCGACCTGCCCGCAGGGCGGTCTCCGGGACTCCGGGCGGAAGGCGGTCTCCGGGATGCGCCGGCGGTGAACCGACCGCCTGGGCGCTCCCGGGGCCTTCCGGCACCGGGAGCCGTCATGGACGCGCCATGGAATCGATGCGGACCCGCCGCAGACTCAGCGGCCCGCCAGCCATCCTCGCGAACCGGCCATCACCACGACCCGGCCGTCACCGCACACCACGCAGCAGCGATGCACCTAGCCCTGGCGTGCCAGGTCCGCGGCGCCCACCAAGCCCGCCTTGTTGCCCAGTTGGGCGGCGAGGACCTGGGCGTGGGGTCGCCACTGGCCACCGATCAACCAGCGGCGGAAGGACTTGCGGATCGGTTCGAGGACCAACTCCCCCTCGTCCGACACCCCGCCACCGACGATGAAGGCCGACGGGTCGAACAGCGAGGCGAGGTCCGCCAGGCCGGCCCCGGCCCAGCGGGCGAGTTCCCGGAAGGAGTCGACCGCCACCGGGTCGCCCTGGCGGGCGGCGGCGCTGACGTGCTTGCCCTCGATGCCGTCGACCGTGCCGTCGCCGAGGCCCAGGAGGATCTTCGCGTTCTCGGGGGTGGCGTTGGCGCGCTGGCGTGCGTAGCGCACGAGGGCACGGCCGGACGCGTACTGCTCCCAGCAGCCCTGGCTGCCACAGCCGCAGAGCAGACCGTCCGGGACCACGCGGATATGACCGAACTCGGCGGCCACCCCGTAACGTCCCCGGCGTAGCTTGTTGCCGATGATGATGCCGCCGCCGAGGCCCGTGCCGAGCGTGATGCAGATGACGTCGTCGTGTCCCTGGCCGGCCCCGAAGCGGTACTCGCCCCAGGCCGCGGCGTTGGCGTCGTTCTCGACGACGACCGGCAGCCCCACGCGCTGCTCGACCTTGTCCTTGAGGGGTTCGTGACGCCAGTCGATGTTGGGCGCGAACAGTACGGTGGCCCGCTTGTCGTCCACATAGCCCGCGGCGCCGATGCCGACCGCTGAGACCTCGTGCCCCTCGCCCGCCGCACCTACGGCGGTGCAGATGGCGTCCACGATGCCGCTGGGGGTCGGTGGAGTGGGCACCTTGTGTGTCTTGAGGATCGTGCCCGCCTCGTCGACAACGCCCGCAGCGATCTTGGTGCCGCCGATGTCGACGCCGATGGTGAGTCCCATGTGCCCCTCAGTTCCCGGTATGGCCACTGGCTTCAACCGTACCCGAGGGCAACAGGACCATGATCAGTCCAGGTCGATGTGTTCGCCGCCACCGGGTTCGTCGTCGCGCGGATCCCCGGACTTCTTCGCGGGACCGGAGTCCTTCGCGGAATCGGTCGGCTTCTCGGTCCCCTGGGTCCAGCGGCGTTCCTGGCCCTCGACGGCGGAGCGGTAGGCCGCGAGCAGCTCACCGCCCGCGGCGGCAAGATGGTCGAAGACCTGGGGATTGCGCTGCAACACCGGCTCGACGGCGGACTTCGCCTGATTGACCAGTTGCTGCACGGCGCTCTGCGCTGCGACCCCCGGCAGGGACGACTGGAACTCATTGACCTTGTCGGCCACGGCACCGAAGAGTTTGCGCAGCTCATCGCCGGCGGAGCCGGGCGGAGGGCCGTACTCGGCGCGGCGGCGGGCCTTTTCGGACGCGAGGTCTTCGGCGCAGGCGTCGGCCCATGCGTCGGCGTCGGCTGGCCGCTCGGTGGCATCGCTCATGGCGTACTCCTGCACAGGGCGTTGGTCCGGCGATGGGTGTTCGTACCCTCGACGTTACCCGAACGGACGCGAACGGTTCAGCGAGTGCGCGGCCAGAGATCGGGGTCCGGGGTGAATCGGACCTTGAGGGCGCCCTCCTTCAGGGCGGCCCCGGAGACGGTGCAGCGGCGCAGGGCGGACGGCAGCGGAACGATCCTGCGGAAGGGGCCGACGGTCAGGACGAGCTCTTCGCCACGCCGCACGAGATGTACGTCTCCCTTGCTGGCCCCCGGCAACGGAATGTCCCAGACGAACGTGCCGTCCTCGTCGCGCAGGTCGATGACCCGCTTCGACTCGACGTCACCGGCCTCCTCCGCGCCCGCGTCCACAGCAAGCGGAAGGGGCGGTCCAGCGGCTTCGGGAAACAGGTCCGCCCCGATGTCCTGGAGTGCCGCGATGCCCCGGGACTCCCGTCCTATGTGGGTGACCTCGCGGACGCGCGGCCCCCACTCCGCGTGCCACTCGTGCAGCGTCTTCTCCTGCTGGGCTGCGAGGCCCGCGAGCCAGGGATCGGCCGAGTGCCGGGGGAGGACCCGATTGGCGATCACCGCGTCCACGCGCAGGTCGTGCAGGGCGAACCCGGTACGGGCGGTCCGCAGCGCATCGGCGGCGGTGGAGCCCGGCTCGGCGACCAGGTGCACCACCGTCTGCGGTGAGGCGACCACCTGCTGGACCGCGGCGAGTTCGGTGTCCCAGCCCGCTGCCGTGTCGTACAGCAGTTGGGCGGGCATGGGGACGCCGGCGAGTTGGGCGAGCACGGGACGCAGCGCGCGGGCGGCCTGGCGTTCCGGGGGCAGCAGTCGGCGCAGATAGCGACGGAGCTGCTCGGGCAGGGCGAGCAGTGCGATGGCTTCGCGTACCGGGGGCAGGTCCACGACGACCGCGTCCCAGTCGCCGGCCGCCGCCGCGGTCACCGCCTTGAGCAGGGCGAACTGCTCGCTGCCCGGGAGCTCGGTCAGTTCCTCGTCCGCGAGTCTGGTGGCGCCGAGGAGGTCGAGGGCGGTCGCACCGCGTTCTTGCCAGGACAGGAACTCGGCCCGGAAGCGGGGCGCGCTGTCGATCGAGGCGGCCCAGAGTCCTTCGGTGATCTCGACGGCTCGCAGACCGTCGGCGATCTCGGTCGTACGCAGCCCGGGGGCGGGTGTGACGGGCACGCCGAGGGGGGTGCCGGGGTCGGTGGAGAGCAGGAGGACCCGTGCCGCTCGGGCCGCGGGTGTCGCTGCCGTCGGTCGGGCCAGGGCGAGGGCGGTCGCCGCAGCGACGGTGGTACGGCCCGCGCCGCCGAGTCCGGTGACGAGGACCAGGTGCATCAGTGGGAGTGTCCGCTCTCGACGCGCTTCTTCAGTCCGTCCAGGGCCCGGTCGATGATGACCTTCTCGGCCTTGCGCTTGATCATCCCCAGCATCGGGATCTTGACGTCGACGGTGAGTCGGTAGGTGACTTCGGTACGGTCGCCGCCGACCGGGGTGAGGGTGTAGGAGCCGTCGATGGCGCGCAGCATCTGCGACTTCACCAGGGTCCAACTGACCTGGTTCGCACCGTTCCAGGTGTAGGCGAGGGTGTGGTCGTCCTTGATCGCGCCGGCGTCGAGGACCAGCCGGACCTGCTCGGCGCGGCCGTCGGCGTCCCGGGAGATCACCTCGGCCTGCTTGACCTCCCCGGTCCATTCCGGATAGCGGTCGAAGTCCGAGATCACTCCCATCACTTCGGCCGGTGCCGCCTCAATGGTGATGCTTGAGCTGGTGTGTTCCGCCATCGCTGCGGCTCCCTGGAGTGCGGGTACGGACCGGTGTTGATGGTGGGAAGGCTATCGCGACCGGGGGTGCCCTCCGTCTGCGGCCCTCCAGCCTCCAGGGCGCGTTCCAGGAGTGGGCGGCCGAATCTCAGCGGCTGCTCCATGCTGTCCGGGTGGTGTTCACCACTCCAGGCTCCAGGGACGGCCCGTTGAGGCGAAATGCCCCACATTGACACATTCGGTGGCCGCGATGCGCATCCGAGCGACGAGTGGCTGGTGGACATGGCCGAAGAGCGCGTACCGGGGTCGGGTGCGATGGATGGCGGCCAGCAGCGCGGAGCTACCGCGTTCGAAGCGGCGGGCGACCGTGTCATAGGTCAGTTCGGGCACATCGGGCGGGATGTGGGAGCAGAGCACGTCCACATCTCCCAGCGCCTCGACCTTCGCCGCGTACTCCTCGTCCGAGATCTCATAGGGCGTGCGCATCGGCGTGCGCAACCCGCCGCCGACGAATCCGAACACCAGACCGCCGATTTCGGCCCGCTGACCATCGAGAACGGTGGTGCCGTCATGGGCGTATTCCGGCCATAGTGCAGGGATATCGACATTGCCGTAGGTGGCGTACGTAGGGACGGGAAAAGCCGCAAACAGTTCTGCGTACTGTCGGCGTACCGCCGCCTCGATCGTGCTGTCCCGGTCCTCCCCCAGTTCCGCCCAGAGGCCACGGGCCAGCTCCCGCGCCTCCTCGAACCGGCGGGAGGTGCGCAGACCCACGATCAGCTCGGCGTTCTCGACTCCGAACAGATCGGGAAAGATGCCGCGGGAGCGGTCGGCGTAGTCGAGGAAGAGGACGAGGTCTCCGAGACAGACCAAGGCGTCGGCGCCGTCTCCCGCCCTGGCGAGGTCGTCGACGTTGCCGTGCACATCACTGATCACATTGACCCGCATGGCGGTCACCCTAAGACGCGTCGCGGTGGCTGGACAGTGGGGCAGGCCGGTCGTTCTTCCGGGTCCGGCAAGGATTGGACTACTCTGCGCGAAGTACTGCCATGAACATGTGACGCAGGGAACATCTGGCCGGAAACCCCTACCCGGAACCGAGTACCGGTGGGTAACGTCCGGGCAGTCTGCTTCTGCTCACACCCAGGAGCACCCGCCCGATCTTGGACCGCAGCCGGTGCGTTACACAGAGCCGTGGCGCCGGAGCCCGATGAGGAGCAGCAGTTTTGCGCGAGTTCAGCCTTCCGGCCCTGTATGAGGTCCCTTCGGACGGAAACCTGACGGATCTGATCCGCCGCAACGCCGCGCAACACCCCGATGTCGTCGTCATCGGCAGAAAGGTCGCGGGCGGCTGGGCGGACGTGACGGCCACGCAGTTCCTCGCGGAGGTGCGAGCCGCGGCCAAGGGCCTGATCGCCGCCGGTGTGCGCCCCGGGGACCGGGTGGCCCTGATGTCACGCACCCGCTACGAGTGGGTGCAGATGGACTTCGCCATCTGGAGCGCCGGTGCGGTGACCGTGCCGGTGTACGAGACCAGCTCGTCCGAGCAGGTCTCCTGGATCCTCTCCGACTCGGGCGCGGTCGCCGCAATCGTGGAGAGCGAGGCGCACGTCGCCTCCGTGGAGTCCGTACGGGATCGGCTGCCGGCCCTGCGCCACCTCTGGCAGATCGACGCCGGTGCGGTGGCGGAGCTGATCGAGTCGGGCGCCGACGTCGAGGACTCCCTGGTCGACGAGCGCACCAGGACCGCGAAGGCCGATGACCCGGCGACGATCGTCTACACCTCCGGGACCACCGGGCGCCCCAAGGGCTGTGTACTCACCCACCGCAGCTTCTTCGCCGAGTGCGGCAACGCGGTGGAGCGCCTGAAGCCCCTCTTCCGTACCGGCGAGTGCTCGGTCCTGCTCTTCCTGCCAGCCGCGCATGTCTTCGGTCGGCTGGTCGAGGTGGCGGCCGTGATGGCCCCGATCAAGCTGGGCTGCGTGTCGGACGTCAGAAACCTCACCGACGAGCTCGCCTCCTTCCAGCCCACGCTGATCCTCGGCGTTCCCCGGGTCTTCGAGAAGGTCTACAACGGGGCGCGTTCGAAGGCGCAGGCCGACGGCAAGGGCAAGATCTTCGACAAGGCCGCGCAGACGGCCATCTCGTACAGCCGCGCTCTCGACACCGCCAAGGGCCCCTCGCTGGGGCTGCGGATCAAGCACAAGATCTTCGACCGTCTCGTCTACAGCAAGCTGCGGGCCGTCCTCGGCGGGCGCGGCGAGCACGCGATCTCCGGAGGGGCACCGCTCGGAGAGCGTCTCGGGCACTTCTTCCGCGGCATCGGATTCACGGTCCTGGAGGGCTATGGGCTCACCGAGTCGTGCGCCGCGACCGCCTTCAACCCCTGGGACCGTCAGAAGATCGGCACGGTCGGCCAGCCCCTACCGGGGTCGGTCGTTCGGATCGCCGACGACGGCGAGGTGCTGCTGCACGGCGAGCACCTCTTCCAGGGGTACTGGAACAACGAGGCGGCGACGGCGGAGGCGCTGGCCGACGGCTGGTTCCACACCGGTGACATCGGCGCCCTCGACGAGGACGGCTTCCTCTCCATCACCGGCCGCAAGAAGGAGATCCTGGTCACCGCGGGCGGCAAGAACGTCGCTCCCGCGGTGATCGAGGACCGCATCCGTGCCCATGCGCTGGTAGCGGAGTGCATGGTGGTCGGCGACGGCCGTCCCTTCGTGGGTGCGCTGATCACCCTGGACGAGGAGTTCCTCGGCCGCTGGGCCGCCGAGCACGGCAAGCCGGCCAAGGCGGCGGCCGTACTGCGGGACGACCCCCAAGTGCTGGCCGAGATCCAACGCGCGGTGGACGACGGCAACGCGGCCGTCTCCAAGGCCGAGTCGGTCCGCAAGTTCCGCATCCTGGCCGCCCAGTTCACCGAGGAGGCCGGGCACATCACACCGTCGCTCAAGTTGAAGCGCACGGTGGTGGCGAAGGACTTCGCGGACGAGATCGAGGGCATCTACCGCGGCTAGGGAGCAGCCGGGGAGACCGGCCCGGCGAGCCCACCGGGCCGGGGCCTGGCCCCGGCGAGCGCACCCCTCGACGCGCATCCGCCCGAGCGTCGTGCGTCAGAGCAGTTCGCGCAGCCGCTCGGCCAGCAGGTCCCAGCGCCACTTCTCCTCGACCCAGCGACGACCGCGCTCGCCCATCCGTTGCCGTAGCTCCGGATCCTGCAACAGGGCCGTGATCCGCTCCGCGGCGTCCTGCGGCGAGCCGCCGCGCACCACCCAGCCGGTCTCCCCGTCCAGGACCGCGTCGGGCGCACCGCCCGAGTCGCCCGCCACCACCGGCAGACCGGTCGCCGACGCCTCCAGATAGACGATGCCCAGCCCTTCGACGTCCAGCCCGCCCCTGCGGGTGCGGCACGGCATGGCGAAGACGTCGCCCGCCCCGTAGTGCGCGGGCAACTCGGACCAGGGCACCGCGCCGGTGAACACCACCGAGGTCGAAACGCCCACGGTTTCGGCGAGCCGCCGCAGATCGTCCTCGTACGGCCCACCGCCCACGATGAGCAGCACCGCGTCCGGGACGTCGGTCAGGATCCGGGGCATCGCCCGGATGAGGGTGTCCTGACCCTTGCGCGGCACGAGCCGGGAGACGCAGACCACCACCGGCCGGTCGGCAAGCCCGAGCCGCTCCCGCACGGCGGCGCCCCCGGAGTCGGGGTGGAAGGTCTTCTCGTCGACCCCCGGCGGTAGTTGCACCATCCGTCGGGCGGCCTCGGGGCTCAGCGCGGCGGCGATGCGGGAGCGGGTGTACTCGCCGAGATAGGTGATCGTGTCCGTGCCGTCCCCGATGCGGCGCAGCAACTGCCGGGCGGCGGGGAGTTGGGCCCAGCCCGCCTCATGGCCGTGCGAGGTGGCGACCAACCGCCGTGCACCGGCCTTCCGCAGCGCGGGACCCATCAGTCCGAGTGGAGCAGCGGCCCCGAACCAGACGGACTCGCAGCCGTGTTCCCGCAGCAGGGAGGCGGCTCGGCGGGTGACGCGCGGGGTGGGCAGCAACATCGTCGTTCGGTCCCGTACCACGGTGAACGGCTGTTCGGCGTCGAAGGCCGCTGTCGCCGCGGCGCCCTCGTGGCCCCGCTTCCAGGTGGAGGCGTAGACGACGAGTTGCTCCGGGTCCAGCCGCAGCGCCATGTTGTGCAGGAACGCCTGGATGCCACCGGGGCGGGGCGGGAAGTCATTGGTCACGATCAGGGTCTTGTGCATCGTGGCCGACAGTACCGAAATCCGTGCGGCGGGCCGAACGCCCCGCCAGGCGCCGCCGCAGCGGGAGCCGCTCCGCCCGGCCGGCCCACCGCGCGTGCACCACCCGTGTGAACCGGGCCCTGTCCCCCGAACGCCGGCCCCGTCTGATCGAGCGCACCGGGTTCGTCCGGGCACGATGATCGCTTCACCGTTCCATCGGAAGGCGGGATGAGTCGCGTATGAGGGGTGGACGGTCCCCGTCGCTGGTGCTGGGTTCCCTGTGGCTGTTCACCAGGGTCGTGCTGCTGCTCTGGGTCTTCCACGTGGTGCCGTTCCCGGGCCCCGACGTCACCGCCGACGTCTCGGTGATCTATCGGCGCTGGTCCGAGACGCTCCGGAGCGGCTTCTTCCCGTTGGACGACGTGACCTGGCAGTATCCGCCGGCCGCTGCTCTCGCCATCCTCTCCCCCGCGCTCCTGCCGTTCCTCGACTACGCCGCCGGCTTCTTCGTCCTGGTGCTGCTCTGCGACGCGGTGGTGTTCGTCCTGCTGCGGTACGCGGCCGGGCGGCCCGGCAACTGCGCGCGGGGGGCCTGGGTCTGGGTCGTGGGCGTACCGCTGCTGGGACCGACCGCGTATGCGCGCTACGACCTGATGGTGACCGCGGTCGCCGTGGTGGCCCTGCTGGTGGGCGTACGGCGGCCCGGGGCACTGGGAGCCCTGGTGGCGCTGGGAGCTCTGCTGAAGGTGTGGCCGGTGTTGCTGCTGGTCGGTGTGGATCGGGGTCGGGCCGCCCTGATCGCCTGGGGGACGGCCACGGGCACGGCGATCGGCCTGACCCTGGGGTTCCTCGCGGCCATGCCGGGGGCACTGGTCTTCCTGGTCTTCCAGCGCGACCGGGGGACCGAGGTGGAGTCGCTGGGCGCACTGGTCTTCCATGTGGCCCGGCAGTTCGGTTGGGACGGGCGCGTGCTGCTGAACTACGGGTCGATCGAGTTCCTCGGTCCGCACGTGCCACTGGTGTCGTCCCTGGCCCTGGCCCTCGCGCTCGTCGCGCTCGGCTGGCTGGTGTTCTGGCGCTGGCGCGCCCGCGGCTTCGGCCCTACGACGCTCGGGGACGCGGCGTTCACCGCCGTTCTGCTGTTCACCACGACGAGCCGGGTGATCAGCCCGCAGTACCTGATCTGGTCGGTGGGTCTGGCCGCCGTCTGCCTGGTCCGTCGGGACAGTCGCATGGTGCTGCCCGCCGCCCTGGTGCTGCTGGCGACCGCGGTGACGACGTTGGAGTTCCCGATCTACTTCGCCGAGGTGGTCGCCAGCGATCCGCTCGGGGTCGGGCTGCTGCTGGTCCGCAACGGCCTGCTGGTGGGGGCCGCGCTGACGGCGGCCGTACGGCTGTGGCGGGGCACGGTGAAGGACCCACCACCGGCGAGCGAGGAACCCACGGCCGCACGTGCCCTGCTGACGTCCTGACGCGGGCAGGAACGGTCCTGCGGGGGCATCAGCCGCCGAGCCGCTCCCGCAGATAGTCGCGCCACTCCTCGGTGAACTCCTTCAGCGTCGTGCCGAACTGCTCGACCATGGCCCGCTCGACCGAGCCCGCCCGGGTCCGGCCCGCGCCCACCGCCCGGTAGAACCCGGTCAGTTTCCGCTCGCCCCAGCGTTCCGCGATCAGCTCACAGGCGAGCCAACCGCCCTCGTAGGCGCGGGCTAAACCGTCCGCGTCCGCGCCGAAGGAGAAGTCGCCGTCCAACGGCAGGCCGGCCGGGACCGCGCCACGACGGACCGCGCGCTGGAGTTCGGGTGCGGTCTGGCTCGCGGTACGGCCCGTCCCGCGGTACGCGACCCAGTCGGCGAAGCCCTCCGACAGCCACATCGGGGTGGCCTGCGAGGTGTACGCCCGCGTGGCGACGTGCGCGGTCTCATGGGTCAGTACGGCCTCCTGGCCGAACTCGCTGAGCACGGTGTACGCGGAGGGGTTCACCAGGATCCGGTCCGCGGGCACGGCGCCCGTCCTGCCCGTCTCCCCCGTCGTGACCGCGGCGATGCCCCGGTAGCCGGCGGCGGGTGCTCCCAACAGGGCCCCCATCGCCTCCACCGAAGCCGGGGCCAGGACCACGACCCGTCGCGGCCACGGCGACGGCCAGGCGTCGGACACCGCCGGCACAGCGCGATCCGCCCGCTCGGCGAGCGCTTTGAGCCGCTCGACGCCCTGGTCGACCCCCAGCACGAGGCTGCGCTTGCCGTGGACGGCCTGCACCCGGCCCTGCTGCCACAACTGCTGGGCACTGCCCTGCGCGGGCTCATCGGCGGTCACCCGCCAGCGTCCGTGCCGCTTGTCGAGCCGTACCTGGCGCCGGGAGGTCACCGGCGCGTAGTCGTAGCCGGTGAGACGGTAGCGGAGCTCCACGTCCGCGGTGACCCGCTCCCCCTCGCCGTCCATCTCCACCACTCGGTACGTCCAGGAGCGCAGCGGTACGTCCGCGAGATTGCGGAACTGGCGACGCTGCTCGACGTACAGCCCGACGATCTCAGGGGCGAGGTGGGAGAGATACCCGTGCTCATCGTGATCGAGGACGGCCGCGGCCCGGGCGTCGAGCGTGCGTTGGACCTCCCGGCGTACGGCGTCGGAAGCCTCGGGTGTCGCACAACCCAGCAGGGAGGGGGTCAATACGGCTGCGGCGACGCCGAGCCCCGCCGTCATCCGTATCGCCCGGCGCCGCCCGCGCCCGTCTGCTGCCACCAGCCGATGGTACGGAACACCGGGCCGGGCGGATGCACCACCGGGCCGTCTCACCGGCGTCAGACCCGGGTGACGGCGGAGATCGGCATCATGCGGACCGGGTCATAGCGGACGGAGGCACCGGGGTAGGGCGCGTGCACGACCTGACCGTTGCCCATGTACATCCCGATGTGGCTGGCGTCATTGCGGTAGGTCACCAGATCTCCCGGGCGTGCTTCCGAGAGCGGCACCTGCCGCCCGGCGTACCGCTGGGCCTGCGAGGTCCGGGGCAGCCCCACGCCCGCCTGTGCGTACGACCACTGGACCAGCCCCGAGCAGTCGAATCCGGAGGGCCCGTTGGCACCCCACACATAGGGCCTGCCGACGGCGCTGCGGGCGGCCCGGATCGCGGCGGCGGCCCGGGAGGAGGCGGGTGCGTCACCGGAGAGCGCGGGCAGCACGCCACGGCCCGAGCGGGAGGCGCGGTCGAACGCGCCGCGTTCCTCAGACGGGAGGGAGTTGAGCAGTCTCTGCGCCTGGGCGAGCTTGCGTTCCACGGTGCGTTTGTGGCGGGCCACCGCCGCCCGACTGCGTTCGAGGTCGGAGAGGTCGCGGGCGGCTTCGGCCCGCAACTGGCCGATGCTGCGCTGCGCCCGTTGGAGGTCCTGGAGCGCGGAGTGCTGACGCTCGGTGACCATGTTCAGCATCTCCGCCTGGGCCAGAAAGGTGTCGGGGTCGGACGAGAGCAACAGCGAGAGGGTGGGGTCGACTCCACCGGATCGGTACTGGGCGCCCGCGAGGGAGCCGAGCGCCTCCCGCAACCGGTTGATGCGCTCCTGGCCGCGGGCCACGCCGTCCTGGACATCCCCCAACTCCTCGCGCAGGTGAGTGGCGCGTTCAGAGGCGCTGTTGAAGCGTTCCGTGGCCCTCTCCGCCTCTTGGAAGAGCCGGTCGACCGCGGCCCGCGCCCGCTCCGGGGAGGTCTGTGGATCGGCGCCCGCGGGGGTGGCCCCGAGTGCCGCGACGGCCGTTGCCGCCGCGGCGGACAGAACGGTGACCCGGGCACTGTGGGTGAGGCCGGAGTGGGTGGGTCGTCGATGGGACGCCACGGGCCGCGCTCCCTTCCGCTGCACGAATCCGCCGACCGAATCCGCTGGTTCGAGAACGGCGCCGTCAGGGACGAACCCGGGCGAACGCCGTACGAGGTCTGTTGCGCGGCAGACAGTAGCCCGGCGAACACACGGCGACCAACGACCTCGTGGGGCGCACACAGCGGCGCCCTGCCGGGAGACCACAGGTCACCGGCAGGGCGCGGCGTCAGCGAGGGGAGCGGGAAATCCCCCGATCGGGGGGCTTGGGCGTGGCGGGGCGTCGAAGGCGACGGCCCTGCCTCAGACGCGGACCCCGAACTGGTACGGCATGTTGTTGATGGACTCGTAGCGCACCACGGCGCCGGTGCGCGGGGAGTGCAGGACCTGACCGTTGCCGGCGTAGAAGCCGACGTGGTGCAGGTCGCCGTAGAAGAAGACCAGGTCGCCCTGGCGCAGGTCGCTCTGGGAGTTGATGCGCGTGCCGATGCCCGCCTGGGCCTGGGAGGTGCGCGGGATGGAGATGCCGGCCTGGGCGAAGGACCAGGAGGTGAAGCCGGAGCAGTCGAAGGAGTTGGGACCGGACGCGCCGTAGACGTACGGCGTTCCGATCTTGCTCTGGCCGGCGGCGAACGCGGAGGACGCGCGGCCTGACGCGGGCTTGGCCTCACCGAGGTCGGCGCGCTGGTTGGCCCGGTTGGCGCGGGTCTCCTCGGCCTTGATGGACTGACGCTCCTGGACGCTCAGGGAGTTCAGCAGCTTCTGCGCTTCGGCGAGCTTGGTCTGCACCTCGCGCTTCTTGGTGCCGAGTTCCTTGCGCGTGTCGGCCAGGTCGGTCAGCTTGCCCTGGGCCTCCTTGCGCTGCTGCGCGAGGGCCCGCTGCTTGTTCTGGATCTCGGCGATGGCCTCTTGCTGCTTGTCGCCGAGGTGGTCGAGCGCGGACGCCTTGTCGAGGAAGGTGTCCGGGTCCGAGGAGAGGAAGAGTTGGAGCGAGGGGTCCATGCCGCCCGAGCGGTACTGGGCGCTGGCGACGGACCCGAGCTTGTCCCTGAGGTCGTTGAGGTCGTCCTGACCCCGGGCGACCTCGTCCTGGAGGGTGTCGACCTGCTTCTGGAGCTTGCCCTGCCGCTCCTTGGCACCGTTGAACTTCTCGGTGGCCTTCTCGGCCTCTTCGTAGAGCTTGTCGACCTTGGCCTTGACTTCGCTCTTGCTCGGCTTGGGGTCTGCCTGAGCGGTCTGGGACGTCAGAGCGACAGCTGCGGCGGCGGTCGCGGTGAGCACGGTCACACGGGTGCGGCCCGGCTGCTTGGGACGACGGTGGGACGCCACGAAGGCGAGCTCCTTCTGCCTCAGAGCCGCCTACCGGGCCAGTGGGGACGATGCCCCGGCTCCGCACACACAACTCCCCCGGAAATCGGCTGGATGCGCAGATGTGGCGGTTCCTTCGCTGCCATCCCGGATGGATGATCAACCGTGCGAAGGTTCGACGCCTGACCCTAGTGATGTTCTTGTGATCACTTCAAATCCTGTTGCGAAAAATCTTGGCGCATGGGCGTTTTCTTTTCGCCCAATCCACACGCAGTGAGGAGTCTTGACAGATTGTTGCCCATCAATGACAGCAATTCGGTCATTCCTCACCTCGGTTGACATTAGACAGGATTGTCATACCGAAGTGATCATTACGCCCCAGCCCTCGGCGGGTGGGAGGGGACACACCCCATCAGACGCGGGAGGGATTCAGACGCGGGAAAGCCGCTTCAACAACATCGCGGACGCCACCGGGCGGGCTCCCGACTTGGCCACCCCGTCAGCCACCTCACGGTCGGTGGAGACCACCACCACCGGTCGCCCGGGCGGCTCGGCACGCACCATCTGGCGGATCAGCTCATCGGCCGTGACTCCCGCCTTGGAGAACAGCACCCGCACCCCCCGCGGGGGCGCCAGCAGCACCGGTGCGGCCAACTCGGCGCCGTCGAAGACACAGGTGATCTCCGCGCCGGACTGCGCGGCGAGCACCGAGAGGCCGCCCAACAGCCGCAGCCGCTGCTTCTCCAGCGGCATGGTGGGATAGCCGGTCTTGGTGACGTTGTAGCCGTCCACGACCAGATGGGCCTGCGGCAGGGCCAGCAGTTGGTCCAGCAGGGCCGGATCGGACTCCGACAACGCCCGCGCCGCGATGTCCTTGGGCGACATCCGACCGGGCTCCACCGCATCCACCAGATCCGCGGGATGGACGGACGCCGGCGGCAGCGCCAGCTCCCGGCGCAGCCCCTGGGCCGCCTCCAGGACGGTGTCGAGCAGCAGCCGCAGCCGCATGTCCTCGACCGATCTGCCTTCCCTGGCGGCACGTCTGGCCGCCTCCACGGCCGCCTCGGCCTCACCGAGCCGCCCCCGCAGCCGTCGGGCCTCGGACTCGGCGGCCGACACCTGGGCCGTCGCCTCCGTACGGACGGTCTCCATCTCGGCACCGACCTGCCGCAGGGCGGCCTCACCGCGCTTGATGTCGCTCTGGGCGCTGCGCACCTTGCGGCGCAGCGACTCGGCTTCCTTGCGGGCGGTTTCGAGTTCGGTGCGCAGCCGCTCGGTCTCGCTCTTGGTCAGGGCCCGCGCCTCGGCCAATTCCTCGCGCAGCCGCTCAAGTTCCCGCCGTCCCGCCTCGTCGGCCCGCTCGGCGTCGGCGCGCAGGGCCTCCTCGCCCGCCGCGGCGACCAGCTTCACCCAGCCGGTGGGGCGCAGCACGTAGGCCGCCGCCGCCACGTCCAGCGGGTCGGCGGCAGCGGGCGGCGATCCGGCGGCCAGGGCGCCGCACAGCTCGGGCTGGGCCAGGGTCAGCCGCTCGCCGATGCGCTGGCGGAAGACGGGGTCGCTCTCCAGGGCAGCCGCCATGGCGTTGCCGGCGAACTTGGCGCGCCGCGAGGGAGTGAAGCGGACGTACTGTCTCAATTGGGCGGGGAGCTCACCCACCGTGAGACCACCGAAGGCATCCGACACCAGGGCCACGACCCGGCGTCGTACGCCTTCCGGCAACGGTCGGTCGAGCGCCTCGGCGGCGCCACCGGCCGCGGAGGCCGGTTCGGCGCCACTATCAGGCTGCTCCACGGTCCGTCACCCCATTATCCTGCTGCGCCTCGCGCCGCTCCCTCAGGAGCCGGCGCCCGGCCTGTCCACGAGTTCGATCTCGTCCACGGCGTTGCACCAGCGGCAGCGCACGGACTCGATGGTCTCACTGAGCACCTGGCGTTCCTCGACCGTGGGCTCCCCGGCGAGATCCAGATGGACGTACTCGACGACCTTGGAGGAGCGGGTGACATCGAAGCGGGTGAGATTGCCGCAGAGCGTGCAGCGCCAGCGGGTACCGGCCGTCGGCAGGGGAACCGTCGTCGTCATCGTGCCGTCCTTGTCTCTCAGACTTCACTGGGCTTCGCTGAGACTGGTGCGGGACTCCATGGTCCCGTCTCGGATTTCCAGGTACGGAAGCGAGGTCCGCGGTGCGCCGTCGAACTGCGGGTGTACTCCCTGTCACTCTATGGCCTCGCGCCTACCCCCGAACACGGCGAGGCACTCTGTACCGTTCACGACCACTACGCCATGATCTGTCCGTGATCGATTGGCGGGGCGTGACCCTCAGGGCGGTCCGGGGCGTGATGACAGGGCCCACGGTGACGCATGGGGTGATCGCCATCTGCTGTGCGGTCTTCCTCATCAGCCCCGTATCCGGGCTCAATGCCTCGTACGGCACGGGGGACGCCCTGCTCGCCGCCCAGGCCGCGTACTTCGAAAGGTGGGGGGTCATCCCCGCCGAACTGATGACGGGCACGTCCGACGCGCTGCTGACGCCCTTCACGGCACTCTTCGTCCACGGCAACTGGCTGCATCTGCTCGGCAACATGCTGTTCCTCCATGTCTTCGGCGCGATGACCGAGGAACGCATGGGGGCGATCTGGTTCGCCGTGTTCTACACGGCCACCGGCTATCTCGCGCTCTGTGCCTACGCCATCACCAATGCGGACTCCGACCAGACCCTCGTCGGGGCCTCCGGAGCGATCTCGGGAGTCCTCGGCGCCTTCCTGTTCCTCTTCCCGAAGGCCCGGGTCACCAGTCTGTTCCCCTTCCTCTTCTTCCTGCCGCTGCGCTTCCCGGCCTGGATCGTCCTGGTCTTCTGGTTCGCCCTGCAGTGGCTGGCCGCCTCCGGGGCTGGGACCGGCGGCCCGGGGGTGGCCTACCTCGCGCACGTCGTCGGCTTCGGCACCGGCTTCTGCTACGCCTGGGTGCGCTATGGGCGCCGGGCTAGAGTGAAGACCCAAACCACGGCCGCCGAGGGAGACAGCCAACCGTGATCACCGCGATCGTGCTCATCAAGACCAGTGTGGACCGCATCCCGGAGATCGCCGAGTCGATCGCCGCGCTGGACAGCGTCAGCGAGGTCTTCTCGGTCACCGGCACCTACGACCTGATCGCCATGGTCCGGGTCGCCCGCCACGACGACCTCGCGGATGTGATCCCGGGCAGCATCAGCAAGATCGAGGGCGTCGAGGCCACCGACACGCACGTGGCGTTCCGCACCTACTCGCAGCACGACCTCGAAGCCGCCTTCGCCATCGGCCTGGACGCCTGAGTCCACGGCCCAGACACTCCCCCGAGCGCTGATTCCCGCCAATCCTGCCATTCCCGCCATTCCCGCCACTCACAGCAACGGACGAACCGCACCCCGCATGAAGAATTCTTCATCTGCGCCTCATCCGGACGCCACTTGCGGGGCGCCACCATCGACATCATGGTTTTCTCGCATCGCCTGGCGACCCTCGCCGCAGTCGTCGCGATACCCCTCGGTATCGCGGTGACCAGCTACGCCCTCACGGACAACCCCGACGACCGCAAGGCACCACCCAAGGTGGAGCTGGAGAGCGGTTCCCCGTCGGCGCCTCCCCCCACCGCTCCCCCCTCCCCCAGCGACGAGACGGTCTCACCGCCACCGGTCGGCGAGAGCCCCACCGCCGGCCAGAGCCCGTCGGGCGACGACAACCACGACGACGGCAACGAACAGGGCGGGCAGGGCGACGACGGCCCGGGCGGCGACGACTTCGGTGATGACGGCTGATTCCGGACGCCCCTGGGTCTCCGCCCGGCTGCGCATCCTCCTCTGGCTGGTCGTCGTGATGGCGGTCGCCCTGACAGCGGTCGCAGCCGCCACCCGCAGCGTCCTCCTGAGGGACGTGGACCACCGGATCAACAACCTCCTGGCGCAGGAGGCGGAGGAGTTCGCCAACCTCGCGCGCAACGGGGTCGACCCCCGGACCGGCCAGCCGTTCACCGACCCCGACCCGCTCCTGCGGCTGTTCCTGGAGCGCCAGTACGCCGACCCCGACGAGGAACTGCTGGGTCTGGTCGGTCGCTCCGGCCAGGCCCCGGCCCGCAAGATGCAGTTCCGCGAGGGCCGGGTGGACCATCCACTCGCCGAGGACTCCCGCTCCCTGAACACCATCTTCGAGTCCACCAACGCCACCGGCACCCTCCACCGTCGACAGGGGGAGGTCCGCTGGGCGAAGGTCGAGATCGGAGCGAGCGCCGGCTATCCACCGGCCGCCTTCGTCGTCGCCTTCCACCCCGAGGGCGAACAGCAGAAGGCCGGCAACGTCTTCACCATGCTGATCGCCATCTCGGGGGTTGCCCTGCTGATGACCACGGGCATCGGCTGGGTGGTCGCCGGCCGGATACTGCGCCCGGTCAGGCTGGTGCGCACGACCGCCGCCCAACTCACCGAACAGGATCTGACCCAGCGCATACCCGTACAGGGCCGGGACGACATAGCGGCGCTCGCCGAGACCTTCAACGCCATGCTGGACCGGCTGGAGCGGGCGTTCGCCGCCCAGCGCGAGTTCGTCGACGACGCCGGGCACGAGCTGCGTACCCCCATCACGATCGTCCGCGGCCATCTGGAACTCATGGGCGACGACCCGGTCGAACGGGAGGAGACCGTCAGGATCGTGATGGAGGAGTTGGATCGGATGAGCCGGATCGTGGAGGACCTGCTCCTGCTCGCCAAGGCCGAACGACCCGACTTCGTCACCCCTGAACCGGTCCAACTCGCCGAACTGACCGCCGATGTGTTCGTGAAGGCCCGCGCGCTCGGCGACCGTGACTGGAAACTCGCCGGGACCGTCGACGCCGAAGGGTTCCTGGACTCGCAGCGCATCACCCAGGCCATGGTCCAACTCGCCCAGAACGCCGTCCAGCACACCGTCCCGGGCCAGCGCGTCAGCATCGGCTCGCGCGCCCGCGCCGACGGGATCGAGCTCTTCGTCGCCGACACCGGCCCGGGGATCCAGCCCCAGGACCATGAAGTGATCTTCGAGCGCTTCCGGCGCGGCACCGCCCGCAGAGGATCGCGCGCCACCGGCGCCGGACTCGGCCTCGCCATCGTGAAGGCCATAGCGGAAGGCCACGGCGGACGCGTCGAACTGCGTACCACCGAAGGCGGCGGGGCGACCTTCGTCCTCGTGCTCCACGAACCGAGAGAAGTGAAGGACTTGAAGGAGGCCGTCCGGTGAACCGCATCCTCATCGTCGAGGACGAGGAGCGCATCGCGTCCTTCGTCGAAAAGGGCCTGCGGGCCAATGGATTCACCACGAGCGCCGTCGGCGACGGAGAAGCCGCCTACGACTACGCGATCACCGGCGGCTTCGACCTGGTCATCCTGGACATCGGGCTGCCCGGCAAGGACGGGTTCACCGTACTGCGCCAACTACGCGAGGCCCGGGTTTCCGTGCCGGTCATCGTGCTCACCGCGAGGGACTCCGTACGCGACACCGTGGCCGGACTCGAAGGCGGCGCGGACGACTGGATGACCAAACCGTTCCGGTTCGAAGAGCTCCTGGCCCGGGTCCGACTCCGGCTGCGCACCGCGGCCAGGGCCCCCGAGGTGACGGTGCTGCGCAACGGCGAACTCACCCTCGACCTGCGCACCCGCAGGGCGCGTTCGGGTGAGCGGACGGTGGATCTGACCGCCCGTGAGTTCGTACTGCTGGAACTCTTCCTCCGGCACCCCGGACAGGTCCTGTCCCGGGAACAGATCCTGTCCCACGTCTGGGGCTACGACTTCGACCCGGGCTCCAACATCGTGGACGTCTACGTCCGCGCGCTGCGCAAGAAGCTCGGCGCCGACCGGGTGGAGACCGTACGCGGCATGGGATACCGACTGCCGGAATAACACGCGCACCGGCGCACGAACCCATCGGGCACCCCTGAGCGGCGGGGTGCCCTTGCGCGCTGCCGTCGCCCTCCCGCGGGCCACCACCCACAGCGATCCCCCGCGCCCCGGCCCCACCCGGACCATGGACACCGAGTTTCACTCAATCCCCTCTGACCTGCGCATTCCTCTGATCCCCGCTCCGTGAAGTTCCTTTCATGAAGGGCTCATGAAGCGCTCACCACGCAGGCGGAGTCTCGATGACGTGACCTTGAACCTGCGCCAAGCGGCAACCCTCTGCGTGGCCCTGAGCATCTGCGCACTGCTCGTCGTGCCCGGCAACTTCCCGGAGTTGAGCGGCGACGCCCGCATCACGCTCGCCGTGTTCGCCCTGGCGACCTGCGCCTGGATCGGCACCCCGATCGACGACACCTACATCGCCCTCGGGGCCGGTCTCGCGCTCACCGCGACCGGCGTGATCTCCAGCGACGCCCTCTTCGGCACCCTGGGAGACGACACGGTCTGGCTGCTGATCTGCGCCTTCGTCCTGGCCGCCGCCGTGGCCAGGACCGGGCTCGCCGGGCGGGCAGCCGCGTTCCTCGTCGGAGGGGCCCGCAGCGTACGGCAGTTGGTGCATCTGACGACCGCGGCCCTCGTCGTCACGGCGTTCGCCGTACCTGCCACTTCCGGACGGGCCGCGCTCGCCATGCCCGTCTTCCTCGCGCTCGCCAAGGCACTCCAGGACCGGAAGCGCCTGGTGGTCATGTTGGCGCTCCTGTTCCCCACCGTCATCCTGCTCTCCGCCGTGGCCACCCTGATCGGCGCGGGCGCCCACCTCATCACCGTGTCCGTGCTGTGGGAGGCCGCGGGGGAACGCATCGGCTTCACCGAATGGCTGCTGCTCGGACTGCCGCTGGCCGTCGTCTCCTCCCATCTGGCGGCCGAAGTGGTCCTGTTCACCACGACCCGCCGCGCCGACCGCAAGGGCCCGGTGCACATCACCCCCGCCGAGATCCAGGAACACAGCGACCGGCCCGTCACGGGCCCGTGGGAGGCGGCCGAAACCCGCTGCGCCGTCCTGCTGGCCACCGTCGTCGTCCTGTGGTGCAGCGAGCCGCTCCACCGGGTGCCGCCCGCCGTCGTCGCCCTGATCGGCGCGATCGTCGCGGCCTCACCGGCCCTGGGCACCGTACGGCTCAAGGACGCCCTGAAGACGGTGCCGTGGGCCCTGCTGCTCTTCATGGCCGCGACCATGGCCATGGGGCTGGCGCTCGCCGACTCCGGGGCCGCGAAGTGGCTGGTGTCCGGGGTGCCCCTGGATCTGCCGCCGTGGCTGTTCCTCGCCGTCGTGGTCGCCGTGTCCACCCTCGCGCATCTGGTCCTCCAGTCGCGCTCGGCCCGGTCGTCGGTCCTGGTGCCGCTCGTGGTCGCCGCCGCGGTCGGAGCCGGCGTCAATCCGGTGGCCGCGGCCCTCGCCTCCACCGCCGCGGCCGGCTTCTGCCACACCCTGCCCGCTTCGGCCAAGCCGGTGACCCTCTTCGCCGAGATCCCCGGCGTCCCCACCTACACCCCCCGCGACCTGCTCCGGATGTCCGCCGTGCTGGCACCGATGACCGCGGCCCTCGTACTGCTCTTCGCCGTCGCCGTCTGGCCGCTCCTCGGCGTGCCGGTCCGCTGACACACCCTCGCCCTCACCCTCAAGGAGTGCCCACCGTGTTGATCCGATTCGCCGTCGCCCCGAGCGGCTTCAAGGAATCCCTCTCCGCCCAGTCCGCCGCGCGGGCGATCGCAGCAGGCGTGCGCCGCGTCGTCCCCCATGCGGAGATCGATCTGATACCGCTGGTCGACGGGGGCGAGGGCACCGCGGAGGCGTTGGCCTCCTCGTCGGGCGGGCGGCTGGTGCGGCTGACCGCCACCGGGCCCACGGGCGATCGGATCGGTACGCACTTCGCCCTGCTCGGAGACGGGGAGGCGACGGCCGTGGTGGAGATGGCGGCCGTCGCCGGGCTCTCCCTGGTGCCGCGGGACCTGCGCGACCCGGGGGCCACCACCACCTACGGCGTCGGGGAGCTGATCCGGGCGGCACTCGACACGGGCGCCCGCCGCATCCTCGTCGGCTGTGGGGACTCCGGCACCTGCGACGGCGGCGCGGGCGCGCTCCAGGCCCTGGGAGCACGACTGCTCGACGTCGACGGCCGCGAACTCCCGCTCGGCGGCCGGGAGCTGGCGCGGCTGGACCGGATCGACACCTCGGCGCTCGATCCGCGACTGGCCGCCACCGAGATCCGAGTCGCCTGCAACCCCTTCAACGTGCTCTGCGGGGAACGCGGGGTCGCCCGGGTCTTCGGTCCGCAGAAGGGCTCCACCCCCGCACAGGTCGAACAGCTCTCGGCGGGACTGGAGCACTGGGCGACCGTCCTCACCCGTGACTTCCAGGTCCGGGACGATCTCTTCGGCGGACCCGGGACCGGAGCGTCCGGCGGGCTCGGCGCCGGACTCGCCGCCCTCGGGGCCCGACTGCTGCCCCGCTTCGACGTGCTCCTCGACCAACTCGACCTCGACGAGCGACTGGCCCGGGCCGATCTGGTGATCACCGCCGAGGGCGCACTGGACCATCAGACCCCGCGCGGCAAGGTGCCCGCGGAGGTAGCCAGGCGGGCCAAGCGGTACGGGCGTGAGGTGCTCGCGCTCGCCGGCACGATCGGCGAGGGCGCGCACCACGTGCGTTCGGTGGGCGTGGACGCGTACGGCTCCATCCTGCCCGCGCCGGTCAGTCTGACGGAGGCGCTCGGCCGCGGCGGTGAATTCCTCACCGACGCCACCGAGCGCGCCCTGCGGATGGTACTGATCGGAACCCGCCTGTCAGCGGGTGACGATCGTCAGACGGAGGGGGCCGTGGTCCTGTCGGGGACGCACCGACCGTCCTCGGTCCGGTAGTTCCAGCGGGCGCCGTCACGAACGAGTTCCTTGACGGCACCGACGAAGCGCTCCACGTGCTCGTCAGGGGTGCCGGCGCCGAAGCTGACCCGGATCGCGTTGAGCGAGCCGGGGGTCTCGTCCGGTGCGCCGCACTCACCCGGCTCCTGCGGGGTGCTGCCCAACAGGGTGCGGACCAGCGGATGAGCGCAGAAGAGCCCGTCGCGTACTCCGATGCCGTACTCGGCGGAGAGCGCGGCGGCGAAGTGGGAGCTGTTCCAGCCCCGGACGACGAAGGAGATCACACCGACCCGCGGAGCCTCGTCCCCGAACAGGGAGAGCACCTTGACCTCGGGCACCTCGGCGAGACCCGCGCGGACCGTGGCGACGAGGCGCTGCTCACGGGCGACGAGCCGGTCGAAGCCCTCTTCGCTCAGGGCCTTGCAGGCGGAGGCGATGGCGTAGACACCGATCACGTTCGGCGAGCCGGCTTCGTGGCGGGCGGCCGTGGTGTGCCATTCGACGTCCACGCCTCCGTCGGCGCGGCGGGCGACCTGACGGGAGGCGCCGCCGCCCGCGAGGTAGGGCTCGGCGTCCTGGAGCCAGTCGGCACGACCTGCGAGGACGCCCGAACCGAAGGGCGCGTAGAGCTTGTGGCCCGAGAAGGCGACCCAGTCGACGTCCAGTTCGCTCACGGAGACACGGTGGTGGGGTGCGAGTTGGGCGGCGTCGAGGACGATCCGGGCACCGTGGGCGTGGGCGGCTGCGGTCAGTTCGCGTACCGGCCAGAGCTCACCGGTCACATTGGACGCTCCGGTGACGCAGACCAGCGCGGGGCCGTACGGATCGCGGTCGGCGAGTGCCCGCTCCAGGGTGGCGACGGCCTCGTCGGGGGTGCGGGGCGCGTTGAGGTAGGTGACCTGCGCGCCCTGCCACGGAAGCAGCGAGGCGTGGTGCTCGGTCTCGAAGACGAAGACCTGGCAGTCGGCGGGCAGGCAGGCGGCGAGGAGGTTGAGCGAGTCCGTGGTGGAGCGGGTGAACACGACCTGGTCGGCGCTGCGGCAGTCGAGGAACTCCGCCACCGTGCGGCGGCTGTTCTCGAACAGGTCGGTGGAGAGTTGGGAGAGGTAACCGGCACCGCGGTGGACGCTGCCGTAGTACGGCGCGTAGGCGGCGACATCGTCCCAGACGCGCTGGAGGGCGGGTGCGCTGGCGGCGTAGTCGAGCGCGGCGTAGGTGACTTCGCCCCCGGTGACGAGGGGGACGGTCACGTCCCGGCCGAGCACGGGGAGCGGGGCTGCACAGGCGGGATCGGTGTCCGCAGCGGAGGTGGCGGTGGTGTTCGGGCGTGCGGAAGTGCTCGGGCGTGCGGACATGACGGAATCTCCCGGGGTGACAGGCGGCGTGTCTTCATGACCCGTACGCGGGCAGGGCAAGAGAGCCTCGCTGTACGGGGATTGCCTCAGAGCACGCGGGATGTCCGCGTGGAGGTGTACTGAAGGAGGGGCGAAGAGCCCTATCGCATTCGCTTGCTCACGAGACTGCTCCCTTGAGGACCAGGACCCCAGGGTTCGCAGGGGTCCGCGCTTGCCACGGGCCTCGCTGCCCACGGCCTGGTCTTCACCCGGGGCACCCCGCCACGGACGGAGGGTTGCCGGACAGCGGGCCGGGGCCGTAATCGCTGTCACTCATGACCTGAGGAGACGGTATGCCAGTGCGTCGCGATACCGCAACCCGTTCCGCATTCCGGACGCACCATGCTGGGAGGTTGCCCGGGGCGTACGCCGGCGGTCGTGTCGGGGCCATCTCCCCATGACACGACCGCCGGAGGCGCACGGCTTCAGGCGTTGCTGGCGGCCACCCAGCGCTCCAACGCGGCGAGGGCGGCCCCTGAGTCGATGGCCTCGGCGGCCCGGGCGAGGCCGGCCGCCAACTGATCGTTGAGCGTGCCGTCCGACGGTGACTGGGCCACCAGCGCAGCGGCCGAGTTCAACAGGACCGCGTCCCGCACCGGCCCCTTCTCACCGCCCAGCAACCGGCGCGCCACATCGGCGTTGTACGAGGCGTCCGCACCGCGCAGGGCCTCCACCGGCACCAGGTCGATGCCGATGTCCCGCGGGTCGAACCGCTCCTCGCGGACCGTTCCGTCCCGGACCACCCAGACGTGCGAGGTGGCGGTCGTCGTCAGTTCGTCGAGACCGTCGTCCCCCCGGAACACCAGCGCCGAGGAACCGCGCTCCGCGAGCACGCCCGCCATGATCGGGGCCATCCGGGCGTCCGCGACCCCGGTCGCCTGGGCCATCACACGGGCGGGGTTGGTCAACGGCCCCAGGAAGTTGAAGACGGTTCGGATGCCGAGTTCCTTGCGGGCGACGCCCACGTGGCGCAGCGCCGGATGGAACTTCACCGCGAAGCAGAACGTGATGCCCGCTTCCTCGGCCACCTCGGCGACCCGCTGCGGGGTCAGCTCCAGGTTCACGCCGAGCTTCTCCAGCACGTCCGAGGCGCCGGAGGCGCTCGAAGCGGCGCGATTGCCGTGCTTGACGACCTTCACACCGGCGCCCGCGACCACGATCGCGGACATGGTGGAGATGTTCACCGTCTTGGCGCCGTCACCCCCGGTGCCGACGATGTCGACGCACGGGCCGGGCACTTCGATGAGATGGGCGTGCTCGTACATGGTCCGCACGAGACCGGAGATCTCCTCGACGGTCTCGCCCTTGGCCCGCAGGGCGACCGCGAGGCCGGCGATCTGCACATTGGTAGCCTCGCCGCTGAGGATGCGGTCCATGGCCCAGGCGGTGGCACGGGCACTGAGGTCACGGTTGTCGAGGAGGGCGTTCAGCACGACGGGCCAGGAGAGGTCCGCCACGCTGTCGCCGCCAACCGGGGTCACAACGTTCATGGTCCGCTCCAGGGTCCACAGGCTGAATGGATACGACCCACCCTATCCAGCGCCGGGGACGGCAAAGAGCCCCGTCCAATCATTGGACGGGGCTCCTGCTGTGGCGATCAGCGAGTGCTACGGATGATCAGTGGTGGCCGTGGCCGCTCGTGATCTCCTTGTACTCCTCTGTGGTCGGCTTCGGGATCTGGTTCCCCTCGCCGTAGAAGCCCTTGCTGAGGCTGACCTTGATCCGCTGGGTCGGGCCGACCTTGCGCTCGACACCGTTCTCGTCGACCGTGGGGCCGGCGTCCAGCGGCTGGTACTGCTCGTGCGAGGTGAGCGTGTACAGCTGGCCCTGGCTGAGCGGCTCGTGCACCTCGATGAACTCACCGTGCGGCAGCCGCTTGATGATGCCGGTCTCGCGACCGTGCAGCACCTTGTCGCGGTCGCGACGCTGGAGACCGAGGCAGATGCGCTTCGTGGCGATGAAGGCGAGGACCGGTCCGACGAAGAAGAAGATGCGGACGAACCAGGTGATCGTGTTGATCGACAGGTTGAAGTGCGTGGCCACGATGTCGTTGCCGCCACCGATGAGCATGATGAAGTACGCGGTCAGCCACGCCACACCGAAGCCGGTACGGGTCGGGGTGTTGCGCGGGCGGTCCAGGATGTGGTGCTCGCGCTTGTCGCCGGTGACCCACGACTCGATGAACGGATAGACCGCGATCGCTCCCAGCACCAGCGGGAAGACCAACAGCGGAACCATCACACCGAGTGCCAGGGTGTGACCCCAGGCGTTGATCTCCCAGCCAGGCATCACTCGGACCAGTCCCTCGGCGAAGCCCATGTACCAGTCCGGCTGGGCTCCGGTGGAGACCTGATCGGTGCGGTACGGGCCGAGCGCCCAGATCGGGTTGAGCGTCGCAATCGCGGAGATGGCCGCGATCACACCGAAGACCAGGAAGAAGAAGCCTCCGGCCTTCGCCATGTAGACGGGCAGCAGCGGCATGCCGACGACGTTCTTCTCGGTCCGGCCGGGACCCGCGTACTGGGTGTGCTTGTGGTAGACGACCAGGATCAAGTGGCCCACGAGCAGTCCGAGCATGATGCCCGGCAGTAGCAGGATGTGGATCGAGTAGAACCGGGCCACGAAGTCGTGGCCTGGGAACTCCCCGCCGAACAGGAACATCGAGATGTACGTACCGACGACCGGTACGGACAGGATCGCGCCCTGGGTGAAGCGGACACCGGTGCCGGAGAGCAGGTCGTCCGGGAGCGAGTAACCGGTGAAACCGGTGAACATGCCGAGGACGAGCAGCAGGAAGCCGAACAGCCAGTTGATCTCGCGCGGCTTGCGGTACGCGCCCGTGAAGAAGACGCGCATCATGTGGACCATCATCGCGGCGATGAAGATCAGCGCGGCCCAGTGGTGGATCTGCCGGATCAGCAGACCGCCGCGGACGTCGAAGCTGATGTCCAGCGTGGAGGCGTACGCCTCCGACATCCGCACGCCCTGCATGGGCACGTAGCTGCCGTGGTAGACCACCTCGTTCATCGACGGGTGGAAGAACAGCGTCAGGTACACACCCGTGAGGATGATGATGATGAAGCTGTAGAGGCAGATCTCACCGAGCATGAAGGACCAGTGGTCCGGGAAGATCTTGCGCATGTTGGCCTTGGCCAGGGAGTAGATCCCGAGCCGGCCGTCCGCCCAGTCGGCGACGCGCTCGCCGGCCGGGGCCTTGCGCTGGTTGTCAGCGCCCTTGGACTCTGTCGTAGTGCTCATCCGCGCTCCCAGAAGGAAGGTCCGACCGGCTCCGCGAAGTCGCCGAGTGCTTCGAGATTGCCCTCGGTGTTCACACCGATCCGCAGCTGCGGGAGGGCGTGACCGGCGGGGCCGAAGATGACACGGGCTCCGTCGGAGAGGTCGAAGGTGGACTGGTGGCACGGGCAGAGCACGTGGTGGGTCTGCTGCTCGTAGAGGCTGATCGGGCAGCCGACGTGCGTACAGATCTTCGAGAAGGCGACGATGCCCTCGTGCGACCACTCAAGCTCGCGCTTGTCCTTGATGTCGTCAGGACGGATCCGGACGATCATCAGGGCCGCCTTGGCGATCTCCTTCTGGAATTCGTGGTCGTCCATCTCCAGGCCCTCGGGCATGGCGAAGACCAGCGAACCGACGGTGATGTCCTCGGGACGCAGCGGCTCCATCGTGTTCATGTTGATGAGCTGCTTGCCCTTGGCCCAGAGCGTGGTGCGGAGCTTCTTCTCCGGCAGCGGGCCGAGGTCGCGCAGCAGGACCACTCCGGAGAGCGGCACCAGCGCCATCGCACCGAACATCGTGTTGCGGATCAGCTTGCGCCGGCCGAAGCCGGACTCCTCGTTGCCCGCCGCCCAGTCGGCCATGACCTGGGCCTTGACCTCGGGGGACGCTGCGATCGGGTGACGCTCGTCGGCGACTTCCTGATCGGACATCAGGGTGCGGGCCCAGTGGACCGCGCCCGCGCCGATGAAGAAGAGGGCGCCACCGAGCGTGAGGCCGAGCGAGAAGTTCAGCGCGCTCACCCGGCCGAAGGGCCAGATGTAGACGAGCTTGTCCACGGGGAAGATCACGAAGCACGCGATGAAGGCGATGGTCGAGAGCATCGAGAGCGTGAACATCAGGGCCACCGCGCGCTCGGACCGCTTGGCGGCCCTCTCGTCGATGTCCTGTATGCGCGGCTTGTGGGCCGGCAGCCCCGGATCGGCGAACGGATTGTCGTCCGCGCGCTGGGCCACGGCGGTGTTCCCGTGCCCCGCCGCGCCGTGCGCAGCGCCCTGCTCTTGCGGCAGGTTCTCTTCTGGAATGTCTTGGCTACTCATGACTTCTTGGCCTTAGCGGTGTGGGCCGCGACCCAGACGGCAACTGCGATCAACGCACCCAGTCCGAAGACCCAGGCGAACAGGCCCTCGCTGACGGGCCCGAGCCCACCCAGCGAGAGACCGCCGGGGCTGGACGACTTGTTGGGGTCGTTCATGGCCTCGACGTAAGCGATGATGTCCTGCTTCTCCTTCTCCGGCATCACCCCGTCGGGGAAGGAAGGCATGTTCTGCGGGCCGGTCTGCATGGCCTCGTAGATGTGCTTGGCGCTCACCCCCTCCAAGGTGGGGGCGTACTTGCCGTCGGTCAGCGCGCCGCCCTTGCCAGTGAAGTTGTGGCACTGGGCGCAGTTGGTGCGGAACAGGTCGCCACCGTTGGCGATGTCAGCACCCTTGGCGCTGTACTGCTTCTCGGTGGGTGTGATCGGACCGGCACCGAAGGAAGCAACGTACGCGGCCAGCTGGTCGATCTGGGCCTGCGTGTAGATGTTCTTCTTCTTCGGCACCTGCGCGCCGGGCTGCTGGGCCGGCATACGGCCGGTCGCGACCTGGAAGTCGACGGCGGCGGAACCGACACCGACGAGGGTCGGACCGTCAGTGGTGCCCTGACCGCCGGTTCCGTGGCAGCTGGCGCAGCCAACGGTGTAGAGCTTCTTGCCCTCCTCGATGGCGAGGGACTGGGAGGTTTGATCGGCCTGCGCCTTGTCCGCAGGTGCGAACGCGGCGTACAGCCCCCCGGTGGCCGCCAGCGCGAGGAGTAGGACGACGACCGCCGCCAGCGGATGGCGTCGTCGTGCGGAGAGCTTTTTCACGGATTACCCCGGTGTCAGGATTTTCTGCGTCGATGCTTCTGGACTGTGTCTGCTTCGGGCTTCTGCGTCCGGCAGTGTCGCCCGCGCCGTTACTTGATCAAGTAGATCGTGGCGAAGAGGCCGATCCAGACGACATCGACGAAGTGCCAGTAGTAGGACACGACGATGGCGGCGGTTGCCTGCTCATGGGTGAATCTCCTGGCCGCATAGGTACGGCCCAGGACCAGCAGGAAGGCGATCAGTCCGCCCGTCACATGCAGTCCGTGGAAGCCGGTGGTCAGGTAGAACACCGAGCCGTACGGGTCCGACGAGAGCGAAAGCCCGTGCTGGACCAGTTCGGTGTATTCGTACACCTGACCGCCGACGAAGATCGCGCCCATGATGAACGTGATCACGAACCAGCTGCGCAGCTTCTTCACGTCTCCGCGCTCGGCGGCGAATACGCCGAGCTGGCAAGTGAGAGAAGAGAGCACCAGGATCGTGGTGTTCGTCGCCGAGAACGGGAAGTTCAGAAGGTCGGCCTTCTCGGACCAGAACTCGGCACCCGTTACCGAGCGCAAGGTGAAGTACATCGCGAAGAGGGCCGCGAAGAACATCAGCTCGGAACTCAACCAGATGATGGTTCCGACGCTGGTGAGGTTCGGCCGATTGACCGACGGGTGCGCGTGCCCGGTTTCTACTGTCGTTGCTGTCGCCACGACCGACATTATGTCGGTCGCTTATCCCGCCCTCACTCCGGGGGGTGCCGTTCGGTGTGTCAGTACCCGCTGTGCTGCCCGAACGGCCGATCGCCGCAGTGTCCGAACCGCTGTTTGCGCGGAGTTGGAGCGAGTACGATCCGGCCCATCGGTACCTGATCCAACGAGGGGTTCGGCGACGGCCCCCACAGCCCGATCCAAGCGACGCGGAGGAACGATGCAGCCGACCGCCACCGTGCTGGTCTACAGCGATGACGCCAACACCCGCGAACAGGTGCGGCTGGCCGCAGGGCGCAGGCCCGCGGCCGATGTTCCCCCGGTTGAGTTCATCGAATGCGCAACCCTGCCGGCCGTCCTCAAGCGGCTTGACCAGGGCGGGATCGACGTCTGCGTGCTGGACGGCGAGACCGTGCCGGCGGGCGGCATGGGCGTGTGCCGGCAGATCAAGGACGAGATCTTCGACTGCCCGCCGGTGCTGGTCCTCATCGGCCGACCGCAGGACGCCTGGCTGGCGACCTGGAGTCGCGCGGAAGCGGCTGTGACGCTGCCTGTGGACCCCGTGGACTTCGCGAGTGCACTGGCCTCACTTCTGCGTGAGAGGCTCGCAGTAGAGGCGTGAGTGCCCTTCTGGGGCCCCTGGTGACCCCGGAAGGCATCGGACCCACCGGGGAGATCGGGCCGGGGCGGGTCGCGAAGGCGACGCCGCCCGCCCATCTGCCCTGCCCCCGACCTGGGGCTGAGACCTAGCTAGACCTAGACTTGGGGCCGCAGTCGGGCAGCGTCGACGGGATTGCTGCCGTCCGGGGTCCCGGCCGCCAGGGCGCTGCCCTGCCGCCAATCGGCCCAGGACAGGTTCCAGTCCCCGAATCCATTGCCGAACGGGTCCATGTCGTCGCCGTAGCTGTTGACGACCTGGACGATGTCGCCCTCGCGGACGGTCTCGTAGAACCAGGCCGCGTTGCCCGTCGACATTCCGGTGCAGCCGTGGCTGACGTTGGCGTATCCGTGCGAGCCGACCGACCACGGCGCGGCGTGCACGTACTCACCGCTCCATGTGACCCGAGTGGCGTAGTACACGGGCAGGTCGTACCCCTCGTCGCCGTAGATCCCGACGCTCGTGCCCCGCATCCGGACGAAGTACTCCTTGCCGAGCACGACCTTGACGCCGTTGCGGGTGGAGAACCCGGGCTTGCCCGTGGTCACCGGAATGGTGTTGATCACTTCTCCGTTGCGCTTGACGGTCATGTGGTGCGACGAGGCGTCGGTGATGGCCTCGATGCGGTCTCCGATGGAGATCTTCAGGGCCTTGGACGCGCCGCCGTACAGACTGTTGGCGACCTTCACGCCCTGGAGGTTGCTGGCGGCGGTGACACTGGTCCCGGCCGGCCAGTACTCCTTGGGCCGAAAGTGGAGCTTTCGGTCGTCGACCCAGTGCCAGGCGCCGTCGACGGCCGGCTTTGAGTCAATCTTGAGCGCCCGTTCGATGACCGCCCGGGCGGTCTTGTCCTTGACCGGAAGGCTCAACTCGGCGGTGATGGGCTGGCCCACGCCATAGGTGCCCGCCTCGGGTCCGAAGGCGACCGTCAGCTTGCGCTGTGCGGGTGATGTCTCAAAGGAGAGCGTACGACTGCCCGGTGCGCCCTCGGAGTCCTCCGTGGCCACGCGGGCGGTGTACTTCACCCCTGCCGACAGCGCCCCCGTGGAGCGCCAGCGGCTGCCGTCGGCGGACAGTTCCCCGGCGAGGTGATGGCCCGAGTCATCGATGACGGTCACGTCCGTGATCCGGCCCTCGTCCCCCTTGACGTCGATCTCAAGGGGCTTGTCGGGATTCGCCTTGCGGCTGTCCGCGGGTGTGTTGAACGTGATCTGCTCGGCCGCGTCGAAGGGCTTTCCGGTGAGCGGGCTCGGGTCAGAGAAGCCACACGCGATCGCGACCGCCCCCAGGGAGACGACCAGGAGGGTGCAGCGGAGGGTCGTGCGGATGCGGGGCGTCTGGTTCATAACCACACGCTATGAAGGCCCGTCCACCACGGCGCGCCGAACACCTCCAAATGGGCGGGCCCGGCTTCCCCGTTCGAGTGACGGGAAAGCCGGGCCCGGCCTTGATGCGCTGACGCTGTGTTACTGGTTCTGGCTCTCACCGCGGTAGTACTCGAACACCCAGCCGAAGAGGCCGACGAGGATGATCGGGACCGAGAAGTAGAGCAGCCACCAGCCGACCGCCACACCGAGGAACGCGAGCGCTCCACCGATGGCCAGCGAGAGCGGCTGCCAGCTGTGCGGGGAGAAGAACCCGACCTCGCCGGCCTCATCCGAGATGTCGGCTTCCTTGTCGTCCTGGGCCATGGCGTCCACACGCCGGGCCGTGAACGCCAGGTAGTAGCCGATCATGACGCTCAGACCGAACGCCAGGAAGAGCGCCGTCGTACCGGCAGGCTCCTTCGACCACACGCCGTAGAGGATGGCCACGGCGAGGATGAAGACGCTCAGCCAGAGGAACATCTTTCCCTGGATCTTCACTTGGCGGCCTCCCTTCCATCGGTGATGGCCTGGTCGACTTCACCACGGTTTTCGAGCTGGTCGACCAGCGCGATCTCCGGGTGGTGCAGATCGAAGGCCGGAGATTCGGAGCGGATGCGCGGAAGCGTGAGGAAGTTGTGCCGCGGGGGCGGGCAGGAAGTAGCCCATTCCAGCGAACGTCCGTAGCCCCACGGGTCGTCGACCTCGATCTTCTTGCCGAACTTGGCGGTCTTCCAGACGTTGTAGATGAACGGAAGGACCGAAGCGCCGAGCACGAATGAACTGATCGTGGAGATGGTGTTCAGAGCGGTGAAACCGTCGGCGTCGAGATAGTCCGCATAACGCCGCGGCATACCTTCCGTACCCAGCCAGTGCTGCACCAGGAACGTTCCGTGGAATCCGATGAACAGGGTCCAGAAAGTGATCTTTCCAAGCCGCTCGTCGAGCATCTTGCCCGTGAACTTCGGCCACCAGAAGTGGAACCCGGCGAACATCGCGAAGACCACGGTGCCGAAGACGACGTAGTGGAAGTGCGCTACGACGAAGTACGAGTCGGAGACGTGGAAGTCCATCGGGGGCGAGGCCAGGATGACACCGGTCAGACCACCGAAGGTGAAGGTGATCAGGAAGCCGATCGTCCAGAGCATCGGTGTCTCGAAGGACAGCGACCCCTTCCACATGGTGCCGATCCAGTTGAAGAACTTCACACCGGTCGGTACCGCGATCAGGAAGGTCATGAAGGAGAAGAACGGTAGGAGCACACCGCCCGTGACGTACATGTGGTGCGCCCACACCGTCACCGAAAGACCGGCGATGGCGATCGTCGCGGCGACCAGGCCCATGTAGCCGAACATCGGCTTCCGGCTGAAGACCGGGATGATCTCCGAGACGATGCCGAAGAACGGTAGGGCGATGATGTACACCTCTGGATGGCCGAAGAACCAGAAGAGGTGTTGCCACAGCAACGCTCCGCCGTTGGCCGAGTCGAAGATGTGTGCGCCGAACTTCCGATCCGCCTCCAGCGCGAAGAGCGCGGCGGCGAGGACCGGGAAGGCGAGCAGGACCAGCACACCGGTCAGCAGCACGTTCCAGGTGAAGATCGGCATCCGGAACATGGTCATGCCGGGAGCGCGCATGCAGATGATCGTGGTGATGAAGTTGACCGAACCGAGGATCGTGCCGAAGCCGGAGAAGGCCAGGCCCATGATCCACATATCGGCGCCCACACCCGGCGAGCGGACCGCGTCCGACAGCGGGGAGTAGGCGAACCAACCGAAGTCAGCCGCACCCTGGGGGGTGAGGAAGCCGGCCACCGCGATGATGGAGCCGAACAGGTAGAGCCAGTAGGCGAACATGTTCAGCCGCGGGAAGGCCACATCGGGCGCCCCGATCTGAAGCGGCATGATCCAGTTCGCGAATCCGGCGAACAGCGGCGTCGCGAACATCAGCAGCATGATCGTGCCGTGCATCGTGAACGCCTGGTTGAACTGCTCGTTGGACATGATCTGCGTGCCCGGACGGGCCAGCTCGGCGCGCATGAAGAGCGCCATCAGTCCGCCGATGCAGAAGAACACGAACGAGGTGACCAGGTAGAGCGTACCGATGGTCTTGTGGTCGGTGGTCGTCAGCCACTTCACCACGACGTTGCCGGGCTGCTTGCGCCGCACCGGCAGCTCGTTCTCGTACGAGTCATCAGCTGCGGCGGCACCCTGGGATTCGTTGAGGATGCTCACAGTTGCTTCTTCTCCGAGTTCTTGGCCGGGGTCGACTGCTCAATGCCCGACGGGAGGTAACCGGTCTGCCCCTTCTCGGCAAGCTCCTTGAGGTGCTGCTGGTAGCGCTCGGGGGAGACCACCTTGACGTTGAAGAGCATCCGGGAGTGGTCGACACCACAGAGCTCGGCGCACTTGCCCAGGAAGGTGCCCTCACGCGTGGGGGTCACTTCGAAGACGTTGGTGTGTCCCGGGATCACGTCCTGCTTGAAGAGGAAGGGGACAACCCAGAAGGAGTGGATGACATCGCGTGAGGTCAGCACGAAGCGGACCTTTTCTCCCTTGGGGAGCCACAGTGTCGGACCGGGGTTGCCGGTCTGGGGGTTCCGGGTTCCGGGAATGCCGGCGTCGTACACACCGCCCGCATTGGCCGGGAACTCATCGCGGTACTTGTCCGGAATCCCCTCCAGGTTCTTTTCGGTCTTAGCGTCGCCCTTGGAGCCGTCCACATCCTCGATGTAGTTGAAGCCCCAGCTCCACTGGTAGCCGACCACGTTGATCGTGTGGGCGGGCTTGTCCGAGAGGGAGAGAAGCTTGGACTCGTCACGTGCGGTGAAGTAGAAGAGCACCGAAACGATGATGAGCGGGACCACCGTGTACAGGGCCTCGATCGGCATGTTGTACCGGGTCTGCGGAGGCACCTCTACCTTGGTGCGCGTGCGCCTGTGGAAGATCACGCTCCACAAGATCAGACCCCACACCAGCACGCCCGTGACGAGCGCTGCCGCCCACGAGCCCTGCCAGAGGGAGAGAATGATCGGCGCCTCTTCCGTAACCGGAGTAGGCATACCAAGACGGGGGAAATCCTTGTATGTACAACCGGTAGCGGTCGCAAGGATTAGGCCCGCAGTCAGCACCTGCGGCAGCTTCCGCCGCATCGGGCGCCGCGACGAGCGGTCGGAGCCGTTGGGACTCACGTAGCGCCTTCCCGAGAGTCTCGGCCCGCGCTACCGGCTGCGGCCGTCTCGCTGGTCGGTCGCCGGCCCTGACGCGGGCAGGGGTTTGGATGTTTATGCGGACCAAACCCTACTGGACGCTATTTGGGGTCGCGCGGGGAGGGTGCCCAACGCGCCGTCCGACACCCCGAAGGGATGGAATCCCCCTGCATATCGCGCGGTTTTCGAGGGGAATCGCTAGGGAATCCAGAGCCGGTTTCACATTCGGAGGCCATCACCGGATTCCCTCCCGGAGGGTCGCAGTCCACATCCCGTGGGGAGTACCGAGTCCCCACACCCGGTGGAGATCTGACGCCCCTCCAGACCGCGGAGTCGGACCCGAGGGGGGTTAGCGTGGCCGGGTGCCCTACTTCGACGCGGCCTCCTCCGCACCCTTGCACCCCGTGGCCCGACAGGCCCTCCAAGCATCCCTGGACGAGGGCTGGGCGGACCCCGCTCGTCTCTACCGCGAAGGCCGCCGGGCGCGTTTGCTGCTCGACGCGGCGCGCGAGGCCGCGGCCGAAGCCGTCGGATGCCGACCGGACGAGTTGACCTTCGCCCCCTCGGGGACGCACGCGGTGCACCTCGCGATCGCCGGAGCGACGGCAGGGCGGCGGCGGGCCGGAAACCGAGTAGTCGTCTCCGCGGTCGAGCACTCCTCCGTGCTCCACGGCGCCGGCGAATCCGCGGTCACCGTCCCCGTGGACCGGCACGGCCGGGTGGACACCGCAGCCTTCGCCGAGGAACTCGCCAAAGGGCATGGCGGGGGACCTGGCGAAGGCACCGCACTGGCCTGCCTCCAGTCCGCCAACCACGAAGTCGGCACCGAACAGCCGGTGGGCGAAGTCGCCGAGGCGTGCCGAGCGGCGGGCGTGCCGCTCCTGGTGGACGCGGCGCAATCCCTCGGATGGGGGGCGGTGCCCGACGGGTGGTCACTGCTCACCGCGAGCGCCCACAAGTGGGGTGGGCCCGCGGGCGTCGGGCTCCTCGCCGTACGCAAGGGGGTCAGGTTCGCTCCCAGAGGCCCCGCGGACGAACGGGAGTCGGGGCGCTCCCCCGGCTTCGAGAACCTGCCCGCGATCGTGGCTGCTGCCGCATCGCTGCGCGCCGTCCGAGCCGAGGCCGCGGGAGAAGCGGTACGTCTGCGGGGTCTGGTGGACCGCATCCGCACCCGGGTACCCGAGGTGGTGCCCGATGTGGAGGTGGTGGGCGATCCGGTACGCCGACTCCCCCACCTGGTGACGTTCTCCTGTCTGTACGTGGACGGGGAGGCCCTGCTCCATGAACTGGACCGTGCGGGATTCTCCGTCTCCTCCGGCTCCTCCTGCACATCGAGCACGCTGACTCCGAGCCATGTGCTGCGGGCCATGGGGGTGCTCAGCGAGGGAAACGTCCGGGTATCGCTGCCGTCCGGCACCACGGCGTCCGAAGTGGAACGGTTCCTGGACGTCCTGCCGGAGGTCGTGTCGTCCGTACGGGAGCGGCTGGGGGCTCCGGGGGCGAGGGGGGTGGGTGGTCGGGGGGCCACGGTCGGGGAAGGGGGTTCGGAGGGGGCGGGCTCGGCGGGGCCAGGTTCGGAGGCGGCGAGCGCCGCGGGGCGGGGCTCGGAGGCGGCGAGCGCCGCGGGGCCAGGTTCCGAGGTGCTGGTGCTGGACGCCCTGGGGAAGCTCTGTCCGATTCCCGTGATCGAGCTGGCGAAGGTGATCGAGGACGTACGCATCGGCGGGGTGGTGCGGGTGCTGTCGGACGATGAGGCCGCCCGCCTGGACATTCCGGCTTGGTGCGCGATGCGGGGGCAGGAGTACTTGGGGGAGGAGAAAGTGGAGGGGACGGCGGGAGGGGTGGGGTATGGGGTGAGGCGGGTGGTGTGAGCTGGGGGGCCTAGCTGGTTCCGGGTGGAGCCCGTGCGCGGGTTTCCACCCTGAAGGGCGGGGGGTTCCGTCCTCAAACGCCGGACGGGCTGAGGGGGGTCCGGGGCTGCGGGTCCTAGCTGTTTCCGGGTGGGGCTCGTGTGTGGGTTTCCGCCCTGGGGGGTGGAGGGTTCCGTCCTCAAACGCCGGACGGGCTGGGTGGGTCGGGTGAAGCGTGTGTTTTGGGGCTGCTCTGTGGGGGTGCGGGTCTTGGGGGTCCGGGTGCGGGGTGGGGTTTGGTGCGGGTGGTGGGGGTGCTTTCGGGCGTGACTCCTCAGCGCCGGCGGCCAGCGGCTGACCCGTACATGGCGGCTCTGAAGCCGCCGTCGCTTCCGGGGACACCCCCTGCGCGCCCCCAATACCGCAACCAGGTCCGCTTGCCCCTAGCCCATCCGTAAGTTCAGCCATGGATGGGGAGTCTTCGCCGGGGCGTCCTCAGTTGAGATGCGGGCGGGGAGTGTTCGTCGGGCCGGGGGAAGGCCCCCGGCCCGGGTGGGGTTAGGCCAGGTGGGTCTTGACCTCGGTGCCTGCGTCTTCGCCGTATGCCTTGGTGAAGCGGTCCATGAAGTGCGCCCGGCGCAGTGTGTACTCCTGGGTGCCCAGGGTCTCGATGACCAGCGTCGCCAGCATGCAGCCCACCTGGGCCGCCCGCTCCAGGTCGACGCCCCAGGAGAGCCCGGACAGGAACCCGGCGCGGAAGGCGTCCCCGACGCCCGTCGGGTCGACCTTGGCCTCTTCCTGCGGACAACCCACCTCGATCGGGTCATCGCCGGCGCGCTCGATGCGTACTCCGCGAGCCCCGAGGGTGGTGATCCGGTGGCCGACGCGGGAGAGGATCTCGTCGTTGTTCCAGCCCGTCTTGGACTCGATCAGACCCTTCTCGTACTCGTTGGAGAAGAGATAGGTGGCGCCGTCCAGCAGTATCCGGATCTCGTCCCCGCTCATCCGGGCGATCTGCTGGGAGAAGTCGGCGGCGAAGGGGATGTTCCGCGAACGGCACTCCTCGGTGTGGCGGAGCATCGCCTCCGGGTCGTCCGCGCCGATGAGTGCGAGGTCGAGGCCGCCCACCCGGTCGGCGACGGACTTGAGCTCGATCAGACGGGCCTCGCTCATGGCGCCGGTGTAGAAGGAGCCGATCTGGTTGTGGTCGGCATCGGTGGTGCAGACGAAGCGCGCCGTGTGCAGGACCTCGGAGATCCGTACGGAGTCGGTGTCCACTCCGTGCCGATCCAGCCAGGCGCGGTACTCGTCGAAGTCCGCCCCGGCCGCTCCGACGAGGATCGGCGCGGTCCCGAGCTGCCCCATACCGAAGCAGATGTTGGCGGCGACACCGCCGCGGCGGACGTTGAGGGTGTCCACAAGGAAGGAGAGAGAAACCGTGTGGAGCTGGTCCGCGACCAGCTGATCGGCGAAACGACCCGGGAAGGTCATGAGGTGGTCAGTGGCGATGGAGCCGGTGACTGCGATTCGCACGGCGAGGCGCTCCTGTGGAGGGGTGGCGTTGACGCTTAACGCTACCCGGTCGAACACGTCTCCCCGTAAGGCGAGAACTACCCAATAGTAGGTCTTTTTTCCCTCTCTCCAAGGTGCGTACGGTGCTGTTATGACGAACCACGCAGGTGCTGCCAGCCGCGAGACCGAATTCACCCTCGCCCAGTTGCGCGGGGATTGCGCACGGATGGCTCCCCACTGGGTGGTGCCCGCAGCGGACGTGCCGGCTCCGGTGTTGCCTTCAAGCATCCATGGCGTCGTGGTGTCCAGCGCCTCTGCACGGCTGGTGGAGGCCATGCCCGAGTACGGGCAGTGACCGCACCCCGGCGAAGGGGAACCGTCCGGCCGCCGGCCCCGTCCCATACACATCCACGCGCCGTGGGTGGGTATGAGGCCAAGGAGCGATGCGGTGAGCAGCAGCACCGAGAACAGCGAACCCCGTGTGCGCCGTAGGCGCGCCCCGCTCGTCGCATCCGCGGTGGCGGTACTGCTCATCGCGGGGGGCGGCGGCACCTATCTGGCGACCGTGGGTTCCAGCGGGGCTTCGGTGGGATCCGATCGGAGTGCGGTCCCCCCACCGCAGCTCTCCGCGGACCCGGAACAGTCGCGGGCGGGCATCGCACCCGGTGAGCCGGCCCCTTCCGGCACCGTCCGCTATCGCGCCCATCGGCTTCCGGCAGGGCCCGAACGGGCCACCGTGCACCGGTCGGTCGGCACGGTTGACCGGAGCGAGGTGGTTCGACTCGCGACGGCGCTCGGGATGTCGGGCACTCCGCGGCTGACGGGTGGAACGTGGTCCGTGGGCCCCGGGGCCGATGGCTCCGAGCCGTTGCTGCGGGTCGACCGCAAGGCGCCGGGCACGTGGACCTACGGTGCGTACGGAAGCACTCCGAGCGGCGACAACTGCGCCCCGGGTGCGACCTGCCAGAAGCCGGACTCCGGGACCGAGGCCGGTACGCCGGTGAGCGAAGCTGCGGCGAAGAAGGCAGCGGCACCGCTGCTCAAGGCCCTCGGGCAGGCCGACGCCCGAACGGACGCACGGCAGGTGCGCGGTGCAGTGCGGGTGGTGAACGCCGATCCGGTGGTCGGCGGGTTGCCCACGTACGGCTGGACGACCGGGGTGGAGATCGGCGCGGACGGCCAGGTCGTCGGTGGTGGCGGGCGACTGCTGGAGCCGGTGAAGTCCGCCGAGCATCCGGTGCTGTCCGCCCAGGATGCGCTGGACCGACTGAATCAGGGTGGGAACACAGCGGGCACCGCCGACTGCCCCATGCCGTTGCCGGGAGCGGACGCGGCGGTCTCGGACACCCCCTGTGGTCCGCCTGCGTGTGCCACTCCCGTACCGCTGGAGGGTGCGCAGAAGCCGGCGCAGCCCTGTGGCACGGTCACGCCGGAGCAGCGAACGGTGACGGGTGCGGTGTTCGCGTTGTCCGCCCAGCCGGTGGGGCAGGGCCAGGCACTCGTTCCGTCCTGGGTGTTCCGGGTGGGCGGCGAGGCGGCGGTGGTCGTGCAGCCCGCGGTGGAGCCGGAGTTCTTGCGGGAGCAGGCGGAGACCGGTCCCGCGCAGCCGGTCCAGCCTCCGAAGCCCCCGCAGAAGATCAAGCCGACCGGACCGGTGGCCGACCCCGCCGTGCCACGGCCCGCTGGGCGCGTCGAGTCGTACGCGGTCGAAGGACTGAAGCTGACGGTGACCTTCTGGGGCGGGGTGTGCTCCGACTACCGGGCGACGGCGGTCGAGAGTGGCGGTGTGGTGAAGGTACGGATCAACGAATCCACACCGGACCCGGACAAGGTGTGCATGGCCCTGGCGAAGCAGTTGAAGGAGACGGTGATGCTGGATCGGCCGCTCGGCGATCGGGCGGTGGTGGACGCCGAGTCCGGCGGGACGGTCGAGCGGGTCGGTTCGTCCGGCTGAATGATGGCTGTCCATGCCAAAGGGCGGCGGCCCGTACGGGCCGCCGCCCTTGGTGCGTGCAGGGGACGACTCAGTTGAAGGAGTCGCCACAGGCGCAGGACCCCGTGGCGTTCGGGTTGTCGATGGTGAAGCCCTGCTTCTCGATGGTGTCCACGAAGTCGATGGAGGCGCCGCCGAGGTAGGGGGCGCTCATCCGGTCAGTGACGACCTTGACTCCGTCGAAGTCCTTGATGACATCGCCGTCGAGCGAACGCTCGTCGAAGAAGAGCTGGTAGCGCAGACCGGAGCAACCGCCGGGCTGGACGGCTACCCGCAGTGCCAGGTCCTCCCGACCTTCCTGGTCCAGCAGCGCCTTGACCTTGGCCGCTGCGGCTTCGGACAGGAGGATGCCGTCGTTCACGGTGGTGGTCTCGTCCGATACGGACATCTGCTTCATCACTCCCGGGATGGGGTCTCCCCACCAGAGGCAGGGGAAGTACGGAGACTGCTTGCAGACGGTTCCAACCGGTGGAGTCCTGGATTCATTCCGGGCCCAGGGCTCTCCTTGGTCTTCTTTCTACTGCCTTCATGCTCGCATACCCGGCCGCGAGGGGGCACCGGCCCGCACAGGGGGGTGCGTCACATCGACGCAATGGCCATCGTCAAAGTGACGTGAAGCGGTTATGATAGATAACGTCAAATAGACGAAAAGGTCTGTGCAGAGAAAGAAAGGGTGTGTGTCGTGACCACCGCCCCACCCCGTACGGAGTCGCTCGATGTGCAGCCGACGCCGCTCGCCCTCCTGTTGCTCGGCCGTGAGGCCGACCCCAGGAGCGAGCGCGGCGTGGAGTGCCCCGGCGATCTGCCGTCCCCCTCCGACCCGGATCTGGTGGAGCGCGCCCGCGCGGCGAAGGAGAAGCTGGGCGAGAAGGTCTTCGTCCTGGGCCACCACTACCAGCGCGACGAGGTCATCCAGTTCGCCGATGTCACGGGTGACTCCTTCAAGTTGGCGCGGGAAGCAGCGGCGCGCCCCGACGCCGAGTACATCGTCTTCTGCGGTGTGCACTTCATGGCGGAGTCCGCGGACATCCTGACCTCGGCCGACCAGAAGGTGGTCCTGCCCGATCTGGCCGCGGGCTGCTCGATGGCCGACATGGCGACGGCCGAACAGGTCGCCGAGTGCTGGGACGTGCTGACCGAGGCCGGCATAGCCGAGCGGGTCGTACCCGTCTCGTACATGAACTCCTCGGCCGACATCAAGGCGTTCACCGGCAAGCACGGTGGCACCATCTGCACCTCGTCCAACGCCAAGCGTGCGCTGGACTGGGCCTTCGAGCAGGGCGAGCAGGTCCTCTTCCTGCCCGACCAGCACCTGGGCCGCAACACCGCCGTACGGGACATGGGCATGTCCCTCGACGACTGCGTCCTCTACAACCCGCACAAGCCCAACGGCGGACTGACCGTCGAGCAGCTGCGCTCGGCGAAGATGATCCTGTGGCGCGGGCACTGTTCGGTGCACGGCCGGTTCTCGCTGGATTCCGTACGGGAGGTCCGGGAGCGGGTTCCGGGCGTCAATGTGCTGGTGCACCCCGAGTGCAAGCACGAGGTCGTGTCGGCGGCGGACTACGTCGGTTCGACCGAGTACATCATCAACACGCTCGACGCCGCTCCGGCCGGCTCCAAGTGGGCCATCGGCACCGAACTGAACCTGGTCCGCCGGGTCGCCCAGGCCCACCCGGACAAGGAGATCGTCTTCCTCGATCGGACCGTCTGCTTCTGCTCGACGATGAACCGCATCGACCTGCCCCATCTGGTGTGGACGTTGGAGTCCCTGGCCGAGGGCACCCTCGTCAACCAGATCCAGGTGGACAGCGAGACGGAGAGCTTCGCCAAGCTGGCGCTGGAACGGATGCTGGCCCTTCCGTAGCGGGCGGACGAAGCGTGGTGCCCCGGTCGTCGATGACGGCCGGGGCACTGTGTTCTCCAGCTGTGCCCAGGTGTGGAACGGCCCACCCGGTCCGGGTTCCTCTCGGGACCGCGGACCGGGTGGGCCGTCATGGGTGCGCTGGGATCAGACCTTGACCGGGCTCGGCTCCTCGCTCTGCGCGCCCTCGTCCTCGGCCGTCGCCTCGCCGGACTTCTCCGCACGCTTCGCAGCCCGCTTGGCGGCACGGCGCTCCTTGCGGAGCTCGACCATCGCGTACAGCGTCGGTACGAGCAGCAGGGTCAGCAGCGTCGAGGTGAGCAGTCCGCCGATGACCACGATGGCCAGCGGCTTGGCGATGAAGCCGCCCTCGCCCGTGACACCGAGCGCCATCGGCAGCAGGGCGAAGATCGTCGCCAGTGCGGTCATCAGGATCGGGCGCAGCCGGTGTCGACCGCCCTCGATGACCGCCTCGACCACACCGAGGCCCTGGGAACGGTACTGATTGATCAGGTCGATCAGCACGATCGCGTTGGTGACCACGATGCCGATCAGCATCAACATGCCGATCATCGCCGGCACGCCCATCGGCGTACCGGTGAGGAGCAGCAGTCCGATCGCGCCGGTTGCCGCGAACGGGACGGAGACCAGCAGGATCAGCGGCTGGATCAGCGAACGGAACGCCGCCACCAGGAGCATGAACACGATCGCGATCGCCGCGAACATCGCCAGGGCCAAGGACGCGAACGCCTCGTCCTGGTCCTCGGAGACCCCTCCGATGGAGGCGGTGGCGCCCTCCGGCAGATCCAGGGAGTTCAGCTTGGTCTGGAGCTCGGAGCTGACGGCGCCGGTGTTGTCACCGGTCGGCTTGGCCGTGATCGTCGCGGCGCGCGAGCCGTCGATGCGGGTCATGGAGACCGGCCCCGGCACCAGCTTGACATCGGCGATGGTGCCGAGCTTGACCGCGCCCAGCGGCAGGTTCTGGAGTTCGGCGAGGGTCTTCGCGGGCCGGGCGGAGGTGATGACCACATCCCGCTCGGTGTCGTCGATGATCGCCTTGCCGGACGGGGTGCCGCGCACTGCCTGGGCGACGGCCATTCCGAGGGTGGCGTCGTTGAATCCCGCCTCGGCCGCCTTGGCGTTCGCCTTCACGGAGATCCGCGGGATGGACTGGGCCAGGTCGCTCTGGACGTCGGTGACGTCGTCGAGCCCGGCGATCTCCTTGCGGACGGACTCGGCCGCCGTCTTGAGCGTGTCCGGGTTGGCCGCCTTCACCACGACACTCAGGTCCTGGCTGCCGAAGCCCTCGCCCGCCGCGATGGTCGTGTCGCCGACGCCGTCGATTTTGGCCAGTTCCGCATCGATGCGGTCCCGGACCTTCTCGTAGTCTCCGGCGTCCTTGAGCGTCATCTGATAGGACGCCTGGTTGGAGCCCGTGCCTCCGCCGAAGGCCGCCATGAACCCGGAGGAACCCACCGTGACCTGGTAGTTCTTCAGCTCGTCAAGACCGGAGAGGACCTGCTCGACCTTCTTGGCGGCAGCGTCGGACGCCTCCAGGCTGGTGCCCGGCGGCAACTCCTGCTTGATCGACATGACCTCCTGCTCGCCCTGGTCGAAGAAGTTGGTCTTCAGCAGACCGCCCATGCCGAGGGTGGCGAACAGGACGACGACCGCGATGCCGATGCTGGTCAGACGGCGGCGCGTGGCGAAGCGCAGGACGGGTACGTACATCCGCTGGAGCCGGCTGCGCTCCTCCTTCTCCTCGGCGATCCGACGGGCCTCGTCGGCGTCCAGTCCCCGTACGGCCTTGGGTGCGCGCAGGAACCAGAACGACAGCACCGGGACGACGGTGAGCGACACCAGCAGCGAGGCGAGCAGTGCCGCGGTGACGGTGAGGGAGAACGAGCCGAACAGCTCGCCCACCATGCCGCCGACCAGACCGATCGGCAGGAAGACGGCGACGGTCGTCAGCGTGGACGCGGTGACCGCTCCCGCGACCTCCTTGACTGCGTTGACGATCGCGCTCTCGCGCTCCTCGCCGTAGCCGAGGTGGCGCTTGATGTTCTCCAGGACCACGATCGAGTCGTCGACGACACGGCCGATGGCGATGGTGAGCGCGCCCAGCGTGAGCATGTTGAGGGAGAGGTCACGGGTCCACAGCACGATCAGCGCGAGGACCACGGACAGCGGGATGGAGACGGCCGTGACCAGGGTGGAGCGCACCGAGGCCAGGAATACCAGGATCACGATCACCGCGAAGAGCAGTCCCAGTGCTCCTTCGGTGGTGAGTCCGGAGATCGCCTTGGAGACCGCGGGTCCCTGGTCGGAGACCACGGACAGCTCGGCCCCCGAGCCGAGGTCCTTGCGCAGCTCGGGCAGCTTGTCCGTGACCGCTTCGGAGATGGCGACGGCGCTGCCGTCGTTGTCCATGGTGGCGAGGACGGCCAGGCTGGGCTTTCCGTTGGTCCGGGTGAGGGAGACCGCGGTGGCGGGCGTCTGCTGGACGGTGGCGACATCGGCGACACGCACCGGCTTGCCCTTGGCGGGCGCCGGGGGCGCGATCCGCAGTTCCTGGATCTGCTGGACGCTGGTGAAGCCGCCGCCGACCTGGACCGTGCGGCTCTTGCCGGCCTCGCTGAACGAACCCGCGGGAACGGTGGCTCCACCGGCACGCAGTGCCTCGGCGAGGACGGCGGTGTTCAGACCGGCCCGAACCAGCTTGGCGTCATCGGGGGTGACGGAGATCTGGAGGTCCTGGACGCCGTCGATGGTGACCTGTCCGACGCCCTCGATGTCCTCAAGCGCGGGGACGACCGTGCGCTCCAGTTGGTCGGCGAGCGTCTGCTGGTCCTTGTCCGAGGTGACCGCGAGGACGACGGTCGGGATGTCGTCGGTCGAGCCGGCGATGACCTGCGGATCGACGGTGTCGGGGAGTTGCGCCCTGGCTCGGTTGACCGCCTGCTGCACATCGGCGACGAGTTGCTTGGTGCCGTCCCCGTACTCGAAGCTGGCCATGATCACGGCATTGCCTTCGCTCGCCGTGGAGGTGATGCCCTTGATGCCGTCGACCATCTCCAGGGAGCTTTCGAGCGGCTCCACGACCTGCTTCTCGACGACGTCCGGGGACGCGCCCTCGTAAGGGGCGAGCACCGACACCATGGGCAGTTCGATGGAGGGCAGCAACTGCTGTTTGAGCTGGGGTATGGCAATCGCGCCGAAGACGATCGCAACGATCGACATCAGCCCGACCAGCGCACGTTGTTTCAGGCTGAACTGAGACAGCCAGGACATGGGGACTCTCTTCTGTGACTCGCGGCAGGCAAGGAGCGGAGGGTTCGCCGGGGGCGGACGTGCAGACACGGACCGCCAGAACCCCGCTAATACCATCCGCCATCGAATCGGCCCGGCTGTCGGCCCCAGGTCCCGTTTCTTTATCTGGGGCATACCGCGGTTGGAGTACGACGGGGAGCCGGATCACTCCACCCTTGGACGTACCAGTCCGGACTCGTACGCGGTGACCACCAGTTGGGCCCGGTCGCGCGCACCGAGCTTGGCCATCGCCCGATTCACATGGGTCTTGACGGTGAGGGGGCTCACCTGGAGGCGTTCGGCGATCTCGTCGTTGGTGTACCCCCCGGCCACGAGGACGAGCACCTCGCGCTCCCGGCTGGTGAGCGCGCCGAGGCGCTCGGAGTAGCTCTCGGACTCCTGGGTGTCCATGTCGCCGCCCTGGGCCAGGAACTTGGCGATCAGGCCCTTGGTCGCGACCGGTGAGAGCAGGGCGTCACCCGCCGCGGCTATCCGGATCGCATTGAGCAACTCATCGGGCTCGGCGCCCTTGCCGAGGAATCCGGACGCCCCGGCTCGCAGTGACTGGACCACGTACTCGTCCACTTCGAAGGTCGTCAGCATCACCACCCGCACCTCGGCGAGCTCGGGATCCGCGCTGATCATGCGAGTGGCTGCCAGTCCGTCGGTGCCGGGCATCCGGATGTCCATCAGGACGACGTCGGCACGCGTGGAACGGGCGAGGGCGACCGCCTCCGCTCCATCCGCGGCCTCGCCGACGACCTCCATATCGGGTTCCGAGTCCACCAGCACGCGAAACGCACTGCGCAGGAGCGTCTGGTCATCGGCGAGCAGCACCCTGATCGTCATCTATTCTCCCCCGTACGAGCCGTGAGGGGCAGTATCGCCTGCACTCGGAAACCGCCTCCGTATCGGGGGCCCGCGCTGAGCCGGCCGCCGAGCGCGGTGACCCGCTCACGCATCCCGAGCAGACCGTGGCCGCCTCCCCCGGAATCGGAGTCCGCAGGGTCTTCGGACGGGGGCAGCGGGCCCCCGGGATGGTCCGCACAACCCGCCGGGCAGAGCTCCGGCGCCTTTCCGTTGTCCAGGACCGTGACCTCCAGGGTGGCACCGACCCGGATCACGCTGACCTCGGCCGTCGCTTCCCGGCCGGCATGCTTCTGCACATTGGTCAGCGCCTCCTGGATGATCCGATACGCAGCGAGATCAACGGCGGACGGCGGTCGTGCACCGTCGTCCGCGCGGGCCACCTCGACCGGGAGGCCGGCCTGCCGGAAGGTGGTGACGAGGGCGTCGAGGACGGCGAGGCCGGGGGCCGGTTCGGTGGGGGCTTCGGGGTCGCCCGACTGCCGGAGCAGACCGACCGTGGCGCGGAGTTCATTGAGCGCGGAACGGCTTGCCTCCCGTACATGTGCGAGTGCCTCCTTCGCCTGGTCGGGGCGTCGGTCCATCACATGGGCTGCCACTCCCGCCTGCACATTGACCAGGGCGATGTGGTGGGCGACCACATCATGGAGGTCACGGGCGATCCGAAGCCGCTCCTCGGCCACCCGGCGGCGGGCCTCTTCCTCGCGGGTGCGTTCGGCGCGTTCGGCCCGTTCCCTGATGGCGTCGACGAACGCGCGGCGGCTGCGGACCGCGTCCCCCGCGGCAGCGGCCATGCCGGTCCAAGCGAAGATGCCCAGGTTCTCCTGGGTGTACCAGGGGGTCGAGCCGAAGAACATGGCGGTGCCGGTGAGCACGGTCATCGCGAGGAGCCCGACCCGCCAGGTGGTGGGCCGATCGGTACGGGAGCCGACGGTGTACAGGGCGATCACCGCGCTCATCACCACCGGAGCGGCAGGATCACCGATGATCAACTCGGCGACGGAAAGCAACCCGGTGAAGAGCAGTACGCCCATCGGCCTGCTGCGGCGAAAGACGAGCGCGGCCGATACCAGGGCGATCAACACCACGCTGCGCAACTCGGGGGTGCGGGCGCCGAACTCGGGCCCGTGCTCGCCGTACGGCTCGGCGAAGGATCCGATCACCATGCAGATCAGCACCGTCACGGCCAGCGACCCGTCGAGCGCCAACGGGTGCTCACGGAGCCAGCGCTGGGTGCGGGCGAAGCCGGAAGCGAGTGAGGTCACGCCAGGAACGGTACGGCGTGACCCTGCGGGCGGGTAAGGCGCTTCCTCCTGGTCACCTTGGACCCGCCGCCACCGCCGTCTCGGGTGTGGCCGCGCTCGCCGAACCATGCACGAAGGGCTCGGATTCTTACGGGATGGCAGCGGGGTGGCCCGCGCAGCGGCCGGAAGAGGCGGGAGACCGGGGCTGTGGAAAGCGGGGGCTGCTCAGCCAGGAGCCCGGCAACTGCGTGTGATCAGCCGGGGAGTCCGGGGATCAATCCGTCGTCGCCGAGCATCGCCCGCACGTCCTCCAACGTCGCGTCCGCTGCCGGAAGGATCAGCTCTGATGGCTCCAGGGCATCGTCCGGCAGGGGCTCCCCGAGGGCGTGCACACGCTCCAGGAGCGCGGCGAGAGTCCGGCGGAAACCGGGACCGTCACCCCGCTCCATCTCGGCGAGCAGCTCGTCGTCGAGCTTGTTCAGTTCGGCGAAGTGGGTGTCAGCCAGCTTCACCTGGCCCTCCCCCATGATCCGTACGATCATGACGAGCCCCTACTGGTCGATGTCACTCGGACAGGTGCTGAGCGGTGCTGGGGTGCCTGACCGGGACCTCTCGGTCCCGCTCGGGTTCTGCCTCGGCTCTGATCAGTTCTTATTCAGTTCTTGTCAAAGTTGGGCTTGTTGGTGTGCTGGCCGGGCGCGTCCTGCGGGGCCCCCTTGTTTCCTTCGATGGCCTGCTGCGAGGAGCTGCTGCCACCCGCCAGCTCGGCCTTCATCCGCTGGAGCTCCAGCTCTACATCCGTACCACCGGAGATGCGGTCCAGCTCGGCGGCGATGTCGTCCTTCGCCATGCCGGACGGGTCGTCCAGCGCACCCGAAGCGAGCAGCTCGTCGATGGCCCCGGCCCTGGCCTGGAGCTGCGCGGTCTTGTCCTCGGCCCGCTGAATGGCCAGGCCGACATCGCCCATCTCCTCGGAAATCCCGGAGAACGCCTCACCGATCCGCGTCTGCGCCTGAGCAGCCGTGTAGGTCGCCTTGATCGTTTCCTTCTTGGTGCGGAAGGCGTCCACCTTCGCCTGCAGGCGCTGAGCCGCCAGGGTGAGCTTCTCCTCTTCACCCTGGAGGGTCTGGTGCTGCACTTCCAGGTCGCTGATCTGCTGCTGCAACGCGGCCCGGCGGGAGAGCGCCTCACGCGCCAGGTCCTCGCGGCCCAGTGCCAGCGCCTTGCGGCCCTGGTCCTCCAGCTTGGAGGACTGGCCTTGGAGCTGGTTCACCTGAAGTTCGAGGCGCTTGCGTGACGTGGCCACATCGGCGACGCCCCGGCGCACCTTCTGCAACAGCTCCAGTTGCTTCTGATATGAGTAATCCAGGGTTTCGCGCGGGTCTTCGGCCCGATCCAGGGCCTTATTTGCCTTCGCGCGGAAGATCATCCCCATACGCTTCATGACACCGCTCATGGGCTTCGCGCGCCCCCTTCTGACGGACTCCGGCTCCAGCACTCCAACAGAACCCACAGTACGGGCCCTACATCCATTACCGCACTGTTCGAGCGTGGATGCGCTCATCCCCAAGGACGACTGCGGACAGCTTCCGATCCGGCGCAGGGAGTAGACGGCCGTCAGGGAAACCTCAGGAGCCTCAGGGGGAACTCCACGCAATGTACGTTCTGCCCCTTCTGCCCCCTACAGACGCTTGGTGTTGCCGGATCGTTCCCCTCCGGCGTTGGGTCCATGCCTGCCACCCCGTACCCTTGGGCTTTGTGTTCCGTAGCCGTGCCAAGACAGAGAAGGCCCCCACCGATCAGGTGACGGCGGACCTCTCCAAGCAGCCCCGCGATCCCGAGGCCCCCAAGGGCCGCCCCACGCCCAAGCGCAGTGAGGCCCAGAGTCAGCGTCGCCGCGCCTCAAGCGCGCCGGCGGACCGCAAGGAGGCCATGAAGCGTGCGCGTGAGGCACGCCGTTCCGATCTGGCCCGTCAGCGCGAGGCCCTCGCCAGCGGTGACGAGCGGTACCTACCCGCTCGCGACAAGGGCCCGGTGCGAAGGTTCGTCCGCGACTTCGTCGACTCGCGCTTCTGCATCGCCGAATTCTTTCTGCCGATCGCCGTCCTGATCCTCATCATGAGCCTCATCCAGAACCGTCAGATGCAGAACATCGCACTGCTGGTCTGGCTGGGTGTCATCGTCATGATCGTCGTGGACTCCATCGGGCTCGCCATTCGGCTGAAGAAGCAGTTGCGCGAGCGCTACCCGGATGAGCCGAAGCGTGGCGCAGTCGCCTACGGCCTGATGCGTACGCTCCAGTTGCGGCGACTTCGTCTGCCGAAGCCCCAGGTCAAGCGCGGAGAGCGACCCTGAGCAGCCAGGCCCTCGAAGGTACGGCCGCCGTGCCAGGAGGGCCTGAGGGGCAGATTCAGCCGGTCACGCCCGCCCCCGTACTGCGGGGTGGACTGAAGGAGACCGTCCGCCAGGAGTTGGTGGCCCGCCAACTCGACGAGCAGATGGCCGCCCGCTACCCCGTGGGACAGCGGCTGCGGATACTCGACGTCGGCATGGGCAGGGGCGTCCAAGCGCTCCGGCTGGCCCGGGCGGGCCACACCATCACCGGACTGGAATCCGACGCCGGTCTCCTGCGGGCCGCACAGGAATCCCTGGCGACCGAACCCGCCGGCATCCGGGAACGCGTCCGGTTCATCGAAGGCGCCTGCCGCGAGACCGGCGTCCACTTCCTGCCCGGCAGCTTCGACGTCGTCCTGTGCCATGGCGTACTGATGTCCGAACAGGAACCGGACGCCATGCTCGCCGGCCTCGCCCGGATGCTGGCTCCCGGCGGACTGCTCTCCCTACTCGTCCGCAACGGGGACGCGCTCGCCCTCGCCCCCGGACTGAACGGGGACTGGGACGCGACGCTGGCCGCCTTCGACGCGGGCACCTGGACCGACCGCAGCGGGGTCGTGGAGCGGACCGACCGGCTCCAAGCACTGACCGCTGCACTGTCGGGCATCGCTGCCCCCCTGCACGCCTGGTACGGAGTGCAGGTGTTCACCGACCGGGGAGCGGACACCGAGATCCCCGCGGCCACCGCCCTGGAACGCCTCCTGGCCGCCGAGGACCGCGCGGGCCGCACGGACCCCTATCGCCAGGTCGCGGCACTGCTGCACCTGTGCGGGGTACGGGGCTGACGCCCGCGCCGGGGCAGCAAGTGCTTCCGGCCAGTCAGGTGCGGGCGAAGATTTCGCGTCATCGTAGGGGTGAGCACCGCTAAATCCACCCCGCACCCCGCCGGCCCCGGCTTCACCGAAACGAGCGAAACCGCGCCAGCCCGGCTGCCCGCCCGGGAGACCTGGCGGGCGCTCTACGCACACTTCAAGCCACACCGCTGGACCGTGGCGCTCGGTGCCTCCCTCGCCCTCGTCGGTACCGTGGCCGGACTGGGCCAGCCCCTCGCGGCGAAGTCCCTCGTCGACCGACTGGGCAACGATGAGTCGATCACCGGGATACTCCTACTGCTCACCAGCCTGGTGATCATCGGTACCGCGATCGAAGCGGTCGGGGCCTACATCCTGGAGCGCACCGCCGAATCCGTGGTGCTGGCGGCCCGCCGCTCCCTCATCGGACGACTGCTCCGCCTGCGGCTGACCGAGATGGAGCGGACCCAACCCGGCGATCTGATGTCCCGCGTCACCTCGGACACCACCCTCCTCCGCGCGGTGACCACACAGTCGATCGTCTCCGCCGCAACGGGCGGAATCGCGTTCGTCGCCACCATCGTGCTGATGGCCGTCATGGACCCGGTACTCCTCGGGGTCACGCTCGCGGTGATCGTGCTGATCGGAGGCTGTATCGCCCTGGTGATGCCGCAGATCGCCCGATCCACCCAGCGGGCACAGGAATCCGTTGCGGAGATCTCGACCGTACTCGAACGGGCTTTCGGAGCGTTCCGTACGGTCAAGGCGTCCGGCGCGGAAGACCGAGAGACAGCTGTCGTCACCGCAGCCGCCACCGACGCCTGGCGCCATGGGGTGCGCTCCGCGAAATGGCAGTCCGTGGCCTCGTCATCCGTGGGGCTGGCCGTACAGGTGTCGTTCCTGGCGGTCCTGGGCATCGGCGGCGCTCGCGTCGCATCCGGAGCGATCTCCATCTCCACCCTCGTCGCCTTCCTCCTCTTCCTCTTCTACCTGATCGATCCGGTGTCACGGATGGTGGAGGCCGCCACCCAGTACCAGCAGGGCTCAGCCGCCATCGCCCGCATCGCGGAAGCCGAACAACTGGCGACGGAGGACCCGGGCGCCCAGGAGTCCGTGCTCCCGCAGCGTGCCGCACCGGCATCCGTCGCGTTCGAAGGGGTCGCCTTCCGCTATCGGGACGACCTCCCACCGGTGCACCACGGGGTCTCCTTCGACATACCGGAAGGAGGGATGACCGCCTTCGTCGGCCCGTCAGGAGCAGGCAAGACGACCGTGTTCGCCCTCATCGAACGGTTCTACGAAGTGGACGACGGACGAGTCCTGGTGGACGGCAAGGACGTACGCGACTGGCCCCTGGCCGAACTCCGGGCAGCCATGGGCTACGTGGAACAGGACGCACCGGTGCTCGCGGGCACCCTGCGCGACAACCTCGTCTTCGCCGCCCCCCACGCCACGGACGAAGACATCGCCGAAGTCCTGGTGAAGGCCCGACTGGACACGCTGGTGAGCCGCCTCCCCGACGGGCTCGACACCCTCGTGGGCCACCGCGGCTCCAAACTCTCCGGCGGCGAACGCCAACGGGTCGCCATCGCCCGCGCCCTGCTGCGCAAGCCGCGACTCCTGCTGATGGACGAGGCAACCTCACAACTCGACGCGGTGAACGAGCTCGCGCTACGGGACGTGGTGGCGGAAGTGGCCCGCGAAGTGACCGTCCTGGTGGTGGCACACCGGCTCTCCACCGTGACCTTGGCCGACCGGATCGTGGTGATGGACGCGGGCAAGGTACGCGCGGTGGGGACGCATGCGGAGCTGGTGGCGGGGGATCCGCTGTATGGGGAACTGGCGGCGACGCAGTTCTTGTCAGGGGGGGAGGGGGGTGGGGGGGCCTAGCTGTTTCCGGGTGGAGCCCGTGTGTGGGTTTCCGCCCTGGGGGACGGGGGGTTCCGTCCTCAAGCGCCGGACGGGCTGAGGGTGGTCCGGGGCTGCGGGTCCTAGCTGTTTCCGGGTCAGGCCCGTGCCTGGGTTTCCACCTTGGACGGTGGAGGGTTCCGTCCTCAAGCGCCGGACGGGCTGGGTGTTTCCGGGTGGAGCGTGTGTTGTGGGGCTGCTCTGTGGGGGTGCGGGTCTTGGGGGGTCCGGCTGGGGTTTGGGTTGGTGCGGGTGGTGGGGGTGCTTTCGGGCGTGACTCCTCAGCGCCGGCGGCCAGCGGCTGGCCCGTAGGTGACAGCCCTGAAGCCGCCGACGCTTCCGGGGACACCCCCTGCGCGCCCCCAATACCGCAACCAGGTGGTCTGCCTGCCCCTGGCCTGTCCGTGAGTTCAGCCATGGATGGGGTGGTCCCGGATGGGGAGTGCCTAAGAGGGTTCTGCTTGCCCCGGCTCGTCCATAGGTTCAGCCATGGATGGGGAGTCTTCGCCGGGCCGCGGGAAAGGCTCGGGTCGGGGTGAAAGTGAGCGCCCAGGTGGCACATGGGGCTCGACACCGAAATTGAGGACGGCGGCGCAGCAGGCTCGGTACCGAGGGAGTTCCTGTGGGGCACGGCCAGGTGTGTCGACCCGTAGGGGTGCCACCTGTTCGGATGCGCACCAGGGGACGGACTAAAGCAATAAAAGGGATACTCCGGTCATGGATGCATCCCCTCGCCCCGCCTGGAGTATGCGCCGGATGCTGGTCCTCAGCGTTGGGGTCTGTGCAGCCGCGGCCACTTTGATCGCAGGCTGTTCCAGTACGCCCACCGCTCAGCCTGAGACCTCCACGCGCGCTGCGCCGCCGAAGGCCGCGAACGACCTCCAGTCGGACTACGAGACGGCCATCAAGAACGTGCTGCCGTCCGTGGTCCAGATCGAGGCGGGTGATGCCCTCGGCTCGGGGATCGTCTATGACACCAAGGGCCATGTGATCACCAATGCACACGTCGTGGGCGAGGGAACCTCCTTCAGAGTCACCGTCGCGACGGGCGAGGCCCCCCTCAGCGCACGGCTGGTCTCCTCCTACCCTGAACAGGACCTCGCGGTCATCAAGCTGGAGAAGGTCCCGGCCGAGCTGAAACCGGCCAAGTTCGGAGACTCGTCCAGGGTCCAGGTGGGGCAGATCGTGTTGGCGATGGGTTCGCCACTCGGGCTGTCGAGCAGCGTCACCCAAGGCATCATCTCGGCGGTCGGACGGACGGTCACGGAGAGCGAATCGGGTGGGGGCACGGGCGCCACCATCGGGAACATGCTCCAGACCTCGGCGGCGATCAACCCGGGCAACAGTGGCGGCGCGCTGGTCAATCTGGACAGTGAGGTCATCGGGATCCCGACCCTGGCTGCGAGCGACCCGTCACTCGGCGAGGGGTCAGCACCGGGAATTGGCTTCGCCATCCCAGCCAGCATGGTGAAGACGGTCGCCGACCAGATCATCCAGAGCGGAAGAGTGATCGACTCGGGTAGAGCCGCCCTGGACATCACCGCCCGCACGGTTCTCGACGACAGCTACCAGCCTTCCGGCGCGGCAGTGGTGACGGTCGAAAAGGACGGTGCAGCCGACGAAGCCGGGCTGCGCCCCGGTGACATCATTACCAAGGTCGGTTCCGCACAGATCACGACCATCACTTCTCTCGCCGAGGCATTGGCTTCGGACGAGCCCGGCCAGAAGGTGGTTGTGGGATACCAACGTGGCGGCGACTCCAAAACGGCCGAGGTCACCTTGGGCGAGATCTAAGCCCGCCGACTTCACCCCTCAACCAACTGCCCAAAGCATCGAAGCAACCAATGTTCCCGAACAGTGCCCCAGGGATCTCTACCCCGCCGGCTGATGCCCGGGAGCAGACCATGCCCCCACCCGCCCCGGGGACCACCCGACGGACTTCCCTCACCTGACACCAAGGCCCCATACGCGGCCGTCCCCCACTTTTTGGCTCTGAACCCGTTCGATGGCCCAGGGGAAATTCCCACTGGGGGCCTGAGCCTGTTCTATGGCTGAACCTATGGACGAGCCAGGGGCAGAGGCAGCTACTCCACCGAGGACCCGTTCTGAGCCCGACTTCTGGACGGGCTGGAGGTGGGCGGACCTGGTTGCGGTATTGGGGGCGCGCAGGGGGTGTCCCCGGAAGCGTCGGCGGCTTCAGGGCTGTCACCTACGGGCCAGCCGCTGGCCGCCGGCGCTGAGGAGTCACGCCCGAAAGCACCCCCACCACCCGAACCAACCCCACCCCGCACCCGGACCCCCCAAAGCCCCGCCCCCCAGAGCCAACCCCACAGCACAGGCTCCACCCGGAAACACCCAGCCCGTCCGGCGCTTGAGGACGGAACCCTCCGCCTCCCAGGGCGGAAACCCACACACGGGCTCCACCCGGAAACAGCTAGGACCCGCTGCCCCGGGCCCAGCTCAGCCCGTCCGGCGCTTGAGGACGGAACCCTTCACCGTCCAAGGTGGAAACCCACGCACGGGCTTCGCGCGGAAACAGCCAAAACCCGCACCCCCAGCCCCCCCGGGCCCCCGAAGATTCCCTCTTCGGGGACCCGTTCGCACAGCCGTCCGCCCGGAGAGCTACTCCGGGGCGTCCAGGCTCATGGGGCCGTAGATCTTGGTCGCGTCTTCCGAGAGGTGAATCTGGTCCGCGCCGCCGTCTCGCAGCTCCTTCCAGTGCTCACCCAGCCAGGACTCCGCGTCCCCCTGCGTCGTGAACTCCTCCGGCTCGACCGCCGGCTGGACCTCCGTTCCGTCGGACTTCTCGAACCGCCACGTCCATGCCATGTACGCCTCCCTGAGTCCCGCAAAGGATCTCTGTCCTGCCCGCAGCGTATCCGGGCGCGCACTGGCTGCGGTGAGGAGGCAGGATCGTGGATGTGGAAGTGACTTTGCTCGGCACCGGATCTCCTGCCGGTCTCCCTCAGCCCGACTGTCCCTGCGCCGCGTGTGCCGCTGCCCGTGGCCCCCGGGCCAGGGCAGCCACCGCGCTGCTCATCGACGGGGCGCTGCTCCTGGATCTGACGCCCGGAGCCGCCCTGGCCGCAGCGCGGGCAGGGCATTCGCTCGTGGGCGTACGGCAGGTGTTGTTGACTCACCCGCACGATGGACCGGCCGTCGAGTTGCCCGCGGGGCTGCCGTCGGCGGGGCGGGTTCCCGATGGACGGGTGTTGACGTTGATCAGCGGTCACCGGGTGCGGGCGGTGGCGATGGACCACCCGGGCACGGGCTACGAGGTCTCCTCCCCCGAGGGCGATCGGTTGCTGTACCTGCCTCCGGGTGGCGCTCCGGCCGGTGTCGCGGAGGGGCGGGCGGCCTATGAGATGGTCGTGGCCGATGTGGTGGGGCGTCCGGATGCGATCGCGCGACTGAGGGCCGTCGGGGCGATCGGTGCGACCACGGACGTGATCGCCGTGCACATCGGCCATGAGGTCCCTGGTGGGCCCGAGTTGGACCGCAGGCTGGCCGCCGCGGGGGCGCGGACCGTACCGGACGGGACGACGCTGGTGGTCGGCGAGTACCACGCCGTCCCCGATGTGCCCCGGCGCACCCTGGTCACCGGTGGGGCGCGTTCGGGCAAGTCCTTGGAGGCCGAACGTCGGCTGGAGACGTTCCCCGGGGTGTTGTACGTGGCCACGGGCGGCACCCGGCAGGGGGACGAGGAGTGGGCGGCCCGGGTGGACCTGCACCGCGACCGTCGGCCGGGGTCCTGGCGTACCGCGGAGACCTGTGATCTCGTCCCGCTGCTCACGGAGGACGGCCCGCCGCTGTTGATCGACTGTCTTTCGTTGTGGCTCACCGATGCGATGGACCAGGTGGGCGCCTGGGACGACGTGCAGTGGCGGGAGAGCGGTGAGACCGCGCTGCGCAAGAGGGTGGCCGAGTTGGTCACGGCGGTGCGGGAGACTCCGCGCACGCTCGTCGCGGTGACGAACGAGACCGGGTCGGGGGTGGTCCCCGCCACCGCGTCGGGGCGCCGCTTCCGTGATGAGCTCGGTCGACTGAACGCCGCCTTCGCGGCGGAGTGCGAGCAGGTGTTGCTGGTGGTCGCCGGGCAGCCGCTGGTGCTCCGGAGCTGATCGACGGGGTAGGCGGATGGCTGGGGTGGGCGGGTACTGTTCGGCGAATGAGCAGGCTGAATCTCGATGACTTCTCCGATCTGATCGAGCGCCCGGACAGTGGCCTCCGCCAGCGTGCTGAGGAACACCGGGCCCGGCTCGCCGTTCCCCCCGGAGCGCTGGGTCGACTCGACGAGTTGGGCGAGTGGCTTTCGCTCGCTCAGGGCCAGGTGCCGGTGAAGCCCATTGGTCAGCCGCGCGTGGTGCTGTTCGCCGGTGATCACGCGGTGGCGGCGCTGGGGGTGTCGGGCCGGGAGGCGGGGTCGGCGCACCGGTTGGTGCGGGCCGTGTTGGAGGGGGCGAGTCCCGTGGCGGTGGTGGCCCGCCAGTCGGATGTCCAGGTGCGCGTCATCGACGCCGGCTTGGACTGCGACCCCGATCTGCTGCCGGACGACGTGGTGCACCATCGGGTGCGGCGCGGCAGTGGGCGCATCGACATCGAGGACGCGCTGACGGTCGATGAGACGGAGCGTGCGGTTCGCCTGGGTATGGCGATCGCCGATGAGGAGGCGGATTCCGGCACGGACCTGGTGGTGCTCGGTGATCTGAGCGTCGGTGGCACCACTGCCGCCTCCACGTTGATTGCGGCGCTGTGCGGTACGGACGCTTCGGTGGTGACAGGTCGTGGTGGCGCCGGGATCGACGATCTGGCGTGGATGCGCAAGTGTGCCGCGATCCGGGATTCGTTGCGCCGGGCCCGCCCGGTGCTGGGCGATCAGTTGGAGTTGCTGGCCGCGGTGGGGGGCGCAGAGTTGGCGGCGATGACCGGCTTCCTCCTCCAGAGTGCGACGCGACGGATGCCCGTGATTCTGGACGGAGTGGTTTCGGCCGCCTGTGCGCTGGTGGGGCAGCGGGCTGCGTACCGTGCACCGGACTGGTGGCTGGCCGGCCAGTTGACCGGGGAGCCCGCCCAGGCGAAGGCGTTGGACCGGATGGCGCTCACCCCGTTGTTGGACCATGGCGTGACGGCGGGGGAAGGCACCGGAGCGCTGCTCGCCCTCCCTCTCGTCCGGGCGGCTGCCGCGCTGGCTGCCGAGTTGCCCGAGCGTCCCGAACCCGGTGAGCCGACTGAGGCGCGGGACGAGTCGACGTCCGCGGGGGACGACCGGGACTGAACGGGCCCGCCCCGCGGGGAGCGACCGGAACAATTTCGCCCGTGGCACGCAGTGACGAGTACAGAGGCTGCGGCGAAGAATGTACGGGCATGGACAGCCAGCCATGGGCGGTCGCGGGGCCCGGACGGTCATGAGCACGGCCGGCCGTGGGGCGTGGACGGGCCGTCAGCGTCCCAGCCGTTCGGGGTCGGGCGTACCGCCGATCAGGTCCTGGAACTTGCGGCGCGGTCCGTCCCAGCGTCGATCGTGTCGATAGGCGCGCAGCCAGGCTCGGGCCCGGGACTTCGGCCTGCGGCGGTAGAAGCGCCGTGCCCAGGGTGAGGTGGGCTTGGCCAGCCGAACCGCGCCGAAGATCGCCACGAAGGGCACCAGGGTGCCCATGAGCGCCAGTTGTGGTTTGCCCTTGAAGAGGGTGACGATCACCAGTAGGAAGTTCAGTACGAGGGTGCTGATCAGGGTGGCGCGGTTCTGTCGTTCGTCCGGGGTGAGGCTGTCCACGCCGAGTGGTGAGAAGCCGCTGAGCACGAGCATGGCGAGTGCGGTGGCCACGATGACGGCTTCGACGCTCTGCCGGCCCTCTTCGGTCCAGTACACGTCGTCCGTGTGGACGATCAGCGCGAACTCGTCCAGGACGAGTCCCGCCCCCACCCCGAAGATCACTGCGCAGACGGCCGCGGTGACACCGTGCTGTCCGCTGCCCACGGCGCCGAAACCGCCCACGAGGGTGAGGATGACTCCGGGCACCACATGGTGGATGTGCACCCCTCCCGATGCGATGTTGCGGAAGGGGCCGCGGCCCGCGCGGATCATGCGGGTGATCACGCGGGTGATGAGGAAGGTCAGTACGAAGGAGGCGAGGGCGAGGAACATCGGGAGCTTTCCCGGCTCGACGATGTTGGTGGAGAACCAGTGCCCCATAGAAAGTCCTCCCGTTTTGCGTGATATGCGCAATTTACCGTCGCTGGTGGGACAGCGGGCGGGATCATCGAGCGGAGGTCTCCTGTGGTGGCGCGGGGATCGGCTGCCGAACAGGTCCGGGCTACCCTTCGGCGGTGAGTGAAGCCCCCGTCTCCACGGCTATGACCGGCATACGTTTCGCCTTTGGCACCCTCAGCATCCTGCCCGTGCGCATCACGCGCTGGGACCGTGAGGCCGCGCGCGCCGGGATGGCGTGCGCGCCGCTGGTGGGCGTGGTGGTCGGTCTGGTCGCTGCCGGGGCGGGCGGGTTGTTCGTCCTGCTGGGCGCCGGGCCACTGCTCGTGGCGATCGCGACGGCGACGGTGCCCGCCGTCCTCACCCGCGCCCTCCATCTGGACGGACTCGCCGATACGGCCGACGGACTCGGCAGCGCGCGCCCCGCCGAGGACGCGCTGAGGGTCATGAAGAGGTCGGACATCGGCCCCTTCGGCGTACTGACGCTGCTGTTCACCCTGCTGGCACAGATCGCGGCCCTGTCCGAGTTGTACGCGCAGGGCTGGGGCCACGGAGCGCTCGCCGCGGTCGTCAGCCAGGTCGCCGCTCGGCTGGCGCTCACCCTCGCCGCCCGAACGGGAGTGCCGGCCGCCCGTGCCGAGGGGCTGGGCGCACTGGTGGCGGAGGTGCTCTCCGTACGGGCGGCGTTGGCGATCACCGCAGGGGTGACGCTGCTCTGTGCCGCGGCCGGTTGGTTGTCCGCCCCCGGTCCGCTCGGCGCACTGCACATCGCACTGGCCGTCGCGAGCGGACTGCTGGCCGCCCAGTTGCTGCTTCGGCACTGCGTACGGCGCTTCGACGGGGTGACGGGGGACGTCTTCGGTGCCGTCGCCGAGACGTCCGCGACGATCTGCCTGGTCGCGCTGGCCCTGGGCTGACCCGACGGGTCGCCCCAGGTCGGGCCCTTGCGAGTGCGTCGGTCGCCCCTTCGGGCGGTGGAGTGTGCGCCCGTGGTGAACGGAGTGCGGTCAGTACCGCGAACCGGGCCGCACAGGACGACGACGACACCCCACGGAGGGCTGCACCCCAAGTTCCGCTCTCCTCAAGGGAGTCCACCCGTCCCCTCGCTCACGCCACACGAGTCTCACCCCGCACTGCTCCCCCGAATGTCCTCAACCAGGGCGGACGCCACGGCCGGAGTGAACGGCTGCCGCCGTGAGCGACCCGTATGACCGCGCGTAGGCTCTTGCCGGGCGGGGTGTCGACCTATCCCCCCAACGGCCCCGAAATGGCCCCTCTAACTCAACGGAAGCGAGATTTCACCACCGTGACTGCTCTCACTCTCAGCACTGCCGGTGCCGCGACGCTGCGCGCCGACGCCCTGGTCATCGGGGTCGCAAAGGGCGACAAGGGCCCGGTGGTCGCACCGGGCGCAGAGGCCGTGGACAAGGCGTTCGACGGCAGGCTCGCCTCCGTACTGGAGACCCTCGGAGCCGGTGGCTCCGAGGGCGAGGTGACCAAGCTGCCCGCGCCGGCCGGCATCAAGGCACCGCTGATCATCGCGGTCGGCCTCGGGTCCGTACCGAACGAGGACGAGGCGTACGGGGCCGAGTCCCTGCGCCGGGCCGCCGGCACCGCGGCCCGTACGCTCGCCGGCTCCAAGAAGGCCGCTTTCGCGCTGCCGATCGAGGCGTCCGAGGACGTCGAGGCGATCGCTGAGGGCGCGCTGCTGGGTGCGTACGCCTTCATCGCCTACCAGGGCGGCGAAGACAACAAGGGCGTGAAGGCGCCGCTCGCCGAGATCGCCCTGCTGGGCGCGAAGCCGCGGGACAAGGCGCACAAGGCGGCGGCCGAGCGTGCGCTCGCCATCACCGAGGAGCTGAACCGGGCCCGGGACCTGGTCAACACCCCGCCCAACGACCTGTACCCCGAGTCCTTCGCCGCGGTCGTCACCGCCGCGGGCAAGGAGCACGGCGTCAAGGTGCAGGTCCTTGACGACAAGGCCCTGATCAAGGGCGGGTACGGCGGCATCCTCGGCGTCGGTCAGGGCTCCCAGAACCCGCCGCGGCTGGTGAAGCTCACCTACACCCACTCCAAGGACGCCAAGACGCTGGCGCTCGTGGGCAAGGGCATCACCTATGACTCGGGCGGCATCTCCCTCAAGCCGGCCGGCCACAACGAGACCATGAAGTGCGACATGGCCGGCGCCGCCGCGGTGTTCGCCGCCGTCATCGCCGCCGCCCGGCTCGGGCTGCCGGTCAATGTCACCGGCTGGCTCGCCCTGGCGGAGAACATGCCGTCCGGTTCCGCCGTGCGCCCCGGCGACGTGCTGCGGATGTACAGCGGCAAGACGGTCGAGGTGCTGAACACCGACGCCGAAGGCCGGCTGGTGCTGGCGGACGCGCTGTGGAAGGCGTCGGAGGAGAAGCCCGACGCGATCGTGGACGTGGCCACGCTGACCGGCGCCATGATGGTCGCGCTCGGCAACCGCACCTTCGGCATCATGGCCAACGACGACGCGTTCCGCACCGCGATCTACGAGACCGCGGAGGAGGCCGGCGAGCAGTCCTGGCCGATGCCGCTCCCGAGCGAACTGCGCAAGGGCATGGACTCCCCGACCGCGGACATCGCGAACATGGGCGAGCGGATGGGCAGCGGCCTGGTGGCCGGTCTGTTCCTCCAGGAGTTCGTGGGCGAGGGCATCACCTGGGCGCACCTGGACATCGCCGGTCCGGCGTTCCACGAGGGAGCCCCGTACGGCTACACCCCCAAGGGCGGCACCGGCTCGTCCGTGCGCACCCTGGTCCGGCTGGCCGAGCGGATCGGCGCGGGCGAACTCGGCTGACGACGCTTCGCAGGGTGGCGGCGAGTGGCTCCGTACCGCCGCCACCCTCTCGCAGAGGCGTTCGCTCTCGACGAAATGCCGCTGTGGGCGGAATCGTTTCGGCCTTACCGGGGTTGTTACGCCCCGGTAATGTTTGAGGTGATCGATCAGACGCCAGAAGACACCCGCCCCGCGTCCCGTCTTCCCCCAACAAGTGCGAAGATGGGCTCGGCAGGACAGGGCCCACGACAGGGCCGAAGAAACGGCCGCACACCAGCCGAGAGGCCGGTCGTCCCCGGGAAGGGGACCCCGGCGACCGGCGCACATGCATGGAGGACGTGACGTGGCGAACGACGCCAGCACCGTTTTCGACCTAGTGATCCTCGGCGGCGGTAGCGGCGGTTACGCTGCGGCGCTGCGTGGAGCCCAGCTGGGCCTGGACGTCGCCCTGATCGAGAAGGACAAGGTCGGCGGCACCTGCCTGCACTACGGCTGCATTCCCACCAAGGCTCTGCTGCACGCCGGTGAGATCGCCGACCAGGCCCGTGAATCCGAGCAGTTCGGTGTTCGGGCGACGTTCGAGGGCATCGACGTCGCGGCCGTGCACAAGTACAAGGACGAGGTGATCTCCGGCCTGTACAAGGGACTCCAGGGCCTGATCGCCTCGCGCAAGGTCACCACCTTCGAGGGTGAGGGCCGACTGTCCTCGCCGACGTCGGTCGACGTCAACGGCCAGCGCATCCAGGGCCGGCACATCCTCCTCGCGACCGGTTCCGTACCGAAGTCGCTTCCCGGGCTGGAGATCGACGGCAACCGCATCATCTCCTCCGACCACGCGCTGAAGCTGGACCGCGTCCCGCAGTCCGCGATCGTGCTCGGTGGCGGTGTGATCGGCGTGGAGTTCGCCTCCGCGTGGAAGTCCTTCGGCGCCGATGTGACGGTCATCGAGGGCCTCAAGCACCTGGTGCCCGTCGAGGACGAGAACAGCTCCAAGCTTCTTGAGCGCGCCTTCCGCAAGCGCGGCATCAAGTTCAACCTCGGCACCTTCTTCGAGAAGGCCGAGTACACGCAGGACGGCGTCCGGGTGACCCTCGCGGACGGCAAGACCTTCGAGGCCGAGGTGCTGCTGGTGGCCGTCGGTCGCGGTCCGGTCTCCGCCGGTCTCGGCTACGAGGAGCAGGGCGTCGCGATGGACCGCGGCTATGTCCTGGCCGACGAGTACATGCGCACCAACGTGCCCACGATCTCCGCGGTCGGCGACCTCGTCCCGACGCTTCAGCTCGCACACGTCGGCTTCGCCGAGGGCATCCTGGTGGCGGAGCGGCTCGCCGGTCTGAACCCGGTCCCGGTCGACTACGACGGTGTGCCCCGGGTGACGTACTGCCACCCGGAGGTCGCGTCCGTCGGTATCACCGAGGCCAAGGCCAAGGAGATCTACGGTGCGGACAAGGTCGTCGCCCTGAAGTACAACCTCGGTGGCAACGGCAAGAGCAAGATCCTCAAGACTCAGGGCGAGATCAAGCTCGTCCAGGTCAAGGACGGCGCCGTGGTCGGCGTCCACATGGTCGGTGACCGGATGGGCGAGCAGATCGGCGAGGCTCAGCTGATCTACAACTGGGAGGCCCTGCCGTCCGAGGTGGCGCAGCTCATCCACGCGCACCCGACCCAGAACGAGGCGCTCGGAGAGGCCCACCTCGCGCTCGCGGGCAAGCCGCTGCACGCGCATGACTGAGCCGTCCCCGCAGCTCGCGCCGCCTGAGTCCCTCGGGACAGACGACCACTTCCGCATTTCCCCTCTGCTCGCGCTTCGCTTGAGCTGGGGAGACCCCACCGTTAGGAGCAACTGAAACCATGTCGGTTTCCGTAACCCTTCCGGCGCTCGGTGAGAGCGTCACCGAGGGCACTGTCACCCGCTGGCTGAAGGCCGAGGGCGAGCGCGTCGAGGCCGACGAGCCGCTGCTGGAGGTGTCGACCGACAAGGTTGACACCGAGATCCCCGCGCCCGCGTCCGGCGTGCTCGCCTCCATCAAGGTCGCCGAGGACGAGACCGTCGAGGTCGGCGCCGAGCTGGCCATCATCGACGACGGCAGCGGCGCTCCGGCCGAGGCTTCGGCACCGGCTGCCGAGCAGGCCCCGGCTCCGGCTCCGGCGCAGGAGGCTCCCGCTCAGGAGGCTCCGGCTCAGGAAGCCCCGGCTCAGCCCGCAGCTCCGGCGCAGGCACCTCCCGAAGCGGCGGCCGAGCAGGCCCCGGCTCCGGCACCCGCGCAGGAGGCTCCGGCCGCACCCGCCGGCGGTGCGAGTGGCACCGACGTGGTGCTGCCCGCGCTCGGTGAGAGCGTCACCGAGGGCACCGTCACCCGCTGGCTGAAGGAGGTCGGCGACTCCGTCGAGGCCGACGAGCCGCTGCTGGAGGTCTCGACCGACAAGGTCGACACCGAGATCCCCGCGCCCACGGCCGGCGTCCTGCTGGAGATCGTGGTCGGCGAGGACGAGACCGCCGAGGTCGGCGCCAAGCTGGCCGTCATCGGTGCTCCCGGTGCGGCTCCTGCCGCTCCGGCCCAGCCTGCGGCCCCGGCTCCGGCACCTGCCCAGCAGGCCCCGGCGCCCGCCCCGGCACCTGCACCCGCGCCGGCAGCACCTGCGGCGCCGGCTCAGCCCGCAGCCCCGGCACCCGCCGCTCAGGCTCCGGCACCCGCGCCCGCACCCGCTCCTGCGCAGCCCGCGGCTCCGGCTCCGGCACCTGCCCAGCAGGCACCGGCAGCACCGGCAGCACCCGCCGCCCCGGCCCAGCCCACAGCCCCCGTCGGCAGCGATGTGTACGTGACCCCGCTGGTCCGCAAGCTCGCCTCCGAGAACAGCGTGGACCTCTCCGCGGTCAAGGGCTCGGGCGTGGGAGGACGCATCCGCAAGCAGGACGTCATCGCAGCGGCGGAGGCCAGCAAGGCCGCAGCCCCGGCCCCGGCCGCCGCACCCGCGGCTGCTGCGCCGTCCGCGAAGGCGCCCTCCCTTGAGGTGTCCCCGCTGCGCGGCCAGACGGTCAAGATGACCCGGATGCGCAAGCTCATCGGCGACAACATGATGAAGGCGCTGCACACCCAGGCGCAGCTGACCTCGGTCGTCGAGGTCGACATCACCAAGCTGATGCGACTGCGCGGCCAGGCCAAGGAGAGCTTCGCGGCTCGCGAGGGCGTCAAGCTCTCCCCGATGCCGTTCTTCGTGAAGGCCGCCGCGCAGGCGCTGAAGGCCCACCCGATCATCAACGCCCGGATCAACGAGGACGAAGGCACCATCACGTACTTCGACTCGGAGAACATCGGCATCGCCGTGGACTCCGAGAAGGGTCTGATGACGCCGGTCATCAAGGGCGCGGGCGACCTCAACATCGCCGGCATCGCCAAGAAGACCGCCGAGTTGGCCGGCGCCGTCCGGTCCAACAAGATCCGGCCGGACGACCTGGCGGGTGCGACCTTCACCATCAGCAACACCGGTTCGCGCGGTGCGCTCTTCGACACGGTCATCGTGCCGCCGACCCAGGCCGCCATCCTGGGCATCGGTGCCACGGTGAAGCGCCCGGCGGTCATCGAGACGCCGGAAGGCACCGTGATCGGTGTCCGCGACATGACGTATCTCTCGCTCTCGTACGACCACCGTCTCGTGGACGGCGCGGATGCCGCCCGCTACCTGACCGCGGTCAAGGCGATCCTGGAAGCCGGCGAGTTCGAGGTTGAACTGGGCCTTTAAGGCCCGTCGGCAGGTGTCTACCGACAGTGCAGTACGGCGCCCCCGTCCGGGGTTCTCCCGGGCGGGGGCGCCGTGCGTCCGCTGTCCCCCGCCGACCGAGGGGCATAATCGGTGAGCTATGCCCATCCCTGAAGGAGCCCCCCATGACCCCGCCCGTCGTCCAGTCGCTGCGGGAGCAGATCCGCGCGCACATCGTGGAGGGGATCGTCAGTGGCCGCTGGAAGCCGGGAGAGCGGATCGTCGAGCGCGGCATCGCCACTGAGCTCCAGGTCTCCCAGACCCCGGTCCGAGAGGCGCTCCGCGAGCTGGAGAGCCTTCGGCTGATCGAATCCGCGCCCAACAAGGGCGTCAGGGTGCGCAATCTGACCGCTGCCGACCTGGAGGAGAGCTATCCCGTACGGGCGGGGCTTGAGCAGATCGCGGCGGAACTCGCAGCCGAGCACCTTGCCCGGGACTGCTCGACGCTCCAGCCCCATGTGACCGCGCTGTACGCCGCCGACCAGGCGGGTGACTCGGCCGGCCAGGTCCGCCATACGGTCGCCTTCCACCGGGAGTTGGTACGAGCCGCGGACAACGCGGTCCTGCTCCACACCTGGGAGGGGCTCGGCATCGAGGTCTTCACCGCTCTGTCGATCAGATGGCTGGGTACGGTCCAGCAGTCCTACGCGGAGGAGCACGAGGCGCTGGTGGAGGCTTTCCTACGGCGTGATCCGGACATCGGTCTCCTGGTGAAGGCGCATGTGCTCGGGTGCGCGCCCCGCGCGTAGTCCGCGATCTCGCGGGGCTGTCGGGGTCCCTGACAGCCTGCTGTTTTAGGCCGGCTCAACGTTTCTGTTCGAGGCTGTGGGCATGGTCCGTGTCCCCCGGCAGGCAGGCTGCCCAGCCGGTCTCCCCACTGGTGTCGTTCGGCCACCGGGTCCCGCCCCTTCGCACCGACGGGAGGGGCGCGGCCCCTGGCGGTCGGGTCCGAAGGCCGTCTGCTCCGGGTCGTCGGGGAGGCACGGGCCCGCGGTGCATGAGGCTCTCGGCCACCCCACCCGTCGTGCTCTCGGCCATTCCGCCGGCCGTGCGGTAGGGCGTCCTGGAGAACGCACCCCGGCCGACCCGCCCAGCCAGTACGCTCCCACGGAGCACAGCTTCCCCAGTGCCCTCTGCTGTCGGGCCAGCAACAAAGCCCTGCTCAGGGCCGGGAAACGCGGCACCGGGTGCCGTTTCACGGGGCACGGAATGCCAATTTCGCCCCTCGGAGTATTTTTATCTCCGAATACTTTGATCGATCATCGATCAGAGGCTTACAGTCACCTTCGGGGTCAGCCCCCACCGCCCTGTCCTGCCAGACGAGGCAGCCCCATCACCCCCTGTTACACCACCTCCCAGTCCGGAAGGCGGCGATCATGACCGACCCCCTAGGCAAGCTTCCGAGCGAGCTCGACCAGCTCCCGGACCGTGACCGTGAGGAGACCGCCGAATGGGCGGCCTCCCTCGACGCCGTTACACAGCATGCCGGCCCGCATCGCGCCGCGTATCTGATGCGCCGCACCCTCCAGCACGCAGAGGCCGCCGGCATCCCGGTGCCCCGGTTGCTGGAGACGGACTATGTGAACACCATCCCGACCGCCGCCGAGCCCGCCTTTGACGGCGACGAGGCGTTGGAAGCACGGATCACCGCGTGGAACCGCTGGAACGCGGCTGCGATGGTCACCCGAGGCTCCCGGCTCGGCGTGGGCGGCCACATAGCCACTTTCGCCTCTGCTGCCTGGCTCTACGAGACGGGCTTCAACCACTTCTTCCAGGGCAAGGAGCGGAACGGCAGCGGCGACCAGATCTATGTCCAGGGCCATGCCTCGCCCGGCATCTACGCCCGTGCGTTCCTCGACGGCCGGTTGAGCGAAGCGCACCTGGACAACTTCCGCCAGGAAGCCGGCGGCGAGGGTCTGCCCTCGTACCCCCACCCGCGCCGACTGCCCTGGCTGTGGGAGTTCCCCACGGTTTCCATGGGTCTTGGGCCGCTCTCGGCCATCTATCAGGCGCGTTTCAACCGTTATCTCCACAATCGCAAGATCAAGGACACCTCGGCCTCTCATGTGTGGGCCTTCCTCGGTGACGGCGAGATGGACGAGCCCGAGTCGACCGCGGCCCTCGCGCTCGCGGCCCGGGAGCAGTTGGACAACCTGACGTTCGTCATCAACTGCAACCTCCAGCGCCTCGACGGGCCGGTGCGCGCCAACTTCAAGATCGTGCAGGAGTTGGAGGCGCAGTTCCGCGGCGCGGGCTGGAACGTCGTCAAATCGCTCTGGGGCTCCGCCTGGGACGAGCTGTTCCAGCTCGACACCACGGGCGCCCTGCTGCGCCGGCTGCGCGAGGTGCCGGACGCCCAGTTCCAGACGTACGCCACACGGGACGTCGCGTACATCCGTGAGCACTTCTTCGGTACCGAGCCCGCCCTGATCGAGCTGGCGCGAGTCATCGGGGACGCCAAGATCGCCGAGTGCTTCTACACCTCCCGCGGCGGCCACGAGGCCCGCAAGGTGTACGCCGCCTACCGGGCCGCGATCTCGCACAAGGGCGCGCCGACCGTGATCCTGGCGCAGACCGTCAAGGGCCACACCCTCGGCAAGGGCTTCGCGTCCAAGAACGCCAACCACCAGATGAAGAAGCTGACGGTGGACGAGTTCAAGTGCATGCGGGACCTGCTGGAGTTGCCGATCCCCGACAGCGCCTTCGGCGACGGTCTGGTGCCCTACGGCCACCCCGGCGAGGACTCCCCCGAGGTGCGCTACCTGCATGAGCGCCGTGCGGCGCTCGGCGGACCCGCGCCGGCGCGACGCGTGCACTCCGTGGCCCTGCCGGCCCCCGAGGAGCGTGCGTTCAAGACCCTGGAGAAGGGCTCCGGCAAGCAGGAGATGGCCACCACCATGGCCTTCGTCCGGCTGGTCAAGGACCTGATGCGGGACAAGGAGACCGGCCGCCGCTGGGTGCCGATCGTGCCCGACGAGGCCCGCACCTTCGGCATGGAGTCGCTGTTCCCGTCAGCGGGCATCTACTCGCCGCTGGGCCAGACGTACGAGCCGGTCGACCGCGACCAGCTGATGTACTACCGGGAGGCCAAGGACGGCCAGATCCTCAACGAGGGGATCACCGAGGCCGGTTCGATGGCCGACTTCATCGCCGCCGCCACGTCGTACGCGACACACGGCGAGCCGATGATCCCGTTCTACATCTTCTACTCGATGTTCGGCTGGCAGCGCACCGGTGACCAGATGTGGCAGCTCGCCGACCAGCTCGGCAAGGGCTTCATCGTCGGTGCGACCGCGGGCCGCACCACCCTGACCGGTGAGGGCCTCCAGCACGCGGACGGCCATTCGCAGCTGATCGCCGCCACCAACCCGGCGTCGCTCAACTACGACCCGGCGTTCGCGTACGAGATCGCGGTGATCGTCAAGGAGGGTCTGCGCCGGATGTACGGGGAGAACCTCCCCGGCGAGGACCCGAACGTCTTCTACTACCTGACCGTCTACAACGAGCCCAAGCCGCAGCCCGCCATGCCCGAGGGGGTGGAGGAGGGCATCATCCGCGGCCTCTACCGCTTCAAGGAGGGCGTGGCCGCCTCCGCCGACTCGCCGCGGCTCCAGCTGATGGCCTCGGGAACGGCGATCCACTGGGCCCTGGAGGCTCAGGAACTGCTCGCCGCCGAGTGGGGTGTCACGGCCGACGTCTGGTCGGCGACCTCCTGGGGCGAGCTGCGCCGGGACGCGTTGGAGGCCGATGCGGCCCTGCTCCGCGGGGAGCAGCGCACGCCGTACGTCACCCAGGCGCTCAGCGGGGCGCCGGGCCCGGTGCTCGCCGTCAGCGACTGGATGCGCCAGGTGCCTGACCAGATCAGCCAGTGGGTCGAGCAGGACTGGTCCTCGCTGGGCACCGACGGCTTCGGCCTGTCGGACACCCGGCCTGCGGCGCGGCGGCACTTCGGTGTCGACGCCCAGTCGGTCACGGTCGCGGCGCTGGCCCAGCTGGCGCGGCGCGGCGAGATCTCGGCCTCCACCGTCAAGGAGGCGCGCGAGCGCTACGGTCTGTGATCGCATCTCCCGCTGGTCGGGGGCGATGGCACGGAGAGTGAGAATTGAGGGGCGTCCCGCAGGTATCGGGGGCGCCCCTTGACCTTGACACCGTGTGAACCCGTGGACTGAGGGAGTCATGTTCACCATCGGAGACTTCGCCAGGCACGGGCGGGTATCGGCCCGGATGCTGCGCCACTACGACGCGATCGGGTTGTTGCGCCCGGAGCGCACCGACCCGTTCACGGGCTACCGCCACTACGGGGCGGCCCAGCTCTCCCGCCTCAACCGGATCATCGCCCTCAAGGACCTCGGCTTCACTCTGGACCAGGTGGGGCGCATCCTGGAGGAGAAGGTGAGTACGGAGGAGCTGCGCGGGATGCTCGTACTGCGGCGGGCCGAGTTGGAAACGGCGATGGCCGCGGCTGCGGTCACGCTGGGCCAGGTCGAGGCGAGGCTCCGGACCATCGAGAGCGAGGGGCGCATGCCCACCGACGACGTCGTCATCAAGTCACTGCCCGCCGTGCGGGTCGCCGAGCTCACGGCAGTGGCCGAGAGTTATGCGCCCGAGCACATCGGCCCGGTCATCGGCCCCCTCTACCAGGAGTTGTTCCGTCGGGTGGAGTCGTCGGACATCACTCCGAGCGGCCCGGGCATCGCGTACTACGAGGACTCGCCGGAGGGCGACGGCACGATCGTGGTCCACGCCGGGGTGACGGTCACGGCAGGCCCCAGGGCCGGTTTGGACTTCGCGATCGTGGAGCTGCCGGCGGTCGAACGCGCGGCCACCGTCGTGCACCGAGGATCGATGCAGTCGGTGATGCCCACGGCGCAGACACTGGCCCGCTGGATCGACGCGGGCGGCCATCGTTCGGCCGGTTATGCGCGTGAGGTCAGTCTGGAGTGCCCGCCCGACCCGGACCAGTGGGTCACCGAGCTCCAGGAACCGCTGGCGTAGTCCGCGCCGGCCCGCGCGATGATGGGACCATGCGCGCTGCTCGGCTGATCAAGATGGTGCTGCTCCTTCAGTCCCGACCGTCCATGACGGGCGCCGAACTGGCCCGGGAGCTGGAGGTCTCGGAGCGGACCGTGACCCGGGATGCACTCGCCCTGTCGGAGGCGGGCGTCCCGGTGTACGCGGATCGAGGCCGAACGGGCGGGTACCGGCTGATCGGCGGCTATCGCACCCGATTGACCGGGCTGGGTCGCAGCGAGGCCGAGGCGCTGTTCCTCTCGGGCCTGCCGGGGGCACTGCGCGAAATGGGGTTGGCGGACGCGGCGTCAGCGGCACGGCTGAAGGTGTCCGCTGCCCTGCTGCCCTCGGTCCGTGACGCGTCACGCAGTGCCGCGCAGCGCTTCCACCTCGATGCCCCCGGCTGGTACCAGGAACCGAAGACGCCTCCGCTGCTCCCGGCGGTCGCCGAGGCGGTGTGGGACGACCGTCGGGTGTCGGTGGTGTACCGCAATCGCAAGGGCGTGGAGGTGCAGCGGGAGCTTGAGCCCTATGGCCTCGTCCTCAAGGCGGGGATCTGGTACCTCTGCGCGCGGGTCGAGGGTTCTTACCGGGTGTACCGGATCGACCGCTTCGAGTCCGTCGGGGACATGACGGACAGCGAGGTCTTCGTCCGGGACGAGACGTTCGACCTGCCCGAGTTCTGGATGGAGCGGGCGGCGCAGTTCGCGCGTTCCATCCTGCGTACGGAGATCGTGGTGCGCCTCACCGAGCAGGGCGCCCATCGACTGCCGTACGTCACGGACCGGGCTGCCGCCCTGGAGGCCCTGGCCGCGGCGGGGCCCGCCGATCCCGATGGTCGGACGACCGTACGGCTGCCCGTCGAGTCCCCCGAGGTGGCGTACGCCCAACTGTTCGCGCTGGGGGCGGAGGTGGAAGTGCTGGAGCCCCTAGAGCTGCGTGAGGTGTTCGCCGCGGTGGCGCGGCGGATGGCCGATCTCTACGGACGGCCGTGAGGGGTACGACGCCCGGCCGTACCCCGTGGAGTCAGAAGGCCGGCCGGTTACCGGTAGTCGGCCGTGTCGGGGGAGCCTCCGGCGCGCTCAGCGAGGATGTAGCTCCAGACGTCCGGCCTGCTGCCGTCGGCATCCGTGAGGTCGTACTCCTTGGCCAGTTGTCCGCTGTCCAGGGACTGTCCGTTCCACCGGGCGCGTTCGGGGTCAGCGGCGAGCGCGGCGACTCCGCGGCCCAGGTAGAGGGGCGATTCCGAGAGCGACCAGTGCGGCTGGGCCTCGGTGCCCTCGCGCCAGTTCTCCTCGGTGAGGCCGAAGGTGTCGAGCATCTCCTCGGAGCGGATGAATCCCGGGGTGACCGCCACCGCCGTGCCACCGACCGCCTTCAACTCCTCCCCCAGGACGAAGGCCATGCGGATGGGCGTGTTCTTGGCCAGGTCGTAGTAGAAGTTCTCCCGGAAGCCCTCGTTGGTCCGGGCGGTGCCGTCGGTGACCTCGATGACGAGCCCGCCCGGCCTGCGGACCAGCAGGGGCAGTGCCACGCTGCTGGTGATGATGTGACTGCGGACCCCTAGATCGATCATCCGTAGTCCACGGTCGAGGTCGATGTCCCACATCCGGGTGTCGAAGTCGAGCAGCGCGTTGCCGCCCCAGATGTCGTTGACGAGGATGTCGAGCCGGCCCTGCTCGCGTTCGATCCGGGTGACGAGGTCCCTGACCTGTTCCACCTGGAGGTGGTCGGTGGGCACCGCGATTCCCGTGCCGCCCGCTGCGGCCACCAGTTCGGCCGTCTCCTCGATGGTCTCCGTCGGTCGGCCCATCTCGCTGACCCGTTCGCGGGTGGTGCGTCCGGTGACGTAGACGGTCGCGCCCTGCTGTCCGAGTTGCACGGCGATGGCCCGGCCGGCGCCCCGGGTGGCCCCGGCGACCAGAGCGATCCGCCCGGTGAGCGGGGGTGCGTCCGCTGCTGTGTTCTTCGTCGTCATGGGAAGGACCGTCGCACGGATACCGGACATCTTCTGTCGGGGATTGCGCTCCCGCGGGGAACGAGGAGTGAATCTCCTTCGAAAGAACCCTTCGAAATCCTCATCACTTCGGTGGCTCGGCGTGCGCCGCCCCCCGCCAACCACGATGCTGGACCCGTGATGGACGAGACGGAGTTCTGGGAGATCGTCGACAGCACCCGCGAGGCCGCCGAAGGCGACCCCGAAGACCATGCCGACCTGCTGGTGGAACGGCTGATGCAGCTCGACCCCGACTCCGTGCTGGACTTCGCCCGCCACTTCGAGGCCCGCTACAACCGGGCGTACACCTGGGAGCTGTGGGGAGCCGCCGCCTTGCTGCTCGGCGGGGCCAGCGACGATGCCTTCGACTACTTCCGCTGCTGGCTGATCGGGCAGGGCAGGGAGGTCTTCGAGGGCGCGGTGCACGAGCCGGACGCCCTGGCCGAACTCCTCGAAGACTTCGACGACGACATCGACGGGGACGGCGAGGAACTGGGGTACGCGGCGGACGAGGCATATGAGCAGCTGACCGGCGTCGTCGCACCGGACCTGGGGATTCCACCCCAGCCAGCGGAGCCGCTGGGGTCGGCCTTCGACCTCGACGACGATGCCGGGCTGGCCCGCCGCTTCCCCCGGTTGTGGGAGCGGTTCGGCACGGACTGAGTCGGCTGGGGCGGGCAGCCCGCGATCAGTACGGCTGGACGGTGTCCGAGCGCAGGGTGCGGCCCATGATCACGTCGTCGACGTACCGCCCGCCGAGGAAGAACTCCTCCGGCAGCACTCCCTCCACCGTGAAGCCCTCGGACTCATAGAGCGCGCGGGCGGGCGTGTTGTGTCCCAGCACCCGCAGGGTGATCCGCACGGCTCCCTGCTCCCGCGCTTGGCGACAGGCCGCCCGCAGCAGCGCCCGGGCCACCCCGCGCCCCCGTGCCTTCGGGGAGACGGCGAGTCCCTGTATCTGGCGCACGTGCTGGTTGGAGGCGAGAGAGGTCGGCGGCACAAGCCGGATGTAGCCGATGACCGGACCGCCCGCGCCCCCCGCCGACGGCGGCACTCCCGTCTCCCCGTCGTGCCCGTCCTTCGGTGTCGCCACCTCTTCCGCGACGAGGTAGTCCTGCGGACGGTGGTTGGAGTCGAAGAAGGAGTCGTACGGGGGCAGGGGCCGCGGGGTCACGGCGTGCAGGGTCGACCAGGTCTCCACGTCGAGAGCGGTGAGGGAGGCGTCATCGGCGAGCAGGGCGGGGCGTATGTGCGACTCGGGCATGACGGCAACTGTGTCATGAGGGGTTCGGAGGGCAGGATGGGCTCATGCGTATCGCGGTCACCGGCTCTTCCGGACTCATCGGCGGCGCCCTGGTGCGCTCACTGCGCGCGGACGGGCACGAGGTGGTGCGCGTCGTGCGCCGCCCCTCCCGGTCCGGGGACGAGGTGGAGTGGCAGCCGAACCGTCAGTACGTGGATGTGGCGGGTCTGGTGGGGTGCGAGGCGGTGGTGAACCTGGCGGGCGCGGGCATCGGCGATCACCGCTGGACCGACGCGTACCGCAAGGAGATCAGGGACAGCAGGGTGCTGGGCACGGCGGCGCTGGCGGAGGCCGTGGCCTCCCTTGACACGCCCCCGCGGGTGCTGCTCAACGGCAGCGCGGTCGGCTACTACGGCGACACCGGCGACCGGGCGGTGGACGAGAGCGCTCCGCCGGGCACCGGTTTCCTCCCCGAGGTGTGCGTGGAGTGGGAGGAGGCCGCGGCCCCGGCCGAGGAGGCGGGGGTGCGGACCGCGTTCGCCCGCACCGGGCTGGTGGTCGCTCGCGAAGGCGGCGCCTGGGCGCGGATGTTCCCGCTGTTCAAGGCCGGGCTCGGCGGAAGGCTGGGCGACGGCCGGCAGTACTGGAGCTTCATCTCCCTGCACGACGAAGTGGCCGCGCTGCGCCACATCCTGGACACGGACGCACTGTCCGGCCCGGTGAACTGCACGGCCCCGGACCCGCTGACCAATCGCGAGATCACCGCGGCCATGGGGCGCGTACTGCACCGACCGACCCTGTTCGCGGTGCCCGCGGTGGCGCTGAAGGCGGCGCTCGGGGACATGGCGGGCGATGTGCTCGGTAGTCAGCGTGCCGTGCCGGCGAAGTTGTTGGACTCGGGGTTCTCCTTCGCGTTCCCGGGTATCGATGCGGCCATCGGGGCAGCGCTGCGCTAGGACGTGCCATCGCGGCGAGCCACGTCACCGCGGTGTCCGTCCGTCGGCTTGGGGCGCCCCGGCCCTAGAGACCTTCCCTCGGGCCCCGTCGGGTTCGCCGGCCCTGACCGTGGGGGCTCGGTACGAACGGCGGGGCGGTCATGAACCCCTCGCGGCCCTCCAGCGCATGCCCCGGCAGCATGACCAGCGCGGTCGTTCCGCCGGATTCGCCGGGACGCAGTTGGACCCGGGTGCCGTGGCGCACGGAGAGCCGGCCCACCACCAGGAGGCCGAGGCGGCGGGAGACCGAGACGTCCACCGTAGGTGGCGAGGCCAACCGGTCGTTGATCTCGCCGAGGTCCCCTGGCGACAGCCCGACGCCCTTGTCGTGGATCTGGACCAGGAGCCGTCCGTCGGGCAGATCGTGTCCCGTGACCTTGACCCGGTACTGCGGGGAGGAGAACGAGGTGGCGTTCTCCAGCAGTTCACCGAAGAGGTGTACGAGGTCGCTGACGGCCCGACCCGTGACCTCTGCCACCGGCACCGATTCCAGTTCGATGCGCTCGTACTCCTCGATCGCGGAGGCCGCGTCCTTGAGCACGTCCACCAGGGGCACCGGCCCGACCATCTCGCGTCCTGCTTCCGCACCTGCGAGGACGAGGAGGTTCTCCCCATTGCGACGTATCCGGGTCGCCAGATGGTCGAGCGTGAACAGTGACGACAACTGGTCCGGGTCCGCTTCCCTCGATTCCAGGGTGGAGATCAGCGAGAGCTGGCGTTTGATCAGCAGCTGGTTGCGGCGGGAGAGATTGACGAACAGGTCGTTCATGAGTTCCCGCGCATCGGGTGGATCGGGCTCGCTCACGGCGGGCTCCACGGGGGCCGGCCGCCCTCGTCCCCCGGCTCGCCTCTCCTCCTGCGGGCCGCCCCCCGGCTTCGGCCTGAACCGACGCCACCAGCCGCGCGCCGGTCCAGGATCCGAGGAGGTTCGATCCGTCCGTACTGCTTGTACCGCTGTCCAGTGCCGCTCCAACTCCGCCTCCAATTCCAGTTCGGCCTTCCGTAACGCGAACTCCGTTCGAACCCGCGCGTCCTCGATGAGCTGCTGGGTCTTGAGTGCGTGCGCCAACTCCTCCAGATGGAGCTGGACGAGTGCGCCGAGCCGGTCCCGTTCGGCCGCGGCCTCTTCGAGTTCCCTGCGTACGGCTTCCCTGCGTACGGCCCCGATCTCGGCGGCCCGGTCGGCGTGCTCCCGCAGCGCCCGCAGGCTCGTCTCGGCCGCGCCCCGCAGCTTCTTCTCGATCTGGAGCTCGGTGCGCAGCTCCCATACGGACCGCTCGGCTTCCGCCGCCCTGCCCTCGGCCTCCTTGAGCGCGTCCTGAAGTACGTACACCTGGTGCCGCCGCGGTTCCCGTACCGCGCAGGCCGCGTAGTACTGCTCCCGGACGGAACAGACGACCTCCGGCCGCAGCGCCCGGCCGGTCTTGCTCTCCACCGCCGCGTCAAGGCGGGCCAGGAAGGCGATCTCGGGGAGCCGTTCGCCGTTCAGATAGCGCGACAGGGTCGCGGGTGTCACGCCCAGGTGCTGCTCCAGCTCGACCAGCGTCATGTTCAGGATCGTGTAGAACTCGCGCAGTCTGATCGCCCAGGCGGCGATCTCCGGTTTGAGCTCCGGGTCCAGCTTCTTGAGCGGCCGTCCTCGGCGTGTTTCCTGCATCCCCCGCAACAACTCCCCTTCCAGCGCTGCCAGTCGACCAATCTTCCCGGACGACGGGAAGATCTTTTGTTGCTTCTGGCGCAAGATTGACGGCCCCGCGAACGTCGAGGTGCGAGAAGGACAAGACGAGGCACGACGGAAGGGGAAGTGGATCAGGTGGGGATGGTGAAGGCGATCGTCGAACTGAGCGCCGCAGTGATCCAGTTCGCGGCGGCAGTCCTGGGGACGGGGCTGGTGTGGCGGGCGGTGCGCCTTCGGCGGAACGGGGACGCGTCGTCGGACGGCTCCTGAACCGGGACGGCGTCGGGCCAGGGCGGTTTGGACTGGCCCCGCGCCGGGCGCGTGCGCCCCCTGCGCTCCGGTGCCCCGCCACACGCGCGCACCCCCGGCCGGGTGCCCCTGCCTACTCTCGTACTGAACTCGGGTATTCCAGGGGCCTGACGGGGGCGAGATCCTCCCGTCGGCCGTGCGACCTCGGGGAGGGGCACGTGCTCATCAGCACCGCTCACCACAAGGACCATGCGGACGTCATCGTCGTCGGAGCCGGGGTCGCTGGACTCTCGGCCGCCCACCGGCTGATCAGCGCAGGACTCAGTGTCAGTGTGCTCGAAGCCGCTCCGCGGCCGGGTGGGCGCATGGCCACGGAGGAGGTCGACGGCTTCCGCCTCGACCGGATCGGACAGTTGCTCAGCACCTCGTACCCGGGCCTTTCAGACCAGAACGGCACCACGGACGTCGAGCTGCGGCCCTTCGCTCCCGGTGTGCTGGTCCATGCCGGGGGACGGCTGCACCGCATGGGCGAGACCGTCCGCAGACCAGGTCAACCGGGGAGCGCACGGGGCGCACTGACCGTGGCGAGAGCGCTTGCAAGCGCTCCCAGGCCCTTGGACGAAGCCCGGCTGACCGCCTGGCTCGCCAGACTCGCCGGCACCTCGACCGCGCGGCTCGCGGCCCGGCCTGAGCGGACCGCACTCGCCTCGCCGTCGAGCCGGGGGCTGCCGGCCCGTACTCTCGATGGATTTCTCCGGCCCTTGTTGTCGGCGTTGCTCTGTGATCCGGAGCTGACCACGTCGAGCCGTAGCGCCGATCTGGTGCTGCGGGACTTCGCCCGTGGCCGGCTCGCCGTCCCGGCGGGCGGTGCGGCGACCCTGCCGGAGCACCTCGCCGCGACGCTGCCCCCCGGGACCCTCCTGACGGGCGTACGGGTCAAGGAGGCATCCATCAACCGGGTGAGCACCGAGGAGTACGGCGAACTCACCTGCCGCGCCCTCGTCGTGGCCACCGGTGCGCAGGAGGCCGCCAGACTGCTGCCGGGGCTGCGGGTGCCTCCGTTCCACGAGGTGACCGTGGTGCACCACACGGCGCCCTCGGCACCACCGACGGGGGCTTCGCTGGTCCTCGACTCGGAACGGATCGGTCCGGTCGCACACACGGCGGTGATGAGCGAGGTCGACCCTTCCCGCGCCCCCGAGGGACGGGTACTGATCACCTCCACCGTGCTGGGACCGCCCCCGCCACAGCTGGAGCAGTCCGTGCGGGTGCAGCTGACCCACCTCTACGGCATCCCCACGGACGACTGGGAGGTACTCGCCGTGCACCGCAGTCCGCAGGCGGTGCCGGCGATGCCCCCACCGCACGACCTCCGTCGGCCGGTACGGGTGCTGGCGGGGCTCTACGTCTGCGGCGACCACCGCACCACCAGCACGGTCTGGGGGGCCATGCACTCGGCCCGAAGGGTGACGGAGGCGATCCTCCAGGACTTCGCCGTGCGCCGTCCGGGATTGCCGCCACTGCCCGCCGCCGCCTGAGCCCGCCAGTGGCCGAAACCAGCCGGTTCGGTTGCACCCTCCGTGGCCCTGTGGATCACGGCGGCGACACCGCGGTCTCGTGGATCACGTCCGGTGTCGACGGTCCGATGTGCGGACCGTCGACACCGGACGGTCCGCACCGCCGGTCCCTCACCCGTAGGCGGCGACCCGGTCGCGGTAGTTCCGCACGGCTGCGGCATCCCGGTAGGGCTCCAACCGCCGCTCGAAGTCCCGCACGTACTCCGTGGCCCGCGCGGACCTCATCTCCGACGCCTGCTGGGCCGCCTCCGCGCCCAGCGCACAGGCTTGGTCCAGCTCTCCGAGCCCCAACCTGGCGGAGGCCAGCACCACCCGGCAGAACAGCCTGCTGCGGGCCAGACCGGGCGGACGCAGTTGGAGGGAGCGCTCCGCGTGCTGCACGGCCTGCCGGTACTGCTGGAGGTCGCGGTGGCAGTGTCCGAACTCGTCGGCCAACTGCGCCTCGTCGAAGAACCGCGCCCAGTGCGGCACCTCGTCCCCCGAGCGCGCCGCTTCCAACGCCCTCTCGGCCCGGACGAGCGAGGCGGCACAGGCCCGTCCATCGCCGAGCACGCCATGACCGCGTGCCTCGACGGCGTGCAGCAGTGCCTGGACCGCCGGTGGCGCCGAGTGACCCACCCCCTGTTGGGCGACCCTGGTCAGCTGGACGGCCTCCCGGCCATGGCCCAGATAGATCGCCTGCCGACTCATGGCGACCAGCACATAGGCGCCGTACGCCCGGTCCCCCGCCGCCTGGGCGAGCCGAAGGGCCTGGACGAAGTACCGCTGGGCGAGGCCGTGGGCAGCGATGTCGTACGACGTCCAGCCGGCGAGCCGGGTGAGATCGGCGACGGCGCCGAAGAGCCTGCGCCCGGTCGCCTCGCCGTAGCTGCCGCGGAGCATCGGCTCGGCCTCGTGCTCCAGGTAGCGGACGAGGGCCTGTCTGGCGTGCCCCCCTCCGTAGGCGTGGTCGAGGGTGCGGAACAACTCCCCCACCGAGCGCAGGGCCGCGATGTCGCCGCTGGAGACCCGCTGCCCCGGTCCCCGATCGGTGCGGTCGAAGGCCCGCTGGCGGGGCAGGACGCCCGGGCCCGCCTGATGGGGCACCCGTACGCCGATGGGGCCGCTCTCGGGGCGGCCGACCCGCTCGTCCGGTCGACCGATGAGCCAATCCCGGCTCGGCACCACGAGCCCGGCGGGAGTGAATGCGATCTTGCGCAGTTCCCCGTGACTGCCCGAGTCCTTGCGCCACAGTCCGCTGACGATGTCGACGGCTTCCTCGGGGGTGGCCGCGAACTCCAGTCCGGCGTAGACGGGGGCACAAGCATCGAGCCCGAGGTCCTGCGCGGACAGGCGTCGACCGAGCCGCCGGGTGAAGACCTCGGCGATGAGGGCGGGCGTGGTGCCGCGTGGCTGCTGGCCACGGAGCCAACGGGTGACGGACGTCTTGTCGTAGCGGAGGTCGAGGCCGTGCTCAAGACCTAACTGATCCACTCGGCGGGCGAGTCCCGCATTGGAGAATCCGGCTTCTGCGATGAGTGCGGCAAGCTGGCGGTTGGGGATGCGCTGCGAGGGTCGTTCCGTCATCAGCTGTGCGATCTCCTGCCTTCCGGGCCGGTCCAGCCCTCATGGAACGGCGTGAATGTAGCGGCCCTTACCGCGAGTACCGCCGCCTTCGCCCCAAATTCATCCGATCGTGTGAGGATTCATGGTGAGACTGACGGTCGTACCGCCCCGATAGGGCTCCCAAGGGCCGCCGTACAGTGGCTGGGGCGTAGGGAGTGCAGGTATGCGCCAGATGTGGTTCAAGGGAAAGTCCAAGGGAAAGGCAGTGCCGTGAGTGAGCTGCGGTTCGTCCGGCTGGGCTTCGGCGCCGAGGCGGTGGAGTACCAGGAGGCGTGGCAGAAGCAGCGCGAGGTGCACGCCCAACGCTTCGAGGACGAGATCCCGGACACCTGTCTGCTGCTGGAGCACCCCCCGGTCTACACCGCGGGGCGCCGCACGCTCGACAGCGAGCGCCCCTTGGACGGCACTCCGGTGATCGACGTCGATCGTGGCGGAAAGATCACCTGGCACGGGCCGGGACAGCTGGTGGGCTACCCCATCATGAAGCTGCCGCGACCGGTGGACGTCGTGGCCCATGTGCGTCGCCTTGAGGACGCGCTGATCCGCGCCTGCGCGGAGTTCGGTGTGCAGACGAGCCGGGTGGAGGGACGCAGCGGTGTGTGGGTGCTGGGTGATCCCGTCGAGGACCGTCCGGCGATCGGCGGTCTGTCGCTCGACTTCGACCCCCGGCTGCACGACGACGAGTTCGACCCACGGCTGAACGGCCCCGAGTACGCCCCGTCCAACGCGGGCCAGCGCCGTGAGGACCGCAAGCTGGCGGCCATCGGCATCCGCATCGCCAAGGGCGTCTCCATGCACGGCTTCGCCCTCAATGTGAATCCGGACAACACCTGGTTCGACCGGATCGTGCCCTGTGGCATCCGGGACGCGGGCGTGGCTTCGCTCGCGACGGAACTCGGGCGGGACATCTCCGTCGCCGAAGTGCTTCCGGTGGTGGAGCGGCATCTCAAGGAGGTCCTGGAGACGGCCGAGCCGGCTCCGCGGGCGGTCGGGAGTGACGTCTGAACACCGAGAATCCCAGCGGAAGGGGAATGGACCCTGCTGACCCCGGGTTGGCTGGAAGTAGGGCCACACAAATGACGGGCGTACCCTGGTGTGCGCCGCAGAATCACATGCCGCGATAGCAGAAAGGGGCGCCGACGTGTCCGCTGTCGCACCCGACGGACGCAAGATGCTGCGCCTGGAGGTCCGGAACAGCCAGACCCCCATCGAGCGCAAGCCCGAGTGGATCAAGACCCGGGCGAAGATGGGTCCCGAGTACACGAAGATGCAGCAGCTCGTCAAAAGCGAGGGCCTGCACACCGTGTGCCAGGAGGCCGGCTGTCCCAATATCTATGAGTGCTGGGAGGACCGCGAGGCGACCTTCCTCATCGGTGGCGACCAGTGCACCCGACGTTGCGACTTCTGCCAGATCGACACGGGCAAGCCGCAGGCGCTCGACCGTGACGAGCCGCGTCGAGTGGGCGAGTCCGTCGTCACGATGGACCTGAACTACGCCACCATCACCGGTGTCGCCCGTGATGACCTGGAGGACGGCGGAGCCTGGCTTTACGCCGAGACCGTGCGCCAGATCCATGCGATGACGGCGGAGCGGGAGAGCGGGCAGACCAAGGTCGAGCTGCTGATCCCCGACTTCAACGCGGTCCCCGAGCAACTGGCGGAGGTCTTCTCCTCCCGCCCCGAGGTGCTCGCCCACAATGTCGAGACCGTGCCGCGGATCTTCAAGCGCATCCGTCCCGGTTTCCGTTACGAGCGCTCGTTGGAGGTCATCACACGCGCCCGTGAGGCGGGGCTGGTGACCAAGTCCAACCTGATCCTGGGCATGGGCGAGGAGCGGGCAGAGGTCAGCGAGGCGCTGCGCCAGCTGCACGCGGCCGGCTGCGAGCTGATAACGATCACGCAGTACCTGCGGCCTTCGGTGCGCCACCACCCGGTGGAGCGCTGGGTGAAGCCGCACGAGTTCGTGGAGCTGAAGGACGAGGCCGAGGAGATCGGCTTCTCCGGCGTGATGTCGGGGCCGCTGGTGCGCTCGTCGTACCGGGCGGGCAGGCTCTTCGGCCAGGCCATGGAGCGGCGGAGTCGAGCGGCAGTGTAGGTGGGGGGTCAGCCGAGGAACGAGACTGGCACCCCGCCGCAACAAGGCGAGACGAAGCGCGACCCAACACACAGCACGGCGGAGTCGAGCGGCGGTATAGGTGGGGGGTCAGTCGAGGAACGAGGCTGGCACCCCGCCGTAACAAGGCGAGACGAAGCGCGACCCAACACGCGGCACGGCGGAGTCGAGCGGCGGTGTAGGTGGGGGGTCAGCCAAGGCCCCCCAAACAACACCGCTGGCACCCCGCCGTAACAAGGCGAGACAGCCCCTAAAGGGTGTTGCAGAAGGTCCGTTTCGGGCAGGCCGGAGTGGTGCTTGGCCTGCTGTTTCACCGTGTCATGGCGAGGTTGTGCATGGCGGCGA
>NZ_JBHYZO010000004.1:497217-563669 GCF_042753785.1 Streptomyces sp. NPDC059256 | reverse complement strand
GACCTTTTTCTCACTCCGTTTCCGGACTTCGAATTCGATCCAGCACCCGATTGGAAGGGCTTTTCGCCTTTCGGCTGAGCCGACTTTATCAGAAGCGATTTGACTGAGCGAATCAGCCTTCGCGATCTAAATGAAGAAGTCGATTGGCTCTGCGGAAATTTCGCTTTCCACTCAGAGCGAGCTAGATACTAGCGATGGGCCTCGATCATGTCCAGTTCGAGGCAACCGTTTGAATCTACCTCCCTGCAAGACCACTGTCAATGGTTTTTGCGGGCGAGGAGGACACTAGCAGGTCAGGAGCGGTGGACGCACATCAGGCGGCGATCGGTAGTTCGGCGCTGCGGTCGGTGGCGTCGAGGTCCCCGTGCTCTCCCGCTCGGGCAGCTCGGCCGCCGAGGACGTAGACATAGCCGAGGAACAGGGCCTCCGCTCCGATGCCGATGCCGATGCGCGCCCAGGTGGGCAGGTCAGAAGGTGTGACAAAGCCTTCGATGACACCCGAGACAAACAGGACGACGGCAAGTCCGATCGCCATGCCCAGGGCGGCTCTGCCTTGCTGGGCCAGGGCTGCTCGGCGGGAGAGCGGACCCGGGTCGATGACCGTCCAGCCCAGGCGCATTCCTGCGCCTGCGGCGATGAAGACGGCCGTCAGTTCAAGGAGGCCGTGCGGGAGTACCAGGCCGAGGAAGGTGTCCAATCGGCCGGCTGAGGCCATCAGCCCGATCCCCACCCCGAGATTGAGCATGTTCAGGAACAAGATCCAGATGACCGGCAGGCAGAGGAAGGCACCCAGGGTCAGGCAGAGTGCGGCGGCTCTGGCGTTGTTCGTCCAGACCTGAGCCGCGAACGAGGTGGCCGGATGACTTGAGTAGTACGTCTCGTACTCACCCCCGGGACGGGTCATCGCCCGTAGTTCATCGGGGGCTGCGATCGAGGACTGGACGTCCGGGTTGACACCGATCCACCAACCGATGATCGCCGCGACCAATGTGGAGAGGACCGCGGTCGGAATCCACCAGTGTCGCGAGCGGTAGACGGCTGCCGGAAACCCCGCTGCGAGGAAGGTGACCGCATCCCGCCAGGTCGCCCGACGCGCACCGGTCACCGTCGCGCGGGCGCGGGCCACGAGTTGGGTGAGCCGTCCGACCAGTTGGGGATCGGGTGCCGTGGACTGGATCAGGGAGAGATGGGTCGCGGTCGATTGGTAGAGGGCGACGAGTTCGTCGGCCTCCGCACCCGTCAGGCGGCGACCGCGCCTGATGAGGAGGTCCAAGCGGTCCCACTCGGCGCGATGGGCGGTCACGAAGACATCGAGGTCCATGGTCGGCAGCTGCTCCGGGGACTGGGGGCACACATACGTACTACTGGGGCGCTCTGTCGGTCAGCTTGGCAGACTGATGGAGACGGGACGAGAAGAAGGCCGAGTGTGGAGGCGACTGCGGGTGAGCGGGCTGGTGACGGGGGACGCGGTCGTACTTGGGGTCCAGCCCGCGAAACTGCCGAGTCGGGCGCTCGCGCTGGCCATCGACATGGTCGTGGTGTGGACCTGCTACCTCGGGATCTCCCTCGTGCTCGCCCTCGCCACCTCCTCCCTGGACGAAGCCGCAGCCATGGCCGTGGCCATCGGGGCGTTCATCCTGGTCCTGGTGGGCGGGCCGATAGCGGTGGAAACGCTGAGCCATGGACGCTCGCTGGGCAAGCTCGCCTGCGGACTGCGGGTGGTGCGCGACGACGGCGGGCCGATCCGCTTTCGGCACGCCCTGGTGCGGGGAGCCATGGGCGTGGTGGAGATCCTGATGACCGTCGGCGTCGTCGCCTGCATCGCCTCGCTCGTGTCTGTGCGCGGTCGGCGGATCGGGGACGTGTTCGCGGGGACCTTGGTGATACGCGAACGGGTGCCGACGGGGCGTGGCACAGGAGTACCACCGCCGCCGCCCTGGCTGATGGGTCGATTCACCGAGTTGGACCTGTCGGGGGTGCCGGACGACCTCTGGCTCGCGATGCGTCAGTATCTGACCCGCATGGGGCAACTGGACCCTGCTGTCAGCTGGTCGATGGCCGAACGGCTGGCCAACGAAGTGGTGGACCGTACGGGAGCACCGCCTCCCGAGGGGGTACCGCCCGCGGCCTATCTGGCTGCCGTGGTGAACGAGCGCCAGTCGCGGGACGCACGACGGACCCTGGGCGGAGGACCGGCAACTCCTGGGAACGTTTCCCCGTCGGCGGCTGGTCACGTACATGAAGATCGAGCGGAGTCCGGACGGGCGGTCAGTCCTCCGGAGACTCCGGGCGCCGGGTCCGGTCGAGCAGGTTGGACAGGGGAGTCCGGGACTGTCGGCAAGGGTGCGTTGGCGCAGACCGGGCCGGACATCAGTGGGATGGGTTCGTCCTCCGTGACGGAGGCGCAGCCGACCTCGACCGTACGGGGGAAAGAGGGCACGACCGGGTTCCTGCCGCCTGGCTAGATGCGAGGGCGGCGCGGCGGATCCCTCTTCCCGCCCGTCCATAGGGAGCGAGCCTTCCCGGGCGTCTGCGCGCTGCGGAACTCCGGGTGCTGCTGCCTGTGCCAACCCAGCTTTCGTGCCTGGTGGTTGCCGATGTAGTGGTCAGGCTGATGGCGGGGCCGGGAAAGCGGAGGGGGGTGTTTCCAGACTTTCCAGCTCGATTCCCGGTGCGTCCAGGACGACGTCCCCGGCGAGGTGGATCGTGTGCTGTTCACCTGTGTCCAGGGCGCTGACCTGGTACTCATCCACCATCAGAGGGCCGTTGTCAGTGGCGTGCGCTTCACTGTTCACCAGTGCCCAGGACTGGTCGAGCGTACGTGGCGCAAGCACGGGGTCGGTGAACGCAACGAGGCGCACACGCGTGGGAGGTGAGTGAGGGGTGAGTCGCAGGAGACGGGCGGTGGCGATGAGGAAAGCGGGCGACGTACCGGTGAAGGCATGGGCACGGACATTGCCTTCGGTGGCATGGCTGCCGCTGGGGTCCGAGCGGACCCAGGTGACACCTTCCAGCGCTGCGCCACGGACCTGCCAACTCGCCGCGTGGAGTTCGAGACGGATGGGACGGCCGAGTTCATCGAGGGCGAGATCCACGGAGCCGGCGTGATCGCCGGTGGGGGTGGTCGTCTGGGAGACATAGCGCCAGCCGGACGGGCCTGGCGCGCACTGGAAGTGTTCTTCGCCGAGGGGGGAGTGATCGTGCGGATCATGAAGCGAATATCGGCCGCGGGGCATGGGTCGTGGACGTCCTTGTGCAGATGAGCTCTTGGCGCGATGAGGCTCTGGTGCGGTGACGGCTCCGATCCGGAGTCGGAACCGTCCGGAACGGTATGAGGTAGGCCCCCGACACGGGGGTGCGGGGGCCTACCTCATACCACTGGTGCCATGGGTCGTCGGCCTCGATCGGCCGCCGGGCCCGCGGGCGGGGTGGATATCACCGGCGTGATCGTCACCCGGGGTGACCCGGGTGACGATACGCACCGAGGATTCCGCGGTGGGCCCGTTCGTTGGTGAGACTGGTCGTCATCGACGAACGGGGTGCCGTCCGCCCGTGAGCCCGTCCGGCGTGCTGCTCAGTAGCGGTAGTGGTCAGGCTTGTAGGGGCCTTCGACCGGGACGCCGATGTACGACGCCTGCTCGGGACGGAGCGTGGTGAGCTTCACCCCGAGGGCGCCCAGGTGGAGTCGGGCGACCTTCTCGTCGAGGTGCTTGGGCAGCACATAGACGTCGGTCGGGTAGTCCTGCGGCTTGGTGAACAGCTCGATCTGGGCCAGGGTCTGGTCAGCGAAGCTGTTGGACATCACGAAGGAGGGGTGTCCGGTGGCATTGCCCAGGTTGAGCAGACGGCCCTCCGAGAGCACGATGATGACCTTGCCGTCGGCGAAGGTCCAGGTGTGGACCTGCGGCTTGACCTCGTCCTTGACGATGCCGGGGATCTTGGCGAGCCCGGCCATGTCGATCTCGTTGTCGAAGTGGCCGATGTTCCCGACGATGGCCTGGTGCTTCATCTTGGCCATGTCGGCGGCCATGATGATGTCCTTGTTGCCGGTCGTCGTGATGAACAGGTCCGCCGTGCCGACCACCTCGTCGAGGGTGGTGACCTGGTAGCCGTCCATCGCGGCCTGGAGGGCGCAGATCGGGTCGATCTCCGTGATGATCACCCGAGCGCCCTGGCCGCGGAGGGACTCCGCACAGCCCTTGCCGACGTCACCGTAGCCACAGATCACGGCGACCTTGCCGCCGATGAGGACATCGGTGGCGCGGTTGATGCCGTCGACCAGGGAGTGGCGGCAGCCGTACTTGTTGTCGAACTTCGACTTGGTGACGGCGTCGTTCACATTGATCGCCGGGAAGAGGAGGACGCCGTCCCGGTGCATCTCGTAGAGGCGGTGGACACCCGTCGTGGTCTCCTCCGTGACACCGCGGATCTCGGATGCCAGACGGGTCCACTTCTGCGGTGCTTCGGAGAGCGTGCGGTTGAGGACACGGAGCACGTGGAAGTACTCCTCGCTGTCCGCCGTCGAGGGGTCGGGGACCTGGCCCGCCTTCTCGAACTCAACGCCCTTGTGGACGAGGAGCGTCGCGTCACCGCCGTCGTCCAGGATCATGTTCGGGCCGCCGGTGGGCGTGTTGGGCCAGGTCAGCGCCTGCTCGGTGCACCACCAGTACTCCTCAAGCGTCTCGCCCTTCCAGGCGAAGACGGGAACGCCCTGGGGGTTCTCCGGGGTGCCGTTCGGGCCGACGGCGATCGCGGCGGCAGCGTGGTCCTGGGTGGAGAAGATGTTGCAGGACGCCCAGCGGACGTCGGCGCCGAGGGCGACGAGCGTCTCGATGAGGACGGCGGTCTGGATGGTCATGTGCAGGGAGCCGGTGACCCGGGCGCCAGCGAGCGGCTGCTGCTCGGCGTACTCCTTGCGGATCGACATCAGGCCGGGCATCTCGTGCTCGGCGAGGGTGATCTCCTTGCGGCCGAACTCCGCAAGGGAGAGATCGGCGACCTTGAAGTCCTGTCCGGTGGCGACAGTCGTCATGACGAGCTGCTCCTTGTGTGGAAACACGGTGAGGGATGGAAACGGCATGGCTCTGCGGCGGCGGACATACGAATGCCCGGACCGACCACAGTGCAGTCCGTCGGAGGCCCTCTCTCCACTCGGCCGATCCGTGTACGGACCGCCCGACCGCCATCAGCAGCGACGTCTGACTCTGTCAACGAATCTACACCGATCACCGTGGTCGGCCCCAGCCCATGGGGAGCCAGGTTCCGGCCAGATAGAGACGCCAGTTGACTGCCGGTGCTGTGACGGCCCGCTGCCGAGTGCCTCCACGGACGGTCACACGGACGGTCCGAGAGGTGACGGTGTCCGCGGTCGGATCGATCGCGTCGTCCCTCAGTGGGGTGCCGGTCCAGCGGTGCGGACGGCCCAGAGCCCGATGCGGCTGCCGATGCCGGGCGGGGGTCAGTGGGGACGGTCCGTGGAGGAATCGTCTTCGGGCGCAGCGGAGGGCGCGGTCGGGCTCGCGGCGGCCGAGGGGTTGAAGATGTCCGGCTCCAGATAGATCACCCGGGCGATGGGCACGGCATCGCGGATGCGCTCCTCGGCTGCGTTGATCGAGCGGGCGACCTCCTCCGCCGTGGTGTCGTTCGGCACGGCGATCTTGGCCGCGACCAGCAGTTCTTCCGGCCCCAGGTGGAGGGTGCGCATATGGATGATGCGGGTGACGGTGTCGCCGTCGACGAGCACCTGCTCGATCCTGCGCACCTCTTCGATGCCCGCGGATTCGCCGAGGAGGAGGGACTTGGTCTCGGCTGCCAGGACGATGGCGATGATGATCAGCAGCACCCCGATGCACAGGGTGCCGATGCCGTCCCAGAGGCCGTCGCCCGTGGCGAGCGCCAGGCTGACACCGGCCAGGGCCAGTACGAGTCCGACGAGCGCGCCGAGGTCTTCGAGGAGGACGACCGGTAGTTCGGGGGCCTTGGCCCTACGGACGAACTGGGTCCAGGTCAGCGAGCCACGGACCTCGTTCGACTCCTTGATCGCGGTACGGAAAGAGAAAAGCTCCGCGATGATCGCGAAGATCAGGACGCCCACCGGCCAGTACCAGTGCTCGATCGCATGGGGGTGCTTGATCTTCTCGTAGCCCTCGTAGATCGCGAACATCCCGCCGACGGAGAAGAGGACGATGGAGACGAGGAAGGCGTAGATGTAGCGCTCACGGCCGTAGCCGAAGGGGTGCTCGGGGGTGGCCTCGCGCTTGGCCTTGCGCCCGCCGAGCAGGAGGAGGCCCTGGTTCCCCGAGTCCGCCAGTGAGTGGACGCTTTCGGCGAGCATCGATGACGAGCCGCTGAACAAGAACGCGAAGAACTTCGCCACCGCGATGGAGAGATTGGCGACCAGAGCCGCCACGATCGCCTTGGTGCCGCCTGACGCACTCATACGTTGCCCCGTTGTCCCTTCGTGGGCACGAGTGCTGGGTGGCCCGCTGTAGTCACCCGGTCACCGACCCGTTGCAAGGGGCGTCATTCTCGCAGCACGGCGGGGCGACCGTGGGTCAGATCACCACAGTGGCGCGGAAGACGGTTCCGGTGCCGCCGTTCGTCGCGGAGCCCGTGAGTTCCTCGCCGGCCGGTACGAACACGGACTCGCCGGGGCCGAGGTCCAGTTCGCCCAGGGTGACTCGACCTGCCGTGCAGAGCAGGATCTGCGGGGTGTCGGCGGTGAGGTCGCTCGCCGCGGCGTCGGGGGCGAGGACGTACCGGGACAGCCGGAACTCGTCGATCGGGGTGTCGTAGACCTCTTCGCCCCGTTCGGACGCTTCGGGTCGCAGCACCGCGGGGTCGTCCGCGTCGAACCGTACGACCCTCAGCAGTTCGGGGACGTCCACGTGCTTGGGGGTCAGTCCGCAGCGCAGCACGTTGTCCGAGTTGGCCATGATCTCGATGCCGAGGCCGTTGATGTAGGCGTGGGGAACTCCGGCGCCCAGGAACATGGCCTCCCCCGGCTCCAGTCGGACATGGTTGAGCAGCATCGCCGCGATGACCCCCGGGTCACCGGGGAAGTGGTGCGCGATCTGGGCGTACGGCGCATACGGTCCGCCGATGTGACGCGCGGCGACGGCGGCTTCGGTGACGGTGGCCGCCATCTCCTCACGGTCGGCGGTGAGCACCGCGGTGAGGAGCTCCCGCAGTGCGGCTTCCTCGGGGTGGGCCTGGAGCAGGTCGACGTACGGCTTGAGGGAGTCGACGCCGAGCCCGGCGATGAGTTCGGCGGTGTCCCGTGGTGTACGGAATCCGCACAGGCCCTCGAAGGGGGTGAGTGCGCAGATCAGCTCGGGCTTGTGGTTGGCGTCCTTGTAGTTGCGGTGGGGTGCGTCGAGCGGGATGTGGGCGCGCTCTTCGGTGGCGTACCCCTGTTGGGCCTGCGCGAGGTCGGGGTGGACCTGGAGGGACAGGGGGGTGCCCGCGGCCAGAATCTTGAACAGGAACGGCAGATGGGGGCCGAACTTGCGGACGGCGGCTGCGCCGAGTTCGCGTACGGGGTCGGCAGCGATCACTTCGTTGAGCGGGCCGCGTTCGAGCCGGGAGGGGGCGCCCGGGTGGGCGCCCATCCACAGTTCGGCCTGGGGTTCGCCGGTGGGGGCGACGCCGAGGAGTTCCGGGATCGCTGTCGTGGAGCCCCAGGCGTAAGGGCGCACGGTGTTGGAGAGGCGGTCCATGGTCGTTCTCGGGCCTTCCCGGTGGTGCGGAGTGCTGAGCAGGTGTCAGGAGGGGGTGGCGGGGGTCGCGAGTGCCAGATAGACGGCGGCGAAGTCGGTGACGGCGATGAGTTCGGCGATGGACTCCAGCAAGGTGCCCTCCTCCGGTTCGAGTTCGCTGATCGCCGTGTCGTGTCCGAGTGCGAGTTCACGGGCTGCCGGCGCGGCCGTCAGTCCGCCGATGGGGCGGTCGCGCAGGAGGACGATCCGGGCGCGCAGGGCCTGGGGGTCCTCGACCCGGTCACGGAAGAAGTCGTCGGCGTCCGCTCCGGCGGCGAGGGCGCCGGCGAGGAGGATTCCGTGCGCGGGCAGTGCCTCGGGCAGTTCCGCTGCGAGGGCGGGTCGGCCGGACAGTTCGGCGAGCACGGCTGCGAAGCGGCGTCCGACGGGTGCCGCGCCTTCGCCTTCGGTCCAGATCAGCGGGAGGCTGTCGGCGAGTTCGGCGGCGAGCGTCTTGGCGGGGTTGCTGTAGGTGGCGATGGCCGGACCGCAGCGTTCTGCTGTGCGGTCGAGCCGGTCGGCGACCTTCGCGAGGGTCTCCGGCGGGGCTTCGAGCAGTCCGACCCGGTCGAGCAGGGCGAGCAGCGGGGTGAACAGGGCCCAGAGTGCGCCGGGGCTGGCCGCGAGCGTCGCCTCGTACAACTCGTGCGGCGCGGTGGCGAGGGGTACGACGAGGCCGTGGGCCGCGTCGACTGCTTCGGCCAGTGGAGAGCCCTTGGGGGTGACCGCGACGACCTGGCAGCCGCGGCGGTACGCCTGCTCGGTGAGGACGGCGAGGCCGGGTTCGCTTCCGTCGGTGGTGACCACGAGGAGCAGATCGAGCGAGCCGGCCCAGCCGGGGAGGTTCCAGCGCAGGGCGCCTGCGGCCGGGGCCACACCGGTCGGTGTGAGGCGGGTGACGGGGGCGCTCGCGCCGGCGAGTGCGCCGATCAGATCGGCGACTCCGGTGGCGGCGGAGCCTGAGCCCGCCACCAGGACGGCTCGTGGTCGCCCTTCCGGGTTGAGTGCGGCAATTCCCGCTTCGGCCGCGTGCCGGGCTGCGGTTCGTACGCGGGCGCCTGCTTCGGCCGCGCCGCGGAGGAGCCCTCGGCGGTCGGCGCGGGCGAGCGCTTCCGGGTCGTCGAGGAGTGACTCGTCGAGCATGTGGTGGGCCTCCGATCGCCGTGCGGGTGCTTCTACGTCAGTGGCGTGAGGATGTGCCGGGCCGCCGGGCGTCGGTCGGCTCCGGGGCTCGGCTCACGCTGTCGTGGCGGGGGCACGGGTCCGTGCGGTGCCCTGCCGACGCACCGGGCGTGTGCACCGGATGGCGGCGGAGCGGTGGGCGTGTCACCGGTGGCACGTGTCAGGCGGGTCGGCGGGCTTCGTCGACGAGCAGTACGGGGATGTCGTCCCGCACGGGGTAGGCGAGGCCGCAGTCCTGGCCGGTGCAGATCAGCTCGGGGTCATCGGCTGCCGTGCGGTCGTCGAGGGGTGCGTGGCAGGCCGGGCAGGCGAGGATCTCAAGGAGGCCGGCTTCAAGCGGCATGGGTGCGGTGTCCTCTCGTGGTGATGGAAGTGACTCGGCGTTGGCCGGGTCTGGGTGGATTGGCCACGTCAGCGTACCGCCGGGGGAACGCGCGGGGCGCGTTCTGGCGATGCTGGGCCTTCGCCGGGCGCTGCGCCCACGGGCGCGACGGGCGGCCGGAGGCAGCAGGGCCGGGTCAGGGCCGCGTGGCGGTGGGGTCGGTGGCGGATTGCCGTGGGACTGGGCAGCCGATGAGGGGTGGCGGGACGCCTGGCTAAGGGTGCAGGCCAGGGGTGCGCGACGACCACGGCGTGCGGTCGTGCCTGATCGTCAGGGGGTACGAGCGCGGGGCCACCCTCGGGATGCGCACCCAACGGATGAGAACTGAGGGCCGGAACCCAGGCCGTCGTCCTGATCCACGGCTTGCGGCTGCGGCCCACACCTGCGCGGCGTGTAGAACGAGGGACCGGCTCGGAGGAGCTCGCCGACGTACGCGGGCCGCACCGCCGTCGTGGTTGCAGCGGCTGCTGTACGGCGGTCGGCTTTCGACTGCCGTACAGCGGTCGGCTTTCGGGCTCGCCCCGGGCCGGTTCCGAGGACGTACCTCGGTACTTGGCCTTCGGACAGGGCGAGCGCCCATGAGGTGGTGGTGCGGCGGGGACGGGCAGCCCGCCCCCGCCGCACAACACCGGCAACCGCGCCCACCGAACAAGCGCGACGAACCAGGTGGATCTACTCGGCGCGCACCAGTGCCAGTACCTCGTCGCGCACCTTGTTCAAGGTCTCCTTGTCGCGTGCCTCGACGTTCAGGCGCAGCAGCGGCTCGGTGTTGGAGGGGCGGAGGTTGAACCACCAGTCCTCGGTGGTCACCGTGAGGCCGTCCAACTCGTCCACGGTCACTCCGGGCAGGGAGGCGTAGGCATCCTTCACCGCGGCGGTCCGCCCCGCCTGGTCGTCCACCGTGGAGTTGATCTCGCCCGAGCCCTGGTAGCGGTCGTACTGGGCCAGCAGTTCGGAGAGGGTGCCCTCCTGGGAGCCGAGGGCGGCCAGGACGTGGAGTGCCGCGAGCATGCCGGTGTCCGCGTTCCAGAAGTCGCGGAAGTAGTAGTGCGCGGAGTGCTCACCGCCGAAGATCGCGCCCGTGTTCGCCATCTCCTGCTTGATGAAGGAGTGGCCCACGCGGGTGCGTACGGGCTCGCCGCCGTTCTCGCGGACGACCTCGGGCACCGACCAGGAGGTGATCAGGTTGTGGATCACCGTGCCTCCGGGGTGCTTGGCCAGCTCCCGGGCGGCGACGAGTGCGGTGATCGCGGAGGGGGAGACTCCCTCGCCGCGCTCGTCCACCACGAAGCAGCGGTCGGCGTCTCCGTCGAAGGCGAGGCCCAGATCGGCGCCTTCCGCCCGGACGCGTGCCTGGAGGTCGACGATGTTCGCCGGGTCCAGGGGGTTCGCCTCGTGGTTGGGGAAGGTGCCGTCGAGCTCGAAGTACATCGGTACGAGGGTGACGGGCAGCGAGGCGAAGACGGTCGGGACGGTGTGACCGCCCATGCCGTTGCCGGCGTCGACGACGACCTTGAGATGGCGCATCGAGGACAGGTCCACCAGGGAGAGCAGATGGGCCGCGTACTCGACGAGCGTGTCGTGCTCGCTGATGCTGCCCGGCTTCTCAACGGGGGTCGGGGCCCCGGAGTCCGACCAGCGCTCCACCAGGGAGCGGATCTCGGAGAGTCCGGTGTCCTGGCCGACCGGGGCGGCGCCCGCGCGGCACATCTTGATCCCGTTGTACTGGGCGGGGTTGTGGGAGGCGGTGAACATGGCCCCCGGCAGCCCGAAGTGCCCGGAGGCGAAGTACAGCTGGTCGGTGGAGCAGAGGCCGATCAGGGTCACATCGGCGCCGCGCGCCGCGGCCCCCCGGGCGAACGCCCCGGACAGCCCGGGTGACGACGGCCGCATGTCATGGCCGATGACGATCGCATTGGCATCCGTCACCTGGACGAAGGCCGCTCCGAAGAGCTCGGCCAGCGCCTCGTCCCACTGGTCCGGCACCACGCCGCGGACGTCGTACGCCTTCACGATCTGTGACAGATCAGCAGTCACGGGTCAACTCCTCTGAAAACTCTGCGGTCGCATCAAACTACCGGCATTCGCTCATCAGTCCTGTCCGTAGCGCGGATCGACCGACTCGGGGGCCAGTCCGAGGAGCTCGGCCACCTGCTCCACCACGACCTCGTGGACGAGCAGTGCGCGCTCCTCGCGGTTCTTCGTCCGGATCTCGACCGGCCGTCGGTAGACCACGACCCGTGCGGGCCGTCCCTTCTCCGCGGAGGACGAGCTGCCGAGCGGCACCGATTCCTCCGGTGCGCCCGGTACGTCCACGACGAGGAAGTCGACGTCCGCCAGTTGTGGCCACCGCCGCTCAAGCCGTTCCACGGAGTCCTGCACCAGGTCCTGGAAGGATTCGGCACGGCTGGCGGCGAGGGGTACCTGTGGTGGGGCGACGGGTCCGCGCATGCCCCGGCCGTGGCGGTCACGACGGCGTGGCCGCGGCTCGACCGGGTGGGGCGGTACAGGACTGTCCATCACTGACGCAGGGTAGCCCTCCGGAACACACCGCGGCCGGGTACGCGCTGGGGAAACCGCACAGGAGACCGAACTCAGCCACGAGGTGTCGTCAAATGAACGTTCGAGTCGCACTTCAGTGCGGTTCGACAGCTGTTTTCGATCATGGAATGGACGGTGAATGACCTGATTAATGGCACGCCCCGACCGAATCCTGCGGGGCAGTCTTCGGTACGCCGCCCTTTCACCGCAGGTCAGCGCGGTGAATCGGGGAACCTCCGAACAAGCCCGCAGACCACGACACGGTGGAGTGACCTGGTGGAGAGTCGTCGCAGCCCGCTCAAGAGTGCGGTACCGTCCAACGTCGTGAGCCCTGTACGTCGCTGTTCGCGCACCGCCTGCGGCCGTCCTGCCGTCGCGACACTGACGTACGTCTATGCCGACTCGACCGCAGTCCTCGGCCCGCTTGCCACCTACGCCGAACCCCACTGCTACGACCTGTGCGCCGAGCACAGCGAACGCCTGACGGCGCCACGTGGCTGGGAGGTCGTGCGCCTCACCGACGGTTCGACTCCGGCCCGCCCCAGCGGTGATGATCTTGAGGCGCTGGCCAACGCAGTTCGCGAGGCGGCCCGCCCCCAGGGACGCGCTGCCGAGGCAGCCCAGAACGGGCGCCGGGGCGCCGACCCCATGGAGGTCGCCCGTCGCGGCCATCTCCGGGTGCTCCGCTCCCCCGACTCCTGAACTCCAAAAACCACACCAGCCGCAGCTCACCGAGCGCGCCCGTCGCCCATGGCCTCTGGTCCAGGTCCAGGTCCGCTGGGCGCCCCGGTCCAGCGGCCCGGTCCAGTGGACGGCTCAGCGGACGGCTCAGTCCAGGACGGTGAGTTCATCCGTCACGCGCGGCACCGCCACCGTCCCACGATCGTCCGACAACGTCTGAATGGTGAACGCCGCAACACCACCGAGCGGTAGGGCGAGCGCACGCGACGCGTGCACCGGACCGCCGGACTCAACGGTCACGGTCAGGGCGTACGACCCCTTCAACCCGGCCGGCACCGGTGGGACGAACGCCTTCGTGGTGCCCGCGGGCACCTGGTAGGTCTTCACCACGGGTGTGCCGCCCCCACTGCCCGATGACGCGGTCACCCGGACCCGCGCCGCCGCACCCGGTGCCGTCAGCGAGAGCGTGGTCCCCTTGGCGCGGTTGTCCGCGATCGAGGCACGGGCACCCACCGGCGCCGTCGCCGGGATGAACGCGATCTCCTGCTTCGTCCCCTTGCCCCGGACCACGCGCAGTGCCGCGACCACCGGTGTCGCCCGTCCGCGCTGCGCCGGGCCGAGGATCAGGGAGCCCGCCTCACCCCGGGTGACGTCCTTGAGTTCGATGCTCGCCGTCATCCCCGACTTCACGTGCAGGCCCTCGCTCCCGGCGGGGACGATCTTCCCCCCGGGACCGGCAAGTTGGATCTTGAGGTCGGCGTCGTCCTCGCCAGGAGCAAAGGCCACCAGCCGTACGGACGTGGCATCGGCCGGGATGCCCGGTAGGACGACGGCCGCCGAGGGGCCTGCGGTGGCGTTCAACCAGTCGCTGCCTTCGGCGGCGAACGCTGCGCCCGCCTTCGCGGCGGTCGGGCGGGTCTCGGCGGCCCGCACCGCCGCGCCGACCCGGCCCGAGCGGGTCGCGACGCGCACGGTCACGTCCTCGGCGACATCGGTCGTCAGCGTCGAGAGCAGCACCGGCACGCTGGAGCCGGCCGGAACCGGGATGCCCTCCGTGACAGTGGTGCGCAGCAGACCGGCCTTGCCGTACAGCTCGACGTCCACCACGGCCGGAATGTCATCCGGGTTGGTGAGGTGCACATAGTCCTGGCGTTCCTTGGCCATGGACGCACCGGGAAACCAGAACTCCGCGTCGGGGACCGAGCAGTTGACGCCGAGCAGCCCGCGCCCGTCGCCCTTCGCGACGGAGGTCAACTGGGCCGTCCAGCCGGGGGCCAGCCGTCCGGAGGCGGTGCCGACGAGTGCGGGGGCGGTGGCAGCGGTGGTCCTGGCGGTGGCCGGTCGGCCCTGTTCGGCGAGCGACAGCACCGGTTTGCCATCGGTGGCGGGGCGGCTCACGGGGGCCTTCTTGGTCCCGGCGTTGCGGTCCGTCAGCGCCGCCACCGACCTCTTGAGCTCGGCGCTGCCCTGGGCCGCGCCCCCCGACCCCAGCGGTGTGTAGGAGGTGTAGGTGGTCTCGGCCGCCTCGGTTCCACCGGGCGCGGGGCAGAGCAGATGGACGCGCTCGACCGGCAGCCGGGCGGGAGCCTTGGCCTGTTGGGGCGCGTCGGCGGTGTCCGGCGCGGTGATGGCGGCGATCCCCGTGACCGCGGAGAGCGCGGTCACGGCGGCAAGCAGGGACAGGGTCGTGCGCTTCACTCTGACGTGCCTCTGGTCGCGTTGGGATCTGCATCGTGGTCGACGGCGGGTCGTGACGGGTCGCGTTCGGACCTGGTACGACGGACTCCCGGCGAGCTCCGGTCACCGGCGGGGAAGTCGTTCGGGCGGGAGCCGGGGGCGTGCGGATCATGTCCGTACGGGTCGGTGTCCGGCCTTGGGCGGCGCGGCTGCGGCGCCCGTTCGGAACGCCCGCTTCCGTACCTGGGCGACCGGTCGTCGGCCTCCCAGATTCCGTCAGTGGACTCGGCTCCGTAAGAGGGCTCAGTTCCGTAGGAGGACTCGGTTCCGTAGAAGGACTCACTGGAGGACTCGGGGCGGTGGGAGGACTCGGGGCCGTTCCCGTACGAAAGCGGTGTGCCGTGGGTGGTCGCGTACGCCGCCTTTGTCGGTGCGTCCGCGGCGCCGACCGTACGAGTCGATCCGCCCACGGGCTGCGGAGGAATCCCCGACCGCAGGTGCGACAGTGGCGTGGGAAGCGCAGTGGTCTCTTCCGGGAGGTCGTCGTCGAGTCGGGCGCGCCGCCCGGGAAGGGCCAGGACGACCAGGACGAACACCAGGCCGGCCTGGGTCCAGAGCCACCCGGTGTGTCCGGTGGGGTTCTCATGGGTCAGGATCAGCCGTCCCCCGGCGGCGGGCAGTTCGAAGCCCTGCGCCCAGCCGTCGACGAGCTTCTTCGGTAGCGGGCGACCGTCCAGTGTGGCGCGCCAGCCCGCATCGGCGCGATCGGCGATCCGGAGGATACGGCCTTCCTTCCCGGCCGGAATCCGGGTGTCGGCGCCGATGGTGTCCGACGCCACCGGGAGGGGATCGCGCTTGCCGTCGACGATCATGGCGCGGGCGACCTGGCGGTCCACTCGCCACAGGGCGCCGCCGTCCAGTCGACTCAGTCGCCCCAGACCGGGGGTGGCGTCGAGGGTGCGACTGATCTGCGGGGGTGCTCCCTCCCGTACCAGGACATAGCGAATCGCGAATCCGCTGAGCTGACGGGTCTGGTCGGCTCCCGAGCCGGCCACCAGGTGGGCGACCACCTTGTCGAGGCGCTCGTCACCGCCGTTCGCCTCGGCGAGTTCCGCATCACCGAGACGGCTGCCGACCCCGCGCACCAGGGTGTACGGGACGTCCGCGGCCGATTCACCTCCCAGGACCAGGGTCCGCGGCCGGTCCTTGGTGTCGCTCTCCTCGGCGACGAAGGGGGGCACCTGGACGGGATCGCGACGCTCCAGCGGACCGGCAGCGCCATGCAGCATCCAGTTCGCCGCGGCGAAGAGCGGACCGACGGCCGCGACAACGGCGATCAGGACCGCGACCGGTTGGCGCCAGCCGAAGTTCTGTGCACCCGCTCGCGTACGGCCGAGTTCGGCGCCGAGGACGGCTGCGACGAGGAGGGCGATGCCGTAGACGAGGGTGGCGGGGCCGGCCCAGCCGCTGTGATTGGTCAGCACGGCGAAGAGCAGCGCGACGAGCGCCACCACCCAGGCGACGCGGATCGGCAGTTGCCGCTCCTCTCGCACGAGTGCGGCGAGCGCTGCGAGCACCACACCGGCGAGGACGATCCCACCGACGGTCTTCGGGCCCCCGGGGCTGATGCCGAGCAGGTCGAGCGCGGAGGCACCGCCTGCACCGAGGTCGAGCCCGGCTTCGCGCAGCAGCGTGGACGGGTTGCTCAGCAGCGAGAGCGACCACGGCGCGAGGAGGAGGACGGGAGTGCCGATCGCGGCGACGAACCTCAGGGCGTACGCGGTGAGGTCGTGGCGGCGGAAGATCAGCACACCGATCCCGAGCACCAAGGCGAGCGGCCAGACGATGGGCGTGAACGCCATGGCCAGCGCCAGCAGCAGGCCGTACGCCCAGGTCGCGCGCCATGATCCACGTACCCCTGCGGGGTGGAACCCATGGGCTGCGACGGCCGCGCGGGCGAGGAACGGCAACAGGATCGCGAGGACCGCCGTGCCCAGTCGTCCGGTGGCGAGTGCTCCGGTGGCGGCGGGCAGGAAGGCGTACGCCACGCTCGCCCAGGCCCGCAGCAGCCGGGAGCCGACCAGGGAGCGGGAGGCGAAGTAGGCGCTGAGCCCGGCGAGGGGCACGGAGCAGACGAGGAGCACGGTCAGGGCGAAGCCCGTGGAGCCGAGGAAGAGCACGGACAAGCCGGCCAGCACGGCGAGATAGGGGGGCGCGGTCCGGGTGCTGCCCGTGCTGAACGGCTGCCAGGTCTCGGTGTAGCGGGCCCAGAGTTCCGATACGTCGGTGGGCGCCGGCAGCAGGGCGCCGCCCATGAGGGTGCCACCGCCGAAGAGCCCCCGGCAGGCGACGACGGAGACCACCAACAGGAGGGCGAAGAGCACGGGTTCCGGTTGCCGGCCGAGCTTCTTGAGCCGGGCGAACTGCTCGATCTCCAGGAAGTCGGCGTCCTCGTCGCCCGGACCGGATTCCACGGCGCCGTGTCGCGGCGCCGAATCCGCGGCATCGGTGCCGGTGGCGAAGTGGCCCATCGCCTGCTCGACGGTGGCCTTGACGGTGGCGCCGCGCGGCGGGAGGAGCGGGCGCAGTTCACGGGCGTCGGCCGCCCGGGTGCGAGCCCGCCTGCGCCGGCCTGCGATGATGCGCTCGGGGCGCAGCAGGGTGCCGATGAGCGCGCCGATCTCGTCTATGGCGTGGCCCGGGGCCTTGCCGAGGAGATAGGCGGCGGCACGGATCAGGGTGCCGAGCACGATCCGCAGCAGGACGTAGGGGAGTGCCGCGAGCCGGGTGTTGGTGAGCAGCGTGTAGATGGCGCCGGCTTTGGCGACGCGGTGCGGACTGGCGGTGGAGCGGCCGGCGCAGTCGACGGTGCGGCGTTCGCGCGACGCGGCTTCGGCGTGGTGCAGAACGGCCTCGGGCGCGATCAGCACCCGGTGTCCGGCGTTCTGGACCCGCCAGCAGAGGTCGATGTCATCACGCATCAGGGGGAGCCTGCGGTCGAAGCCGCCGAGCTGCTCGAAGACGTCACGACGGATGAGCATGCCGGCGGAGGAGACCGACAGGACGGTTCGTACCTGGTCGTGCTGGCCCTGGTCCTGTTCACGGCGGTCCAACCCGGTCCAGCGCCGGCCGCTGTTGGCGATGGACACGCCGACTTCGAGGAGTTGGCGGCGGTCGTACCAGCCGCGGAGCTTGGGGCCTGCCACGGCGGCCTGGTCGTCGGCGTCGACGACGCGCAGCAGTTCGGCGAGCGCGTTCGGCTCGGGCGCGCTGTCGTCGTGGAGGAGCCAGAGCCACTGGACCGGCTCGCCGTAGGGGAGTTCCGGCATGTCGTAGGCGTCGTCGTGCCACGTCCTGGTGGCGGGGTCCCAGCCGCTGGGCCGCTTGAGGTAGGGCAGGTCCTCCGGGGTGAGCACGGGGGCTGTGCGCACGGCTTCGTCGACCGCGCCGCCGAAGCCGGTGCGGCGCGCGAGGTGGAGCACTCGATGGGTGCCGAGGGAGTCGGTGAGCAGCCGTGCGCACTCGTCGGCGCTGCCGGTGTCAGCGGCGATGACGTTCTGTACGGGGCGTTCCTGGCCGAGGAGTCCGGCGAGGGTGTCGGGGAGCCAGCGTGCGCCGTCGTGGGAGACGAGCACGGCGGTGACGACGTGCCGGGGGAACTCCTGCGGGTGTGCGGGGGAGAACGCGGCTGTGGTGGCGGACATCGAGGTACGGGCCCTCCGGCCGGGGTCGCCCCGTGCGGGGGCGCTGAAGCATCTGGGACGGGGCCCAACACTAACGGTAGCGAAAAGGGCCGGAGCGCTAAGCGATGTGACGTGCGGGGTGAAGTGTGCTGTTGGGGCGAGAGATGCACATCAGGTGCCAGGGACCACTGATGTGATGGTCGGTCGGAGTCGCAGGGTCGCGGGTCGCGGTCGCGGTCGCAGTCGGAGTCGCAGTCGCGGTCGCGGTCGCGGTCGCGGTCGCGGTCGCGGAATCAACGAGGGGTGGACGGCGCGGGAAGGAACACGGAACGGAAGGGAGGAGACGGGAGGGAAGGTGAGGGACCGGGGCAGGGGGTGGCTGGCGACGGTCGGCAACCCATGACCGCCCGGGCGTATCCCGGACGCTCCCCGGCCCGTTGGTAGAAGGGGACAGTGGGCAGCCGTCGGCGGACCCGGGCGGCGAGGAGTCGCTCAGCCGGGAGTGGCGCGGCAGCCCTGGGCAGCCCGGTCGGCTTCGGCGCGGGTCGCGAAGGTCGGGTACGGAGGCCCTGGAGGATTCGCGGGGCAGGTGGTTGCGGAGGGTGGAGGGGTGACCCGCGGCCATCGCACCCAGCGGTCGGCATCCGACGGGCGATCCGTCCGGGAGTCGCGGTGGGCCGGGGCTCCGGGCCCACACGGACCACTCCCCCACATCTGCGGTGGCGGTCGATCGCCCAGGATTCGGCCATGGAATGACCGGACGAGCCCACCCGGTGCCGCACTTGAGCGTTCCACCATCGGAATCGAACCGGAGTTATGCGTCGACCCATCGAGCGGATATCCCGTACGGAGGCTGCTGATCGTGTTGATGGTGACCGGGAAACCGTTCGGGGCACAGGCCCACCGCTCATGGAAAACGGTTCGCCGATCGCGTTCTGAACGCGATCGACGAACCGTCTTCGATACTCTTATGTGTCGTTCAGTCAGGTTCGGTATATCCGTTCGGTTTTTCAGACGGCAGCCTTCTTCAATCGTCGCCGCTCCCGTTCGGACAGCCCGCCCCAGATACCGAATCTCTCATCGTTGGCCAGGGCGTACTCAAGGCATTCCGAACGGACTTCGCAGGCGAGGCAGACCTTCTTCGCCTCGCGAGTGGAGCCGCCCTTTTCGGGGAAGAAGGACTCGGGATCGGTCTGCGCGCACAACGCGCGCTCTTGCCAGCCGATTTCGTCATCCGCGTCCTCGACCAGCAGTTGTTCGAACAGCTCGGTCATGTGCGCCCCTCGTCTGTCTTTTCGTCCCCGTGATGTTGCCGTGATCGATATCGGCCGAACGACACGAGTGAAATTACAAGTGTGTGCATCCGGGCCAGTCAAGCCGGGATCTGCTATTGGGCCCCGTATTCACTCTGCGGAACCAAGGCTATGCGGAAAGTGTTCAAATCACCAAAAACCTGACACCCGCCAGCAGGCCCGCTCCGCACTCATGCGCACCCCCTCACCAACGAGGACGACGCCGGGTTCGATCTTGTTGCGAACGGACCGCCGAAGCGATCCGGATCACAGTCCGAACCCGAACCCCCAAGAGCACCGTGACCTCCACAAACCCGATGGACGCGGCGAGCGCGGTTGCTGCCGCATGTGTCCCGGGCTCCCACTGAACAAACCTTTCTCCAGATTCCGTAACCGGATGAGGTGAAACATTGCCGCCAAATCGGTCACTGAGTTGACATGAAAGAGGCGAACCCGGCACCTTGGGTCTCATGCCAGCCATCTCAGCGCCTCTCGCGACCCCCGCACGAGGGTTCCGCAACGCTGTCCAGGTGCGCTGTTGCTGTTGCTGTTCCAGCTGTTGATGCCCTAGCGCTCCAGCACTCTTCTCCGCCGTCTCGCTCGGCCGCAGCACCCCACCGTGTTCCTGCTCGCCGCCGTGCCCCCACGCCGCCCGTGCACCGTTCATCGCCGAGGACCCACGCATCCCATGAACAGCGACAGCGACCTCCAGATCGCCGGCGACATCCTCGCCGTACAGCACCTCCTCCAGCCCGCGCCGGAGCACCCCTCCACGGTCTCCGACTTCGTCCGCCTCGCCCGCACCATCACCGCCGACCGCGCCCGCTGGGCCCACCTCGTGCAGTACGACGCGGCGAGCCGCTGGTACCACCGGCTCGCCGCCGGCCCAGGCCACGAGGTGTGGCTGCTGTCCTGGGTACCGGGGCAGCGCAGCGGACTCCATGACCACGGACCCTCCTCCGGAGTGCTCACCGTCCTCGAAGGACAGCTCACCGAACGCACCCCGCGCGGATCCCGCGAACTGACGACCGGATCCCAGCGCGTCTTCGCGCCCGGCTACGTCCATGAAGTGGTCAACGACTCACTCGAACCGGCCGTCTCCCTGCACATCTACTTCCCGGGCCTGACCGCAATGCCGATGCACTCCCACTCCGCCCAGTGCTCCCCGGCCGCCCACGACGTCGTACCCGTCTGACCACCGCCGGTACGACGACCAGGCAACAACGATCAGGCTCCGCCAGACAGCCCCACCCGCCACCCGACCACCACCCCAACAACGATCAGGCTCCGCCTGACAGCCCCACCCGCCACCCGACCACCACCCCAACAACGATCAGGCTCCGCCAGACAGCCCCACCCGCCACCCGACCACCACCCCAACAAGGATCAGGCTTCGCCTGACAGACTGTTTTGTATGCGCATTGTGGTTTTGGCCGGCGGTATCGGTGGTGCCCGCTTCCTACGTGGCCTCTTGCAGGCCGTACCGGAGGCGGACGTCACCGTGATCGGGAACACCGGTGACGACATCCATCTGTTCGGGCTCAAGGTCTGCCCCGACCTCGACACCGTGATGTACACGCTCGGCGGCGGCATCAACGAGGAGCAGGGCTGGGGACGTACGGACGAGAGCTTCCGGGTCAAGGAGGAACTGGCCGCGTACGGCGTGGGCCCCGAGTGGTTCGGGCTCGGCGACCGCGACTTCGCCACCCACATCGTCCGCACCCAGATGCTCGCCGCCGGCTACCCGCTCAGCGCGGTCACCGAAGCGCTCTGCACACGCTGGAACCCCGGCGTCCGGCTGCTGCCCATGTCCGACGACCGCATCGAGACCCATGTCGCCGTCGAGGTCGACGGCGAACGCAAGGTCATCCACTTCCAGGAGTACTGGGTCAAGCTGCGGGCGTCCGTCGCGGCGGAGGCGATCGTGCCCGTCGGCGCCGAACAGGCAAAGCCAGCACCCGGAGTGCTGGAGGCGATCGCCGCCGCCGACGTCATCCTCTTCCCGCCGTCCAACCCCGTCGTCAGTGTGGGCACCATCCTGGCCGTCCCCGGGATCAGGGAAGCCATCGCCGAAGCCGGCGTCCCCGTCGTGGGGCTGTCGCCGATCGTCGGAAACGCGCCCGTGCGGGGAATGGCCGACAAGGTCCTCGCCGCCGTCGGCGTGGAGGCCACCGCGGCTGCCGTCGCCGCCCACTACGGCTCTGGGCTCCTCGACGGCTGGCTGGTCGACACCGTCGACGCCGACACCGTCGCCGATGTCGAAGCCGCGGGCATCCGCTGCCGTGCCGTCCCCCTGATGATGACCGATCTGGACGCCACCGCAGAGATGGCCCGGCACGCCCTGGCCCTCGCCACGGAGGTCCAGGCATGACGTCGTACACCGTCCGCGCCCTGGCCGGACTGCCCGAGATCGCGGCGGGGGACGACCTCGCCAAGCTGATCGCCACGGCCGGCCCCGACCTCGCGGACGGCGATGTCCTCCTCGTCACCTCCAAGATCGTCAGCAAGGCCGAGGGCCGTCTGGTCGCCGCTGACGACCGCGAGGACGCGATCGACGCGGAGACCGTGCGGGTGGTCGCCCGACGCGGCCCCATCCGCATCGTCGAGAACCGCCAGGGGTTGGTGATGGCCGCGGCCGGGGTCGATGCCTCCAACACACCCGCGGGAACCGTGCTGCTCCTGCCAGAGGAACCCGACGCCTCGGCGCGCGGCATCCGCGACGGGCTCAGGGAACACCTCGGTGTGGACATCGGCGTGATCATCACGGACACCTTCGGCCGGCCCTGGCGCAACGGGGTCACCGATGTCGCCATCGGAGCCGCAGGCATCCAGGTCCTCGACGATCTGCGCGGCGGCACGGACGCCCACGGCAACCCGCTGAACGCCACCATCGTCGCCCTCGCCGATGAACTCGCCGCCGCCGGTGACCTGGTCAAGGGCAAGACGTCCGGGCTCCCCGTGGCGGTCATCAGCGGTCTGGGGCACCTGGTCGACCCCGCAGGAGACGACAGCGCCAGCCTGCTGGTGCGCCCGGCCGCCGAGGACATGTTCCGGCTAGGCACGTCCGAGGCGGTACGGGAAGCGGTCACCCAGCGGCGCACGGTGCGCGACTTCACCGACGAACCGGTGGACCCCGCGGCGGTCCGTCGTGCCGTTGCCGCGGCCGTCACCGCACCGGCGCCCCACCACACGACCCCCTGGCGCTTCGTCCTGCTGGAAACCGCCGCAGCGCGCCGGGAACTCCTCGATGCCATGCGCGACGCCTGGATCGCCGATCTGCGACGCGACGGCAAGTCGGAGGAGTCCATCGCCCAGCGGGTGCGCCGCGGGGAAGTCCTGCGCAGAGCGCCCTACCTCGTCGTGCCCTGTCTCGTCATGGACGGTTCGCACCACTACGGAGACAGCCGCCGCGACACCGCCGAGCGGGAGATGTTCGTCGTCGCCACCGGCGCCGGCGTACAGAACTTCCTCGTGGCGCTGGCCGGTGAACGGCTGGGCTCGGCCTGGGTGTCGTCGACCATGTTCTGCCGTGCTGTCGTCCGCGAGGTGCTGGGGCTGCCCGATGACTGGGACCCCATGGGCGCCGTGGCCGTGGGGCACGCCTCAGCGGCGCCGAAGCAACGGCCCCCGCGGGATGCCGCCGCGTTTATCGAGGTGCGCTGACCACCGCAGAAGGCTCGCTGACCGCCGTAGGAGGCTCACAGCAAGCCGATGTCGACCCGCGGCATCTTGGGCTTGCGACGCGCCGGTACCCGACCGCTGAGCAGGATCAACCGAGCGGCGCGGTGACGCTGTCCGGCATACGGAGCGAGCAGTTCCAGCATGGCGGCGTCATCGGCGTCACGGTCGCCCGCCAGCGCCCAGCCGACGATGCCCGGTAGATGCAGGTCACCGACCGTCAGGGCGTCGGGGGCACCATGGCTGCGCTGGATGGTCTCGGCGGATGTCCAGGGGCCGATGCCGGGGACCAGTTCCAGCCGCCGCTGGGCCTGCTCGGGGGCGAAGGTGACCGCCTCCTCAAGCCGTCGTGCCACCCGCACCGCGCGCAGGATGGTGGACGCCCGCTTGTCGTCGACACCGGCCCGGTGCCACTCCCACGACGGGATGAGCGCCCAGGTGCGCGGCTCGGGCACCACGTACAAGCCGGTCATGGGGCCGGGGGCGGGCTCGCCGTACTTGCGCACCAGCAGCCGCCAGGCGCGGTACGCCTCGTCCGTGGTGACCTTCTGTTCCAGGACGGAGGGGATCAGGGATTCCAGTACCAGTCCGGTACGGGTCAGCCGTAGCCCCGGCCGTCGGTGGCGCGTGATGGCGAGGAGACGGTGTCTCGGTGTGAGTGCGTCCGGGTCGTCAGCGGCCCCGAGCAGCGCGGGCAGCCCGTCCAGGAGCCACTCGGCGCCGGGGCCCCACGCCTGCGCCCGGACCTCCGACCGGTCCCCGCCCACGACGACCCTGAGCGTGCCCGGCCCCTGTGGAGTGCGACTGGTCCGCCAGAAGGAGCCGTCCGGGGCGGTGCGATAGGTGGGATCGGCGGGTCCGCGCCGCAGCGGGGTGAGTACGAGCGCCAGGTCGAGGGGCCAGGGAGGGGTCCAGTCGCGCGTCAGGGTGCCCTGTCCCTCGACGGGCTGTTGCCCACGGGCCTGCCGGGGTGGGACGGCCGGCCCGGAGGCACGCTGACCACGGGCACGCTGGCCCGGTGGGCGAGCCTCTGGTTCGGGTGTGAAACGGCCTGACACGTGGGTCCTCAGTGGTAGCTGGTGCTACCGAGGGTAGGTGTTGGGGTCGGCTTCCCTGGCATCGCGGGATGGCTCAGGGCCATTGAGGGGCCCTCGATCGCGGGGTACGGCAGGCACCCAGGACCGCCCCCTGCCGGTACCTGGTCACGACGTGCGCACAGGGCCCCACCCGGTCACGACAGCTGTTCAGGTCGTCCGGAGTCGGCTCCCGAGAGCTGACCCCGTACGGCACCTGCCGCATCCCGACGCGGCAGGTGCTCCGGACTGCCGGGGTTACTGGTCGGACGAGAAGCGGACCGCACCGGGCGGCAGGGTCGCGTCGCACCACACCCGGGCGCCGTCACGCAGTTCGTTGTCCGCGCCCACGACCGCGCCGTCGCCGATGACCGCTCCCGACAGGGCGACCCGGGCGCCGATCCTCGCTCCCACGCCGATCAGGGACGAGGTGATCACGGCGCCTTCCTCGACCACCGCTCCCGCCAGCACCACACTGCCGTCGATGCGAGCCCCGGGGTGGACCACGGCGCCCTCGCAGACGACCGTCCCCCCGGTCAGCTTGGCGTCCTCCGCCACCGAGGCGGACTCCAGGACGAGGCGGTCACCGCACCGTCCGGGCACGGCGGGGGACGGAGCGCGCCCCAGCACCAGATCGGCCGAGCCACGGACGAAAGCCTGCGGGGTGCCCAGATCCAGCCAGTAGGTCGAGTCCACCATGCCTTGCAGATGAGCACCCGCCGCCAGTAGTTCGGGGAACGTCTCCCGCTCCACCGACACCGGTCGACCGGCGGGGATGGAGTCGATGACGGACCGGCGGAAGACGTAGGCCCCCGCGTTGATCTGGTCGGTGACGATCTCTTCCGGGGTCTGCGGCTTCTCCAGGAACGCGGTCACCCGACCACTGTCGTCCGTCGGCACCAGTCCGAAGGCCCGCGGGTCAGTGACCCGCGTCAGATGCAGGGACACGTCCGCGCCGGACGTCCGGTGGGTGTCCACCAGGGCTCGGATGTCGAGTCCGGTGAGGATGTCGCCGTTGAAGACCAGGACGGGTTCGTCCGGTCCGGACCGCAGTCGTTCGGCGACGTTGCGGATCGCTCCGCCGGTGCCGAGGGGTTCGTCCTCGGTGACGTACTCCAGGCTGAGCCCGAGTGAGGAACCGTCACCGAAGTACGGCTCGAAGACCTCGGCCAGATAGGAGGTCGCCAGCACGATGTGCTCGACCCCGGCGGCGCGTGCCCGCGCCAACTGGTGGGTCAGGAAGGGGACGCCCGCGGCCGGAACCATCGGCTTCGGCGTGTTGACGGTGAGTGGCCGCAGTCGTGTGCCCTTGCCTCCGACCAGGAGGATCGCTTCTGTCACCTTTGTCGTCTCTGCTTCCTGTTCAAGGCCGGAGTGTTCATCCGTTCGAGACCGGCAAGTCTATGCAGTGGATATGCCGTGGTTGGTACGTTTCCGGATTGTCAGCGTCCCTGGTAACCGGCCGAAGCGCTCCGGATGGCGCCGAGCTTGCCGTACAGGCGGGTGCCCGGGCAGTCGGTGACGAAGGCGTTCCGATGTCCGGCGATGACGTTGAAGCTGACCTTCTTGCCCTTGGCGTACTTGCCGCTCCCCCCTGAAGTCAGCGTCACCTTGGCCTTCGGGTTCCGCTTGAACAGCCCGAGCTTCCAGGCGGTCAGCCTGGCGACCGCGGTCACGGCTGCCGCGGGCGGATTGGTGTGACTGTATGTGCCGAGCAGCGCGATTCCCATGCTGTTGCTGTTGAAACCGAGCGTGTGTGCGCCGAGCACCGCTTTGGTCACGCCTCCTGCGCGACCTTCGTAGATGTTTCCGCACTTGTCGATGGCGAAGTTGTAGCCGAAGTCACGCCAGCCGCTGCTCACAACGTGGTAGCGGTAGATACTGCGAAGGACGGATGGCGCCTGCTTGCAGGTGTAACTGTTGCCCGTGGCACTGTGGTGGACGAATGCGGCTTTCACCGTCGATGTGTAGGCGAACTTCTTTTCCCGAAGCGACTCGTCCGCGCCCCAGCCCTTGCGGGTGGTGATCTTCGGACGGGGCCCGATGAACGGAGCCGCAGCCTCCGCTTTCGGTGCGGGCTGGGAGGTTTGCTGCGGCTGAACAGTGTCCACGCCCGCGGGCCTGCCCACGAGGTTCCACACGTCCGTGAGGTCGGGCAGGTACGACGTGCCCGGCACGGTGGCGCTACCCGGTTCGTCCTTGGCCCGCAAGACGCGCGGGCGTTCAGCGTCGGTCGCCGGCGGGTCGGCGCCGGGGTCGACGAGTTCGAGCCGCAGCCCGTCGGGCAGTGCCTCCGCATGCGGGGCGTCCGGCCGTACACGCACTTCGACGCCGTCGGACGCCCCGACCCACAGCGGAGCGGTCGCCCCTCGGGTGCGTTCCGATCTGGCCTCGGCCGTGTCCGGGTCGGCACCGTGTTCGTGGGTGTGCGTCTCCACGTCCTGCCAGGTCGACCACCGACCGGTGGTCAGCGTGCGAGTGCGTACCTGGACCGTGCCCGCGAGTTCGGCTGCCGGGTTCTCCCACACCACACCGACCAGCGAGAACGGGCTGATGCCCACGGTTCGCAGCTCCCGCTCTCCGGTGGGGGCCAGGGAGCGGTTCGTCGAGGGGGAAATCGGCAGGGAGCGGGTCGAGCCGGGTGTGTCGGGGGTCGGTTCGAACGCGGACCGACCCGGTGCGGCGTCGGCCGCGGTCGGCACGGAGGCGGGCGGGGGCGGCGCGGCCAGTGCGGGCATGGCCAGCGGGAGCGAGAGCGGAAGGACGAGCGCGGCTGAGGCCGCGACACCGATCGGGGAAGCCAGGAATCCACGCATACGGACGATCGTGGTCCGTGCTGCCCGACCTCGCTCGTCGGGAAACTGACAGCTCGTCGGTCCAACCGGAGTACGCCGTCACCGGTACGGCGGTACGGCGGTTCGGCCGCGGAGCGCTGCGCGTAGGCTTGCCGCGATGAATGCCAGCGACCTTACCCCTGCCGACCTGCTGCGATCCGCGCTCGCCGCGGACCCCACTCGTCCCTTGGTCACGTTCTACGACGATGCCACCGGTGAGCGCGTCGAATTGTCCGTCGCCACCTTCGCCAATTGGGTGGCCAAGACGGCGAATCTGCTTCAGGGCGACCTCGCCGCCGAGCCGGGTGACCGGCTCGCGCTGTTGCTGCCCGCGCACTGGCAGAGCGCTGTCTGGCTGCTGGCGTGTTCGTCCGTCGGCGTGCTGGTCGATGTGGGGGGTGACCCCGCGCGGGCCGATCTCGTCGTCAGCGGGCCGGACACCCTTGAGGCGGCGCGGGCCTGCTCCGGCGAGCGGGTGGCCCTGGCGCTGCGACCGCTGGGCGGCCGTTTCCCACAGACTCCGGCGGGCTTCTCGGACTACGCGGTGGAGGTGCCTTCACAGGGCGACCGCTTCGCTCCCTATGCTCCCGTCGACCCTGCGGGACCTGCCCTGTCCGTCAGTGTGGACGGAATCGATCTGAACGGTACGCAGGTGGTGGAGCGGGCGCGCGCCGATGCCGAGGCACTGGGGCTCAAGAGCGGCTCCCGACTGCTGTCCGGACTGGGCTACGGCGATTGGGCCGGTCTGTCAGCGGGGCTCTACGCTCCTCTTGCGGTCGGCGGTTCGGTGGTGCTGTGCCGCCATCTGGACCAACTGCCGCCGGACGGTCTCACCCAGCGGATCGACAGCGAACGCATCACCGACACTGCGGTATGACAACCCCTGGAGGGCCACCCATGTGGCCCACCCCCGGGCCGGGTCCCTCGGCCCGTGCCCTCAACTCCGTTAGATGATCGGCGAAACGCAACTCTCAACGCACAACCATGCGCGAGGTTCAGCCGTCTAGTCCTGCGATCGACGGTCCAGCGCGCCGCCGACGCCATGAAGGATGGACGCAGACGTGACCGACAATGCCGGCACGCCGACCGGATCGGACGGTCAGGCATCTGACTCCGATGCCGAGCGCGCGACAGATGCGGAGAACGACTCCGCGGCGGCCGGCAAGGACTCCCCGCCGTCAGGCGAGTCCGCCGCGCAAGCGTCGACCGATCCGACGCCAGGGCCGCACGGCTCGACCGATGCCTCGCCCGAAAGCCGGGCAGCAGGCCCGGAAGACGCAGAAGAGGCAGGCGAGGCAGGAGAAGCGGGCGCAGTGGGCGCTGAGCCCACCCCGGACCCCCGTACGGACACGGATTCCGACCGCGATACAGCTCCTGAGTCCGACGCAGATGCCAGCACCGACACCAACACCGGCTCCGACTCCGACTCCGACACCAACGCGGATGCGGATGCGGATCGGGAGGACACTGCCCCGACCGCCGAAGGCGAACGCCCCGGTGACCGGCCGGAAGCAGAGGCACCGGCCGAGGGGGCGGACGCCCCGGCCGCCCTGCTGGCCGTGGAACCCAAGGTGACCCCCGAGACGGCCGCGGTCCCCGACCCCTCCGGGGCGGAGGGCTCCTCGCCCCCCAAGCGCAAGCGCATCTGGTTGCGTTGGGCCGCGCTGGGCACCTCCATCGTCGTCCTCGCGGCCTCCGGTGCGGCCTGGTGGTTCTACACCAAGCTGGACGCCAACATCACCACCGACACCACGGCCGCCGCCGAACTGCGCACGTACGAGAAGGAGCGGCCCACACCACTGGTGCTCGACGCCCAGAACATCCTGTTGCTCGGCTCCGACACCCGTGCAGGCAAGGGCAACAGCAAGTACGGCCGCGACGAGGGCGGCAGCCAGCGTGCGGACACCGCGATCCTGCTCCACATCGCGGCGAACCGGCAGAGCGCGACGGCGATGTCCATCCCCCGCGATCTGATGGTCACGATTCCCAGTTGCCGCAAGGCCGACGGCTCGCGCACGCGCAAGCAGTTCGCCCAGTTCAACTGGGCCTTCATGTTCGGTGGCGCGGCCTGCTCGATCCGTACAGTGGAACTGATGACCGGGGTGCGGATGGACCACCACATCGTGGTGGACTTCCGCGGCTTCAAGAAGATGGTCGACGCGGTGGACGGCGTCGAGGTGTGTCTGAAGGAACCCATCGACGACAAGGCGGCCCGGTTGAAGCTTCCGGCCGGACACCAGACCCTCGACGGCGAGGAGGCGCTCGGTTTCGTCCGGGCGCGCAAGACGCTGGGCGACGGCAGCGACACCGAACGAATGGAACGCCAGCAACAGTTCCTCGGTTCGCTGGTGAAGAAGGTCAAGAGCAATGGGGTGCTGCTCAATCTGACCAAGCTCTATCCGGTGCTGGACGCGGCGACCAAGTCGCTGACCACTGACCCCGGCCTGGATTCCTTGCGGGACCTCTATGACCTCGCCCAGTCGGTACAGAGCATTCCGACCGAAAAAGTCCAGTTCCTCACCGTTCCCCGACAGCCTTATTCAGCCAATCGGAATCGGGACGAACTAGTACAACCAGATGCCCGGCAACTCTTCAAGAAGCTCCGCGAGGACACCCCCATCACGGTGCTTCCCCGTGGCAGTCGGGACGAGAGCGACAAGAAAGACAAGGCGAGTCGGAAGCCGGATGGAACGACGTCGGCGAGCCCTACTCCGAGCCCGAGTTTCACCGGTACAAACGCGGCGGAGGGCCTGTGCGGGTAAAGCAATGACCAAACTCTGCCCCACTCTCTATGTGGATTGGGTGGATTGCCCGGTTGTAAGCAGCGTGGAATTTGTCACGGGCGTCGACCCACGCTGAACTGGGCGGATAGTGTGGCGCGATCCGGTACTCCGGCCCCGCGTCGTAGAGCACTGCTGGATCGAGAGACGAGCGCCGTTCGGGGGGGAGGCGCTTCGCGTGGCAGCGACGGAGGATTCAGGCAACCGTGGATGCGCAGAGCCGTGGGCGGGCGGACGAGATCGACCCCGCCGACCAGTGGGTACTCAACCCGCAGACCGGCAATTACGAACTGCGATTGGATCAATCCTCAGCGCAGTCGTCGACCGCGCCGTCTGCCGGCGGCAGATCGAAGCCTCCGTCAGGTCGCGGCAGTCGTTCCGCCTCACGGACACCCGGGCCGCGCAGCGCTGAGGGCCGCAGGTCAGCGGGGGGACGGAGGAATTCGGCCCCGGCGAACGAGGTGCCCCCGCAGCGTTCGCGGCGCTCGGTCGACACCTCCGGCGGCGGTGGCGCGGCAGCCGCAGCGGGGCGTCGCAAGCGCAAGCAGCAGAAGTCGGGGAAGAAGAAGGCCCTGATGTGGACGGGCGGGGTCGTGGCCTTCGCCATCGTCGTCGGCGGTGCCGGAGCCTACTTCGTGTACTCCAAGCTGGACGGCAACCTCAACACCATCGACATCAAGGGCGCGGGCAGCGGCGGCTTCAAGAAGGACCAGGCCGTCAACATCCTGGTCATCGGAACGGACAAGCGGACCGGCGCGGGCAATCAGTCCTACGGCGACCGCAACAGCCCCGGGCACGCGGACACCACGATCCTCTTCCATGTCTCCAAGGACCGCACCAACGCGACCGCGCTCTCCATCCCCCGTGACCTGATCACCGACATCCCCGCCTGCGAGACCAAAACCGATCAGGGCACCAAGACCATCCCCGGAACGCCCAGGACCCGTTTCAACGAGAGCCTGGGGCAGTCGGAGCGGGACCCCGGCTGCACCATGCGGACCGTCAAGGAACTCACCGGCATCGAGGTCGACCACTTCATGATGGCCGACTTCAACGCCGTGAAGACGATGTCCGCCGCGGTCGGCGGGGTCGAGGTGTGTCTCGACAAGGACATCGACGACAAGAAGTCCAAGCTCAAACTCCCCGCCGGCAAGCATGTGCTCAAGGGCGAGGACGCCCTCGCCTTCGTACGCACCCGCCACTCCGTCGGCCACGGCGGCGACTTGAGCCGCATCGAGATCCAGCAGCAGTTCCTGAGCTCGATGATCCGCAAGATGAAGTCCGGCGACACGCTCACCAGTCCCACGAAGATGTGGGACCTGGCCAACGCGGCCACCAAGGCCCTGACCGTCGACACCGGCATAGGCAGCATCAAGAAGCTCCAGGACCTCGGTATGGAGCTGGCCAAGGTGAACCCCAAGAACATCACCTTCGTCACGATCCCGGTGCTGGACAACGCCGACGGCGCGACCGTCCTCCTCAACGAGAGTCAGGCACGACCGCTGTTCTCGATGATCCAGAGCGACACCTCGCTGACGGAGGTGGAGCAGAAGGAGAAGGACGCGAAGAAGAAGCAGCAGAACCAGTTGGCCGGCAAGAGGGCCCCGGTGGGCGATGTCCGGGTGAAGGTGTTCAACGGCAGCGGCACCCAGGGAGCGGCCGGCACCACACTCGACTGGCTCCAGAACCAGAAGCGGGTCCTGAAGTCGAGCAACGAGGGCAACGCACCGCAGAAGCTCCCCCGGACGATTCTGGAGTACGCACCGAACCAGGCGGACCAGGCCCGTACGCTCGCCGATCTGATGGGTCTGCCGGCCACGGCGCTCAAGCAAGGCACCAAGGACGCCCAGGGGCTCGAAGCGATGACGCTCACCCTCGGCGCCGACTTCAAGGGCGTAGGAGTGCCCATCTCCGGTCCGGCGAAGGCGCCGGAAGGAGTCAAAACCGTCGAAGCCGACAAACAGGTGTGTGCCAAGTGACAGGGGACTCCCCCGTCATACGCCATGCATGACAGGGGGACCAGTGCGACAAGAACGCGTGCGGGGAAAGGGGACGCGATCAAGCGTCCCGCACGCCCGCGATCGGGGCTGGGACGACAGCCTCTACGCGCACGACGGTACGCCGAAGGACGCTGAGGGTCGGGCCCGCTTGCGGCTCGACGACGAGCACGACGTGAACGGCGGCGCCCGGGCCGGTTCCTCCGCCCGCCGCCGCAAGGGTGGCAAACGCCGCGTACTGCGCTGGGTGGCCGCCGTTCTGTCGCTTCTGATACTCGGCACGGCGGCGGCCGGTTACCTGTACTACGAGCACCTCAACGGCAAGCTCAAGAAGGACGATCTGACCCTCGGCGGCAAGATGCCCGAGCACAAGGCGAACGCCGCCGGCCAGACCCCGCTGAACATCCTCCTGATCGGCTCGGACGCGCGGAACACCAAGGCGAACCAGAAGCTCGGCGGTGCCAAGAACACCTTCAACAGCCCGCCGCTCGCCGATGTGCAGATGCTGGTGCACCTGTCGGCCGACCGCTCGAACATCTCCGTGATCAGCATGCCCAGGGACACCCTGGTGAAGATTCCCAGGTGCGTCGACCCCGACAGTGACAACGTCTACCCCGCCACCGGGCTGAAGGCGGCGAACGAGTCACTCGGCCGTGGGGGCCCGGGCTGCACGGTCGCCACCTGGCACCAGTTGACCGGCATCACCATCGACCACTTCATGATGATCGACTTCGCCGGCGTGGTCTCGATGGCGGACGCCATCGGCGGAGTCCCCGTCTGCGTCGACCAGAACATCAGATCCCGCAACAGCAGGGGCCAGGGTTCGGGCCTGACCCTCACCAAGGGCACCCACCCGGTCAAGGGCGAGCAGGCCCTCCAGTGGCTCCGTACGCGCTACGGGTTCGAGGACGGCACCGACCTGGCCCGCACCCGTGCCCAACACATGTACATGAACTCGATGGTCCGGGAGTTGCGGCGCAACACCAAGCTCACCGACCCCAACAAACTGCGCAAGCTCGCCGAGGCGGCGATCGGTGCGCTCACCGTCGACGAGGGCATCGACTCGGTGAAGAAGCTCTACGACATCGGCAATCAGCTCAAGAGCGCACCGACCGGCCGGATCACGATGTCACGGGTACCGAGCCGGTACTCGGAACTGCCCGGGTTCCAGGGCAAGGTGGAGCCCATCCCCGGCGAGGCGGAGCAGCTGTTCCGGCTGGTTCGCGAGGACATTCCGCTCGACGGCAAGGGTGTCACCGCACCGAAGCCGAAGCCGACGCCCGTCTCCCAGGACCCCGCAGCCGCGCCCGCGGAGATGGCGGTCAGGGTGCAGAACGGAACCGGCACCGACAGCCAGGCGCCCAAGCGCGGTCGGGCCGCCGAGATCTCCACCCTGCTGCACGGCAAGGGCTACACCAAGGCGTACACCGACCAGACCAGGAATCCGCAGGCCGAGACCGTCGTCCACTACGGCGGCCCGGAGTTGGAGGGTGACGCACAAGCGGTCGCCAAGGCCCTGGGACTGCCGGTGACTTCGGCGAAGAAGTCGACGGACGTCACCGGGATCGCCGTGGTGGTGGGTGCGGACTGGCGCGAGGGCGATGTCTATCCGAAGAAGGAAGCCCCGAAGGACAACACCACCCCGTCCGAGGCCAAGGCGCTGCGGGGCGACGACGAGAGCGCCTGCATGAAGGTGCAGCCGGGGTACACCTGGTAGGAGGAAAACGCAGGGGCCCGGGTGCTCAGCACCCGGGCCCTCTTTGCTGTCTTCTGCCCCGTCCGACCCGCACGCGGTCCGGCACGAGGGGTACGGATCAGGCGGAGGCGGTCCGGACCGCGGGGCGGCGGCTGGCGATGACCTTCTTCGCCAACGATCGCGGACTGGTCAGGAAGCCGAAGCCCCACGACATATGCATGGTCGCGAGGGCCACCGGAATCTGGAGCCGCGCCTTCAGCGGCAGCCCCTTGCCCGCGGGCATCGAACCCGCGACGATCGCCGCCAAATAGCCACCGGGGACCACGAACCCCCAAGGGGTGAGCGCGGCGCCGACGAGGGTGCCAGCCGCGATCGCACAGACCGCCGTCGGTGGGGCCAGATAGCGCAGATTGATCGAGCCCTGGTGGTAGCGGGCAACGACATGGCGCCAACGACCGTAGTCCTTGTACTGCTTGGCGAGGGCCCGCACGGAAGGCCGCGGACGGTACTGGACGCGCAGTTCGGGCGAGAACCAGATCTGACCGCCCGCCTCACGGATGCGGAAGTTCAACTCCCAGTCCTGGGCGCGGATGAACTCCTCGTTGTAGCCGCCCTGCTGCTCCAACGCCTCGCGTCGGAAGACGCCGAGGTAGACGGTCTCGGCGGGGCCTGCGGCGCCACCGGTGTGGAAGGCCGCGTTGCCGACACCGATCTTGGAGGTCATGGCGGCGGCGACGGCGTGCTCCCAGTCGTTCTCACCCTCCGCGTGCATGATCCCGCCGACGTTCTGGGCTCCGGTCTCCGTCAGGAGCCGCACAGCGGTGGCGATGTAGTTCGCCGACAACATCCCGTGCCCGTCGACGCGTACCACGATCGGGTGACGTGACGCCTTGATGGCGGCATTGAGCGCGGCCGGCGTGCGCCCGGTGGGGTTGGGGACGGTGCTGACGCGGGGGTCCTCGCGGACGAGCTCGGCGGCGATCTCGTCGGTGCGGTCCGTGGACGGTCCGAGCGCGATCACCACCTCCATTTCGCCGTCGTACTCCTGCTCAAGGATGTGGCGGACCGAGTTGCGCAGATGCCGTTCCTCATTGAGGACCGGCATGATCACGGAAACGGGAGGCGTGGCGTTCATCGCCTGCCACGTTACCGCGAATGGGGGATGTGGAAGCGCGCCGGGCGAGCCGGTGCTGTTGACCGCAGATCGTATGGGCCTACGGTGTGCTGGATTCCCCCTACTGGTCCACTCTTGTCCCCCTCGTCCGCCCTGTTCACTTCGTCCGCCCTGTTCACTTCGTCTGCCCTGTTCGCACTGCTCGCCCTGTTTCCAGAGATCTCGCAGCTTTCTTTCCGTTCGCCTCCATCACCCCGTCGCTTCCTTGGTCCCCGTGTGGGGCGTGCAGCCGGTCGTCGCACGAAGGCGCTGTCCGTTCGATGCCGGGCTCGGGGACCCGGTCGATCGTGGCTCGATCACTCGTTCGCCCCGTCACGTCCCGCTCTCGCCACCCGCGGAGGTGTCCCCCTCGTGCCCATGCCGCCCCCTTCCCCGCGTCCCCGACCACGTCCAGGGCCTCGGCCCCGGACCAGACGGCCGGTGATCCGGCCGCGCTGGGGGCTGCGGATGGCGACCACCCTCTCCATGTTGGTGCTGGGGGCCGGCGGCATCGGGCACGGGCTGATGAACGGGCTGGACACCGGGATCAGCCGGGTGGACCCCTTCCGCGACATGAAGAACCGGCCCGAGGCCGGGCACGGCATGAATCTGCTGCTGGTGGGCACCGACGGGCGCGACCGGATCACCGCGGAGGAGAAGGAGAAGTACCGGCTGGGCGGGGCTCCCTGCCATTGCACCGACACGATCATGCTGGTGCACATCTCACGGGACCGGAACCGGGCGAGCGTGGTGAGCCTGCCGCGCGACAGCTATGCGGAGATCCCCGCACACACGGACCGCAACAGCGGCAGCACCCATCGTCCGCACCCGGTGAAGCTGAACGCCGCCTATGCGGAGGGCGGGCCCGCGCTGACCGTGCGGACGGTCGAGCAGCTCACCAAGGTCAAGATCGATCACTATCTGGAGGTCGACTTCACCAGCTTCATGAAGACGGTCGACGCGATGGGCGGGGTGGAGATCTGCACCACGCAACCGATGAAGGACTCCTACACCGGGCTCGACCTGGCAGCCGGCTCCCATCGGCTCGACGGCGGCGAGGCCCTCCAGTACGTGCGCTCCCGGCATGTCGACGGCGCCTCCGACCTGGGCCGGATGCAGCGACAGCAACGGTTCCTCGCCGCCTTGATCAAAAAGGCGACCGGCAGCGGGGTGCTCCTCAACCCGGTGAAGTTCCGCCAGGTGACCTCCGCCATGCTCGGCTCCGTACGGGCCGACAAGGGGTTCGGCACCGATGAGATGCTGGCGCTCAGCAGGGCGATGCGCGGCTTTTCAATGTCCTCGTCGGAATTCGCATCGGTGCCGATCGGCTCGATGGGCCCCATCGACGGCGTCGGCTCCGCGGTGCGGTGGGACCAGGCCAAGGCGCAGCGACTCTTCCAGATGCTCCGTGAGGACAAACCGCTCTCACGGACTCGCTCGAAGGGGAAGAAGGCGAAGCTGGTGGATGTCTCACCCCAGCAGATCCGGGTGCAGGTCTACAACGGAACGCGCGCCGAGGGCCTGGGACGGAAGGTGGATGCCGCGCTGAGGTCCACGGGCTTCGACACCACGCGCGCCCCTCTCAACGGCGCCGCGGCGGAGGTGGACCAGACGGTCGTCTCCTATGACCCCCGCTGGGACCGATCGGCGCTCTCGCTGGCCACGGCGCTGCCCGGATGCCGGATGCAGCCGGTGCCCGGACAGGGACGGACGCTCAAGGTGACGGCCGGGAGCGACTACCAGGGTGTTGTGCCGGTCCGGGCGCAGGACGCCTACCAGGGCGAGTTCGGTGCCGTCACCGGCGATCAGGTCGTGTGCCCCTGAGCATGGCCGGGGAGCGCCCCGTCATCACCGCACCCGGTCAGTCCTCGATGCCGTCGGCGGCCCGCTTCTCCCGGAGTTCCATGATCGCTCGGCGACGGGCCAGGCGATGGGTGCGTCGGATCTGGGCCTCCTGGTAGCGCCGGTTGTCCCGCTCGGTCTCGGGCATCACGGGCGGTACGGGCCGGGGCTTGCCGTCCGCGTCGACGGCCGCGAAGACGAGGTAGGCGGAGCCGACCTGCTGCGCGGGGGTCGATTCGTTCCACCTCTCGGCCAGCACCCGTACGCCGACCTCCATCGAGGATCGACCGGTCCAGTTCACCTGGGCCTTCACATGCACCAGGTCGCCGACCCTGACCGGCTCCAGGAAGACCATCTCGTCCATGGAGGCCGTCACGGCGGGTCCGCCCGAGTGCCGCCCCGCGACCGCGCCCGCGGCGTCGTCCACCAGCTTCATGATCACACCGCCGTGCACGGTCCCGAGGAGGTTGGTGTCCGAGCCGGTCATGATGTGGCTGAGAGTGGTACGGGAAGCCGAAGTCGGCTTGCCCGGTATATCGGGGTCGGTGCGCTGGGCCTGGTCTGTCATGCCCTCCACCCTAAGCGGGACGTTTCACCAGGTCTCGCGCGGGCGAACCCGACCGTACGGAGACGTCGGACGCAGGGGACCTTGCGTTCTCCCTCCGTCGGGCCCTCGGAAGCACACGGTGGGCACCCAGGGCTTCCCGGGCGGTACGGTGGACCGCTGGGGTGGGTGAGGCTGGAGCGCGGTGCGAGCAGAGCGAGACGAGGCCACCCGGCCCACGTGCTGCGACCAGGCCCGTAAACCTTCCTGGTGCAATGCATCAGCTTGGCAACAGGCCCGGCCCGATTCCTCTTCCACCCTGTTGGTGCCGGCCCGACCCCCGGCACACTTACCGGCATGAACGATTGGCCCGAAGGATACGGACGCGGCAGCCAGGGCTCCCAGCCCGAAGGCGCTCGCGCGATGCGCCATGTGCAGCGACGACCGGTCCCGCAGCAGCAGTCGCAGGGACATGACGACGGTCATAACGCCCCGTACGACAGCGGCTACAACACGGGCCAGGTCTATGGCTCCCCGGCCGGACGGGCGAATCGTCAAGGTCCCCAGGGCGGTCAGCCCGCGTACGGCGGACAGGGCAACCAAGGGGGGTACGACAACCACCAGGGCGGCTACGGCAACGGTGCTCCCCCGCCGCCGCCCGCCGGCCCGCCGCGTCCCGCACCGGACTGGAGGCGCCGGATAAAGATCGGGTCGCTGGTCCTGGTCGGCTCGCTCCTCGTGGTCTCGATCGGCACCTACTTCTGGGCCGATTCCAAGATGAAGCGCGAGGTCGATCTCGCCAAGGTCATCGAGAGACCGAGGGAGAACGACTGCACGACCTATCTGATCGTCGGCTCCGACAGTCGAGAAGGCATGTCGGCCGAGGACAAGAAGCGGCTGCGCACCGGTTCCGCCGAGGGCAAGCGCACCGACTCGATGATGATCCTCGCCGAGTGCTCCAGCGGAAACACCATGATCTCGCTGCCGCGCGACTCCGACGTGGAGATCCCGTCGTTCAAGGGCTCGGAGTCGGGCAAGCTGTTCGAAAACACCGGCCGGCGGGTGAAGTTGAACGCCGCGTACGCCGAGGACGGTCCTGAGCTGCTGGTGCGCACGATCGAGCACAACACGGGTCTGCGGATCGACCACTACGCGGAGATCGGTTTCGCGGGCTTCGCGCAGATCGTGGACGCGATCGGCGGGGTGGAGCTGGACATCCCCAAGGCGTTCAAGGACAAGAAGTCGGGAGCTGACTTCCAGGCGGGCAAGCAGACGCTCGACGGCGAGCAGGCGCTCGCGTTCGTACGGACCCGCTATGCGTTCGGCGAGGGCGATCTGGCGCGTACGAAGAACCAGCAGAAGTTCCTGGCCGCGCTCGCCAGCCAGACGGCCACCCCGGGGACGGTCCTCAACCCGTTCAAGCTCTATCCGGTGATGGGTGCGGGGCTGGACACGGTCGTCGTCGACAAGGAGATGTCGCTCTGGGACCTGAGCCAGATGTTCTTGGCGATGAAGAGCGTCACGGGCGGCGACGGCAAGTCGATGAACATGCCGATCTCGGGTAACCGCGGTGGCAATCTGGTCTGGGACAAGACCAAGGTGAGCCAGTTGGTCAAGCAGATCCAGAACGACGAGAAGGTGACGGTGTCGGGCAACTGACCGACTGACCGTTCGCGGGCCCGCCCTACCGGGGCGGGCCTTTGCATGTACTGGACGGCGCGTCGATCGAGGAACGGTCCGCGCCCCGGCAGCATCTCGCCTTGCCCGGAGCGCAGTTACCATCGCACGTCTCTCAGTCGCCCTCAGTCGTCCTCAGTCGTCCTCAATCGTCGCTCGGACGGCGTGACGGCCGTTCACCGAGGCCGTCGGGCGGCGACTGCGCCTGCCGGGCGATCACCGCCCTGAGCTCATGGCAGGCGGCGGCGAGTCGAAGGTCCTCATCGTGCGGATCGGTGAACTCGAAGCTGTGGCCGCCGGGATGGAGAGCGAAGAGGGAGCACACCTCGTTCTGGGCAGCCGACTCACGGAAGTGGGCTGCCGAACGGGCATCGCCTGGGGCGGCGTTCGGTCCTGATGCCCGGCCACGGGCGGAGCAGTCGGGCTGGATGACCACTAATTCGGGCGTGTCGCCCTCGGCCCAGAGCGCCCACATGTCCCCGCTGTCGGGGTCGTCGAGTTGCCATACGACGTCGTAGTGCCAGCCGGTCGCATGCGCCTCCAACGGGCAGCAGAGGACCGTCTCCAACGCCTCGGGGTCACGCGCCGCGGGAGTGGCGTCCAGGACGAGCGACACCAGGCCCAGGGGCATCACCGCCCGCGCCCCACACATGCGTCTCTCCTCGCGGTTCGTTCGATCCGTCATGTCAAAGCTCCCCATCTGCTCATGGCATTGGCCTGCGCAACGTCCGCACTCATCGCGTCCGAGGCCCTGGCAGGAGCGAGGTCCTCGACCCGAGCCGCCCACTCCCGCCCACCGTTGAGCGGCCGAACCCGGTACTCCGGCCCCACGTGCCCCATCACCTGCCCCACCCGCTTGCAACAGGCATCCCGCACGATGTCCCCCGCCCGTGGCTCGTACGGGTGCTCCCGCGCACCCGTCTCGGCCAGGTCTTCCATCTGTTCGTGGGAGATGCCATTGCCGTTCATGGCCAATTACCACCCTTCGCCAACGAAATTCTGCCTGTGTGTAATCAGATGAACACGGATTGCCATGTGCTTGCTGTGCTTGAGCTGCGGCCGTTCGAGTGCGAGCCATCGGAGGAGCCTGGATCAGAGTGCGAATCATGAGGTCATACGCATGAGCGATGAAGTTTCCTCAGAGAAATCGAATCCCTTGCACTCCTCGACCGAAAGGCCGAGCGACCACCCCGGGCCGACGAGGGGAACGCGGCAGCATAAGGGGAGGAGCGGGGGCAGCCAGATCGAGCGGGGGACCCGAGCGGGCGATTCGCCACGGCAGTCCCTCCACCACCTCGCCGGAGCAATCCGGTAGATCTGGTCTGCGCCCTCGTGGACTCTGCGCCCTGATGGACTCTGCGCCCTCGTGGACCTGGGCGCTCTACGCCGCCCCGGCCAGCACCACACCGAACACAGCTACCCAGGGATTTCCCATGCTCGCTAGTGCGCCTTCCCCCTTCAGGGCGAGGGCCGCTGTTTCAGTCTGGCTCAGGACTGTTCCCGACCCTCGACTCTGATGTGCCGTCACAACAAAGCTTGTGCAAGTTGGCGCAAGCCACTCGACACCGGAGGCAGCCATGGCACTGCGGTTCATCGGGATTGATCCGGACACCGGGCAGCAGGGCTCCCCCACCGTATGGGTGGACGAGGAAAAGGGAGAGTTGGTGCTCCAGGGCTGGAAGCCCGACGAGAAGCTGGAAGCGGAGTGCGCAGCGTTCGAGGTTCTCGGACACACTCCGGGCATCCCGCCGCACGAAGCCGTGATTCGGATTCCGGCCCGTATGGTGCCGATACTCAGGAAGGCGTGCGATGTCGCAGAACGAGCCGGGTTTTGACGAACTGCTGGCCGCAGCCGAGCACTCGGCTGTGCACCTGGAGCTGCGCGACTGGTACGGCGTTGGGGACGAGGCCAGGGATTTCGAGACCTGGAAGCGCACGGGCCGACGCGACATAGATCCCGCATCCACCTACTGGGCGCCGTGGGTCGATTTGATGCGCAGCACCGTGGCCCGAGGCGTGGCCGTCCGCCGCGCCCGAGTCGTATCGGAACCGGTATCGGACTACATCCGCTATGAGCATGCCGGCAGCACGGTCAATCTTCATGCTGGGGAGCAGATCCGCTGGCTTCCGCGGCGGCAGGCTTCGGACATCGCACTTCCCGGAAACGACTGCTGGGTGTTCGACGGCAAGATCGTTCTCTTCAATCACTTCTCAGGGGATGGGAACTGGTCTGAGCCTGGCTGGGAGGTTCGCTCCGAACCCGCTGTGGCACGACTGGCCTCCGCTGCATTCGAGGCAGTCTGGGAGCGCGGTGTCCCGCACGAGAAGTTCACGGTCTGAACTGACGGAACGAAGAGCCCACTCATGTCTGCGTCCCCCTCGTCCAGCGCCCAGGCCGCCCGCGAAGCCATCGCCGCGCGCCTCGGGGGGCTGCGCAAGGACGCGGAGCTGACCGGGCATGAGTTGGCTCTTCGGTGCGGCTGGAGTCCCGCGAAGTCCTCACGCATCGAGCGGGCCAAGACACCTGCATCGGCCGCTGACATCCGCGCCTGGTGCAAAGCATGCGGAGCTGAAGACCAGATCGACGACCTGATCGCCGCGAACCGCCAAGCCGACCAGATGTACGTCCACTGGCAAAAACTGCACCGCCACGGCATGCGCCGGGCGCAGGAAGAAGTCGTCCCCCTGTACGAGCAGACCCGCCACTTCCGCGTGTACTGCTCGAACGTGATGCCGGGCATGCTCCAGACCGAGGCGTACGCGGCAGCCCTGCTATCGACCATTGCCGTCTTTCAAGGCACCCCTGACGACTCGGAGACGGCGGCAGCGTCCCGGATCGAACGCTCGCGCGTGCTCCACGGCGGCAACCACCGCTTCGCGCTGCTGTTGGAAGAAACGGTGCTCCGCTACCGAATCGGCGACGCTGCGACCATGGCAGGACAGCTTGGCTATCTGTTGGCGGTCATGGCTCTCCCGAATGTGAGCGTCGGGGTCATCCCGTTCACTGCGCAGCGGCTCGTCTGGCCGTTGGAAGCCTTCTACCTGTTCGACGGCCGTCAAGCGAGCGTGGAGTTGCTGACGGCCGCGGTGAACGTCACAGCGCCCAGCGAGGTTGCCACCTACACCAAGGCGTTCTCAGAGCTGTCCAAGCTCGCTTCCTACGGCGCTCCCGCCCGGGCTCTGATCTCGGAAGCGATTACGTCTCTCGGTTAGTTCGTGTGCAAGTCGGTGCAAGAATCTGGATACCGGGGAGACACCCTCCTAACGTCGTCTTCACACCGAGTGACTGCGGGCAACGCACAGTGTGTATGTGTGTTGAGGGGGCGGCATGGCGAGGACGAAGAACGCAAAGGCACCGGAGCTACGGTCGTACACGGGTCGCGAACACCGCCGAATCCCCTGCGCATGGCAACCCTCAGTTCCCCGAAACCGCTACGTACGTGCACCTTGCCCCTGGGGGACATCGAGTCCGGAACTGCTGTGCCCGCCTGAGTAGTCGAAGCAGCGAAGGAAGCCCTGGCTGATGGTCGAGTGGCCTCGGCCCAGCTCAGTGGCGATCTACCGGACGATCGCCCTCTGACTCAACCCGTCCGCGAGGAGATGAGGGGTTCCTCCGACTCCCGGGCTTCCCGCCCATACCGGAAGAGTCGGAGGAACCCCGTTGAAGGCCCTCGCCGAGCGGATGGTGGCCGCTACGGCAGGTTCCTTACCATCACGATCCGCTGGATCTGGTTCGTGCCCTCGTAGATCTGGGTGCTTTACCGACCATACGGTTCTGACCTGCACGGACACCCCTCCCTGGAGGGGTCTCCCCAGTATTTCCCATGATCGTCGGCAGTCAGCCCTGGTAAGCGCCGTAACAGAGGCGCCACCACACGCCGCGCGGCAGACGAGCGGGCTCGTGGCGGGTTACGCGGTTTCTTGTTCCATCAACCGTGATCGCTTGACCCGCGCACCTCACCCTCGGGAGCATCGAGCCACACGCGGGGTGCTGGCAGCAGCACGCGAGGGGGAACCAGGACCATGAAGGTCACCAAGCTGATCAGCACGTGCGACATCAAGGACTGCCCGACGATCTACGCGACGGATCGCGGCACGTTGCTGGTGCAGGGCGAGACTCCGACCGATCACGGGCTTCAGATTCCCGCTCACGAAACCCTCGTCGAGATTCCGGTGGAACTGATCCAGAAGGCAATCCGTGACAACCTCATCTAGGACCCTCGGCGACCTCTTCGACGCGTTCGAGCGTGAGGCGTTCAGGCTGGAAACCCTGGACGACTACAGCAGGTCCGGGAACGTCGACGCCTATCACGCGTTCCTGGCCGGGGAACCGCAGCCGGACGACTACAACGCGGGCTGGGTCGAAGAACTCCGCTCACACACCGGAAAAGGGAAACGAGTCTACCGGGTTCACATTCTGAGGCGCCCGCTCACTGACTATCTTAGGTTCGAACTCGGGTGGGGGTATCAGAAGAACATGTCAGGGGGTGAGGAGTTCTTCATGCTCGACATCACCGATAGGCCGAACCCCCTAGAGAACGTACCTGATTTCTGGCTCTTCGACTCCGAGTCCGTGGCCGTCATGAATTACGACGGCACCGGAAAGTACCTGGGTTCCGAAGTCCTGCCGCCGGAACGCGCGCCGGAATTCGCCGGGCACCGTGACTTGGTACTGGCGCACGCGGAGCCGTTCACCGAATGGTGGGCCAAGCACGGGGCGTGAACAGGGCACAGCTTGGGGCCGCGCTGCGGGCCCTGCGAGTGGCATCCGGCAAGGAAGCCAAAGCAGTGGCCCGCAGCGCCCTCATGTCTCCGTCCAAGCTTTCCAAGATCGAGAATGCCAAGCTCGCGGCCAGCGCGACGGACGTAGAGCGCATCCTGACCGCCATCGGCGTCTCGGACGAGGTGAAGGCGGAGTACACCGAGGCTGCGCGGGCATCGGCAACGGAAGCGACGGCATGGCGCCTGTTGAAGCGCATCGGAGTCCACAAGGGCCAGCAAGCCGCCAAGGCCCTTGAGGCCCAGATGTCCACGCTCCGGCTGTTCCAACCGGCCCTGGTGCCGGGGCTGCTCCAGACACCGGAGTACATCCGTGCCGTCCTCCAGCGGCATGATCTGAGTGAGGACTCTCTCTCCCGGACGATCAACGGCAGGCTTGAACGTCAAGCGGTCCTCTACGACAACGCCAAGTCGCTGCGGTTCGTAATCACAGAACCTGTCCTGCGGTGGCGCATTGTCCCGCCACAGATCATGGCGGCACAGCTCGACCGAATCGTTTCCTTTTCCCGCCTGCCTCATGTGGACATCCGCATAGTCCCGTTGCGGATTCAGCAGCGCGACATTGCGAATCATGCGTTCGTCATCCGTGACGATCGAATGGTCACGGTTGAGACCGTCCACGCTGAGGTAGTCGTGACGGACCCAAGGGACGTTGGCCTCTACGTCGAGAAGTTCGAGAGATTCGAACGAGTGGCATTGTCAGGTGACCACATGCGGGGTCTGGTCGAAGGTATCCGCGATGACTTTTTGCGGGAACAGGAAACAGGCTAGAGCCGCATCCGTGGCCCGCCGAAGATGGCGCCATGGAGAGCGAAGAGAGAACTTCCGATCCTGGAACCCACACGACAGCACGAACGTGCCTGTCGGAGCCACCTCGTGAGCCGTCACCCAAACCCGGTTGCGCTGACTGCCTGTCCATATCGGTAGCCCGCGCGAACGCGCGCTCCACGTTCGACTACAGCGCCGTATCCAACGCCAACGTACGGATGCGCCAGCACCACGCAGAGGCGCACGCGTCATGAACAAGGAACAGACTCAAGGCTCTTCGCCGACCGCCCCCTGATGAGCATGCGGGTCCCTCGCGACTCAGGGCAGACCTGGGGCCGGAGCAAGCCGTGGCCACGACGGACGATCTTCCGCCGTTGCTCACAAGCGCTTGGCCGCCATGCGAGTGCTGGCGCTGCACGGAAACGCGGCCAAGGTTCCGGACGCTGAAGTCTCTCCCTCTCCTCCCTTGAACTCCCGCCCGGAATGGGCGGCGGCGGTCAGCCATGGCCGCGATTAGTTGAGCAGGAAGGTGCAGTAATGCTGAACGGAACCGACCTGTATGGGCTCGACATCGGCGGGGCCTCGTTCGTGAAGGCGTGCGGCGGCCCCTGTACCGAGGGGTGCGTGACCCTGGCCCGGATCGGCGACGACGCCTGGGCCCTCGGCGACAGCAAGCGGCCGGACGCGCAGCCGCTGCGGTTCACCACGGAGGAACTGGACGCGGCCGGGATCGACCCGGCGCGGTTCGGCCTGAACGTCTGATCCTCCCTCTCCGTCAGCCGGGCCGGGTCTATCCCCCGTCCCTGGGCCCGTGCCCGTGCCCGGCTGGCACTTCTCGAAACGGGAACGACTCGTGCACCACCACGGCTATTTGTGGACCGGCCCGAAAGAGCGCTTCGACGACGAGGCCCTACGGCGGCCCCCTCATCCCGATCCGCCCCCGGCCGGAAGCAAGCCGGAACTGATCCAGAGGTATCGGGAGGTCACGGCGGAGTTCCCGAACGTTGGCCTACCGCCCCTCGAAACGGCGTACTGGCTCATCAAGCCCCGTTCCTTAGTTCGTGGCACGTGGGAAGAGGCGAAGGAGGCGGCAGTCTGGCTCGGGGAGCGGCTGGCCGACCACGCGCCCCGGTTCGCTTCCGAGAGGGAGCGGGAAACGACTCATCTGGCACAACTAGTGAACGCGGCTGCGGCACAACTGCACTCGGGCGCTGATGTGTCGTACGGCTTCTACCTCGAACGTCCCTCGTATCTGTCCCTGGCAGTGGTGACGTGCGCCCCGAATCGTTCCCATTCTGAACTGGCTTGCCCAGTCGAGTAGTCGAATCAACAAAGAAGCCCCGGCCCTTGCTTCCGTTCCAGTGGTCGTTGCAGCACCCCAGTTCAAGGGGTGCGATGGACTTCAAGATCCGGGAGAATCGGGGACCAGAGGGCGGTGGCCGTCTGCTGCTGCTCCCACAAGTGGTTGACCATGCTCGCGCCGGAGGTGATCCCGGAGGTGGTGTGGGTGGCGAGGAAGCGGCCCAGAGACTTGTCAAGGACGTGAAGCGCGGCCCGGAGCACGGTTCCCTTCCCCCTGCGAGCACAAGAGCACGGCCGGGCGGCTGACGACTCGGGAAGTCCTGGCGATGCTCGACGGGGCTCCGCCCCCGTACAGGGCCGTGCTCTGGCAGATCGACTTCAAGCCAGAGGTACTACGCGTCGATTTCCAGATCGCGGAGGATGGCGAATCCGAGTCCGGCAAGAACAGCGCACTACACCGACGCCACATCAAGGCACGCGACGCAGAAGAGCCGGGGCGTGTCGTGCCACTGCCGCCCAACGTGGCCTTCGATACTGCGGAGACACATCAAGAACCAGGGCGTGTGGGGGTGGCCTGAGCAAGGCCATGGCTACGGCCCCCGGCATGATGCCGGGGGCCGTAGTGTTTGTGCAGCTCAGAGGTGGTTTCAGTCCCAGTGTCAGCCCAGGATTTCCCCAGTATGACGCCCAGGATCACCCCGGAACGGGCTCGAACAGACCGGAACCCGAGCCAGCTTCCCTGACCGGGCCACAGGGTCACTGACCTGCAAAAACCCTGCTACGGCAGGTTCCTCGCCATCACGATCCGCTGGATCTGGTTCGTGCCCTCGTAGATCTGGGTGATCTTGGCGTCGCGCATCATGCGTTCCACCGGGTAGTCGCGGGTGTAGCCGTAGCCGCCGAGCAGTTGGACGGCGTCCGTGGTGATCTCCATGGCCGCGTCCGATGCGTAGCACTTGGCCGCGGCGCCGAAGAACGTGAGGTCGGCGTCCACCCGCTCGGACTTGGCTGCCGCCGCGTAGGTGAGCTGGCGGGCGGCCTCCAACTTCATCGCCATGTCGGCGAGCATGAACTGGACGCCCTGGAAGTCGCTGATCGGCTTGCCGAACTGCTTGCGCTCCTTGACATACCCCTTGGCGTAGTCGAGGGCGCCCTGCGCGATGCCCAGTGCCTGGGCGGCGATGGTGATGCGGGTGTGGTCGAGGGTCTTCATGGCCGTGGCGAAGCCCGTGCCCTCCGCGCCGATCATGCGGTCGGCGGGGATGCGGACGTTGTCGAGGTAGACCTCGCGGGTCGGGGAGCCCTTGATGCCGAGCTTCTTCTCCGGTGCGCCGAAGGAGACCCCGGCGTCGGACTTCTCGACCACGAAGGCGGAGATGCCCTTGGAGCGCTTGTCGGGGTCGGTGACGGCCATCACCGTGTAGTACTCGGAGACGCCCGCGTTGGTGATCCAGCGCTTCACGCCGTTGAGGACATAGGAGTCCCCGTCGCGCACCGCACGGGTCTTCATGCCCGCCGCGTCCGAGCCCGCGTCGGGTTCGGAGAGGCAGTACGAGAACATCCCGTCGCCCTTGGCGAGCGGGCCGAGGTAGCGCTTCTTGAGGTCCTCCGAACCGGAGAGGACGAGGGGGAGCGAGCCGAGTTTGTTGACGGCGGGGATCAGCGAGGACGAGGCGCAGACCCGGGCCACCTCCTCGATGACGATGACGGTGGCCAGCGCGTCGGCGCCGGCGCCGCCGTACTCCTCGGGTACGTGGACCGCGTGCAGGTCGTTGGCGGTGAGGGCGTCCAGCGCTTCCTGCGGGAAGCGGGACTCCTCGTCAACGGCAGCGGCGTGCGGGGCGATCTTGGCCTCGGCCAAGGCGCGGATGGCGTCCCGGAGCATGTCGTGCTCCTCGGACGGGCGGTATAGGTCGAACTCTGAGCTCCCGGTCGATCCGGCCACGTTCTGTCACTCCCCAAAGAAGCTAACTACCGTTAAGTAACCTATTTTAGTGGTGCCTCTCCCCCCGGCGTACGTGAGCTACGCGACAGGGGCAAAGCTGCCCTCGGAGGTGCCCGACTATGCTCGGGTCGCGTCCCTCAGAGCTGTTTGGAGCACCCATGGCCCTCAAGATCACCGTGATCGGCACCGGCTACCTCGGGGCGACCCACGCCGCGGCCATGGCGGAGTTGGGTTTCGAGGTGCTGGGGCTCGATGTCGTTCCCGAGAAGATCGAGATGCTCTCCGCCGGCAGAGTGCCGATGTACGAGCCCGGTCTGGAAGAGCTGCTGGCCAGCCATGTCGTCGGCATCGAGGGATCCAGTGGACGGCTGCGCTTCACAACGTCCTGGGAGGAGGTCGGCGAGTTCGGCGATGTCCACTTCGTCTGTGTGAACACCCCGCAGAAGCACGGAGAGTACGCCTGCGACATGAGTTACGTGGACGCCGCCTTCTCCTCGCTCGCCCCACAGTTGAAGCGCGGCTCCCTGGTCGTCGGCAAGTCGACCGTGCCGGTCGGCAGCGCCGCTCGGCTGGCGAAACTGCTGGCAGAGCAGGCGGCCGAGGACGTCGAGCTGGCATGGAATCCGGAGTTCCTGCGCGAGGGCTTCGCCGTGCAGGACACCCTGCGCCCCGACCGGATCGTCGCCGGTGTGGCGAGCGAGCGCGCGGAGAAGCTACTCCGGGACGTGTACGCCACGCCGATCTCCGAGGGGTCCCCGTTCGTGGTGACGGACTTCCCGACCGCCGAACTGGTGAAGACCTCGGCGAACTCCTTCCTCGCCACCAAGATCTCCTTCATCAACGCCATGGCCGAGGTGTGCGAGGCCGCCGACGGTGACGTGGTGAAGCTGGCGGAGGCCATCGGCCACGACGAGCGCATCGGGTCCAAGTTCCTGCGGGCCGGGATCGGCTTCGGGGGCGGCTGTCTGCCCAAGGACATCCGGGCCTTCATGGCGCGTGCCGGCGAGTTGGGCGTGGACCAGGCCCTCACCTTCCTCCGGGAGGTCGACTCCATCAACATGCGTCGCCGCGGGCACATGGTGGAGCTCGCCCGGGAGTCCGTGGGCGGCGGGTCGTTCCTCGGAAAGCGGATCGCGGTCCTGGGCGCCACCTTCAAACCCGACTCGGACGACGTACGCGACTCCCCGGCCCTCAATGTGGCCGGGCAGATCCACCTCCAGGGGGGCCAGGTCACCGTCTACGACCCGAAGGGCATGGCGAACGCCGAGCGCCTCTTCCCGACCCTGGGGTACGCGGAGACGGCCCTGGAGGCGGTGCGCGGTGCGGACGCGGTGCTGCACCTGACGGAGTGGCGTGAGTTCCGTGAGCTCGACCCGGCGGAGCTGGGCGAGGTGGCGAGCGCACGGATCGTGCTGGACGGGCGCAATGCCCTCGATCCGGTGAAGTGGCGCGAGGCGGGCTGGACGTACCGCGCGATGGGGCGTCCGACCGCTTGATCCCCCCGTTCGACACCGGGGAACCGGGGCAGGCATCACCGTTGGGACACCCGGTTCCGCGAAGGTCGAGGTGCCGGATCAGTCCGTCGCCCACGGCAGGACGGGTACCGGCTGAACCGGCTGTATCGCCCTGTCGACGACCGTGAGGCCGGTGCTCACCGAACGAGCCGTTGCTCACTGAACGAGAGGACAAGAAACCCCATGGCCATCGCTGCGCTCCGCACCATCGCCCTCGACTGTCCGGACCCGATCGCGCTCGCGGGCTTCTACCAGCGACTGCTGGGAGGTGAGATCACCGCAGACGGCGACGACTGGGTGGATCTGGCGGGCTCCTCCGCAGTGCCGCTCAGCTTCCAACTGGCTCCCGGCCACGTCCCACCGCCGTGGCCGTCATCGACCGGCGCCCAGCAGATCCACCTCGATCTGACGGTCACCGATCTGGAAGCGACGGAGCGGGAGGTGCTGGCGTGGGGCGCGACCCTGCTGGACGGCACCGAGAACCGCAAGTGGCGCGTCTACGCGGACCCCGCGGGGCATCCGTTCTGCCTCTGCGCCGACTGAGCACTACCCCCTCGGCCAGGAGGTGTACCGCATCGCCAAGTGGGCGCCGGGCAGCGGCGGTTGGCGAATGGGCGCTCCGCGGGCAAGCGGTGAACGTGCAGACTGGAGTCGTTCGCAAGCGACCGCACGAGGGGACCGCAACCACCATGAGCAGATGGATCGTCCTGGCCACCCCGTTGCAGGGTGTCTCGACCATGAATTGCGACACCAAGATCGCCCGGGAGGTCGAGGGCACCGAGGACGACGCGTTGGACGCCCTGCTGAGCGTGGCGAACACCTTCACCGACAGGGTGAAGGTTCGACGGAGAGAGGTGTTCCGGGTCTCCGACCGCTCCTACTTCATCAGGATCCGGAACCGGATTTCGACGTACGCGTACATGATCCAGATCGCGGAGCTGGTCTCCGACTCGGATCAGCCGGGCGCCGGGGTCGCTGAGCCCGCGGATGCCGTGCCCGAGTAACCGTCGGGATCCTGGGGCGACCACGCGGCTCTGCACGATCGGTGCGGTGGGGGTGGGCGGCTGGCCCACCCCCACCGTCGTTCACCCGTCCAGTTGCCCGATGGTCGCCACCGACGGCCCCCTGCGGGACTGCTCGTCGCGGGCAACCGACTCGGCGTCCCCGAGGACCCGTACAGCATTGCCCCAGGTCAGCTTCGCCAGATCGGCTTCGGACCAGCCTCGGCGCAGCAGCTCCGCGATCAGGTTCGGATAGCCGGCGACATCATCGAGCCCGGCCGGGGTGAACGCCGTCCCATCGAAGTCACCGCCGATTCCCACGTGATCGATGCCCGCGACCTCGCGCATGTGGTCGAGGTGGTCGGCGACCGTGTGTGCGGTGGCGATCGGACGGGGGTTGGCGTCCTCAAAGGCTGCGTGGAGCTTCATCGCCTCCGCGGACATGTCCAGCGGATGGAAGCCGTTCCTGCGCAGGTTCTCATCGGCGGCCAGGGTCCAGTCGACCGCCTCGGGCAGGATGAACTTCGGTACGAAGGTGGCCATCGCGAGCCCGCCGTTGGACGGGAGCAGCGCCAGTACGTCATCCGGCACATTGCGGACGTGGTCGCAGATCGCCCGCGCCGACGAGTGCGAGAAGACCACCGGGGCGGTGGACGTCGCCAGGGCGTCGCGCATGGTGGAGGGCGCCACGTGGGAGAGGTCAACCAGCATGCCCAGTCGGTTCATCTCCCGGACGACCTCGTGCCCGAAGGGCGAGAGGCCACCGACGCCGGGGCTGTCGGTGGCGGAGTCGGCCCAGGGCACGTTGTCGTTGTGGGTGAGCGTCAGATACCGCACGCCCAGGGTGAACAGCGCGCGCAGGGTGGCGAGGGAGCTGTTGATCGAGTGGCCGCCCTCCGCTCCCATCAGTGAGGCGATCCTGCCCTCGGCGCGTGCGGCCTCCATGTCCGCCGCGGTCAGTGCGGGGGCCAGTTCGGTGGGATAGCGGTCCAGCAGTTGGCGTACGCAGTCGATCTGCTCCAGTGTGGCGCTCACCGCGTCGTCGCCGGACATCCCGGAGCGGACGTAGACGGACCAGAACTGGGCGCCGACCTTGCCCGCGCGCAGCCTGGGGAGGTCCGTGTGGAGGCTGCCGGTGAGGTCAGCGGAGATGTCGAGCTGGTCGAGGTCGTAGCGGACCTTCTCGCGCAGGGCCCACGGCAGGTCGTTGTGGCCGTCGACGACCGGATGGTCGCCGAGCAGTTCCAGGGCACGGGCGAGATGTGCGGGGTCCGGGGCGTCGGCGAGGGTGAGCACCTCCTGGCCGTTCTCACCGCCCTCGGGGTTCTCGGGGTCGCCGTGCGTACCGTTCGTATCGTTTGGCATGTCGTCTTTACTTCCCGAAGCCGAAGGAACCAGTGCCCTCGACCTTGGCGCGGAGGCGCTTGCCCTTGTCGGTGGCCTGCTCGTTCAGCTCGTCCTGGAACTCACGCATCCGGTTCAACAGTTCGGAGTCGTGGGTGGCGAGGATGCGGGCGGCCAGCAGTCCCGCGTTACGGGCGCCGGCGACGGAGACGGTGGCGACGGGGACGCCCGCGGGCATCTGCACGATCGACAGCAGGGAGTCCATGCCGTCGAGGTACTTCAGCGGTACGGGCACGCCGATGACGGGCAGCGGGGTGACGGAAGCGAGCATGCCCGGCAGATGGGCGGCTCCCCCGGCACCCGCGATGATCACCTTGAGGCCGCGGGCGTCCGCCTGCTCTCCGTACGCGACCATCTCGCGCGGCATCCGGTGTGCGGAGACCACGTCGACCTCGAAGGGGATCTCGAACTCGGTCAGGGCCTGGGCCGCGGCCTCCATGACGGGCCAGTCGGAGTCGGAGCCCATCACGATGCCCACGAGCGGGCCGGGTGCGGAGGTGCTCATTCGGTGATCGTTCCTCTGAGGTAGTCGGCTGCGTGGCGGGCGCGCTCGCGGACGTCCGCGAGGTCGTTGCCGTAGGTGTTGACATGACCGACCTTGCGGCCGGGCTTCACGTCCTTGCCATACATATGGATCTTGAGCTGGGGGTCCCTGGCCATGCAGTGCAGATACGCCGCGTACATGTCCGGATAGTCCCCGCCGAGGACGTTGCACATCACCGTCCAGGGCGCACGGGGACGGGGATCTCCGAGCGGGAGATCGAGTACGGCCCGGACATGGTTGGCGAACTGCGAGGTCACCGCGCCGTCCTGGGTCCAGTGGCCCGAGTTGTGGGGGCGCATCGCCAGCTCGTTGACGAGGATCCGGCCGTCGGGCGTCTCGAAGAGCTCGACGGCGAGGTGACCGACCACGCCCAGCTCTGCGGCGATCTTCAGGGCGAGCTGCTGGGCCCGGCCCGCCAGTTCCTCATCGAGGTCGGGCGCGGGGGCGATGACGGTGTCGCAGACGCCGTCGACCTGCTGGGACTCCACCACCGGGTAGGCGACGGCCTGACCGTGCGGGGAGCGGACGACATTGGCTGCCAGCTCGCGGGTGAAGTCGACCTTCTCCTCGGCGAGCACGGGCACACCGGCACGGAAGGGGTCGGCCGCATCGGCTGCGGTCCGTACGAACCAGACGCCCTTGCCGTCGTACCCGCCGCGCACGGTCTTCAGGATCACGGGGAAGCCGCCGACCTCGTCGGCGAAGGCCGCGACATCGGCCGGATCGGTCACGATCCGATGGCGGGGGCAGGGCACGCCCAGTTCCATGAGCCGCGCCCGCATCACGCCCTTGTCCTGGGCGTGGACCAGCGCGGCAGGTCCCGGCCGTACGGGGATGCCCTCAGCCTCCAGGGCACGCAGATGCTCGATCGGAACATGCTCATGATCGAAAGTGATCACGTCGCAGCCCCGCGCGAACTCACGCAGCGTGCCCAGATCGCGATAGTCGCCAATGACGACATCGCTGACCACCTGGGCCGCAGAGTCCTGCGGGGTGTCACTCAAGAGCTTGAAACGGATGCCGAGGGGGATGCCCGCCTCGTGGGTCATACGGGCGAGCTGACCGCCACCGACCATGCCGACTACCGGGAACGTCACCCTTATAGGGTATCTGTCGCACCCGAACGCCGAACGAGCGTGTCACGGCCTCGCCACACCATCACCGGCGTCCCCGGGCGGGAGCACGCAAGGGTGGTTAGCATGACTGGGTTGACGACACCGATCTGATGGGGCTGGACTCTCACTATGAGTGAACGAGGCGGTGCGCTGCGCGGGCAGCTGCAACAGCTCCTGCGTGAAGTCGCCAAGTTCGGAGCGGTGGGTGGCGCGGGTGTCATCGTCAACCTCGCGATCTTCAACCTGGTGCGCGCCACCACCGAGATCCCCGTGGTGCGGGCCTCGCTGATCGCCAACGCGGTCGCCATCATCACCAACTACCTCGGCTACCGGTACTTCACCTACCGTGACCGCGACAAGAGCGGACGCACGCGCGAGCTCTCGCTCTTCCTGGTGTTCAGCCTGATCGGCATGGTCATCGAGAACGGCATCCTGTACGTCGCGACCTACGGCTTCGGCTGGGACAGCTCGTTGCAGAGCAATCTCTTCAAGTTCCTCGGCATCGGGATCGCCACCCTCTTCCGGTTCTGGTCGTACCGCACCTGGGTCTTCCGTGCGCTGCCCGACCGGGAGCCGGAACAGCCGGAGCCCGTGTCTGCCGATCCCGCGTACCGCGTGGTGAAGCCGCAGGGCGAGGCGTGCCCGGGCATCCCCATCGACCAGGCTCTGGCGCCTTCCTTGGAGGAGGAGCTGGAGTTGGAGAAGCTGGGGCAGGAGGCCCGCTCGGCCGAGCCGGACGCCGTGGGCCCGCGCAGCTAGCGACCGGGACCCGCATCCGCCCACTTCACCCACGCCGGGCGCCGGCCCCTGCATCCGGCGCCCGGTGCCCGTCAGCCCTCAGCCGTCAGCCGTCAGCCGTCAGCGCACGGTCAGATAGCTGTTGTCCTTGCGCTTGCGTGCCACCCGGCTGAGGAACAGCGCGAACACGGGCGGGTGCTGCTGCAACAGCTCCAGCCGTCCGCCGTCCGCCTCGGCGAGGTCCCGGGCGACCGCCAGCCCGATGCCCGTGGAGTTTCGGCCACTGATGGCCCGTTCGAAGATCCTTGCCCCCAGCTCTCCCGGCACGCCGGGCCCCTCGTCGGTCACCTCGATCACCGCCTGGTTGCCGGTGACACGCGTACGGAGCGCCACCGTGCCACCACCGTGCATCAACGAGTTCTCGATGAGCGCCGCGAGCACCTGGGCCACCGCGCCGGGGGTCCCCACCGCACGCATCCCCTGTTTGCCCGAGCAGACCAGGGCACGGCCGGCGCTGCGGTAGGCCGAGCGCCACTCGGCGATCTGCTGCTTCACCACCTCGTCGAGGTCGAAGACGATGGCGGAGCCGGTGCGCGGGTCGCGGGCGTTGGTCAGCAGTCGTTCGACCACATCGGTGAGCCGTTCCACCTGGGTCAGGGCGATGTTGGCCTCCTCCTTCACCGTCTCGGGGTCGTCGGTGGCCGAGATCTCCTCCAACCGCATGGACAGGGCGGTCAGCGGGGTGCGGAGTTGGTGCGAGGCATCGGCCGCAAGTCTGCGTTCGGCGGTGAGCATCCGGGCGATCCGCTCGGCGCTGGCGTCGAGGACGTCGGCGACCCGATCCAGTTCGGGCACCCCGTAGCGACGATGGCGGGGGCGGGGGTCACCGGAGCCGAGGCGCTCGGCGGTCTCGGCGAGGTCCGTGAGCGGCGAGCTGAGCCGATTGGCCTGCCGCACGGCCAGCAGGATCGCCGCGATCACCGCGACCAGCGCGACCCCGCCGATGATGAGCAGGGTGCGCCCCACCTCACGGGTGATGGAGGAGCGTGACTCCTCCACGATGACGGTCTCCTCGCGCTGCCCCTGTGCCTCGCTGCGGATCACGCTGCCGCGGGGGCGGTCGCCGACCTCGATGTCGGGCCGTCCCGGGATCTCGATCCGTACGTACCGTCCCCCGCCGACCTGTTTGGCGAGGACGGCGCTGTTGAGGGGCTCCCCGCCGATGATCCGGCTGTCCACGATGTTCGCGAGCCGAAGGGCCTCGGCCTTGACGCTCTGCTCCGCGCTGCTGGTGATCGTGCGGGTCTCGACAAGGACGAGCGAGACGCCGAAGACGCCGATCACCACCAGGACGACGGCGAGGGTGGAGTTGATGAGTCGTCGGCGCAAGGGGCCCTCCGGGGTGGGGTGACGGCTCCTTGAGCCTATGCGCCGGCGCGCGGCCCTCCCGGTCCTTTGCCCTCCTGAGGGCACTTCTTGGGTACGCCCTGGTGAGCGGGGGCACGGCGGGGCTCGCTCCGGGTGTCGCGGGAAGCCCCGGCGCGCGCCTTGGGGGTGGCGCGAGCCGGGGCGGGCGGGCTCCCGTTCGCTCAGCTGAAGATCACCGAGCGGAGCTGGAGCCGGTCGGTGGTCTGCTCCCCGTGGGGGCGCAGTCGAAAGGACTGACCGGTGCAGTCGGGCTCGGTGTAGACGATGGCGACGGAGCCGGTGTCGTTGCGCGGCCCGAAGGCGGGTGACGAGGAGCCGGGGTTGGCCGCTTCGGGGATGACCACGCACCGCTGGCTGGGCGGATCGACGAGCACACCCGGTTGGGGCTGTCCGTTCAGACCGGTGTACCGGTAGTGGAAGTTGCCGACTGCCGCGCCGGCCGGGGAGGCGAGCGGCACCACGAGGGCGAGCGCTCCGAGGGCTACGGCGGCGGCTGAGGTACGGGGTCGCACGGGTGCTCCTTGTCCTTCGGGGGTCCCGGATGAGCAGGGACGCCGGGGGACTACCCCGCGCGATCGCCCCGGCCCACCTCCTCGGGGTGCGGAAACGATCACTTGTCGCCCGTTCGGCGCAGTAGGGCGTCCGGCGACGTACGTCGAGGTCAACAAGGTCGGCAGGGCTGCGGGCGCAATGCCGGACACCCCGCCGGCTGGGTCCGGACGGGGTGTCTGCTCGGTGGGATCGCTCACTCGGCTCAGACCGGGCTGGTGGGTGGCCTCGGCGGAGGCGCATGCGGATGCGGAGAGCAGTGGGTCGAGGACGGGGGCGCCCTCCCTGTCGACCCAGCGGTCGTTCCAGACGAAGCCGTGTTCCGGGCCGCGCTGTCAGGTCTGGGGCATCCGACCCCCGGATCATGCGCAAACACCGACGACGAACCATGCCGACCCAGCGCCACCGAGGGATCACCCGCCAACCCGCCGCCCGGAAGCCCCCGTCCGGGGCCCTCTCCCCCGCCCCCGACTGCCAGGTGTGCCACAGCTCGCCGTCCTCCCCCCGTAAGAAGACGGCGAACTGTGGCCTGGCGGCCGACCACCGCACACGGGCGGCCCGCGGCCCCCGGTGCAGGTCGGCCCAGCCCGGTCCACGGTGAGCGGGTGCCCGTGGCGGTCTGCCAGCGGTGGGTGACGCCGCCCGCCGGATCCGCTCTGGCCGCCGCTGCCGCAGGCCCGGCCGATCCCCAGGTCGGGCGTGCCGGGGCAGGCGGCCAACAGCAGGTCACGGAAGTACAGGACCCCCGGCTTGGCCGTGGGATCGCCGTCGCGCTGGGGCTCGTACAACGCGTAGGGGTCGAAGTGCGGGCCGAAGTCGGGTGCTGTCGGTGGCATGGGGTGCTCCTCGGACTGAGCCCCCGCCCCGTGCGAGGTGGCTCTATCCGTCAGGCGCCAGATCCCGACCGTCCGGCCCGCCAGATCGGATCACGCAGATGCGGCTCAGCTCTTTTCGAAGCGGAAGCCCACACCCCGAACCGTGGCGATGTAGCGGGGGTTGGCCGCGTCGTCGCCGAGCTTCTTGCGCAGCCAGGAGATGTGCATGTCGAGCGTCTTGGTCGAGGACCACCAGGTGGTGTCCCAGACCTCGCGCATCAACTGGTCGCGGGTGACGACCCGACCGGCGTCGCGGACCAGTACCCGCAGCAGATCGAACTCCTTGGCCGTGAGTTGGAGTTCTTCATCGCCCATCCAGGCCCGGTGGGACTCGACGTCGATGCGCACGCCGTGCGTGGCCGGCGGGGGCGCGGGCTCGGTCGCGCCGCGGCGCAGCAGCGCCCGGACACGGGCCAGCAGTTCGGCCAGCCGGAACGGCTTGGTGACGTAGTCGTCAGCGCCGGCGTCGAGACCGACCACGGTGTCCACCTCGTCCGCGCGGGCCGTCAGCACCAGGATGGGGACCGTGTGCTTCTCGGCCCGCAGCCGTCTGGCGACCTCCAGGCCGTCCATGCCGGGCAGTCCGAGGTCGAGGACGACCAGGTCGACACCGCCCGCGAGTCCGGCGTCCAGCGCTGCCGGTCCGTCCTCGCGCACCTCGACCTCGTATCCCTCCCTGCGCAGCGCGCGAGCCAGGGGCTCCGAGATGGATGCGTCGTCTTCGGCGAGCAGTACACGCGTCATGGAGTGATGGTAGTCCGCGGGGCGTTCGAACCGGGGTGCGATGCGGAACCCCTGCGGGTCTATGAGTGGATCTTGCTGAAGACCTTGGAATCAGCGACTGCGGTTCCAAGATCGCCTGTGATCCAGCTCTCCAGCGCTTTCGTATTGCGTTGTGTCGTGTCGTATGGTGTCGACTACGCCTGTAGCACTACACGGAGACCTTTGGCCTGCGCGCAAGCAGCTAGCAGTGAGCGCGGCAGTGAATCCAAGGGTCTCTTTCTGTGCTCGAAGCCGGAAATACCGGCATCGAAGACAGTGAATGACCTGTGGGCCGGGCCCTGAGCGCAAGAAGCATTCGGGGCGTGGATCCCGGTGCGTACTGTCCCTGCAACTGCGGCCAACCCAGCCGGAGCAGCCCCTTGGCGTGGGGCGGGGCAGTCTCGTACCGGTGCCGGCCACCCCCCACCGGGCGCTCGACCGCTCACGAAGCGGTGCGTCCCGAGCACGCAAGGATCGACCATGGCGTCAAGCCTGACGAAGGACTCGACCGGTTCCACCGGTACCGAGAAGACCTTCCTCGGCCACCCCCGCGGACTGGCCTTCCTCTTTATGACCGAGATGTGGGAGCGCTACAGCTTCTACGGGATGCGGGCGCTGCTCGTCCTCTACCTCTCCACGGAAGTGGTCGAGGGCGGACTCGGTATGAAGACCGCGACGGCTGTCGCGATCTACTCCGTCTACAACGCGATGGTCTATCTGCTGGCGCTCCCCGGCGGCTGGCTCGGCGACCGCGTCTGGGGTGCGCGCAAGGCGACCGCCATCGCCGGCGTGATCATCATGAGCGGCCACTTCATGCTGGCCGTGCCGGTGGACGCGATGTTCTTCGTGGGACTGGCGTTCATCGCCGCGGGTTCGGGTCTGCTGAAGTCCAACATCTCCACGATGGTGGGCCATCTCTACCCCGACCGGAGCGACCCCCGTCGTGACGGTGGCTTCACGATCTTCTACATGGGCATCAACCTGGGTGCCGTCGCCGCCCCGCTGACGATCGGCTCGGTCGGCCAGAACGTCGACTGGCACCTGGCGTTCGCGATGTCCGGCGTCGGCATGGCGCTGGGTCTGGTCTTCTTCTTCCTGGGCTTCAGGCATCTGAGCCCCGACTCCAACCAGGTCCCCTCGCCGGCGTCCGCCGAAGAGCGGGCAGCGCTGCTGCGCAAGGGTCTGATCTGGGTCACCGTTGCCGCAGCCGCCTATGCGATCGTCGGTCTGACCGGCGCCTTCACCGTGGACTGGGTGCTCTGGCCGCTGACGATCCTCGGTCTGCTGCTGCCCGCGTGGTACCTGTTCAAGATCCGTCGCGACAAGGATCTGACCCAGGTCGAGCGGTCCCGGATGTCCGGCTACATCTGGTTCTTCATCGCCGCAGCCGCGTTCTGGGCGATCTACGACCAGACAGGTTCGGTGCTCGCGCTCTTCGCGAAGGACAACACCGAAGCGACCCTGCTGGGCTTCGAGTTCCCGACCACCTGGTTCCAGTCGCTGAATCCGCTGTTCGTGATGACGCTCGCGCCGCTGTTCGCCATGCTCTGGGTGGCCCTGTACAGGCGGAGCAAGGAGCCCAGCACCCTGTCGAAGTTCGCCTTCGCCCTGCTGATGGTCGGCGGCTCCTTCTTCGTGATGATGGTGGCGCAGGGGGTGGCCACGGGCGATGTGAAGGTGTCGCCGATGTGGCTGGTCAGCGTCTACTTCATGCAGACCGTGGGTGAGCTGTGCCTCTCCCCGGTGGGCATGTCGCTGACGACCAAGCTCGCCCCGCGGAAGTACGCGTCCCAGATGATGGGCGTCTGGTTCCTCGCCATGACGGCGGGCAACTCGGTCATCGCCCTGTTGCAGCTGCTGGGCGCGTCCACGGACACGCAGGGATGGTTCGCCAGCCAGGGCGTCGTCGCCGTACTCGCCGGTGTGGCGATCTTCATGTGGCGGCGCAAGGTGCAGCCGCTCATGGGAGGCGTGAACTGACGATCCACGGTGGACGGGTACGGACCGTCCGCAGCTGATCTCATACGTACGAGAGGGCCGTCGATCCGGAATCACTCCGGACGGCGGCCTTCTTGGCTGACGTCCACCGACCGGACGGGAGCGGTTCGGTCCGCGGCACCCAGCCCGCCCCACCGTCCATGGAGTCGGGTGCTGGTGTCCCTCCAGGGTGTACGGAGGAGCAGTCCAGGGCGTACGGAGGAGAGCCCACGGTGTAAGGAGGAGCAGCCGGAACGCCTCGTCAAACCGGTGCGAGCAGGGCGGGGATACGTCCAACCGGATGCCGGAGAAGCCGAAAGAGCACGCCTCGGCGGCGTGCTCGGCAACGGACGTGCGCCGCCCGGACCGGACGGCGGGAATGCAGACGGAACCACTGGATCAGTCGAGACCAGGCGGGACTGCAAGGTCAGGCGGGGCTCGCGGGATCGGACGGCCCCCTGGATGAGTCGGGATCAGGCGGGCGCGGCCAGCTCCGCCCATACTGTCTTGCCCGGCGCACCGGGCACCCGGACGACGCCCCAGTCCAGGCAGAGCCGCTGGACGATGAACATGCCGTGGCCACCGGGACGGCCGGCGCGGTGCGGTGTGCGGGGCGCGGGCTGGCCGGCTCCCCGGTCGGAGACCTCCAGCCGCAGCACCTTGCCGTCGCAGCCCACCTTCAGCTCCTCGGGACCCTCGGCGTGCAGACAGGCGTTGGTGACCAGCTCCGAGACGACCAGCAGCACATCCTCGGCTGCCGCGCGGCGATCGGCGGTGGCTGCGGGCAACCAGCCCCAGTCGTAGAGCGCCTGGCGCGTGAAGTCCCGGGCGAGCGGAACAATGCCGCTGGCGCTCCCCAGGGCAAGGGTGCGCACCCGCCCACCGGGTACGCCGGAAGCAGCGCCAACGACGTCCTCCGACTCGGGGCCGAGGTCGCCCGGCTGCTGCGGCCGGGTGGTGCTCATCAGCGCTTCACCTCACCGATTCACCAGTTCGCGTTCGTATCTCATCAGGTCAGCGTGGCCGCCGCGCGTCAGAGCGCCGCCGCACACACATTCAGAGTGCCGGACGGCGGACCTTCGCGTGGCCCCGCGGGGGTTCTCCTGCCCTGTCGCGTGGTGACAACACTCACTACGCCGAAAGCGGATCTCACCGCGCGGACGGCGCATGCGCCACATCCACCGCATAGGGCACTCAGCTCGCCAGAGCGTCCTCAACCGTGTCATGCACGGTGAAGACCGCTTCTGCTCCGGTGATCTCCAGCACCCGCGCCACAACGGGCAGCATGCCGGCCAAATGGACCCCTCCCCCGGCCGCCTCGGCCTTGAGTCGCGCACCGAGCAGCACATTGAGCCCGGTGGAGTCGCAGAACTCCAGTTCGGAACAGTCCACGACCAGGCGTGACCGCCCCTTGGCGAGCGCCTCGTCCAGAGGAACACTCAGCAGGTCGGCCGTGTGGTGATCCAATTCACCCGCCGGCCGCACCACTTCACTGCCGCCCTCGGTCCGAACCTCGACCTGAAGTCGGCCACGATTCGCGCTACCGACCGTCCCGCGATCCATGTCCGTCCCTACTTCGCCGTGTGAGCCGTGTGAGCCGTGTCACCGGATATAGCCGTCCGTCGTGCGGCACCGGCCATGGCGTGTGCCACAGCCCGCCTCCGCTTTCCCGCGGGCCTTCGCCGGCCGGTCCGCAGGACGGCGAGGCGCCGACCGCGTGACCGGTGGTGTCCGGTGCGGAACCACCGCGACGTCATACGACTCATCACGGCGGCTTCCCTCGAACATTACGCCTCCTTCACGGGACTCGGCCAGCAGAACTCCCCAACAAACCAAGCATTTCGGACATTTGACACTTGCAACGCCCCCGGGGGAGCGGGTAGGTCTGGAAGGGACCACGAGAACCAACCCCCACGACGGCTTTGGAGGCGCCGCTCACCGCAGCGCATGTAGAGGCATCGGCAGCCTTGTGCCGAGCACGATGGAGGAGACCCATGTCAGCCCCCACCCCGCACCACCCCCGACGCCCCGACGTCCCCGCCGCACCCCGCGTCGGCACCGCCCTGGTGGAACGCCCGGGCCGGCCCGCCCGCGCCGAAGCCGCCCACGGCGTGGAGCTCGACGAGGCCGACGCCCCCTCGGCCACGGAAATCACCGGAAGCCGCGACATCAACGGGGACGCCCCCTTCGACGAGATGGCACCGCTGGACGCGCGAGCCCTGTCGAAGACCCTCTTCGCCCGGTTGGAACACCTCGAAGAAGGCACCTACGAGTACGCGTACGTCCGCAACACCCTCGTCGAGCTCAATCTGGCGCTGGTCAAGTTCGCCGCCTCCCGCTTCCGCTCCCGCAGCGAGCCGATGGAGGACATCATCCAGGTCGGCACGATCGGCCTGATCAAGGCGATCGACCGGTTCGACCTCGACCGCGGCGTGGAGTTCCCCACCTTCGCCATGCCGACGATCGTCGGCGAGATCAAGCGGTTCTTCCGCGACACCAGTTGGTCGGTGCGCGTCCCCCGCAGACTCCAGGAGCTCCGTCTCGAACTGGCCCGCGCGGGCGACGAGCTCTCACAGCGGCTCGACCGGGCCCCGACCACGGCCGAACTCGCCGCCCACCTCGACCTCGGCGTGGACGAGGTCGTCGAAGGCATGGTCGCCAGCAACGCCTACACGGCCGCCTCGCTGGACGCCCAGTCGGACGGCGAGGACATCGGTGACACCGAGGGCACCCTCGCCGATCGCATCGGCTACGAGGACCATGGACTCGAAGGCGTCGAGTACATCGAATCCCTCAGGCCGCTGATTGCAACCCTTCCGCCACGGGACCGTAAAATTCTCTCCCTGCGTTTCGTCGCAAACATGACACAGTCCGACATCGGCGAAGAGTTGGGCCTGTCTCAAATGCATGTGTCCCGACTGCTCTCCCGAACCCTCGCCAAGCTGCGCAAAGGGCTCACACTCGATGAGTGAACACCCCCCTCGCGACCTCCCGGGACAGGGCCTTTTCCCCTAGGGAAGGGGCCCTTCCTCATGTTGACGAGGCTGGCTGGATCGGTTCCCATTGAGCCCGCATCAATGGGGGGACAATAATGGCTCTTGGGGAGGGCTGCCCGTCCGCGTACTCAGCACTGGAAGAGCTGATGCGCCGACGCCTGGGCAGAGAATGTCTGTATGTGCCGTCATGCCGTTTGGGGCTCTACATCGCGCTGCGCCACTGGTGCCCGCCGGGCGGACGGGTGTTGATGTCACCCGTCAACGACGATGTGATCTTCTTCGTCGTCCTCGCCGCAGGACTACGCCCGGTGCAGGCGCCGCTGCGCGCCGACGACGCCTCGATCGACGTCGACGCGGTGCCCGCGTCACTGTGGTCCGGTCTCTCGGCCGTGCTCACCACCAATCTCTACGGAAATCCCGACCCCGCACCCGAACTGCGGGCCCGCTGCGACCGACTCGGCATCCCCCTCCTTGAGGACGCCGCACACGCCATAGGCAGCGAGGTGGCGGGCCAGCCCGTGGGAAGCTTTGGTGACGCGTCCGTCTTCAGCCTCTCCAAACACACGGGAGCCAAAACGGGCGGCTTCCTCGCCATCGCCGATCCGGCGCTGCGGGGGACACTTGAGCGGGCCCGGGACGAACTCCTCCAGCCGACGCGGCTGACGGCGGAACTGACCTACGGCCTGCGACCGTACGCCGAGGCCGGTGTGCGGGGACTGCGGCTCACGGGAGCGGCCCGGGCCGCCCTGAGGCTGCTCGGCCTTGAGGAGCGCGAGGACATCCGAATGGCACTGCGGCCCGGCGAGCTGAAGGAAGCGGTCGCGGTCGCCCCCGCGCTCGACGACTTCGACTCCTGGATACGAGTGGACATGCACGACTACCGACTCAGCCCGGGTAGGACGCGCCTACGGCGCACCGAGCGACTGCTCAACCGATTGGAACCGAGGCTGGACGCCTGCCGCAGCGGTACGGAACGCCTCGCCGCCTCCCGCTGGGCGGCCCCGCACTCGGGACCCCACCAGCCCCTCTTTCGCGTACCCCTGCTGGTGGAGGACCGGACGGCGGCCATGACCGCGCTCGCCCGGCACCGGATCACCACCGGATACCTCTACGACCCGCCGCTCGACACCTATGCGGGCGAGGCGTTCACCGACCCCTCGCCGGCGCCCGGCAGCGCCGACTACTTCGCGCGGCACGCACTGCCCGTCGATCCGCTCCGCGCCGAGCAGGTCATGTCGATACTGCACCGGTCCGGCATACGACCGGCGCCACCCGCGCCCGATGCCTCCCACCCCACCGAACCGTCCGGCGGCACCAGCCGGACCACGGAGGTGGCGACAGGTCTACGCAACACCGCAGCACCGCACCCGAGGACCGCGGCGGGACACCCCGCCACCCAGGGCGAGACCGGTGGCTGACATCACCCGACTGCACAAGCCGTCCAGTTCCGGCCCCGGGGACGCCCCGGTAGACCCGGGCCCACCCGACGTGCACGATCCGCGGCCCCCGGGAGAGATCCCGGAGCCGGCCGCGGGAGAAGCGGCCGGGGACGCAGAAGGCGGCAGCGGAGACTCCATGTTCCGCAACGCCTACATGCTGATGCTCTCCACCGGAGTCTCCGCAGGGCTCGGGCTCGGCTTCTGGCTCGTCGCCGCCCGCTACTACAGCAAGGACGCCGTCGGTGAGGGCTCCGCGGCGATCGCCGCGATGCGACTGCTCGCCTCCATCACCGCGACCACCATGATCGGCGCGGTGGTGCGCTACGTACCGCGCGCCGGACGCGCAACCGGTCCGCTGGTGTGGCGCACCTACCTGGCCAGTTCGCTCGTGGTCTGTCTGGCATCGGTGGTCTTCCTCTTCACGCTCGACCTGTGGGGGCCTTCGTACGAACCGCTCGACGGCGTCGGGCCCGGACTCTTCTTCATCGCGGCCTGCGTCGGTTGGGCGCTGTTGACCCTCCAGGACGGAGTGCTCACCGGTCTGCGCAAGGCCGTGTGGGTACCGGTCGGCAACGCGGTCTTCTCCATCGGGAAGCTGCTGCTGCTCGCCGCGTTCGCCGCGACCCTGCCCGTGCTGGGGATCTTCGTGTCCTGGGCGGCGGCCATGGTGTTGTCGGTGTTCCCACTGGCCTGGCTGATCTTCCGCAAGCTGATACCCCAGCAGGCGGCGGCCGACCGGGACCGCGAGCCGCCGCGGATGAAGGAGATCGGCCGCTTCCTCGCCGGTGACTCGGTGGGTTCGCTGTTCTCACTGGCGATGATCAACCTGCTGCCGGTGATGGTCGCCGTCAACTTCGACGCCGAACACAACGGCTTCTTCTACATCGCGTACACGGTCGGCGGCACGATGGAGTTCATGGCCATCAACATGGCCTCGTCGCTCACCGCGCACGCCTCGCACAGCCCCGAGACACTGGCCGCCGGCGTACGCGGGGCGCTGCGCCGGATGGCGCTGCTGCTGGTGCCGGTCGTGCTGTTCCTGGTGCTCTTCGCCCCACTGATCCTCGCCCCCTTCGGGGCCGCCTACGCCGAGAACGGCACCACTGTCCTACGGCTGCTGGCCGCCGCAGCGCTGCCCCGGGTCGCCGTCGAGTTGTACATCGGCGTGCTGCGCGTCCAGGGCCGCACCGGAATGCTCGCCGCGCTCCAGTGCACCATGTGCGCGCTGGTGCTGGGCAGTGCGGCGATGCTGCTCGGCCCGGTCGGCATCTCCGGCGCGGGCTGGGCGATGCTCGGCTCGATGCTGCTGATGGCGGTCGTGTCCGCACCGGGGCTGCGGGCCACGCTCGTCGGCCGGGAGCCCGCGCCTTCGCGGACCGCCAAGGTGCTGGGCCGCCTCGCCCGCTCACTGCGCAAGGACGCCGAACCGGACGTCGAGTACGGCACCAGTTGGGCCCGCAAGGCCGCCGAGCGCCGCGAGGCGGCGGCGGAGGAGTACGCCAAGGAGTACGGCGAGGACTGGGCCCGCCAGACGGCGTACCTGCGCGGTGTGCACGACGACACCGCGACACCGGCGTTCGGCATCCCCATGTACGTACCGGACCGGACCGCGCAACAGGCCGCACAGCAGCGGGCCGCCAGTACACAGGTGTCGGTCAGCGATGCGGCCGAAGGTCGGATCGCGCTGACGCTCTGGGTGCTGCTGGGGCTGGCGACCGTACTGTTCTGGGCACCGCTGTTCCGGGCCCCGAACGTCACCGGGGGCGAACTCTCCGGGACCGAGTTGATGAAGGCGCTGCCGCCCATCACCCTGACCGCGGGCGTACTGCTGATCGTGGTGCACAGCGCCGCGCTCTCCCTGCTGCGTCCGCGCCCATGGCTGTTGGGCGCCGGAATGCTGGCCACCTTCGCCGCGCTGCACAGCGCTCCCGCGGTGCTCGGCTGGGAACCGGAGCCGGTGGAGGGCGCGTGGTACGAGACACTGGCACGCTTCCTCGCGTCGGCCGGGGGGATGGAGAGCACCGAGCCCCTGTTGCGCTGGCTGCCGACCGTCTGCCAACTGTTCTGCCTGGTGGCGGTGCTGGCACTGGCACGCGGCCTGGAGCTTCCGGTGCCGGCCCAGTGGGGGGTCCTCTGGCTGCTCGCGGTGTGTGGTTGGGCACTCCAGCGCCCGCTGGCACCCGTTGCACTGCCGCTTCAGCTGATCCTTACCTGTGCGGCATTGGCACTCATCTGCATACGCGCGGCGCGTAGTACGCCGTCAAGGAACTGAGCTACCTGGGGTGAACCGTGCAACAACCAGCCACTGACACCGGGAAACCCGTGGCACCCCCTGGCGAACGTGTCCCTGACGAGCCCAGCGACGCACCCGCACAGGACCAGTCCACGATGGCGCTGTCCGTCGTGGACCTCCGCAAGGCGCAGAAGGCGTCGGCGGAGCGGAAGGCCGAACCGGAAGACGAACCGAAGGATGAACCGAAGGCCGAAGGGAAAGCCGAAGCTGAGGACGGGCCGACAGACGTCCTGAAGACCGAACCGGAGGGCGACTCGACGGACGGGGCGAAGGCAGGGGCCGAGCCGGCACAGGAGCAGCAGGCAACGACCCGGCCGGCGTCGAAGGACGATCGGCCGGAAGGGGATTCCGCCGAGGAGCGGCCCAACGAGTCGACCATGGCCCTCTCCGTCGCCGACCTCCGCAAAACACAGCGCACAGCAACCACCCCAAAGGCAGCAGAACCCACCGAGGAACGACCCAACGAATCCACCATGGCCCTCTCCGTCGCCGACCTCCGCGAAGCACAAAAAGCGGCACGGGAAGCAGCGCAGAAGTCAGCACAGAAGGCAGCC
>NZ_JBHYZO010000004.1:442225-497119 GCF_042753785.1 Streptomyces sp. NPDC059256 | reverse complement strand
CGACCATGGCCCTCTCCGTCGCCGACCTCCGCGAAGCACAAAAAGCGGCACGGGAAGCAGCGCAGAAGTCAGCACAGAAGGCAGCCGAGCGAGCGGGCCGCACAGCGCCGGGCGAGTCGCTGAACGAGTCGACGCTGGCGCTCGCGGTTGCCGACCTCAGGATGGCGGAGGCCCGAAGGGCGGCTGCCGCCAACGGCACCGCTCTGGACGACCAGGCCACGATGAACCTGTCGGTCGCCGGTCTGCGGGCCGCGGTCACCGAGCGGGTGCGTTGGCCCCAGTTGCTCAGACTGGCGGCTCCACTGGCCGTGGGGCTGGTGCTGTGGGCGGTGGCGATGGCGCTCACCGACACGTCGAACCTGACGGACTACGGGCTCGTACCCGAACTCCCGATCATCTTCTGGGTGGGGCTCGCGACGCTGACCGTCGGCTTCTGGGTGGTCGTCCGTGATCCCCAACGAAGCAACTGGTGGCCCTTCGCCTACACGGTGGGCCTCCTGGTGATGGAACGCGCCACGCAGGCGGTCGTCTATCCCACCCCGCTCTACGCCTGGGCGTGGAAGCACGACGCGGTCATCGACCACCTGATCGACGCGGGTCGTCTCCAGCGCGGTGCGGAACTGGGCGACATGGCCGTGTACGACCAGTGGCCGGGGTTCTTCACGGCGCAGGCCGCACTGGTGAGGCTCACCGGCGCGGAGACCGCGGCGTCCTTCATGGCGTGGTGGCCGCTGTTCTCCAGTCTGCTGCTGCTCGCCCCGCTGCTGCTGATCTACCGGACGTTCACCCAGGACCGTCGACTGGTCTGGACGGCGGTCTGGCTGTTCTACGTCGCCAACTGGGTCGGCCAGGACTACTACTCGCCCCAGTCGCTCGCCTTCGCCCTGCATCTGGGGGTCATCGCGGTGGCGTTGCGCCGGGCGGAGCGTCGGGCTCCGGGGCGGCGCTCCCGCCAGATGGTGTGGACCGCGCTGCTGGTGCCGTTGATCGCCGGCATCGTGATCGCCCACCAACTGACGCCGGTGATGCTGGCGGTCAGTCTCGGTTCGCTGCTGCTGATGCGGCGCTACCGCGACTGGACACTGCTGATCATCCTCATGTTGGTGTTCCTCTCCTGGAATCTGACCGCGTCGCTGCCGTTCCTCAAGGAAGCGGTCCCCGACATGATCAATTCCTTTGGCAAGGTCGCCGACAACCTGGAGCGGGGCTACGGCTCCAAACCGACGGGTACGGGCGCGCTGGTCGCGTCCTGGGCCGCGCGGCTGCTGTCGGCCGCCGTGCTCCTGCTGGCGGCCGTGGGGTTGGTGCGCGGCGGCAAGCTGCTGAGACACCGGGCCAGGCCGCTGTTGCTGCTGGCCGTGATGCCCCCGATGCTCGCCATCGCCAACGGCTACGGCAGCGAAATGATCTTCCGGGTGCTGATGTTCATGCTGCCGGCGATCTGCTTCTTCGCGGCTGCGGCGCTACTGCCGGTGCCCCGGCCGTTGGCGGCCGAACCCGCCGGGCAGGGCCGTCCGACCACCGTGAAGGGACTGCGCTACGGCGTGGTGCCGGCCGTGGTGCTGGTGGTCCTGACGGCGCTGTTCGTACCCAGTTACTCCGGCAAGGACCGGCTCAGCTACTTCCCGCCGGAGGAAGTCGACCTGGTGCAGCAGCTGTTCGACCAGGCGCCGAAAGGCTCTCTGGTCGTTGCCGCACATCGGAACTATCCCCTCGCGTACGATTCGTACTGGGATGTCGGGCACTACTGGTTCCTGGACGATGCCAAGACGCACGTCGACAAGATCGTCAAGGATCCGGCCGGCACCCTGGCGTCGGACATGGGGGGCGTCGAAGCACCGGGCAAGGCGTATCTCCTGCTCACTCAGGGGCAGATCGCCAACTCGGAGATGAACGGCATGCTCACGGGGGACGATCTGCGGCGCATTGAGCGTTCGGTGGCCGCCTCCCCGCTCTTCAAGGAGTTGGGGCGCAACAGCGCAGGTGTCTTCTTCGAGCTCAAGCGTCCCGCGGCGCCGCCCGCCAAGGCCGATGCCAAGACGGCTGACACCAAGACGGTCGACACCAAGGACAGAGCGCAAGAGAAGGTCGCACAGGAACCCGAGGCCACGGCCGGCAGAGCGGACACGGCGGCCACAGCAGCCGGTTCGCTCGATGTCGCCGGCCTCACGAGGAGGACTTCATGAAGCACCGCCCCCTCGCCATCCGACTGCTGACTCCCGCCGCGGGCCTGGTGGCCATGGCCGCCACCGCCCTGCCCGCCGCGTCTCCGCTGCGAATAGCCCCCGTGGCCCTGTTCCTCGCCGCAGGTCCCGGCTTCGCCGTCCTGCGGATCTGCGGCCCGGCCCTGAACCGCAATCGCGCGGTCGGGCCGGCGGAGAGCTGGGACCGGAACTTCGAGCGGGACTCGGACCGTATCGAGCAGTTCCTGCTCGTCATCCTGTTGAGCCTGAGTGCCAGCGTCATCGTCGCCACGGCGTTGATCGCGGTCGAACTCTTCAGCGGGTTCCTGGTCCTGGCGCTGCTCACCCTCGCAACCATGCTCGCCGCCTGCTGTCCGCAGCTGCCTCCCACCATCGGAAGGCACCGGTCGGCACGCGTGGCATCACCGCCTCGGAAAGGCTGAACTCTGTGACGGAACCCCGACGCCCCGAGCCTGGGGCGCCAGGCATTCTTCGCAGGCCGCACGGACGACGAAAGCTGTGGACCCTGTCCGCGGCTCTCGTCGGCGTGCTGCTCGTGGGGACCCTCACCCTCCAGAACACCATGGCGGACGACTCCAAGTCCTCCGCAGCCGTGGACCCCAAGTGCAAACCGACCGAATTGCTGGAGCCCCGGTGCGGGGCCTGGTTCGGCGCGTACGTCCGGCATGAGAAGCCGGACCTGGAAGAGAAGGTCCTGGCCTACGAGAAGCGCATCGACCGCAAGCTGGACATCGTCTACGCCTACCACGACATGTCCACGGACGGTCTGGAAGGCCAGTTGCTGACCGACCAGGAGAAGCGGGTCGGCAAGGACCGCATGCTGCTGCTGTCCTGGGAGAGCAAGTGGTGGGGCGGCACACCGCAGCAGCAGCCGAAGTGGCCCCAGATCTCATCCGGTGCGCTCGACCGGACGGTGATCGATGTCCAGGCCAAGCGGATCAAGGAGTACGGGAAGCCGGTCTTCCTCTCCTTCGACCTGGAGATGGACACCCGGACTCCGGCGGAGGGCACTCCGGCGCAGTACGTGGCGGCGTACCGGCACATCCACGACCGGTTCCGCGCATTGGGCGTCACCAATGTGGTGTGGACGTGGATCATCACCGGCTACTCGGGGCACAACAAGCTCTTCCCACAGCTCTACCCCGGCGATCGGTACGTCGACTGGGTCGGCTACAACCAGTACAACTACTACCGCTGCCACGATGCGCCGTGGATGACCTTCGAGCAGACGCAGAAGACGGCGCACGCATGGATCCGGAAGAACATCTCCGCCACCAAGCCGCTGATGCTGTCGGAGTTCGGAACGGCGGACGATCCGTCCAAGCCCTCCGCCCAGGCCGACTGGTACAAGGAGGTGCCGCGGGTGGTGAAGGAGCTCGACGGTGTGAAGGCGGCGCTCCAGTGGAACTGGCGTGACCCGGGCCCGCACTGCGATCTCTCGCTCGCGCGGGACGCATCGTGGAAGAGCCTGAAGAAGGCCGTCTCCGATCCGTACTTCAACCAGCCCAGGCCCTGACGCCGAGGGGCAGTAAGAGACGTACGCAGCAGGGGCCGGGCCGCGCGCATCGCGGCCCGGCTCCCGGTTTCTGCCCCCGCGGATCCCAGGGGCCGCGCGGGCTCGCGTCACACCGCCCTGGCCCGCCGGGGGCGCCCGGTGCGGGTCCCGCCCGACGCCCGAACCCGACGGACGGCAACCTAGCCTGCGAAGACCGGACCCTTGATCGCCGCGCGGGCCCTGCGGAACAGCCGCCAGCCGACCGTCTGCAACGAGTCCGGGAAGGGTGCCATCGGCGCTCCTCTCCCCTCCATCCACTCCTCGACGTCCTTCACCGTGTGCGTGCACCTCAGGATGAGGCGCGCGATGCGGTACGCCTCGTCCGTCTGGGAGCTCAGGGCATGGCGTACCGCCACCGCCGAGACGTACCCCTCGTGCAGAGCCGCCTTGCGCACACCGCGGCTGTTGTACCCGTGGGGGTACGCCAGGTGCTGCACCTCGTGCCCCAACACGTCTTCCAGCACGGACTTCGACTCGCGCAGCTCACGGCGGAGCGCCTTGCCCGGCAGGGTGTCCAACTGGGCGTGGGTGACGGTGTGCGCCCCGACCTCCATCCCGTACTGCTCCAGGAGGGGTGTCTGCTCCAGCGTCATCATGGGGGCGGGTGGCAGCAGGCTGCGCCGGCCCGGGGTGATCGCCCCGGTGGTGAGGTAGGCCGTCGCGGGGAGCGAGCGGGAGGCGAGCGCCTCCGCGGTCGGCCCGGGCAGATCGGCGAAGCCGTCGTCGAAGGTGAGGATCACGGGCCGCTCGGGCAGCCGTTCGCCGCCCGCGAGGTGGGCGGCGAGGGCGCTGACCGTCACCGGTGTGCGCCCACTGGCGACGATCGCATCCAGCTGTGCCTCGAAGTCCTTCGGGGTGACCGTGAACTCCGCGATCCACTCCGGTGGATCGTCCATGACGGCGTGGTACAGCAGGACGGGGATATGAGGCGCGGTCGCCTCACCGCCGTCGTTCATCTCTGCTCCTCTCTGTCCCACGGCAGGGATACGCCGCGGACCCGACGCCGGGCCTTCGCGTACCCGATGGGCCCCGCCAGCATGCCGCGGCGCTCCAGCCGTGAGAGGTGGCGCGGCCAGGGGTAGTCCTGGGCGCCGTGCGCACCCGGCACGGCCGCGTCACCGGAATCACGGTGAGCCGTGATCGTACGGGCATGGGCCAGGCCACGGGGCAGTTTCCGCAGCAGAGAGGGGAGCATGGAGGGGCGTCGGACCAGGGTGGCGGTGAGGAAGGCGGTGAGCCCGGCGCCGTATCCGTACGCCTGGTTCTTCAGGTCCTGCCAGGTCTCGCGGTGGTGGTGCCAGACCAGCGCTTCGGGCGAATAGCGCAGCTTGTGGCCTGCGGCGAGGACGCTGACGAAGGCATACAGGTCATCGCCGCCGCGGGCCGGTGTGCCGGTGCCGGTGGCGGGGTCGAAGCCGCCCGCGGAGCGCAGCGCAGCCGCGCGGAAGGCCATGTTGGCGCCGGAGCCGAAACTGCCCGCGGTGAAGGGGAACAGCGGTTCGTCGGCCGGTGGGTCGGCCGGGTCGTACAGGCGCGGTGCGAACCCCTTGGCGAAGCCGCCGTGGCTCTCCAGCAGGATCTGTGCGGGAGTGCCGAGTTGGGCGGGCAGGATCAGGCCCGTCGCGCAGCCGAGTGCCGGGTCGGCGGCGAAGGGGGTGGTCAGTGCGGTGAGCCAGTTGGGGTCGGCGATGACATCGTCGTCGGTGAAGGCGAGGACCTCGCCGCCTGCGACGGCGACTCCGCGGTTGTGGGCGATCGCGAGCCCGGGGACCTCTTCGCGGGCGTAGCGGACCCGGCCCTCGTACTTCTGCTCGACCAGATCCTGCGTGGCGGTGGTCACCGGTGCGTTGTCGACGACGATGACTTCGAAGTCGGGGTGGTTCTGGGCGAGGAGCGAGTCCAGTGCACGGGCGAGCGAGTCGGCGCGCTCCCGGGTGGCGACGATGACGCTGGTGCGCGGCAGCGGGCCGGGGGCGGTGAGGACGGGCTGTTCGGGGGCGGAGCGGGCGAGCAGGGCCCTGGCTTCGGCGGCGACCGCGTCCGCCGCGTTCTTCCCGGGGGCCACCCGGCAGACGACCGTCGCCACGGGCCGGCCGTTCAGCCGCACCAGCGCATAGACGTCACCGCCCCCGATCTCGGCCCCCGAGCCCAGCGCGGGGCGGAAGTCGAGTACGGCGCCCTCGGGTCCGTCCAGGTCGAGCTGAGCGACCTGGATCGGGGGCAGCTTGGGTGGGTTTTCCATGTTCTTCGTTCTTCCTTGCTGAGTAAGACGTGCGGCCGGTGAGGGAACCGGCCGTCAGTTGCCGCGCAGTTTGCCGATGCGCGTCAGCGTCTGCTGGGCGAGCCCGGCGAGCCTCGGCCGGTTGCGGACGAAGCCGTGGGCCCTGCGTGAGGGCTCCCGACTCACCCAGTACAGGGCGGCTCCCGCGCCCGGCCGGGTGGAGGAGCCCTCGTGGACGCGTAGTTGTCCGGTCTTGAGGGAGTCCTTGTACTCGGCCGAGCCGCGCCCCATGTCGAGCATGCCGATGCCTTCCGCCGCTGCGGCTTCCGCCATCCGCAGATGCAGTATCAGCCCTGGTGAGTACTTGGCGAACTCGGGATCGTAGGCCGGGAACCAGCAGGAGAGCACGGTGGAGGAACGCAGCCCGAAATGTGCCGCAATCGGGCGGTCTTCGACGTAGAGGACGGAGAGCACGCCGGAGCAGCCGGGCGCCCGGGTCTCATGGAGGAGTCCCACCAGAGTCTGGATCCAGTCCTTGGCGAACCGGTCGCGGCGTCCCGTCCTGCGGTACTGGGCGGACTTCCACTCCATGAGGGTGCGCAGCATGGCCGGGTCGCGCTCGTCGAAGACGAAGCGCACCTCGCCCATCTGCCGGCCGAGCTTGCGCTCCTTGGCCAGTGTGCTCTTGAGGAACTTGGGCGACTCGCCGCGGAGCCGCTCCTCGTAGGCGTCGTACCCCTCGCCGATTTCGATCACCGGCGAGTCGAATCCCTCGGCGACGGCGGGGGTGAACAGTTCCTGGCCCGCTTCGAGGTTGTCGAACTCCCAGGCGGTGAGGGAGCACGCGCGCAGCAGATCGCGTGCGGTGATGTCGAGGCCGGACTTGAGGACGGCACCCTGGCAGTCGGAGACGCCGAAGCCGATGGCCCTGCCGTGGCCGAGCGCGCCCCGCTCGTACGGGAAGAATCCGGCGTCCTCGCCGTCCTGGCGTAGCACGGCCACCCGGGCGGCGGGCCGTACCCTGCCGACGGTGAGTGTGAACTCGGGCTCCATGAAGGGGCTCGCGGGCAGGCCAGTCTTGGCGCGCAGCATCCGCCAGGACTCGATCTCCTCTTCCCCCAGCTGCTCGGGTTTGACCACTCGGATGCGGACGCCCTCATTCTGAGCACCGCAGTTCTGAAAACCGCTCAACGCGACCCCCCGGTCCCTCCCCACGACCCATCTCCACGGACGGTACCGGCAGGGAGATGGGTGGCGGAGGGGACCCCACCATCTTGTGGCGGATTCGTGAAGAATCGTGGGGCCAGATACACCTGGTGTTCATGTTGCATCTGGGGCCTAGCACGAATCCGTGCGCGGCGCAGCAGCAATCTGAAGTGAGTTGGCCAACTGATATTCGAACCCTGCCCGTTGATCGTAGGATTCCTCACGCTCCCCGATTCTCCGCGGGAGTCCGGTGTGTCCTGGTAGGGCTCAGTCTTCGTGAAGGGCTCGGTCTTCGTGGTCGTGGTCTACAGAGACATCCTGTCGAGCAGGGCTGGATCGTCATGGTGAGCCGGACGCCCGGCGCAATCACCTCCTCTGGCTCCTCCGGCACCGGACCCACCGTGTGGTGGCCGCCCCTCATGGGGTTGGCGGTCGTGATCACGGCCTCGGCGCTCACCGACCTCTACACCAGCGCCGACCTGGGGAAGATACTCGCCTGGGCCTGCGCCGCCACGGCCGTTCTCGCACTGGCGTGGACCCTCTTCCTGATACGGCTGCTCCGGCTGGAGCGCACGGGCCGACGAGCCGACGTACGCATGTCCGAGGCCCGCGCCGACGAGGTGGCCCACCTCGTGGAGGTGCGCATTCCGGCGATCGTGGAGTACCTGCGGACCGGCGAGCGTCCCGATGCGGCGCCCGGCCCGCTCGCCGGCGCCGACGAGGTCGGCCAGGGCTTCACCGACGCGCTGGAGACCATCGTCGAGGCGCTCGGCTCGGAGGATGCGGTACGCAGGGAACGCACCCTGCGGGACTCCGTGCAGGCGGCCTTCGAATCGGTCGCCCGGAACATGCACGCCATGGCCACGGTCCAACAGCAGGTGCTGGACCGGGTCGAGCAGACCATCGAGGACCCCCGACTGCTCGCCGAGGTGATGAAGGCCGACCACGCGGCGGCCCAGATGACCCGCAAGGCCCAGACGCTGCTGGTGATGTGCGGCATCTGGCCCGCACGGCGCGAGATCAACCCGGTCTCGCTCTACGACTGCGTGCGCGGCGCCCAGTCCCGGATCGTGGAGTTCACCCGGATCGAGGTCCACGGCGGTCAGACGCTGTACGTGGTGCCCCCCGCGGTCGAGGGGCTGATGCACACCATCGCCGAGCTGCTGGAGAACGCCACCGTGTTCTCGCCGTCGCGCACCCAGGTGGTGGTCACCATCCGCGAGGTGGGGGCCGGGGCAGTGGTGGAGATCGACGACGCCGGGCTCGGGATGCCGCCCGACGTGCTGACCCAGTCGACGGCCCGGCTGAAGGCCGATCTGGACCTCGCCAACCTCGGGGCCGTGCCCCGGCTGGGGCTCGCGTGCGTGGGCCGCTGGAGCAGGGAGTTGGGCTTCGGCGTGGAGCTGACCGGAACTTCGGCGTACGGGGGCACTCGTGCGGTGGCCTTCGTGCCCTACCGGCTGCTGACCGAACCGCTGTCGCACTTCTCGGACGGCCGGCACCGGGGGAGCGTCCGGTTCGACGAGGCCCGGGCCCGGGAGCAGTCGGGCCGGGCCGGGTGGCCCGCACCCGGATCGCCGCCGTCGTCCGGCCGGCACGCGGATGCCGTGAACGTGGGCGCCGCGTACGCAGGAGACGGATACGGCCCTACGGAATACACCGGAGCGGGCCCGGACAACGGCCAGTACGAGGGTGCGCAGTACGCGGGAGCCTCGCCGAGCGGTACGGAGTACGGCGGAATCGGTCGCCCGAGCGAGCGCGCCACGAGTGAGGGCGAGGACTCGCCCGGTGCCGTGTACCGGGCCCGGGGGCGCAGCACCGCATCCGCCGCCTACCACAGCCAGGTCAGGGCGACAGCCGCCTACCGGGACCGACAGGCCGCCCAGCAGGAGGACGTTTCCCACGGGTACGAGGAGCCGTCGGGCCCGGTGTTCGGGAACCCGCCGGCGGACGGGATGATCGGGGGCTCCGAGGCGTACCGGGGGGCGGTCGCTGCCCAGGCGGCTGCCGCCTATCGCGGTATGGTCCAACCTCCGGTCCCCCATCCGGGCGCGCCCCAGCACACGACGGCGTACCAGGACGGGCAGGGCGGGGCGCAGCACCCCGGCGCCCACCCCACCCAGGGACGGTCCGACACCCAGCCGACCGCACCCCGCACCGACGTCCACCAGACGGCTGCGCGGGTCGAACCCGGGCGGTACGGCGGGGCCCAGCAGGGCGGTACGGCGGACACACCCCTTCGCCCTCCGGGACTGCGCGAGAGCGCCCGACAGAACCAGGGCCAGACGCAGACCTCCACCCCGCAGCCCCTGCCCCGGCGACGGAGCCGGCGCGGGGCTGCCGTGGAAGCGGCTGCCCAACAGGCCCTCCAGCCCCAGCCGTCCGTACCTGCGGCGCCCCCCGTGCCGGCCGACCGGCCCGCGTGGACACCGGAGGCGGCCCGAGCGTCCATATCCAGTGTGGTCTCCGGCTCCCGCCGCGGTCGCGCGGCCGTGGCCGGTGCCGCGCCCTCCGAGCACCTTTCCGAACCCAATCCGCACCATGGAGGCCGGCTGTGACCGGGATCATCACCAGACTTCCCGACCTGGGCTGGATGCTCCACCCGTTGACCGAGATCCCCGGCGTCCGGCATGCCGTGGTGGTCTCCGAGGACGGTCTGCGCCTCGGGCACGTCTCCGCGGACCGACTGTCCGGGCCGGTTCCCGCCCTGTCCGTGGCGGAAGCCGAGTCGCTGGCGGCGGCCTGCGCCGCCATGACGATGACCGGTCGTTCGACCGCTTCGCTGCTGTTCGGCCGGGGTGCGGGGGTGCGTCAGTTGATGTTGGAGTCCGAGCACGGCTTCGTCCTGTTCACCCATGCCGGAGTCGGCGCCCACCTGGGCGTGGCCACCGAGACGGACGCGGACGTCGGTCTGGTCGCCCAGCAGATGCAGCTCCTGGTGGCGAAGATCGGCGCACACATGGGCAGCCAGCCACGGGACCCGGTGATCGACTCCTCATGACCGACCGTCCGGAGCACCGGACCCCTTCGGCGGTACGCCCGTACGTGATCACCCTGGGACGTTCGCAGACCGGCACGGCACCGCTGGACTGGGAGACCCTGGTGATGGCCACGGACGCCGCATTCCCCGCGTCCCTCCAACCGGAGCACCACAGGATTCTGACGTTCTGTCAAGGGCTGTTGTCGGTCGCCGAAGTGGCCGCGCATCTCGGTCAGCCACCCCCGGTCGTACAGGTCCTGCTGTCCGACCTCATCGCGTGGGGGCTCATCGTGATCCGCCCGCCCATCGCGCCGGCCGAACACCACGATGTGACCATGCTGAGAAAGGTCCTCCATGGCCTCGAAAGCCGTCTCTGACGCCCAGGACGGGGCGTCGGGACACGAGCAGGGCCCGGGCACAGCTCCGGGCCCGCGATCCCATGCTCCGGCCGGGCAGCCGGGCGGTCCCGGCACCCCGGGCGCACTGCCCCCGGAACGACCCGCGACCTCGGAGGGCTGGGCCCCGCACCCCACCGGCGATCCGTACCCCACCGGTTCCGCCGAGTACGGGAGTCCGTACCCGGGTCAGCCCGTGGGCACGGCCGGGGAAACGGTTCCTCCCCCTACGGGCTCCACCGGAACGGGCGCACTGATCGAACCGGGCCGCCCCTGGGGCCCGCCCGCAGCACGGAGCGACGCTCAGGTCCGGCCCTCCGAAAGCAACCCCGGCCAGGGAGGCATCTTCGTCAGCCCCACCGTCACGGGCTCCGCGAAGATCCTGATCGTCGGCCCGATCGGCGTGGGCAAGACCACCATGATCGGCACGGTGTCGGAGATCAAACCGCTCTCCACCGAGGCCGTGATGACCCAGGCCGGTGCGCTCGTCGACACCCTGCACTCCCCGGGCAAGACCACCACCACCGTCGCCCTCGACTTCGGCCGCATCACCGTCGACGGCGCCCTGGTGCTCTACCTCTTCGGCACGCCCGGACAGCAGCGGTTCCTCCCCGCCTGGCGCGATCTGGCCCGCGGCGCCCTCGGTGCGCTCGCCCTCGTCGACACCCGTGACCTCGCCGCCTCCTTCGACGCACTGGGCAATCTGGAGGACCTGGGGCTGCCGTTCGCGGTCGCCGTCAACTCGTTCCCCGACAGTCCGCCCTATCGGGACGACGAGTTGCGGACGGCACTCGACCTGCTGCCCGAGACCCCGTTGGTGCGCTGTGACGCCCGCGACCGCCGCTCGTCGGTCGGCGTGCTGATCGCCCTGCTCACCCATCTCATCAACACGGCCCGGCCCGCAGTGCCGGCCGTCACGGAGCCCTGGTGACCCTGCCGCCGCCCTCCGGACCGCCCCGGGGGCGGTCCCGGCTCCTCGGCCGCTGTCCGGCGGTCGCCCTCTACGGTCCCGAGTTGGACGGCGACTCGCTCCCCGCCCTGTACGAACAACTGCGGCGGGTACACGGGCCCGTGGCCCCCGTGATGATCGCGCCGGGGGTCTCGGCCTGGCTGGTCATCGGCCATCGCGAGGTCCTCCGGCTCACCCGCGAGGAACAGGACTTCTCCCACGACCCCCGGCGCTGGACCCTGCTGCGCGAGGGCCGGGTGCCGCCCGACTCGCCCCTGTTGCCCATCGTCGGCTGGCGTCCCGCACTGCTCTACACCGACGGCCAGCAGCACCGCCGGATGCGGACCGCGGTCTCCGACGCGCTCGCGGCGATCGACGGACACGCACTGCGCCGCACCGTGCGGGCGTCGGCCGAAGCGCTGATCGTCTCCTTCGCGGATCGCCGGGAGGCCGATCTCGTACCGCACTACGCCCGTAGACTCTCGCTCCAGGTCCTGACCGGTCTGCTGGGGCTCGACGACCGCAACGGGCAGCTCCTGGCGCAGGCGATCATGGGAGTGATCGTCACCAACGCGGACTCCGTCAACGCCAGCGGACGCATGGACTCCATCCTGCGCGAGCTGATCAAGGAGAAGCGACGCCGGCCCGTGGACGATCTCACCTCGGCGCTGCTCAACCACCCGGCGAACCTCACCGAGGACGAGGTCCTGCACAACCTGGTCGTGATGTTCGTGGCCGGCCACCAGACCACGGTGAACTGGATCACGACCACGCTGCGGGTACTGATCTGCGATCCCGGATTCCGCTCCTCGGTCAGCATCGGTCACCTCAGTGTGGACGACGCCCTGGACCTGGTGCTGTGGCGGTATCCGCCGACGCAGAACGTGCCCGCCCGGTACGCCACCCGGGATCTGGAACTCGGCGGCCGGCACATCCGCGCGGGAGACATGCTCGTCCTCGGGCTCGCCGGCGCGAACCAGGACCCGGAGGTGTTGCCCGAGGGCGGCACGCCCGTCGTCGGGAACCGCTCACACCTGTCGTTCGGCGCCGGCCCGCACATGTGTCCCGCCCAGGACCCCGCGCGACTGATCACCCGTACCGCCGTGGACACCATCCAGCATCGACTGCCCGAACTGGAACTGGCGGTACCGGAATCGGAGCTGGCCTGGGTGCGCTCGCCGTGGAGCAAGGGACTCGCGGCGCTCCCGGTGCGCTTCGCCAAGCCACAACTGCCCCACGCGCCCGAGAGCCCCGCGCGCCCGCAGGAGATCTGATGCCGTGCGCGTGGAGGAGGCTCCACAGCAGGTCACAGCAGGTACGGGGGGCTCGGGACGGTCGGTAGGCTGAACGGGCCATGCCGACCCACCTCCCGTCCCTCGCCGATCCGCCCCCGCAGGGCACCGCGCCCCACACCGCACACCCCGCGTCACCACGCCGGGCGCTGACGCTGTTCGTGGCGGTCAAAGCGCTGTGCCTCGCCGTCCTCTTCCTCTGGGCACACCTCGCGAACCGCGATGCGTACACGCTGCTCTCCGCGCGTTGGGACTCCCTCTGGTACGTCCGGGTCGTCGAGCACGGCTACGACTTCACCCTGACCGCACCGGACGGTCGGATCCTGTCCGACATGGCGTTCTTCCCACTGCTGCCCTGGCTGGAGGAAGGACTCTCCGCGCTCACCCCACTGGGTCCCGCGGACGCAGGGGTACTGATCAGCGCGGTCGCGTCCATCGCTGCCGCCTGGGGGATCTTCCGCGTGGTCGACGCGGTGTACGGGGAGCGGGCCGCCCTGTTCACCGTGGCGATCTGGGGTGCGCTGCCGGTCGCGATCGTCCAGTCGATGGCGTACAGCGAGTCGCTGTTCACGGCCCTGGCCGCCTGGGCGCTGTACGCGGTGCAACGACGGAACTGGCTGCTCGCCGGGGTGCTCGCATCGCTCGCGGGTCTGACGCGGCCGGTGGGTCTCGCGGTCGCGGCGGCGCTCTGGGTGGCCGCGCTGCTGGCCTGGAAGACGTCGACCGATCGCCGCCCCCTGGTGGCCGGGATGGTGCTCGCCCCCCTCGGCGCGGCCGGATACGTCCTATGGGTGGGACAGCGAACCGGGAGCCTCTTCGGCTATCTCGATGTCCAGGGCGCCTGGGGCAACGGCTTCGACGGTGGGGTCGCCTTCGCCCGGTTCATCGGCGAACACCTCTTCAGCCCGGCCTTCGCAGCCGGACTGGGACTGCTGGCGGCCGTCGTCCTGGTGGGCTGGCTGTACGTACGGGGCGTACGACAGGGACAAACGCCCTCCCTGCTCGTGTACTGCGGGATCGTGGTGGTCCTGGCGTTGTGCTCCTCCGGGTTCTTCGGCTCCAAACCGCGGCTGCTGATGCCCGCATTCCCCCTGCTGATCCCCCTCGGGCTGGCCCTTGCGCGCACCAGGGCGGCGGTGGCCTGGTCGGTGGTGGCGGGGGCGGCGGCGGTGGCCGCGGTGTACGGCGCGTTCTGGCTGCACGGCTCGGGCCCGCCGTAGGTGCAGGGGCGGTCGGGCTGCGGACGCTCCCCGCCTGACCGAGACTGGCTTACCGGGACCGGCTCACCGAGGCTGGCTCTCGCGGACAACACGCACGGCCGCCCGGCCCGGAGAGGACCCTCCATGCCTTCTGTCATCGCCGTCACCGGCGCGAGTGGACGCATCGGCGGCCGGGTCGCCGAGCGACTCGCCGCGCAGGGGGAGGACGTACGGCTCCTCGGCCGCAACCCCGCCCGACTGCCGAAGATCGCGGGAGCCCGGGTCGGTCCAGCCGCCGCCTACGGCGACGGCGAGGCGATGCGAACCGCCTGCACCGGTGCGAAGACCCTGTTCCTGGTCTCCGCCCACGAGTCCCGGGGCCGGGTACGGGAACACATGACGGCCGTCGACGCCGCCGTGGCCGCCGGAGTGGAACGACTGGTGTACGTGTCCTTCCTGAACGCCGCACCCGATGCCACGTTCACCTTCGCCCGCGACCACTGGCACACCGAGGAGTACATCCGCGCCTCCAACCTCCGCTACACCTTCCTGCGCGACAGCTTCTACCTCGGCTCGCTCCCCCGGATGGCCGGCGCGGACGGGGTGATCAGGGGGCCCGGAGGCACCGGCCGGGTGTCGGCGGTCGCCCATGACGACATCGCCGACTCGGCCGTCGGCGTACTCCTCGGCGATGGCCATGACAGCGCCACCTACGACCTCACCGGCCCCAGCGCCATCACCCTCGCGGAGGCCGCCGACGAACTGACCCTGATCACCGGCCGCACCATCAGCTATGTGACGGAGTCCGAGGACGAGGCGTACGCCTCCAGGTCCATCTACGGCGCCGAGTCATGGGAGGTCGCCGGCTGGGTCACCTCGTACGAGGCGATCGCCAGCGGTGAGATGGCGACCGTCTCGGACTCGGTGCCCAAACTGTCGGGACACCCCGCACAGTCATTCGCGCAGTTCCTCCGCGAGAACCCGGAGTCCTACGCGCACTTGATCCCATGACGCCAGACGTCGGTCACCAGCGGAACGCCGGGCCGGTAGGCGAGATGGACATGGCTGGGCGCGTCCAACAGCACCAGATCGGCGTGTGCCCCCGGCACGACCCTGCCCTCTGACGTACTGCGCAGAGCGGCGGCACCACCCGCGGTCGCCGCCCACAGCGCCTCGTCCGGGGTCATCCCCATGTCACGCACGGCGAGCGCGATGCAGAACGGCATGGACGACGTGTACGACGACCCGGGGTTGCAGTCGGTGGAGAGCGCGACCGTCACCCCCGCATCGAGCAGCCGCCGCGCGTCGGGCCACTGGGCCCGGGTGGAGAACTCGGCCCCGGGCAACAGGGTGGCGACCGTGGAGCCACTGGCGAGCGCATCCACATCGGCGTCCGTCAGATGGGTGCAGTGGTCGGCACTGGCCGCCCCCAACTCGACCGCGAGTTGCACACCGGGGCCGTGGCCCAATTGGTTGGCGTGCACACGGGCGATGAGGTCCTGCGCGATCCCGGCGGTGAGGACCGCCCGGGCCTGGTCCTCGTCGAAGGCACCCTTCTCGCAGAACACATCGACCCAGCGCGCGTGCGGGGCACAGGCGTCCAGCATCTCCCCGGTCACCAGGTCCACATAGCCGGCGGGGTCATCGGCGAACTCGGGGGGCACGATGTGCGCGCCGAGATAGGTCACGTCGTCGGTGTGCCGTCCGGCGATCCGCAGCGCCCGCACCTCGTCCTCGACGGTGAGTCCATAACCGGACTTGACCTCGATCGTCGTGGTGCCTTGCCGTAGGGCTTCCGCGATATGGCGGGCGAGGTTGGCCTCCAACGCCTCGTCCGACGCGGCCCGGGTGGCGGCGACGGTGGTCCTGATACCACCGGCCGCATACGCCTGACCGGACATCCGGGCGTTGAACTCGGCCGTACGGTCCCCCGCGAACACGAGGTGTGAGTGGGAGTCGACGAACCCGGGGATGCCGGCGCGGCCTCCGGCATCGTGCACCGTGTCCGCGGCGGGCGCATCCACGGCCCGGCCCACCCAGGCGTAGCGCTCCCCCTCGATGACCACCGCCGCATCCTCGATGAGGTGAAGCGGTCCGTCATCGCCGAACGCGGGGTCATTGGTGACGAGGCTGCCGATATGGGTGATGAGGGTGGTGCTCATGACGTCCTCTCGCAGGTCATGCCACACGTTACGACGCACCACCGGCCCGGTCAGCCTCCGGGACGGTGTTGGGCCCGGCGTGGACGATCCCAACGCCCGGCCCGCACTGTCACACCTCCGTCATGGGCTTCGCTGTCACACCTCTGCCATACGCTCCGCCTACGCTTCCGCCATGAGCGCCTCCCTCTCCTACAGCGCGCAGCGCACGACACCCTGACCGAGACCGAGTCGGCCTCCGAGCGCGCATCGTCGCCGCGCGCGGAGTGGCGCCGTACCGACGCTTGGCGGCACACAGCCGCACAGGCGACCAGCCCCAGCCCGCTCTCTCGAAACAGCCCGGGCACCCGAGGACACGGCACCTGCGGCCCACCTGCCCGCAGGTGCCGTCGAGCCCTGGTATCCGGCCTCGACCAGAGATGGCGACGCTTGCGGCAAATACCCTCGTTCAGGTGGATTGGCCCGGGCGGTCGGCGGCGGGGGGTGAACCGCTGCAATGCTGCCGCCATCGAGACAGCCACCTGTTTGGAGTGTTCCGATCATGACTGTTCAGGACCCGGGCACCACCCAGGCCGACAGCGAGCTGTTGGACCTGGCGGATCAGGAGTTGACCCGCGATCCGTTCACCGCGTACGCGCGCGACGGCGAACGTGAGCAGATGGTGCGGGGCCGCGTCCCGGGTGTGGACCCCATGTGGGTAGCCACCCGCCACGACGAGATCCGCACGATCATGAGCGACCCCCACTTCACCATCGACGCCACGACAGTCCCCGGCGATCCGGTCGCCCACCGCACCGAACAGACCTGGCAGGCCCGCGGCATGTACGCGGAACACGAGAAGTACCTGCGTGCCGGCATCTTCGACTCGGACGGTCCCGATCACCGGCGTCTGCGCGGCCTGGTCACTGCCGCGTTCTCACCGCGCCGGGTGGCCGCCCTGCGTCCCAGGATCAGAGCCATCGCCACCCACCTGCTCGATCGTCTGCCGGACCACGCCGAGGACGGCGTCGTCGACCTGATCGAGCACTTCGCCCGGCCGCTGCCCATCACCGTCATCTGCGAGCTCATCGCCGTCCCCGAATCCGATCGCGAGCGTTGGCGGGCGCGGAGCGCCACGCTGACCGCCGGCGTCTGCGGTGACGAACTCGGCGACGCCCTCGCCGGAATGGTCAAAGACGCCCACGCCCTCGTCGAACTGCATGCCACCCAGCCCGGCGACGACCTCATCTCCGAACTGCTCGCACCCCACCACCACGACCGACTCAGCATCGACGAACTCGTCGCCCTCATCGTCAATCTGGTCGTGGCCGGGCACATCACCACGGTCAACCTCATCGCCAACAGCACCGATGCGCTCCTCGCCCACCCCGACCAACTCGCCCTGCTGCGCGAAGACCCGACCCTCATGCCGCACGCCGTCGACGAACTCATGCGCTACTGCGGACCCGTCGTACGAGCGCTGCCCCGCTACGCCACCTGCGACACCACCGTCGGCAGCACCCCGGTCCGCGCCGGCGAGGCCGTTCTTCCGATCGTGTCCGCTGCCAACCGTGACCCTGCCGCCTTCACCGACCCCGAGCGTCTCGACGTCACTCGCCCCCGCCACAGCCGGGAACCCCACCTCGGCTTCGGGCACGGCGTCCACCGATGTCTGGGTGCGCACCTGGCCCAGGAGGAGGCCGTCGTCGCCCTGACCGAGTTGCTCGCCCGCGTACCCGACCTACGGCTCGCCGTCGATCGGGACCAGTTGCAACGCGGCAGCAACCCCGTCAACTGGCACTTGACATCGCTCCCCGTATGCCTGGGCCCTCGGGACTGCGCCGAGTAGGTACAGGCCCGCTTCGCCGGCTCTCCATCCACGTTGCTCAAGCCAAACTGAGCGAGTGAGGACGATACGAAGGACGGCGCCTCCGCGTCGCTGGACCGCGCCTGGCGAAGGACGAACTCCACTGCGGTTCCTTGAGGCGTCGTCACACAACATGTCCCATGGACGAGCGTGCGGAGTGCCCCTCCCTCCTACTCGGACGAGGGGCACTCCGCATCGGGATTCAGCGCGGCAGGCGGCGCTCCTCCAGGGACACGACGGAGTCGGTGGCCATACCGTTGTAGTCGAGCGAGTACTCACTCAGTTCGACGCTGCGAACAAGGACGCCCGGAAGCTGCCCAAAGCGAGCAAGGGCATCCGCAATCGCTTCGGTCAGAGTGGACGCCTCCACATAGCAAGTGAACAGCGAATACACACCCGGGCGTTCCTCCAAGCCGACATCGCCATCGGCGAAGGCGTCGAGGCCATCCAGAATGTCAGACTGTTCGGGTGTAAGCGGGTCTTGCGTATGCAGGATGAAGTGCCAACTACGAACACCCTCGGCGCCTTTGGGAGAGCTCATCGATCCTCTGCGCCACCCGTCCTGTGCGACTGAAGGTGGGGGCTAGTCCCAAGTAAAGGGTGGCAGCACACACGTCGCGTCCATGCCGTTGTGCTCAAAGGAACGGGGACTCAGTTCAATGCTGCTGATGAGCACACCCGGAACCTGCTCCATGCGAGCAAGAGCTTCCTTCATCGCGTCCATGAGGCTGTCGGCCTCGAAGTAGCACTCGAACTTGGTGAAGCCAGGCCCTTGCTCAATTCCAACGAACCCATCGGCGAAGCAGTCGAGATGGGCCATGATGTTGTCCTGTTCCGGCGTAATCGGCTCATGCGCGTGCATGATGAAGTGCCAACTAGGCGCATCCGCGATGCTTTCGTGTGAATTCATCGATCCTCCTTGCTTCATTCCCTGGACTCCGAGGGGTGCAGTACACGGTGAAGGTATCGCTGCATGGGCAGCAGAGGACATAGCCCCAGTGATGACCATTTCTATCGTGCTTCACCTTGAGTCCACATCCCTCGGCCCTCTTCAGAGCCGCCTCAATGTCCTTCTTCTGATGTCGATCCCCAAGTCCCATGACCATACTGATTACTCCCGCCGCTCACGACAGAAGTACCAACTGACAAGCACACCACTCGAAAGAGTGCCGACACGAGACAGCCAGCAGGCGGAGGCAGAGTAGTCTGTGCACGGCCGTAGCCACTCAGACAGGATGCGAACCCGCAGAAGCCGCGGCCGTAGTTCTGTATGGGCATTCTGCTGCGTCGCGTCGGCCTCCAAGATTCAACAGCGATGCCGCAGTGAGAGTAGGCGTTGCAGCCACGCCGCGCGTCAGCGCTTTCGTTCCACCGATGAGGACCACGTCAGTCGGCATACGGATCGGCGTACGGTTCCAAGTTGCCCCGCACTTCCGCGTTCGCCACCGCCATGCGAGGCCCTGCCGCGTAGTAGCGCGCACGCGCCTTGCCGTGGGGTGTGAGCCAGCCCAGGCGGACCAGTTCGCGGATGTCGCGGATCGCCTGCTGGTCGGAGAGTTCGGCGTCCTGCTGGTAGACCGTGCGCCGCACCCTCGATCCCCAGAACGCGGGCAGCAGCGCATAGACGACCCGTTCGTCCAGACCGCTTTCTGCGGCGGCATCGCCCAGATGGATCCATGCCCGCGACAGCAGGTCCGTACGGCGTTGTGCCTGTTGGGCCTGACGGTGGTGGGCTTCCAGACAGAAGCGAATCCACGGGTGAGTATCGCGCTCGGGTGTCCACCGGGGCCCGCCCACCTGTTGGAGTACACGGTAATAGCCATACGTGTTCTGGCCCCGCCCCAGCCACTCCTCGATGGAGGAGAATTCAGGCGGCATCAGCGCGTCGCGGGCGAACACCAGCGTCGACAGTGCTCGTGACATCCGCCCGTTCCCGTCCTTCCACGGGTGGATGTTCACCAGGTTCAGATGGGCCATGGATGCCCTGACATGTACCGGCGCATCCAGTTCGCCATCGTTCAGCCACTCGATCAATTCACCCGCGAGGGAGGGAACCAGTTCGGAGTCCGGGGCCGTGTAGGCGGGCACCAACGGATCGTCGGGGCTGGTGACGAACACCGGCCCATCGCGCCAACGGCCCGGGCGCTTGTTCAGGTGGTGGCCTTGGAGCATGAAGTGGAGGCCATTGAGCAGGCCAGCGTCGTAACGGAAGTCCTCTGCCGCGTCCGCGAGGGCCTGGATGTAGGTCATGGCACGCTGGTAGCCCTCCAGCTCTGCCCGGGTGCGGTCAGCCGTCTCCAACGGCTCCTCGCCCGTCATCAATGCTTCGACATCGTCCACGGTCGCTGCGTAGCCCTCGATCGTGTTCGATCCCGCAATCGCTCGCGCGGTCAGGTTCCGTCGCAGGTGAACCGTCCAAGGTGGCCCGCCGTTGGTGAGGTCTGGAAGCCGATCACTCATCTCCTCGATATCGGCGAGCACACGGAGATCGTCGGCGTCGAGTGCAGGGGTTGCGTACAGCATGTCCCGATCACACGGCGGCCCGAAGGAAGTGTCAAAACCCCCGCCCCGAACAGGCGGCTACGCCCGCAGGGCCCCGATCGCGTCCCCCAGGGCCAGTGCGACATCCGGGACCAGCAGGTGTTGGCCGTCGCGGACGATGGTGCGACCGCCCACCACCACATGTCTGACGTCCGCCGCCGTGCCGGCGAACACCACCGCTTCCGCGGCCATCCGGCGTGGGGGGCCGATCGTGCGGACCGAGTCCAGGGCGATCGTGGTGAAGTCGGCGAGGGCGCCCGCCTCCAGGGTGCCGGCGTCCGGCCAGCCGAGGGCGGTGTGGCCGTCAGCGGTGGCCGCGCGAAGGAGGGCGGGGGTGGTCCAGTGGCCGCGGGTGCGGGTGCGCAGGCGCTCGTCGAGTTCCATGGCGCGTGCCTCTTCCAGCAGGTCGATCACCGCATGGCTGTCGCTGCCGAGGGAGAGCGGTGAGCCCGCGCGTTGGAGGGCGAGGGCCGGACCGATGCCGTCAGCTAGGTCGCGTTCGGTGGTGGGGCACATGCAGATGCCGGTGCCCGCGCCGCCCAGGGTGGTGATGTCGTCATCGGTGAGATGGGTGGCGTGAACGGCGGTGACCGTGGGCTTCCAGAAGCCGGCGTCGGCCAGCAGCCGGGTGGGGGTGCGCCCGTGGACGGCAAGGCACGCCTCGTTCTCGGCGGGCTGTTCGGAGAGGTGGATGTGGACGGGTACGCCGTCGGTGCGGGCGGCGAAGTCCTCATAGCCGTCGCGGTCGGAGAAGGCCCGTACGGAGTGGATCGCCGCTCCGATCCGTACCCGGTCGTTGGCCTGGAGCAGGCTCCAGCGCTGGTGCCAGGCGTCGAAAGAGCCGTCGCCGAAGCGGAGTTGGGGGCCCTTCAAGGGCTGGTGGCCGTTGTGGTCGAGGCCGCCGTGGAGGTACACGGTGTCGAGGAGTGTGATGCGGATGCCCGCCTCGGCCGCCGCGGCGATCAGGGCTTCGCCCATGGCGTTGGGGTTGGCGTAGGGCGTACCGCCGGGGCCGTGGTGGAGGTAGTGGAACTCGCCGACGGACGTCACCCCCGCCAGGGCCATTTCGGCGTAGACGGCCCGGGCCAGGGCGAAGTAGTTGTCGGGGGTGAGGCGGTGGACGGCGTTGTACATCATTTCGCGCCAGGTCCAGAACGAACCGCCGCCGACCTGGACCGTGCCGCGCAGGGCTCGGTGGAAGGCGTGCGAGTGGGTGTTGGCCAGGCCGGGGACGGTCAGGCCGCGCAACACCTCCGCGCCGGGCGGTGGGGTGTCCGCGCCGGTGCGGACGGCCGAGATGCGGCCGTCCGCGACTTCCAGCACCACACCGGGTTCGGTGTGGACGCCCAACCAGGCGTGTTCGGCCCAGTACACGATTCCCGGGGTCAGCGGCACGCGAGACCTTCCAGTACGTCGGCGAGTGCGAGGACCCCGGCCGTGCAGTCGTCCTCGTCCGCGCGTTCGGCCGGGGAGTGGGAGACGCCCGTGGGGTTGCGTACGAACAGCATGGCGGTCGGGACGGCCGCGGAGAGGATTCCGGCGTCGTGTCCCGCTCCCGTACCGAGAACGGGGGTCGCGCCACCCAGGAGGCGGTTGATCTCGTCCCGCAGGGCGTGTTCGAACTCCACGACCGGGGTGAAGGACTCCCGGACGACGGTGAGGTCCACCCCGTGGCGTTCCGCGTACTCCCGTGCGGCCCGTTCGACCTCGGCGAGGACGGTGTCCAGTGCCGACTGGTCGGCGGCCCGGGAGTCCAGCCAGCCCCGGACCAGGGAGGGGATCGCATTGACGCCGTTGGGTTCGACGGCGATCTTGCCGAAGGTGGCGACCGCGCCCGCCAGCTCCGCCGCGCGACGGGCGGCGAGGACGGTTTCCGCATAGGTGAGCATGGGGTCACGGCGGTCGACGAGTCGGGTGGTGCCGGCGTGGTTGGCTTCGCCGCGGAAGTCGAAGCGCCACCGACCGTGCGGCCAGATCGCGCTGGCGATGCCGACCGCGTCGCCGGTGAGGTCGAGGGCCCGGCCCTGTTCGACGTGGAGTTCGACGTAAGCGCCGATGCGGTCGAGTCGTTCCCGGTCGGGGCCGATGGCCTCGGGGTCGTATCCGGCGTCCGCCATGGCCTGCGGCAGGCTGGTGCCGGCCGCGTCCTTCAGCTCGTACGCCTGCTCCCGGCTGAGGAGTCCCGCGGTGAGGCGGGAGCCGACGCACGCCAGACCGAAGCGGGCGCCCTCCTCGTCGCCGAAGTTGGTGATGGCGAGCGGGCGGGTGAACCGTGCTCCCCTGTCGCGGAGTTCATCGAGTGCGGCGAAGGCGCTGACCACGCCGAGGGGGCCGTCGAAGGCACCGCCGTCGGGGACGGAGTCCAGATGGGAGCCGGTGACCACGGCGTCCCCTGCGGCGGGGTCGCCGAGCCAGGCCCACTGGTTGCCGTTGCGGTCGATCTCGTAGTGGAGCCCGCGGGCGTGCGCCTGCTCCTGGAACCAGGTGCGGCAGTCGGCGTCGGCGCCGGTCCAGGCGTAGCGCCGGTAGCCACCGCTGTCCCGGTCGCGGCCGATGGGGGCCAGTTCCTTCCACATGGTGTGGAAGGAACTCGGTGCGGCGGTGGTCACTCGCCCTCCCGCATGGGGATGCGGACGCCCCGGGCGTCGGCGACCGCTTCGGCGGTGTCGTACCCGGCGTCCACATGGCGGATGACGCCCATCCCGGGGTCGTTGGTGAGCACCCGGCGGACCTTCTCACCTGCGAGTGCGGTGCCGTCGGCGACCGTGACCTGACCGGCGTGGATGGAGCGGCCCATGCCGACGCCCCCGCCGTGGTGGATGGAGACCCAGGAGGCGCCGGATGCCACATTGACCATGGCGTTCAGGAGCGGCCAGTCGGCGATGGCGTCGGAGCCGTCGAGCATGGCCTCGGTCTCCCGGTACGGGGAGGCGACCGAGCCGCAGTCGAGGTGGTCACGACCGATGGCCAGCGGTGCTGCCAACTCGCCGCTGGCGACCATGTCGTTGAAGCGTTCACCGGCGCGGTCGCGTTCGCCGTAGCCGAGCCAGCAGATGCGGGCGGGCAGGCCCTGGAAGTGGACGCGTTCACCGGCGAGGGTGATCCAGCGGCGCAGGGACTCGTTCTCGGGGAAGAGTTCGAGCATGGCGCGGTCGGTCTTGGCGATGTCGGCGGGGTCCCCGGAGAGCGCTGCCCAGCGGAAGGGGCCCTTGCCCTCGGTGAACAGCGGCCGGATGTAGGCGGGTACGAAGCCGGGGAAGGCGAACGCCCGCTCATAGCCGGCGAGTTGGGCTTCGCCGCGAATGGAGTTTCCGTAGTCGAAGACCTCGGCGCCCGCGTCCTGGAAGCCGACCATGGCTTCGACGTGACGGGCCATCGACTCCCGGGCCCTGAGGGTGAAGTCGGCGGGCTTCTCGGCCGCGTAGGACGCCATCTCGTCGAAGGGGACGCCCAGCGGGAGGTAGGCCAGGGGGTCGTGGGCGGAGGTCTGGTCGGTGACGATGTCGATGGGCGCGCCCATGGCGAGCAGTTGCGGCAGCAGTTCGGCGGCGTTGCCGAGGACGCCGATGGACAGCGGGCGGCGGGCGTCCCGCGCTTCGGTGGCGAGTTGGAGTGCGTGTTCCAGGGAGTCGGCGCGGGTGTCGAGGTAGCGGTGTTCGATGCGGCGCTCGATGGCGCGCGGGTCGCAGTCGATGCAGATCGCGACCCCGTCGTTCATGGTGACGGCGAGCGGTTGCGCCCCGCCCATCCCGCCGAGGCCGGCGGTGAGGGTGATGGTGCCGGCCAGGGTGCCGCCGAAGCGCTTGGCGGCGACGGCGGCGAAGGTCTCGTAGGTGCCCTGGAGGATGCCCTGGGTGCCGATGTAGATCCAGGAGCCGGCCGTCATCTGTCCGTACATGGTCAGCCCTAGGGCTTCGAGGCGACGGAACTCCTCCCAGTTCGCCCAGTCGCCGACCAGGTTGGAGTTGGCGATCAGCACGCGCGGGGCCCATTCGTGGGTCTGCATCACGCCGACCGGGCGACCGGACTGGACGAGCATGGTCTCGTCCTGCTTGAGGGTTTGCAGGGTGCGAACCATGGCGTCGAAGGAGCGCCAGTCACGGGCCGCCTTGCCGGTGCCGCCGTAGACGACGAGCTGGTCGGGGTGTTCCGCGACTTCGGGGTCGAGGTTGTTCTGGAGCATGCGGAGGGCGGCTTCCTGCTGCCAGCCCAGGGTGCTCAGTTCCGTACCGCGCGGAGCCCTGACCGGGCGGGGACCCGAAGGGGGCGGTCCGGGCTTCGAAGGTGCTGACATGGAACGAGCCTCCTCATGGCCGCGACGACCAATGTTGTGTCCGCTATTCACATCCTGACTAGATGAATACCTCTAGTCAACAGATGCGCCGGGGTCGACCCGAATGATTGGCTATTGCAATGACTGTTGACCGTCGTCACCACGCCGTACGTGCCGCCCTCCAACAGGGACTCCTCACCGAGGAACAACCGGTGGTCGCCCTCCTCGACATCGCAGGCATCCGAGCCTCCGCCACCGCTCTGCGCGCCGCGTTCGCGGCCGTGACAGATGCCCCCGTACTGCACGCGTTCGCCGTCAAGGCCGCACCGCTCGTACCCGTGCTCGCCCTGTTGAACGACGAGGGCATCGGCGCGGAGGTGGCGAGTCCAGGAGAGTTGGCGCTCGCCCGCGCGGCCGGGGTGCCGGCGGACCGCATCGTCCTCGACTCCCCCGCGAAGACACCCGCCGAACTCGCCGAAGCGCTCACCCTCGGCATCGCGGTCAATGCGGACAACCCCCAGGAGCTGGCCCGGCTCGACGCCTGGGCCGGGGGCACCGCCTCAGCCCTTGGCATACGGGTCAATCCACAGGTCGGCGGTGGTTCCATCGAGGCACTGTCCACGGCAACGGCAACCTCCAAGTTCGGCATCGCGCTCCGGGACGAAGGCGCACGCGCCGCGGTCGTACGCGCCTACCTCGACCGCCCCTGGCTGACCAGGCTGCACACCCACTCCGGCTCGCAGGGCATACCGCTGGCCCGGATGATCGACGGCGTACGGGAGGTCCACGGTCTCGCCGAGGAGATCAACGCGGCGGCCGGACGGCAACAGATCACCACCATCGACATCGGCGGCGGGCTGCCCGTCAACTTCGCGTCGGACGAGACGGCACCGACGTTCGCGCAGTACGCACAGCTCCTCAAGGAGCAGGTGCCCGGACTGCTGGACGGGCGCTACGGGCTGGTGACCGAGTTCGGCCGTTCGCTGCTCGCCAAGAACGGCTTCTTCCTCGCCAGGGTGGAGTACACCAAGGTGTCCGGCTCCCGGCCGATCGCGGTCACGCACGCGGGGGTGCAGGTGGCCACCCGTACCGTCTACGACCCGGCGTCCTGGCCGCTGCGGATCGCCGCCTACGACGACAAGGGGTCGCCCAAGACGGGCGAGCCGGTCGTGCAGGACGTGGCGGGGCCAGCGTGCTTCGCCGGCGACCTGCTCGCGGCGGGGCGTCCGCTGCCGCTGCTGGAGCCGGGTGATGTGGTGGCCGCCCTGGACACGGGTGCCTACTACTTCTCCAACCACTACGGCTACAACAGCCTGCCGCGGGTCGGGGTGCACGGCTATGCGGTGGACGGTGAGGAGTCCGACTCCGTGCGCTTCTCGCTGGTACGCGCCCCGCAGACCATGGCGGAGATCGTGGCCGAGTCGGGCGGGGGGCTCGCGGGGTCGCTGCTGTAGCGGCGGTCGTACGACCGCCCCGGCTGCGGCGCTCAGCGCACAGCGGAGTTGGGGTTTGCGTGTGGCGTCGGTCTTCACGGCCCGTTGTGGTCGCGAAGGCCGACGTTGCTACTGCTGTCGCCCAGCCGTGGTCCGACCGGCTTCGACGCCGCGCAGGGAGAGAAGGATCAGCAGCGCGAAGGCCGCGAATGCGGCGCCCGTGCGTGCGTGGTTGAACGCCTCCCAGCGGGCCAGGATCTCGGCGTGGTCGGCGGGTGCCGAGGTGGCCGCCCACTGCTTGATGCGGCCGTTGATGGGGACATTGCCGAGACGGGTGATCAGGAAGGACGCCAGGGCGAGGAGCCCCGCTCCGCCGGCCAATCGCCGTGAGCGGCCATGCGTCATGGCGGCGAGCACAAGGGCGCTGAGCGCCGAGATGCCCATGGCGCCCTGCATGGTGATGCCGTTCATCTGCATCAGCTGGGAGTGGAAGGACAGCCTCATGTCGAGCGGTATGGCGTTGAAGGTGGGTACGAGATTGGCCGCACCGTAGCCGAACGCGCCGGCGAGGGTGCCGGTGGACAGCAGGGCGAGGCCCTGGACGAGCCGGACCCGCATATCGACCGCTCCCGCGATCCGGGTTCGGCGGGGGCGAGGGCGGGCGGATCGTGTGGGCTGCTGATCAGCCGTGGGGAGTGGGTTCACGGTGCCTGCCGTATGCGCGGGGTAGAGCCCCCACAAAGATCTCTTACACACCCGTAAGATATAGCTGCCCAGTTATGCCTGACAAGGCTGTAAGAGTTAGCTGCTTCGAAGGGCTCCGGGCGACTCCTGGGAGGTCGCCCGGCATCCCGTCCGCGACATGCGCCCGGCTGGTCGTGCGACCGCTTAGCATCACCGCCGTCGCTCCGGGGGCGATTGTCACAGCCGACTGCTTTCCTGGAGTCATGGCGAACAGAAGCGTGGTCGTGGAGCGCCGGATCGCGGCCCCCGCAGAGCGGGTCTGGCGCGCGCTGACGGACCTGGAGAGAGCACCCGTCGTCCTCACTGGAGTGGACGCGGTCGAAGTGCTCTCACCAGGGCCCTTCGGTGTGGGGACGCGCTGGCGGGAGACCCGGCGCATCATGGGCAAACAGGCGACGGAAGAGATGTACGTGACGTCCAGCGAGCCACCGCTCCGGTATGTGGTGGAGGCCGACTCCCAAGGCGCCCACTACACATCGGAGTTCGTCCTACGGGAGGTGGGGCCCGAGGAGACACAGGTGCGGATGGTGTTCACGGCGGTGCCGCCCTCGGGGATGAGTGGGTTGCTCGCCAGGGTCTTCGGGGCGATCGGCGCCAAAGCCGTGGCCAAGACGATCGGCCGGGATCTGGCGGACGTGGCGGCGGCGGTCGAGCAGGGATACGGCAGCGTCTGACCAGGCCAGGCCCTGACACCCGGCACCCGACACTCAGCACCCAGCACCCAGCACCCAGCACCCCGCACCCCGCACCCAGCACCACCCTCACACGTGCCCGCTCGGGGTCCGCCCCCTACTCGTACTCGCTCAGCGGTCCCGTCCTCGCTCAACCCTCTCGCCCTCTCGCGCTCCGGTGTATCGCGTGCGGCTGTGCTCCCGTGTTGCTGTGCTGCTGTGCTGCTGTGCTCACCGGACGTCAACCGGCGGGGCCACTCCAACCACCACCGAGCAGTTCCCTGACCCCCAGCCTGACCGCGTCCGCATCGGTGACCACCTCACAGGCCCTGGCCCGACCCAGCCAGAGCGCCCGCTCCTGTTGTTCCTGACGCAGTGCGTCCAGATCCACGGTGACCCCGGCCGGCGGTCCGGTCGTCTCCAGTGCGTGGATGCGCTGATCCATGGCGGCCAGCAGCGCTCGATCGAATGCGGTGACCGCGTCGACGAACACACTGGTCGGCACCTCCACCCGCCCCATCAGGGGGCAGCTGAACTCGATCTCGGCATCAGGGCGGTGCATCCAGTCGACGGTGACGAGATCGCCGTCCTCGGTGATCGTCCGCCACCACCGGATGTGGGGAGGGTTGCGCAGGGGGCCGAGATAGATCGAACGCTCGGCGTGCCACTGCTCCGCGGTCTCCGCCTGCGGCGTGCGGTCACCACGCGGCCAGTCGTCCCGGTCCCGCGTCACAAAGCTGACGAGGTCGTCGGGGATCGGCTCCAACACCGTCGGGACCATCTCCAGCACGTCTTCCCAGAGACGGGCCACGTAGTAGTCGGCATAGGGGAACGCCCGCTCCGCGCCGAACTTCGCCGCCCATCGATGCAGCGTGCGATCCGAGTAGCGCAGCAGTTGGTGGCCTCCCACCTCGATCCAGTACCAGCCGTCCGTCAGTCCGAACCAGTGCAGCGAGGGTTTCTCCCCGCCCCACGGCCGGACATCCGCCAACGGTCGCAGTTCGAATCGGAATCGCATCACGACAGGAGTGTGGCAGCCTGCCGCAAGCCCCCGAACCCACCGCAACCCACCCGCTCCGGGCGTTGCCGGAAGAACCGATACCAGGCCGTGCCCACCCGTACTCCCACGGCGCCTTCCAGAGCCGCCGGAAGAGATCCGTCGCCCGTTCGTCAGGAACAGGAGGGGTACACAACGAACGCAGAAGCTGCACATCCCCCAGGCATCAGAGGGGACTTCGGGGGCAGACCTCCTCCCACACCGCACCAGGAGATCGGGAGAGAGGCCCATGACCACCGCATCCGAAACCGCCAGAGCCACCGAGGTTCCGGGCGGCGACGGTCCGCTGAAGCGGGCCATCGGGCCGAAGCTGCTCATCCTGTTCGTGATCGGCGACATCCTCGGCACCGGAATCTACGCAACGACCGGGAAGGTCGCAGGCAAGGTCGGCGGGGCCCTGTGGCTTCCGTTCCTCATCGGCTTCATCGTCGCCGTGCTCACCGCGGCCTCGTACGTGGAACTGGTCGGCAAGTACCCCAAGGCCGCGGGTGCCGCGTTGTACACGCAGAAGGCGTTCAAGGTCCCGTTCGTCACCTTCATCGTCGCGTTCCTGGTGATGTGCTCCGGCCTGGCGTCGGCCAGTGCCGCGGCGCGGGCGTTCAGTGGTGACTACTTCCTGGAGTTCACCGACGCGGTCCCGGCCACCCTCATCGCGATCCTCTTCATCCTCGTCCTCGCGGCGCTCAATCTGCGCGGTGTCTCGGAGTCGGTGAAGGCCAATGTGGTGCTGACGATCGTCGAGCTCAGCGGACTGGCCATCATCCTCGGCATCGGCGCATGGGCGGTGTTCTCGGGCGACGGCGAGGCATCACGGCTCACCGAGTTCGAAGCGTCCGGCACCGGATACGCACTGATCACCAGCGTGTTGGGAGCAACGGCCCTGGGCTTCTTCGCCTTCGTCGGCTTCGAGGACTCGGTAAACATGGCCGAGGAGACGAAGGATCCGATCCGCACCTTCCCCCGCGCGATCTTCATCGGGGTCGCCGTCACCGGAACCATCTATGTGCTGGTCGCGCTGGTCTCCTCGCTCCTGGTCGACCATCGCACCCTGGCGGGTTCCAGCGGCCCACTGCTGGAAGTGGTCAAGGCCGGTGGCGTGGACTTCCCGCCCAAACTCTTCGCCCTGATCGCCCTGTTCGCGGTCACCAACTCCGCTCTCATCAACATCATGATGGCCTCGCGGCTCTGCTACGGACTGGCCAACGAGGGCATCCTGCCGCGCGCCATGGGCAAGGTGCTCCCCGGCCGCTGTACTCCCGTCGTCGGCATCGTGTTCGTGTCGGTGCTCGCGATCGGTCTGGTGACCACCGGTGAGATCGAGGGACTCAGCGACACCACGGCCTTCCTGCTGCTCTGCGTCTTCGCCGTGGTCAACATCGCGGTCCTGGTGCTGCGTCGGGACCGGGTCGCCCACAAGCACTTCCGCACTCCGACCGCGCTGCCCGTGCTCGGTGCGGTGACCGCGCTGGTCCTGGCCAGCCCGCTGGCCGACCGGGATGCCGAGGTCTACATCCGGGCCGGCGTGCTGCTGGCCATCGGCATCGCCCTGTGGGCGGTCAACAAGGCCGTGCTGAAGGCGCGTGGCGAGGGCGTCGCCGACAACGGCTGACAGGCGAGAGGTGAGAGGTGACAGCAACGGCTGACGGCTGACGGCTGCTGAATCAGTGGTCACTGAAGCACTGGTCATGGCTTTGAGGGGTCCGGAAGGCGCCGGGCCCCTCTTTCCATGCCCGCGAGCCGTCGAGTGGCGAGTCCGAGAGGCCATCCGACGGCTGTGACCTCAACCACGCCCAATGCCAACGGAAGCCGACGGAAGCTAATAAGCCACGCACCGAACCCGAAAGACCCCAAAAACGGGTATGTGGTGCACGAACTTTATAGTAGGACTCCGTTAGGTCTGTCTTGATCTTGGTGTTGTGGGTGGTTTTCTGGGGAGGGGCTGTTGGCAGGTGGTGCAGATGCCGGTCCAGCACCTCAGGACGCCCTGGAGGGTGTCGAGGGCCTGGTAGAGCGTGAGACCGGCGTGGGTGCTTTTGGGGACAGGCGCTGTTCGGTGAGGAAGGCGTGGGCCGCGGTGACGAGGGTGACGTGGTGGTGCCAGCCGGCCCAGGAGCGGCCTTCGAAGTGGTCCAGGCCCAGGCCGTGCTTGAGTTCGCGGTAGTCGTGCTCGATGCGCCAGCGGGCCTTTGCCAGGCGGACCAGCTTGGCGATCGGTGTGTCGGCCGGCAGGTTGGAGAGCCAGTAATCCGTGGGCGCCGGTGCTTGCGCGGGCCATTCGGCCAGGAGCCAGCAGTCGGGCAGGACTCCGTCCCACCAGCCCTGGGTGGAGGAAGCGGCGGCTTTGACCGGGCGTTCGACCGCGTGGCCGGCGGGGCGCACCCTCACCGCGGCGAACCGTGACCGCAGGGGCCGGCGTGAGCCCTGCCGCCAGGTCAGGGTGGTGAACGTGTGCTGCCCCAGGCCGGTGGCGAGGGTGGTGAGCGATGGTGCGGGCTGCCGGTAGCGTGGCTGGGGCGTGCAGCCGACCGGTCCCTTGCGGGGTGGTGCCACGGGCTGGGCGTCGAAGGGGTGGGCCGTGATGTCCGGGCGGACGGCCAGGACATAGGCGAGGGAGCGTTCGGCGAGCGCGGCCCGCAGGTGTGCGTTGGTGCCGTAGGCGGCGTCGGCCACCACGACCGGCGGTGTCATGTCCCAGGCGGCCAGGGTGTCGAGCATGTCCAGGGCCAGGCGCCACTTCTCCCGGTGCCCGGTTGTGGGCGGGATGCGGCACCGGGAGCGCCGGTGAGCGTCCGAGTCCCACTCCGAGGGCAGGAACAGCCGCCACTGCAGCGGACAGGACGCCGTGTCCGCTGCGGCGTGGACTGTCACCGCGACCTGGCAGTTGGCCCGTTTGCCCAGCGCTCCGCAGTACTGCGGGGCCACTCCGGCCGACATACGGCCGTCCTTGGGCACGGACACGTCGTCGATGATCCATACTGCCGGGTCGATCAGCGGGAGCATCCGCTCGCAGATCCGCCGCTGGACCGGTACCGGGTCCCAGGTGGACTGGTTCACGAACTGCTGCAGGTTCTGCTCGTTGCCGTCCGCCAGCCGGGCGGCCATGGCCTGGATGGACTTGCGGCGGCCGTCCAGCATCAGCCCCCGCAGGTAGCAGTCGCCCTTCGCCCGCTGGTCCCGACGCGGAACCGACGCGAACACATCGGCGACGAACACACCTAACTCCGCCCGGACACGCTCTACTTCATAGGCATCCACACCATCCACCATGCTCCCGAACAAGCCCGACAGGAAGACCTAACGGAGTCCTAATAGAACTCATTCAACTTTCGATCAAACTCGGCGAAAAATGAAAGTTCTCTCATCTGGGGCCACCACATAGCGTAGCCTCCCGGTCACCGCCGCCGTACATCTGTGCGCGGAACACCTGGGCGGAAAAGCGGGAAAGGGGGAGCCAAGTGCCCGGAATAGACGAGTGCCTACTGGAAGCCATGCTGGTGCCAGGCGCACGCGGCGCCTCCGTCGTGGACTGGGCCACGGGGTTGGCCCTCGGCAGCGTGGGAGAAGCAGCCGGCGGCGACCACGAGAGCAATGCGGCGGAGACCAGCGAACTGGCCCGACTCAGCACGGAGTTCGCGGCGTTCGCCGCGACCACGCCCGTACCGGAGCCGACAGAGGGCGAGCCTCCGGCGGAGGACGGGGCGACGGTGGCCCCCCTCCCTCGGGCCGCGGCGGACGACGGCCCCCTGGTCGAGGACCTCATCCTCACCACCCGTACCGGGTACCACATGGTGCGATTCGTGGACACGGCCTTCGACAGCACCGTCTGCCTCCACCTCTGGCTCGATCGCGACCTCGGCAATCTCGCCCTGGCCCGTATCCGCATGTGCGACCTGGCCGAACGGCTGGTGCTCGGATGAACAACCGGCTCTCGGTCGTCTCCCCCATGCTCCGACGACTCACCGACGAGCGCGCCACCGGAGTGTTGATACGGGACCACGGGGCGCTCTACCTCGTCGATGGCCAGGTAGTCCATGCCGAAGCCGCCGCCGCCCCAGGACTCGACGTCATCACCGCCGCCAGCGGCCGGCTGCGCCCCGACCACTGGGACGACGCCATAGCCGCCGCGGGCGCCAGGTGCCAGGTCGCCCGCCAACTCATCGACAGCGGGGCCATCACCGCCGGCGAACTGGAGATCTGCCATCTCGGCACACTCTTCGACGCAGCCTTCTTCACCCTCGCCACCCGCAGTGGAGCAACCCGGTTCCGCTACGGGGTCACCCACTGGTTGGGCCCGGTGCGGCCGGTGTCGCCCAGTGCGGTCGAGCGCGAGTCGATGCGTCGCGTACGGCTGCTGAACTCCATCTGGCCCCACCCCGAGGTGGACACCGCACCCGTACGGCGACGCCCGCACCGCGGACGCGCCATCAGCCCCCACCGCCGCGCACTCCTGGAACTGGCCGACGGGGTACGCACACCGCCGACCATCGCCCGGGAGTTGGGGCGGCCCGCCTTCAACACCCTGGTCGAAGTGCGCAGACTCGCCGCCGAAGGCTTGATCGACGCAACGGCCGGCGTACCGGGGGCAGGGGCCCACCCATCGTCGGACGACGGGACACAGCAACCGGAGCAGGCGCAGGCGCACGAACCGCCAACTGCCCCGGACAGCGCCCTGCTCCGCCGCATCCGTGAAGCGCTGGAGGTCCCGGCGAGTTCGCCGGCCGCCCGCCAGGCCCCTCGTCGTACCTCATGAGGCGCGCCACCCGGCTACGTGCCGAAAGGAGACAGCTGATGACGACCGAGGCCGATGTCCTCGCCGAACTGCGGCGCCTTCGGGTCCGGATGCCTCAGCTGACGGCAGCGCTGGCGGCCAGCACGGACGGTGTGGTGCTGGCATCGGACACCGGCCATGCGCCGGAGGAGTCCAAGGAACACGCGGACCGACTGGCGTCGTTGACCATCTCCGTCCTCGGTGCGGCCTCGCACCTCGGCGCGGTCAGTGGCCGGGGCGGCTTCCGCGAACTCTTGATCCGTGGCGAACTCGGTTACACCGGGATCTACGGAGCCGGTCCGTCGGCGGTGCTCGCCCTGCTGGCCGGTCCTCGGATCAATGTCGGCCGGCTCCATCTGGAGGCGCGGCGCTCCGGTGCTCGCATCGGAGATCTGGTCGACGACGCCCTCGGCGCACTCGAACGGCCGGAGGCCACCTGACCGATCCCATCAACCGGTCCCATGGACCGATCGGCACCAAGGGCGTGCGCCGCACGGTTCGAGCCGTCGACGGATCACCGCCCCGCACCACCAGCAGTAGCAGCGAAAACCGGAAGGAAGCACACAGCTCATGGCCAACACCGAAGCCGCCCTCAAGGAAGCGACCACCCTCATCGAAGGCGCCCTGGGCGCCGCCCTCGTCGACTACACCAGCGGAATGGCGCTGGGGACGATAGGCGGCGGCAAGGACCTCGACCTCCAGGTGGCAGCGGCGGGCAACACCGATGTGGTGCGCGCCAAGGTCCGCACGATGGAGCAGTTGGGTCTCAAGGACGGCATCGAGGACATCCTGATCACCCTCGGTACCCAGTACCACTTGATCCGGCTGCTGCGGGGGCGGGGGACCGACGGTCTCTTCCTGTACCTGGCGCTCGACAAGAACCGCGCCAACCTGGCGATGGCGCGCCACCAGCTGAAGAAGATCGAGAGCGAGTTGGAGATCTGATCGGCCCCGCAGACGTCCGGCCGAAGGGGCCCTCATCGCAGGACGCCCCCGGCCGGGTCTGATGGTCCCGCCCGACGCTCTGCGTGAGACACGACCTAGCGGCGTCGCGCCCCACCGGGCGCGGCGTCCCCGGCGGCGATGCCCGTCGTACGGAAGCCCTTGACCCGCTTGCCCACCGGTCCGGCGTCCGCCCAGTCCGTACGCAGCCACAGCAGCTTCTGTGCGTCCTGCTCGCGCCGGCCGAGCCAGAGCGCCTTCATCCACAGCCCCGCACCCGCTCCGGCGAGCAACAGACCGCCGGCGGCCGGTAGGGCGAAGGAGCTGACGACGGCTGCGACCACCGCTGCCACCCAGTACCAGCGATGCGCGCGGCGCCAGTTCCGCAGGGTCACCCGACGGTCCTGGAGGATGTCGGTACGGCCCGCGCGGGTGGCGGAGTCGGCGAAGTGGGCATAGCGACCGCGGCGCAGCAGGGCCGTGACGGCTGCCGCGATCAGAAAGAGGGCGGCCCCGGACAGGACGCCGATGCGCCGTCCCGTCAGTCCGGGCAGCAGCACCCCGATGCCCCCGGCGATCAGTCCCGACCACCACAGGGGCGCTGCCCCCGCCCGTACGACCACGGCGACCCTTGCCAGCGACTGCGCCCCGCGCCCCACTTCCGTACTCCGTCCGTCGATCCTGTTGTTACTCGTTGCCGTTGCTCGGTGTTGTGTGTCGTTGTTGTCGTTGTTGTGTGTCGTTGTTGTTCAGTGCTGCTCGTTGCTGCTCGTTGCTGTTGTTGTTCGTTGCTGCTGTAGCTGTTGTTTGCCCATCGCCAGGCTGCCGTCACGCGCCGGGAACATGGGCGACCGGCTCGGTGTCGTGCGGCGGCTGTGCCGCGGAGATTAGCGACGTTTTCTGAGTGCCGTCTGAGAATCCGCACGGCCGATCACTCGGCGAAGAGCCCTCGGGCCGCCGCCCGGGCGTCGAAGTCCTCCAACCGGGCCTGTGCATCGGGCAGTGCGTCGCACATCGCTTCCAGCAGCACCCTGCCGAGCAGCATCGGGGCGCAGGCGGTGTCGAAGGAGAAGCCCGTGCCGACCGCCGCCGGGATGAGCAGATCGCTGTGTTCGGCGACCGGGGCGAACGCGGAGTCGGCGACCGTCACCACCGTCAGTCCGCGGGAGCGTGCGTACGCCAGCGCCTCCACGACCTCCTTGGGGTGGCGGGGCAGTGCGAAGCAGAGCAGGACGTCCGCGCCCGCGCGCAGTGAGGAGTCGATGCGGTCGGCGAGCAGACTCCCGGCCTGGTCCAGCAGGCGTACGTCCGGGTGGACCTTGCTGGCGAAGTAGGCGAAGCCGTGGGCCTGGGCGGAGGCCGCGCGCAGTCCGAGGACCGGCAGTGGCCGGGATGCGGCGAGGAGCCTGCCGGCGCGTTCGACGGGCGCCGGGTCGGCGAGCAGGTCGGAGAGTTGGCGCAGGTTCTCGATCTCGGCCTGCACGGCCTGCTGGTACTCGTTCGGTGCGTCATCGACCGTGGTGGTGGCCGGTCGCCCGGGTGGGGTGATCTCGCGCAGGTGCCGGCGCAGTGCCGGGTAGCCGTCGAAGCCGAGGGCGACCGCGAAACGGGTGACGGACGGCTGGCTGACTCCGGCGAGCTCGGCGAGTTCCACACTGGAGAGGAACGGCACGTCCGCCGCCCTGCGCACCATGTGGTGGGCGATGCGCCGCTGGGTGGGGGTGAGTCGATGCCCCTCGAACAGCTCTTGCAGCCGGGTGGCGGGGGTGTCGCTCATGCCGTCCTCTTCGTCGCGCCTGTCATCGCCTCTGCACTCCTTGGGTCCGTCGTCGTCTGCTGGTGGTCGGGGAGCCGGACCCTGACGGTCCCATCATCGGTCAGGGCGGCACGCCACGGCCTGGATCCGGTCGCTCCGGATCCTCGGGGCGCGAAACAGTGGGGATAGCCCCACTGACGTGAGCGGTCCGCGCCCGTAGCGTGACGAGGTATGGATGCCCGTGACCCTGAGCTCAAGAAGGAGCTCGACGCCACCTTGCACGCCCGCCGCGAACTCGGCGAAGACTATGACTCCGCCCTCGTCGAATCGTTTCTGGAGAAGGTCGAGCAACGCCTCGACGGCACGGTGGACCGTCGAGTGCGACGTCAGCTCGCCGAGCAGCAGATGTCGGTGGCGCGCGGGGTCCGCCCGCCCCAGCAGCCGGCCGACCCCAACTTCGGGGAGCGGTTCGGCTACGGCATCATCACCATGATCCTGGCGGTGCCGCTGTCCGCGATCGGCGTGGTGAACGCCGGTCTGCCCGGGCTGATCGTGACGTGGACCGGCATCGTGGGAGTGAACTTCGTCCATGCGTCGGGGGGCTTCTCCTGGTCGCGCAAGCGCCGCGCGAAGGACGAGGGGCACTCCGAGTGGGAGGAGTGAGCCCCGGACCCCCGGAGGTCGTGCCTGCTCTGAGTGGCCGCCGGTACGACTGACACGGGGATCGCCGCACCCCCGGCCGCCGGCCGGGGGGCGGGACCGGCGATCCCCGTGGGGACACGGGCCTGGTGAGGGCCGGACCCGCGTCCACGACGCCGTCGAGCCGGGAGCCGCTCCGGATCCACGACGCCGTTCGTGAGCCACCACTGTGCAGGACGGGTGTTAAGCGGATGCTGCCTGGATGTGACACCCGTGTGCCGATCGTGAGACCCCGTACCCGCCTACGGCGCGGGAAGCACCTTTGACGTCGTCCTGTGCTCCAGGGGTACGGGGACGGCCCTCGCGAAGAGCGTTAGTTTCCGCCGCCGGCGAGGAACGCCAGCAGGTCCTGGCGGCTCACCACACCCTTGGGCTTGCCCTCCACCAGGACGATCGCGGCGTCCGCCGCATGCGTGGTGTCGCTGAGCACGCTCATCAGGTCGGCGACCGGCTCACCCGATCCGACCTGCGGCAGGGGGGCACTCATGTGCTTCTCCAGCGAGTCGCTCAGGGTGGCGCGCTCGGTGTAGAGGGCTCCGAGTAGTTCACGTTCCACCACCGAACCGATGACCTCTGCGGCCATCACATCGGGGTGGCCGGCGCCGGGCTTCACGATCGGCATCTGGGACACGCCGTACTCGCGCAGCACCTCGATCGCGTCGCCCACGGTCTCCTCCGGGTGCATGTGCACCAGGCTGGGGATCTTGCCCCCCTCCTTGTGGCGCAGCACGTCACCGACGGATGCGGAGGGACCAGAGCCCTCCAGGAAGCCGTAGTCGGCCATCCATTCATCGTTGAAGATCTTGCTGAGGTAGCCGCGTCCGCTGTCGGGAAGCAGGACGACCACCACGTCGTCCGGTCCGAGGCGCTCGGCGACCCTCAGTGCCGCCACGACCGCCATACCGCAGGAGCCGCCGACCAGGAGGCCCTCTTCCTTCGCGAGGCGGCGGGTCATCTGGAAGGAGTCCTTGTCGGACACGGCGACGATCTCGTCGGTCACCGTCCGGTCGTAGGCGGTGGGCCAGAAGTCCTCACCGACGCCCTCGACCAGGTAGGGGCGACCGGAACCACCGCTGTAGACGGAGCCCTCGGGGTCGGCGCCGATCACGGCCACAGTGCCGTCGCTGACGTCCTTGAGGTAGCGACCGGTGCCGGAGATCGTGCCGCCCGTGCCGACGCCCGCGACGAAATGGGTGATCTTTCCCTCGGTCTGTTCCCACAGCTCGGGACCGGTCGTCTCATAGTGCGAACGGGGGTTGTTGGGGTTCGAGTACTGGTCGGGCTTCCAGGCCCCCGGGGTCTCCTGGACCAGGCGGTCGGAGACGTTGTAGTACGAGTCGGGATGCTCCGGGTCGACGGCGGTGGGGCAGACGACGACCTCCGCACCGTACGCCCGCAGCACATTGATCTTGTCCGTGGAGACCTTGTCCGGGCAGACGAAGATGCACTTGTAGCCCTTCTGCTGGGCCACGATCGCCAGCCCCACACCGGTGTTGCCGCTGGTCGGCTCCACGATGGTGCCCCCGGGCAGCAGCGCCCCGCTCTCCTCCGCCGCCTCGATCATGCGCACGGCGATGCGGTCCTTCACCGAGCCGCCTGGGTTGAAGTACTCGACCTTGGCCAGGACCGTCGCCTGAATGCCCTCGGTCACGCTGTTGAGCTTCACCAATGGGGTATTGCCGACAAGACTGATCATCGAGTGGTGAATGCGCACAATGTTTCTCCGGGATCTCCGTAGTGAATGCGGCCAGAGTAAGCGGACCGGTGCGGGATTGGGCGATGGCGACTACGGGGCAGTTAGCTCATAACCGACGAGTAGCTCGCAGCGTCGGAGGGCGAGGAGAGGAGGTCCGGACGGTGTCGAGGGCAAGAGTGGCACGGCGCATCGCAGCAGGCGCCGCCTACGGCGGCGGAAGCATCGGCCTGCTCGGAGTGGCGACCATGGGCGTCGTGGTCGCAGAGGTGCAGTTGGCGAAACGCACGGTCGGAGGGGGTACGGCTCCCGTTCCACCCCGCGGCGACGGACTCTACGGGCTGGCCTTCGGGCGCACGAACCCGATGCTCCTGGGACTGCTGGGCGACTCCACGGCAGCGGGCCAGGGGGTCCGCAGAGCCAGCCAGACTCCGGGAGCGCTGCTGGCATCGGGGCTCGCAGCGGTCGCGGAACGGCCGGTCGAAGTGTGCAACGTCGCACAGCCCGGGGCACGGTCGGACGATCTGGAACGACAGGTCACCGCCCTGCTGGCGGACACCTCCAGACAGCCGGACATCTGTGTGATCATGATCGGCGCGAATGACGTCACCCACCGGATCCCGGCGACCGAATCAGTGCGCCATCTGGCCTCCGCGGTGCGCAGACTGCGTACGTCCGGAGCCGAAGTGGTGGTGGGCACCTGCCCCGACCTGGGCACCATCGAACCGGTGTACCAGCCGCTGCGCTGGCTGGCCCGCAGGGCATCCAGGCAACTCGCGGCGGCCCAGACGATCGTGACGGTGGAGCAGGGCGGACGGACGGTCTCGCTGGGGGATCTGCTGGGGCCGGAGTTCGCCGCCAATCCACGGGAGATGTTCGGCGCGGACAACTACCACCCCTCCGCCGAGGGATATGCGACGGCGGCGATGGCGATGCTGCCGACCGTCTGTGCGGCGCTCGGGGTCTGGCCCGAGTCGGACCGGCCGGACGCCCGTCGGGACGAGGGGATGCTCCCGGTGGCGAAGGCCGCGGCGGAGGCGGCGAAGGAGGCCGGTACCGAGGTCACGGGGGCCCGCGCCCCCTGGGCACTGCTCAAGCACCGCAGGAGGCGGCGGCTGCCAGAGCCCGCTTCGACCCCGGACGCGGCCGAGCCGTCACCGACGGAGGCGACGCACCGCTAGTCCGTGCCGGGTGGCGGGCCACCCGTCCCGTCTGCGGGCAGGGCGAGCACGTCTCCAGGAAGGCGGGAACGGACAGGGTGGGGGAAGGGGTGGTGCACCGGGCCGCCCGTTCCCCCTCTTCCCCCTCCCGGCTTCCCTCTCCCGACTCCGAAGCGAGCGCTCGCTTAGAATTGAGGTGACGATCACACGCCGGCACGCGTGACCCCCACCACTACCTCCAGGTAACTTCCGACGGAACCCTCCCCCAGCCTCTGGAGCCCTCGATGCCCGAAGCCGTCATCGTTTCCGCCGCCCGCTCCCCCATCGGCAGGGCCTTCAAGGGCTCCCTCAAGGACCTGCGGGCCGACGACCTGACCGCGACGATCATCGCGGCGGCCCTCGCCAAGGTGCCGGAGCTGGACCCGAGGGACATCGACGACCTGATGCTCGGCTGCGGTCTCCCCGGCGGCGAGCAGGGGCACAACCTCGGTCGGATCGTGGCCGTACAGATGGGGATGGACCATCTGCCCGGGTGCACGATCACCCGCTACTGCTCGTCGTCGCTCCAGACCTCCCGCATGGCCTTCCACGCCATCAAGGCCGGCGAAGGGGACGTCTTCATCTCGGCCGGGGTCGAGATGGTCTCCCGATTCGCCAAGGGCTCGTCCGACGGCCTGCCCGACACCCGCAACCCCCTCTTCGAGCAGGCCCAGGCCCGTACCGCCAGGACTGCGGAGGGCGGCGGCGAGAGCTGGCACGACCCGCGCGAGGACGGCCTGCTTCCCGACGCGTACATCGCCATGGGCCAGACCGCCGAGAACCTCGCCCAACTCAAGAACGTCACCCGCCAGGACATGGACGAGTTCGGCGTCCGCTCGCAGAACCTGGCCGAGGCGGCCATCGCCGCGGGGTTCTGGGAGCGGGAGATCACCCCCGTCACCACCCCTGACGGCACGGTCGTCAGCAAGGACGACGGCCCCCGCGCCGGAGTGACCCTGGAGGGCGTCGCCGGACTGAAGCCGGTGTTCCGCCCCGACGGACTGATCACCGCCGGCAACTGCTGCCCGCTCAACGACGGCGCCGCCGCACTGGTGATCATGAGTGACACCAAGGCGAGCGAGCTGGGTCTGACCCCGCTCGCCCGGATCGTCTCCACCGGAGTCTCCGGGCTCTCGCCGGAGATCATGGGGTACGGGCCGGTCGAGGCGTCGCGACAGGCCCTCGCCCGGGCCGGGATGACCGTGGACGACATCGACCTCGTCGAGATCAACGAAGCGTTCGCGGCCCAGGTGATCCCCTCGTACCGGGATCTGGGCATCGACATCGACAAGCTGAACGTCAACGGCGGCGCCATCGCGGTGGGCCACCCCTACGGCATGACCGGTGCCCGGATCACCGGCACGCTGATCAACAGCCTCCAGTTCCACGACAAGCAGTTCGCGCTGGAGACCATGTGCGTCGGCGGCGGCCAGGGCATGGCCATGGTCATCGAGCGGCTCAGCTGACGACGACGGACCCCACCGAGCGGCGGCGCTTCAGCGCAGGGCAATGCGGACCCGCGCCGAAGCCGCCGCCCTCGGCCCGAGCCGCTGATCGACGGCTCGATCGCCACCGCGTGCCACCGTCATGGCACCCAGGGCCAAGTCGTGACCGAAACTGCCCCAGGATGTGACCTACGCCCTGCGGCGCCTATATATCCGCAGGTCAAACCTGTTCGGCAGTAAACACCGGGCCAAAAGACCTGTCCAATTTGTGACGTAATGCACTGACAGTTTGGCCAGGCCCATCGCAAGCTGAGGTAGGAAGTCGGGGGTGTCGACGAAAACGGGAGTACGTCAGTGAGCGCCATGTCTATTGCCCTGCTGCTGACCACGGCCGCCGCAACGGTCGTGGGTGCCGCTGCCCTGCACGCCGCCCACGGGCTTCGCCGGCAGGTCACGGCCCTGCGCACCGAGCTGTCCGACCTCCATCGCATCGGTGCTGAGCACCCGATCGCGGTCGTGCCCCAGGCACGTGCGACACCTGTCGCAGAGATCCGGGCAGCGGTCGCCGAAGCCCTCGCCGAGGAGCGTGAACGGGAACTGGCGGACGCCCGCGCCTTCTGGGCCGCACAGGAGTCCCGCGACGCCGCCGACGCGCCAGCCCTCGCGGGCGACGCTCCCGCGGCCCTGGCGAGCGGTCTGGGAGCACCGGGTGACGAGTTGCCGTACTACGTCCCCCGGCAGAGCGACTTCATCGGCCTGGAGGCCCTCGACCTGGAGGCGATCGAGGCCGTTCAGGACGATCTGGTGGACTTCGCCGACCTCCCCGAGGTGACCGAGTTCGCGGAGGACTCGCCCGAGCTGGCCGCCGCCCGCCGCCGTCACCCTTCCCACCCCGACTTCGTGCCCGTCCAATCGCCGATGGTCACCGACCACGAGCGGACCGTGGAGCGGCTGGAGCAGCTCGCCGCCGCCCGGACCGAGCTGGCGGACGTACGGCCGGGGCCGCTCGGCACGCTCGACGTGTACGTCTTCACCGACGGTACGACGCTGTGCATGACCCCGGGCCACCGTGAGACCGCCGAGCGCCTCGCGACGGCCCTGCGCTCCGGTGACACGCCGATCCTGCTGGGCGGCTCCAGCGTCTCCGGGGCGTACGCCCTGACCTTCGTCTGTGGCGAGGAGAGCGTCTACATACTCGCCGACCGCGTCATAGCCTCGCTCTGACCCGCGGAAACCAGCGGGCGGGGCCCACCGACGGCCACACCTACGTGAAGGCGCGCTCCATGGCCGCCCGGACCAGGACCACGGCCTCGTCCACCTCCGCCGACCGGGGGGACGGGGCCGTTCGCAGCGCCTCGGCCAAATCTGCCGTGGCAACGAGCAGTTGATCCCCCACGGCGAAGAGCCCGACGTCGGGCATGGTTCTCGGCTGCTGCTCGGGGGCTTCGATCCGTTGGGCCCGTAGGGACAACTCCCTGGCCAGCGCGAGTGCCTCGGCCGCCGCCCCGCGTTGGAGGCGGCTCTGCGGGGCGACCCGCAGACGGTCGGCGAAGCGGTCGGCAACCGCGGTCAGCTCTGTCGTATCCAGCACACCGCGACCCTATGCGCCCGTCCCGGACTGTTGCCAATACGCGAACCCTCAGGCACGGTGTCCGAAAGGAGCACACGCGCAACGCGTCCGGAGGCGCCGATGTCCCCAGTCTTCTCCGAAGAGACACACCGCAATCTGCTCTCCCGAATCCCACAATGCACTGGTCGCGAGATCTCCGACTGGCTCCGCACCGTCGAGGAAGGCCCCTCCCTCTTCCGTTTCGAGGAGAAGGTCAGCTGGCTCCGGGGCGAACACGATCTCGCGTACGGCCACGCCAAAGCGATCATCCACGAGTACGACCTGAGGCGTGCCGCCCGCAGACTGCTGTAGCAGTCCCCCCGACTCCCCCCGACGACCCCGATTTCCCCCTCGACGTCTCGACGTCTCGACGTCTCGACATGCGGAAGGGCCCGCAGGCAGCGCCTGCGGGCCCTTCTGTACGACGTGTCAGTCGTTGCCCTGCAGGATCGACAGGAGACGCAGCATCTCCAGGTAGATCCAGACGAGGGTCAGGGTGAGGCCGAAGGCCGCCAGCCAGGACTCCTCGCGCGGCGCACCGTAGGTGAGCCCGTCCTCGACCTGCTTGAAGTCGAGCGCGAGGAAGCAGGCGCCGAGGATGATGCCGATGACACCGAACAGGATGCCCAGGCCACCGCTGCGGAAGCCGAGGCCGTCCCCGCCAGCGATGAGCGCGAACAGCAGGTTCACGGCCATCAGGATCATGAAGCCCATCGCCGCGGCCATGACGAAGCCGTAGAAGCGACGGTTGACCCGGATCCAGCGCATCTTGTACGCGATGAGTACGCCCGCGAAGACGGCCATCGTGCCCAGGACCGCCTGGGGAACGACACCCGCACTGATGTAGGTGCTGACCGCGCTGGAGATGACTCCGAGGAAGACACCCTCGAACGCGGCGTAGCTCAGGATCAGCGCCGGAACCGGCTTGCTCTTGAACGCCTGGACGAGCGCCAGGACCATCGCGATCAGCGCGGCGCCGATGGCGATGCCGTACGACTTGCCGATGCTGTCCTGGTCGACTGGCAGCAGGAACCAGGAGAGGGCGGCGGTGACCACGACGGTGCCGAGCGTCATCGCGGTGCGCGAGACGACGTCGTCGATGGTCATCACGTTGGAACGGGCGGGGGCCTGCTGGTCCCCGCCGAGCTGGGTGTCAGCCGGTGCGTACGGGTTGGTCGCGTACGGGTTGCCGGTGCCCTGCCCGTAGGGGTTGGTCGCTACGGCGGGGCCCCCGGCCTGCGGCTGCGCGTTGAAGCCCGCATAGCCGTTGTCGCGGCTGAACCCCCGTCGCGAGAAGACCGGGTTACTGCTCCTCATCTCACTCCTCCATGGCCACCCTGCGCGGCCTTGCGTCAAGAGTAATGCGGGTGCAAAGAAAGCACCCTAATGCTCCAGGAGGATCTTTCCCGATCGTGACCCACACAACAGGCGATTCACGACATTTCACCCTCCCTCAGGTGCGGGGAAGCCCTTACACCCATCGAGGGTGCCGCGGATCACTCCGGCGCCCGTCGAATCGACCCAACGGGTGACCGGCGCCGAAGGCCGAGAAGCGCTGAGCCCCACCGAAGACAGGAAGCAAAGGAGGGGGAGGCGGCGAAGGAGCAAGAGAGAAGGAAGGGGAAGGGACGGGGGCATCAGAAGAAGGAAGGGAGGAGGGAGGGGAGGGAGAGGGGGGAGATAGAGACGAGCCGCCGACGCGGGCGCTCGACAGCAGTACTGCCGGGCGCCCAGGATCACGGGAGACGCTCACTACCAGACCCTGGCAATGGTTGAGATCAAGCCAAGTCATCCACCGAGACCGTCCGCCACGGGGCGATCGGGGATGCATCCTCCGCCCGGCTCGCCCTCATCCCCAAGAACGGGAGCCCGTGGGGCCGCCCACTGTCGAGTGATGCTGAAATCACTCGAACGTGTGACCCCTGAGAGTCAATGGAGGTCAAGGATTCAACCACTCCGGGTCGAAATTCGACTCCGGAGAGTGCCCGGAGCCGGACTCGAACCGGCACGGCCCGAAGGCCAGCGAGGTTTAAGCTCGCCGTGTCTGCATTCCACCATCCGGGCCAGGTGCGCGGCTCCGCGTAAGCACAGGAGCCTATCCGGGTAGATCGATACGCCCGGTGCCCCCCTGGCCCGATGTTGTCTTATTTTATTGCCGCTTGAGGGTGCGTCAGCCCAGGTGGAGGGAGATCCCGACGGCGCCATCCCAACAGGTGGGCATCCATGTGTTGACACGTGATTGACGGAAATTCGCCGCAACTGCCACTGGTTCGACCTCTTGCCCGATGGCTCGGTCGAGTCGCGCACATCAGTCGCCGGGTCACCCTCGTCACACTGGTCCCGGCGCAGGGACTTCCCGTATATCACTCAGCGGAATGGCGGGCCGCCAACCGGCCCTGGCCGAGCCATGACGGGGAGCGAGAACGGACTCTTCTCTTCCGGTCTGCGGGCTCATTCCCCCTCGGGGACACCGTCATACCCAAGGAGGATGACCACCCCTCGCAGTCCGCCCAAAGAGGGCCTCGGGAACGGGCACGGGGGCTGACGATCGGCGCCCAGACGGCGGCCAGGATGGGACACGTCCCCCAGCAAGCTCACAGCCGACGCAACAGGAGCCCTTCCTCGTGACCACCACGCCCATCGCACACCGCGCCACCGCCGTGGCCGCCCGCGCCACGGATCTGTCCAAGGTGTACGGACAGGGCGAGACCCAGGTGGTCGCGCTCGACCGAGTCAGCGTGGACTTCCGCCAGGCGGAGTTCACCGCCATCATGGGCCCGTCCGGCTCCGGCAAGTCCACCCTGATGCACTGCGTCGCCGGCCTCGACACCTTCAGCTCCGGCTCCGTGCGCATCGGCGACACCGAACTCGGCACCCTGAAGGACAAGCAGCTCACCCAGTTGCGCCGGGACAAGATCGGCTTCATCTTCCAGGCGTTCAACCTGCTGCCGACGCTCACCGCCCTGGAGAACATCACGCTCCCCATGGACATCGCCGGCCGCAAGCCCGACAAGCAGTGGCTGGAAACCGTCATCGACATGGTGGGTCTGCGTGACCGCCTCAGCCACCGTCCCACGGAGCTCTCCGGCGGCCAGCAGCAGCGCGTCGCCGTCGCTCGCGCCCTGGCCTCCCAGCCGGACATCATCTTCGGTGACGAGCCCACCGGAAACCTGGACTCCCGCTCCGGCGCCGAAGTCCTCGGCTTCCTCCGCAACTCGGTGCGCGAACTGGGTCAGACCGTCGTCATGGTCACCCACGACCCGGTGGCCGCCTCCTACTCGGACCGCGTGATCTTCCTGGCCGACGGCCGGGTCGTCAACGAGATGATGCACCCCACCGCGGACGGCGTCCTCGACCAGATGAAGGCATTCGACGCCAAGGGCCGGACCAGCTGACCATCGGCCGACTCGTCGACCTCCGGCTCTCACCACAGGACTGACTGACATGTTCCGTACCGCCTTGCGCAATGTGCTCGCGCACAAAGCCAGATTGCTGATGACCGCGCTCGCCGTGATGCTCGGCGTGGCCTTCGTCTCGGGCACCCTGGTCTTCACCGACACCCTCGGCAACGCCTTCAGCAAGCAATCGGCCAAGAGTTACGACGGCATCGCCGTGGTGGCCAACGGCTCCACCTCCGAGATCGGTGCCGGCGCCGAGAAGGAGGAGGGCATCCCCTCCACCGCCCTGGAGAAGATCGAGAAGCTGGACGGTGTCACCGACGTCACCGGCCGGGTCTCCGGATTCGCCGGGGTCGCCGACCCGTCGGGCAAGCTGATCGGCAGCGGCTGGGCCAACAAGGGCGGCAACTACGCCGCCGGCAAGGACGGCAAGGACGCCGCGTACGACTTCGCCAAGGGGTCAGGACCGGCGCAGGCGGGGCAGATCGCCCTGGACAAGGACACCGCCACGAAGGGCAAGTACGAGGTCGGCGACACCGTCCGCGTCGCCACCAACGGGCCGGTGCAGGAGTACAAGCTCTCGGGAATCTTCACCACCGAGGACGGTGCGGTCAACGCGGGCGGCAGCCTGGTCCTGTTCGACACCGCAGTCGCGCAGAAGCTCTATCTGAAGCCCGGCTTCTACCATGACATCACCGTCAGTGCCGCGCCCGGCACGTCGGACGCGAAGCTCCTCGCCGCGGTCGAGCCCCTGCTCCCGGAAGGCGCCGCAGCCCAGACCGCACAGAAGCTGGCCGACCAGGAGGCCAAGGACATCGAGTCCGAGTTGAGCGCGATCAACAACATGCTGCTCGCCTTCGCGGCTATCGCGCTCTTCGTCGGCACCTTCCTGATCGCCAACACCTTCACGATGCTGGTCGCCCAGCGCACCAAGGAACTGGCCCTGCTGCGCGCCGTCGGCGCCTCACGTCGGCAGGTCAAGCGCTCGGTGATCCTTGAGGCGTTGGTGGTGGGTCTGCTCTCCTCCATCGTCGGATTCGTCCTCGGCCTCGGCCTCGCGGTCGGGCTGCGCTCCGCCATCAGCAGCTTCGGTGCGAAGCTCCCCAACGGCCCACTGATCGTCTCCCCCACGGCCGTGCTCGCCGCACTCGCCGTCGGTGTGCTGATCACCGTCCTCGCCGCCTGGCTGCCCGCCCGTCGAGCGGCGAAGATCGCCCCGGTCGCCGCCATGAGCAGTGTGCACGCGGTGGCCTCGACCAAGTCCCTGGTCGTACGGAACACCATCGGCAGCATCATCACCGCCGCCGGTGCGGGCGCCATCCTCGCCGGTGCTTCGACCGGCGGCAACGACGGCCGGCTGATGATCGGCGCCGGTGCGTTCCTCACCCTCATCGGGGTCATCATCCTGATCCCGCTGCTGTCCCGGCCGATGATCGCCGTGGTCAAGCCGCTGCTCCAGCGGATGTTCGGAGTCGCGGGCAAGCTCGCAGGACAGAACGCGGTCCGCAACCCCCGTCGTACCGGTGCCACGGCTTCCGCCCTGGCGATCGGTCTCACCCTGGTCACCGGCCTGACCGTCATCGGTGTCACCCTGGGCCAGGCCATCGACCGGATGACCACGGACAACGTCCGCGGTGACTACTTGGTGAGCATGGCCAACGGCGGCTCCATGGACCGCTCGGCACTCGAAGCGCTCCAGAAGGCCAAGGGTGTGGAGGCCATCACTCCGCAGCAGGCGATGGACATGGAGATCAAGGGCGAGGACCGGGCCGTCTCCGCCGTCACCCCCGGTGACGTCGAGAAGGTCTTCGCCATGGAGGCCATCTCCGGCTCCCTTTCCACCCTCGCCGATGGACAGGTCGCCATCGCCGAGTCGGTCGCCAAGGACAACGGCTGGAAGGCCGGTGACCCGCTCGCCGTCAAGATCGGTGACGGGGAGCCCCGCAAGTCGCTGAACCTGACGGTCGGCGCGATCTACAAGAACAACGAGTTCCTCTCCCCGTTCGTCGTCTCCACCAAGCTGGCGGACCCGCACTACGAGAAGCCCTACATCGCCGAGATCTGGCTCAAGATGGACGGCGGCGAGACCAAGGCCAATGAGCAGGCCCTGGTGGACGCGCTGGGTGACAACCCCGGTATGAACATCATGGACCGTCAGGACATCCGCAATATGTTCGGCGGAATGATCAACACCATGCTGTACATGATGTACGGGCTGTTGGGCATGGCCCTGATCATCGCGGTCCTCGGAGTGGTCAACACCCTGGCGATGTCGGTCTTCGAACGTCAGCAGGAGATCGGCATGCTGCGGGCGATCGGTCTGGACCGGGCCAAGGTCAAGCGCATGATCCGCCTGGAAGCCATCGTGATCTCACTCTTCGGCGCGGTGATCGGAGTCGTCCTGGGCTCGTTCCTGGCCTGGGCGATCGGCGAGACGTTCAAGAGCAGCATCCCGAACTACGAGCTCGTCATCCCGATGGACCGCATCGGACTGTTCCTGCTGCTGGCCGGTGTGGTCGGGGTACTGGCCGCGCTCTGGCCGGCCCGTAGCGCCGCCCGCCTGAACATGCTGACCGCAATCAAGACGGAGTAGTCGCGGGCCTCGTCCCGGGCCCCGCGCCGCCGAGCAACCGTGCTCGGCGGCGCGGGGCCTTTTTGATGACGCCCCTCTTACCCCGGGGCTCGTTCAGTTCCAGGTACGGCTGCGCAGGGGCACGCCCGACGCCCCGTCCGGGCGTGCCCGGACCGCCAGGATCTGGTTGACGCCGATCCTGTTGCGCTCGAACGACAACGCGCTCGCCGCCATGTAGAGCCGCCAGACCCTCGCCCGCCCCGGCGAGGTGAGCCGCACCGCCGTCGGCCAGTGCGCCTCCAGATTGGCCACCCAACGGCGGAGGGTGAGGCCGTAGTGCTCCCGGATGGACTCCACGTCCCGCACTTCGAAGCCGGCGTCCTCCAGGGTGCCGACGGTACGGCCCAGGGGGGCCAGCTCACCGTCCGGGAAGACATAGCGGTCGATGAAGTCGTCGAGCCGATAGGCGGACTCATCGCCCTCGGGCCGGCGTCCGATCTGGTGGTTCAGCAACCGGCCCCCGGGGGCGAGCAACGCGTGAAGCTGATCGGCGTACTCCCGATAGCGGGTGGCACCCACGTGCTCGGCCATCCCGATCGAGGAGATCGCGTCGTACGGACCGTCCCTGACGTCCCGGTAGTCCTGGACGCGAATCTCGATCCGGTCGGTGAGGCCGGCTTCCGCGATGCGCTTGCGGGCGTAGGCGGCCTGTTCCCCGGAGAGCGTGACCCCGGTGACCCGGACGCCGTACTCACGGGCAGCGTGCAGGGCCAGCGAGCCCCAACCGCAGCCGACGTCGAGCAGCCGATCGCCCTCCGTCAGACCGAGCTTGCGGCAGACCAGGTCGAGCTTGTCGCGTTGGGCATCCTCCAGCGTCTCCACCACGGCGTCGCCAGGGCCGCCCGGGCCGGTCTTCCAGTAGGCGCAGGAGTAGACCATGGACGGCCCGAGGACGAGTTCGTAGAAGGGGTTGCCGACGTCGTAGTGGTGGCTGATGGCCTGGCGGTCGCGGTGCTTGGTGTGGAGCGGGCCGTGGCGCCGGGGGACCTCCTCGGCGGGGGGAGCCGGCGGAGGGAGCGGTCCGCCCCAGCGCAGGAGGGTGCGGGCGGCCGAATGGTGGACGGGGTCCAACAGAAAGCGAAGTCGGGTGCGGGCTGCAGTGCCGAGCCGTTTGGCGCGGGTGGCTCGATGCGCCCGAGCGCCTTGCCGCGCTGGTGGAAGGGGTCTCGCCCCGGTGCTCTCCTTTGCCGCGGGGCTGGGTGTCCGGTCCCAGACGAGCCCGGCCAGTTGGTCGAGGACGGCGTAGAGATCGCCTTCCACTTCGATGTCCCCCGCCACCCAGGCACGTGCCAGACCCAGCTCACCCGGGCGCCACAGCAGCCGGCGCAGGGCCCTGCGGTGCCGTACGACGAGCACGGGCCCGCCCGGTGGTCCCGACTCCGATCCGTCCCAGGCCCGGATGCGTACGGGAAAGCGCGTGCCGAGCAACTCCTCGGCTAGGGCGGTCAACCGCAGTGCGGCGTCGGCCATGGTGTGACCTCCGTGGTGATGTTCTGCCTGCGTGCGTACTGCTGCTCGTTCTGTCGTACCGATGACGCTTACCAATGACGCGTACTGATGACGCTTACTGATGACGCGTGCTGATCGGTGAACAACGCACGCACTGTGGGTGCTTCCCATCACGGGGCACTCCCGCACGGTTCGGGCCGTGTGCCCCTCGGTCGGCGGTGCGGATCGAGGGCATCGAACGGTCACGGGGAGGGACGGGAACGCGGTCCCGAAGGGTGCCGGAGCCTTGTGCCACGGGGGTAGGTACCGGTCATGGCCACCACACGGGAGGGCAGGCGTGGTGCCGACGGGCGCGGACATGGCGAAGGGCCGCCCGCACCACGGATGGCGGACGGCCCTTCGGTCAGGTACTGCGGATGAGCGGCGAGGTCAGGATGCCTTCGCCTTCTCGGGGGCGGGCGCCGCCTGTGCGGCGACCGGGGTGGGCTTGGCGGCCTCGTAGAACTCTTCGCGAGGCGTCTCGATCGCACCGAGCGAGACCACTTCGCGCTTGAGGAACATCGCGAGCGTCCAGTCGGCGAACACCCGGATCTTGCGGTTCCAGGTCGGCATGGCCAGACCGTGGTAGCCACGGTGCATGTACCACGCGAGACGGCCGCGGAGCTTGATCTTCACCTTGCCCACGACGATCATCGCGACGCCCTTGTGGAGGCCGAGGCCCGCCACCGCGCCCTTGTTGGCGTGGCTGTACTCCTTCTGCGGGAAGCCCCGCATGCCGGAGATCACGTTGTCGCCGAGGACCTTCGCCTGGCGCAGCGCGTGCTGGGCGTTCGGCGGGCACCAGGCGTTCTCGACGCCGGCCTTGCGGGCGGCGACGTCGGGCACCTGGGCGTTGTCACCGGCGGCCCAGGCGTAGTCGAGGCCCTGCACCTGGAGGCAGGTGGAGGTGTCGACGTGTCCACGGGGGCCGAGCGGCAGGCCGTAGCGGGCGAGCGCCGGGTTGGGCTTCACACCGGCGGTCCACACGATGGTGTTGGAGTCGACCTCAAGGCCGTTCTTGAGTACCACGTGGCCGTCCACGCAGGAGTCCATCGAGGTCTGGAGGTAGATCTCGATGCCGCGGCCCTCAAGGTGCTCCTTGCCGTACTTGCCGAGCTTGGGCCCGACCTCGGGAAGGATCTTGTCCGCGGCGTCGACCAGCACGAAGCGCATGTCCTCGCGCTTCACGTTGGAGTAGTACTTGGCGGCGTCCCGCGCCAGGTCCTCCACCTCGCCGATGGTCTCGGCGCCGGCGAAGCCGCCGCCGACGAAGACGAAGGTGAGCGCCTTGCGGCGGACCTCTTCATCGGTGGTGGAGTCGGCCTTGTCGAGCTGCTCAAGCACGTGGTTGCGCAGGCCGATGGCCTCTTCGATGCCCTTCATGCCGATGCCCTGCTCGGCGAGGCCGGGGATCGGGAAGGTGCGGGAGATCGCACCGAGCGCGACCACCAGGTAGTCGAAGGGGAGCTCGTACGCCTCACCGACCAGCGGGGAGATCGTGGCTACCTTGCGGTCCTGGTCAATGGTGGTGACACGTCCGGTGAGCACTTCGGCCTTGGGCAGCACGCGTCGCAGCGGTACGACGACGTGCCGCGGCGAAATGCTGCCGGCAGCTGCTTCGGGCAGGAAGGGCTGGTACGTCATGTAAGAGCGCGGGTCGACGACCGTGACGGTCGCCTCGCCGTACCGCATCTTCTTGAGGATGCGGCGCGCCGCATACAGACCTACGTACCCCCCGCCAACTACGAGGATCCTGGGACGCTCCGTGGTGCTCATGCCATCGAGTATCCACCCCCCTGACACAGGGTGCTCGTGAGCCCCTTCACAAGGAGTAGGTCCACCTCTGCTACACTGCGCGCCCTCGTGACCGAGGTCATGCGCCCCCGAGGGAACCACTGCACCTCGGTGATCGTTGGGAACCGCCTGTGAGCTGGTCCTTAGATCCGGGCGGGGAGGAAACCACTGACCTGGTTCAGCTGACGGAAACACCCGCCCGGAGGGCCTCGATCCGGCCGCCGACCCCCCATTCAAGGCCCAACCGGCCCCCAGGGGTGGCTTTTCGGCCGCGAACCGCCCCCATCAGGACCCTTTTCCTTGTGAAGAACTTCACGAACTTCATTTCTAGGCGACGGACCAGGCGATCCCATCAAGGATGTCGTGCTCGCTGACCACCACTTCTTCGGCGCCGATCCGCTCCATGACGGCGAGCAGCACACAGGCGCCGGCGACGATGACGTCCACCCGTCCCGGGTGCATCACCGGGATCGCCGCCCGCTCGTCGTGGGTGGCGTCCACCAGCTTCTGGACGATGCCCTTGACCTGCTCCACGGAGATCCGCGCGTGGTGGATCGCGGTGGAGTCGTAGGCGTCCAGACCCAGCGCGATACCGGCGACCGTCGTCACCGATCCGGCCAGTCCCACGAGGGTGCGCGCACCCTGGAGCGGTACGGTCCGCTCCGCGAGGTCGAGTGCCGCTTCGATGTCGGCCCGCACGGCCGCGATCTCCGCCGGCGCGGGCGGATCGCTGCGGACGTGCCGCTCGGTCAGCCGCACACAGCCGATGTCCACCGACTTCGCGGCCTCCACCCGCTCCCGTCCGATGACGAACTCCGTCGATCCACCGCCGATGTCCACCACCAGCCGCTCCTCGTGGCCGGGCAGTTCTTTGGTCGCCCCGGTGAAGGAGAACTCGGCCTCCTGGTCACCGCTGATGACCTCGGGCTCCACACCGAGGACAGCCAGCACGCCGCGGACGAAATCGTCCCTGTTCTCGGCGTCCCTGGACGCCGAGGTGGCCACGAAGCGCAGCCGCTCCACACCGTGCTCGTCGATCACCGCCGCGTACTCGCGGCAGGCGGCGAAGGTGCGCTCCAGAGCCTCGGGCGCCAGCCTGCCCGTGCGGTCCACTCCCTGGCCGAGCCGAACGATGGTCATGCGGCGATCGAGCTCCACCAGCTGCCCGGTGGCGGGGTCCGCGTCGGCGACGAGCAGACGGATGGAGTTGGTACCGCAGTCGATCGCGGCGACGCGGGTCATGCGCGCTCCTCATAAGAAGGACGAGAGGGAAGAGACGGGGAGGACAAGAAGAGAGGAGTGGCGGCTCAGCCGGCTTCCGCAGAGTCGGGGGCACAGGGTGTGACGCACGGGCCCTTGCGCCACCACTCGGGCAGCAGGGCGATCGTCTCGTCCCCGAGCGGATTCACCCCGGGGCCCGCCGCCAGCGAATGTCCCACCAGGACGTGGAGGCACTTCACCCGGTCCGGCATGCCGCCTGCGCTGGGGAAGCCCTGGAGCACCTCGATGGCGTCGCGGCGCTGGATGTAGTCGTCATGGGCGGCGCGGTAGGACGCCGCCAGTTCGGGATCGCTCTCCAGCCGCTCGGTCATCTCCTTCATCACGCCGTTCGCCTCCAGCGTGCCGATCGCCGATGCGGCCCGCGGGCAGGTCAGGTAGTACAGCGTCGGGAAGGGGGTGCCGTCGGGCAGCCGGGGTGCGGTCTCGACGACGTCGGGTTGGCCGCAGGGGCAGCGGTGCGCGATGGCGCGCAGTCCGCGCGGCGGCCGGCCGAGCTGTTCCTTGAACGCCGCGATGTCCGCGTCGGTGGGCTCGGTCGGGTCGGTGTGGGGAGGAGGGGTTTCCATGCCTGCCTTGGCTCTAACGGTTCTACGGTCTAACGGTTCTACGAGTCCTACGGGCTCAGGGTGGAGATCGCGGCCACGGATCCGTCCGGGCCGCCGGGACGTACCAGGTTCGCAGATGCGCGCGTCAGCCGCGGTCCGCGGAGTCGACGCCGTCCCAGACGTTGGAGTACCAGGGCCGGTCGGCTGTGTCGTCCCGGCCACGTTCCTGCTCGGCGTTCTCGGGGTCGATCATCGTGTATCCCCGCTCCCCCGGCAGCACGTAGTGCAGGTGCTCCCGGGCGAGACGACGGATGTACGCATCGTCCTGGAGGCGTGCCTTCTCGTCCCGCAGTCGCTCGACGTGCTGCTCCGCCTCGGCCATGCGGTCACGCTGATCGGACATGTCACCGCGTTGGGACACGTACTGGCGCATGGGATAGGCCAGGGCCACGATCAGCGAGCACACCACGAGGGCGAGGAAGGCCGCCCGTCCGGTGAGCCGGGACCGGCGGGCCTGCCGCTTGGTCTGGGAGCGGTAGACGCGGGCGGCGGTCTGCTCGCCGAGCAGCCGCAGCCTGGTCGCGGTGGAGAACCGGTCGCGATTCTTCCCGGCCATGTCGTCCCGCCTCCCCTGCTCCGTGACCCGTGTCGTACGGCTGCCGGCCCGGACCCGTCCGTCGTGACGGGACCGTCCGTTCCGTACGACGGGTGCGTACGGAGGTGATTTGCTGCCCGGGGCCGATGGGCCCGCCATGTGCCTACGTCCCCGGACACGGTACGGGACCGTGGCCGGGGACGTAGGGAGACTGGCGGGGGGGCGGCCCCACCCGCCCCGGCCCCCCCCCCCCGGCGCCCCCCCCGGGCCCAGCCCCCGGCGCGTTTAAACACAAGAACGGGCCGGCCAAAAAAACCGGGTTGTT
>NZ_JBHYZO010000004.1:232785-442215 GCF_042753785.1 Streptomyces sp. NPDC059256 | reverse complement strand
GTGTTTTGCGGCCGGGGGCCGTTGGGCCCGCCTTGTGCCAACGACCCCGGACACGGTAGGGGACGGTGGCGGGGGACGTAGGGTGACTGGGGGGGCAGCGGCCGACCCGGCCGCGCCCCGCGACCGAGGACGCCTCAGCGTGCCTCAGCCCGTGCGGCGGGGCTGAGGTCGCCGAGGGCACTCAGTCCTTGAAGCGGGGGAACGCGCTGCGTCCGGCGTACACCGCGGCGTCGTCGAGGATCTCCTCGATGCGCAGCAGCTGGTTGTACTTGGCGACGCGCTCGGAACGGGCCGGGGCGCCGGTCTTGATCTGGCCGCAGTTGGTGGCGACGGCCAGGTCGGCGATGGTCACGTCCTCGGTCTCACCGGAGCGGTGGGACATCATGCACTTGAAGCCGTTGCGCTGGGCGAGCTCCACGGCGTCCAGGGTCTCGGTCAGCGAACCGATCTGGTTCACCTTCACGAGGAGGGCGTTCGCGGCGGCCTCGTCGATGCCGCGGGACAGCCGCTCCGGGTTGGTGACGAACAGGTCGTCGCCGACGATCTGCACCTTGGAGCCGAGCTTCTCGGTGAGGACCTTCCAGCCCGCCCAGTCGTCCTCGAACAGCGGGTCCTCGATGGAGACCAGCGGGTAGGAGGCGACGAGCTCCTCGTAGTACTCGGTCATCTCGGCGGCCGAGCGGGACTTGCCCTCGAACTCGTACTTGCCGTCCTTGTAGAACTCGGACGCGGCGACGTCGAGCGCGAGCGCGATGTCCTTGCCGGGCGCGTAGCCGGCCTCCTTGACGGCCTCAAGGATGAGGTCGAGGGCGGCGCGGTTGGAGTCGAGGTTCGGCGCGAAACCGCCCTCGTCGCCCAGACCGGTGGACAGGCCCTTCTGCTTCAGGACCTTCTTGAGCGTGTGGTACACCTCGGTGCCCCAGCGCAGCGCCTCCGAGAAGGACTCCGCACCGATCGGGGCGATCATGAACTCCTGAATGTCCACGTTGGAGTCGGCGTGCGAGCCGCCGTTCAGGATGTTCATCATCGGAACGGGCAGCAGGTGCGCGTTCGGGCCGCCAAGGTAGCGGAAGAGCGGCAGGTCGGACGCTTCGGACGCGGCGTGGGCCACGGCCAGGGACACGCCGAGGATGGCGTTGGCGCCGAGCGAGGACTTGTCGGGGGTGGCGTCGAGGTCGAACATCGCCTGGTCGATCAGGCGCTGCTCGGTGGCGTCGTACCCGACCAGCTCGGGGCCGATCTGCTCGATGACGGCGAGGACGGCCTTTTCGACGCCCTTGCCCAGGTAGCGGTTCTGGTCGCCGTCGCGAAGCTCAAGAGCCTCGAACGCGCCGGTGGAGGCGCCGGACGGAACGGCAGCACGACCCGTGCTGCCGTCGTCGAGGCCAACCTCGACCTCGACGGTGGGGTTGCCTCGGGAGTCCAGGATTTCCCGGGCTACGACGACGTCGATGGACGGCACGAGCATCTCCTTCTGGGATGTGACGCGTGGGGTGCAGGGTCTCTTTGGCCTTGCGGCATGAGCCTAACCGCCGTGCGGGTGCCGTTCGTCGGATGCCCGCCCCCTGGGACGAAAAAGGGGCCTGATAGGCAGGGCTACCGTCAGGTAGCGCGGCCGGCGGCGGACGCACGGACCGGGTGGAGCACGACCACCGTCCACACGATCGTGCGCGGGGGCCTGGGAACTGCTCGGCCGCCATGAACTGCTGGGCCTCTTTACAGCGCTGGGCCTGGGGTCCCGTATGAGCGGCCCGACCGGGTGCCGGCATGGAGAGGGACGAGGGATGACGAGGGATATGGAGAACCCCGGGCCGGCGCACTTGGGGGGAAGTGCACCGACCCGGGGTCGTTCGGGCCCCGGGGGAAGGGCCGAGGGGCGGCTCGACCGGGGGCGCAGGGTGTGGGGGCGATCGGCCAGGAGAAGGCGGCCGGCCCTACGACACCCGGCGAACTGCCGGGGCGGGCGTCAGGTCCGGTGCCGATCCCGGGGGGAGATGGATCGGCGCGGGACCCGGGCCCTCGTGCTCGGGGCTCCACCGAAGTGGTCCGAGCACAAGGCGCGGGTGGCCCGAAGGGGCTTCGGTCGGTCCGTACGACCTCGTGGGGGCTCGGTCGACGATCGGCCCGACCGGAAGTCAGCTCAGGGCGCTCCCGTTCCCGTCGGGGCTCAGCTCAGGTGGAGCTGCTGGCCCACGTAGATGACGTCGGCGTCGCTGATGACGTCCTTGTTGAGCTCGTAGAGCTTCTCCCAGCCGCCTTCGACCTGCTCGGCGTCCGCGATCTTGCTCAGGGTGTCGCCGGCCTTGACCTGGTACTCGCCGTCGCCCTTCTGGAAGCCCTTGGCCTTGGCGGGAGCCTCGGCGCGCTCGGAGCGGGTGGTGGGGACCTCGCCGCGCTGCGGCTGGGCCTGCTCCTGCTTGGGCTCGGCCTTGGGCGCCTGCTTCTTGGGCTCGGCCTTGGGCTGCGGGGCCTCGGCCGCGCCGCCACCGTACGGAGCGTTGGACAGGCCGACGCCACAGGACGGCCATGCGCCCTTGCCCTGGCCGTCGAGGACCTTCTCGGCGATCTCGATCTGCTGGGACTTGGACGCCTTGTCGGCGGTGGAGGCGTACTTCGTGCCGCCGAACGCCGCCCAGGTGGAGGCGGAGAACTGGAGGCCGCCGTAGTAGCCGTTGCCGGTGTTGATGGACCAGTTGCCGCCGGACTCGCACTGGGCGACCTTGTCCCACTCGGAAGCGGTGGCGGCGCTGGCGGATGTGGCGCCCATCAGCGGGGCGGCGACGGCGACACCGGTGACACCGGCGAGCGCCATGAGTCGGCTGGCCTTGCTGGGGCGGCGGTGCTTCGCCTTGCTGGAAAACAGCATGGAGTCTTCTCCTCACCGACGCCTACGAGGTGAGCTGTCGGGTTCGGGCCTAGTGAGTTGCCCGGCCGTGCGTCCTTGCGCACGGCTTCACCCCTAGCCGGTTCCCACCGTCGTCTCCAACGGCCTTCACCGGCACTTACCTTGGGTCCCCCGCTCCTGCCTTCGGCGCTCTGAGCGACGAGTTCTCCCCCCGACCGACGGCAGGATTCGGCGTGACGGTCGACGGTGCCCGCGGTGGCGAGCGGTTCAGACCGTAGGCATGACTCTCCCCGATGTTCAAAGTCGAACATCGGGGAGAAATCGCCCATCTCACCAAGGACACGGTTTGCATTTCCGCAGGTCAGCCGCGGAACGCAGGATTCCGGCGGGCCGGGTGAGCGAATTACAGCAAAGAGACGCTTGTCTCACTTCGTCAAAATGGGACAAACAATGACTAACAACCGCTACTTTGCGGCGAGATCGAGGCTCTGACCAGGGTGGATGAGATCGGGCTCGTCGCCGACCGTCTCCTTGTTGGCCTCGTAGAGCGCGGTCCAGCCACCGGGCAGCTCGTTCTTCTCGGCGATGGCCCAGAGGTTGTCGCCGGCCTGCACGGTGTACGAGCCGGGAGAGGCACTGGCCGTGCCGGGCTGCTCGGGGGTCGTGGCGCCCACGTCCGTGGTGCCGAGCTCCGAGCGGGCGCCCTCGCCCCGGGAGGGATGGGCGCTGTCGGTCTCCCGCGGCGTCGCGGCGTCGCCGACCGGCTCGGTCGGCGCGGCCGAGCCCGTCGATTCACCGGTGGCGGAAGCGGCGGGCTTGGACTCCGCCGATGCCTCGCCTCGGTGCTTGCCCGTGGCGCCGGCCGGCTGCGCCGGGCTGGACTGCGGCGACGCCTTCCCGGAACCGCTCGGGGTGCCCTTCGCCGGGGCCGGAGTCTTCGCCGGGGTCTTGGCGGGAGTGGTGCCGGTCGAAGCGGACGGCTTCGGGATCTCCGTGGGCTCCGCCGAGGGCTTCGGCTCCCCTGCGGGCTTCGCCGGAGCGGTGGCGGCCTCGGTGGGGTCGAGGGCCACCTCGACCCCGGCGAGGGTCGCGCACGCCCTCCAGGGCCGAATGCCCTCGGAGTCGACGACCTTCTCCGCGATGGCCTTCTGCTGCGCGGGGGTGGCGAGGTCCGCACGGGAGGCGTACTCCGTCCCGCCGAACGCCTTCCAGGTCTCCTGTGACATCTGGAGACCGCCGTAGAAGCCGTTGCCGGTGTCCGCGCTCCACAGGCCCCCGGTCTCACACTCCGCGACCTTGTCCCACGCGGTGGCTTCGACTGCCGACGCAGAGGTCGCGCCGAGGAGCGGGATCGCGATGGCGGATCCCGTCACCCCGGCGGCGACGACGAGTGCAGGAGCCTGACGGGGTCGGCGATGTCGACCATTCCCGGAGAGCATGCGGTTGCCTTTCGCGAGACTGCTGAGGACGCGCAGAACGTAGCCGCACTCGAACGTCTGTCACAAGTCGATGCAGCTGAGATTACGTCAATGTCACGTTTTTGATGGCTCGTCAGATGTTTCGGGATGTGAACTGAACGGGAAGGGTTCGCAGCCCACGCATGATGAGACCCCCACGCCAGCGCAAATCTGACGAATCCACGGCGAGTTGCAGATCGGGCAGCCTGCGCAGCAGTGTGGCGATCGCGGTCTGGCCCTCAAGTCGAGCGAGCGGTGCACCGAGGCAGTAGTGGATGCCGTGGCCGTATCCGAGGTGCTGATTGTCACGTCGGGAAAGATCGAGGACGTTCGGCTCCGCGAACCGCTCCGGGTCCCGGTCAGCCGCCGCGAGCACCACCAACACGGGGTCGCCCGCGCCAATCCGCTTGCCACCGATCTCAAGTGACTCGGTGGCAAATCGCCAGGTGGCGAGTTCCACGGGTCCGTCGTATCGCAGGAGCTCCTCAACTCCGGTTTCCAACAGCCCGGTTTCGCCCGCGGCAAGGGACGTCTGGAGGCGCTCACGTTGCTCGGGGTGGCGCAGCAGGGCGTAGACGCCGTTGCCGATGAGGTTGACCGTCGTCTCGAACCCGGCGAACAGCAGGATGAAGGCCATCGCCGCGGCTTCGTTCTCGGAGAGGTGCTCGCCGTGGTCGCTGGCCCGGATGAGGCCCGAGATCAGATCGTCGCCAGGATCTTCGCGCTTGCGATGGATCAGCTCGGCCAGATAGGTCCGCATCTTCTTGACCGATCGGGCGACCCCGCCGCGCGGCCCGCCGCCGTGCCGGATCATCATGCCGGCCCAGTCACGGAAGTCGTCCTGGTCCTCGGCGGGGACCCCGAGCAGATCGCAGATCGCATAGATCGGCAGCGGGAAGGCGAAGTCGTGAATGAGGTCTGCCTCCCCTTTCTCCGCGAAGGAGTCGATCAGGCGGTCCGTCAGCTCCTGAACGCGGGGGGCGAAGGCCGCGACCCTGCGCGGAGTGAACGCCTTGGCCACCAGCCGGCGCAGTCGGGTGTGGTCCGGTGGGTCGATGTTGAGCAGATGGGTCATCAGCTCGGCCTTGCGCTCGCCCGGGATGCCCGTCTTCCCCTTTGCATGTGCGGGCTCATCGTGGTGGGCGGGGTTCTTGGAGAGTCGGGTGTCCGCCAGTGCCTGTCGGGCATCGCCGTAGCGGGTCACCAACCATGCCTCCACACCGCTGGGCAGTCGGGTCCGATGAACGGGCGCGTGGTCGCGCAGCCAGGCGTAGGCGGGGTAGGGGTCGGTGGCGAACTCCCAGGTGAACAGCTCGGGCGCGGTGGGAGCGTCCGGGGTCGCGTCGGTGTCAGTGTCGGCGTCGGCGTCGGCGTCGGCGCCATGGCGGGGAGCGTCGGTCGCCGCGGACGGTGAAACGGAGGAGCCCGAAACCGGACAACCCGGACGTGAGGTCAGAGCCCTCGCCGCCTGGTCGGAAAAAGTGTCCGGATCTGAGCCATCACGGGCGGTGCCCGAGGGGCGATCGGAGGCATCGGAAGAACGGGCGGCGGGATGGGGCGGCGGGCCGGGCACGGGGGTGTCACTCACCCCTCGACGTTATCCGCCCCACCCGACCGAACTGAGCACGGTCCGCACCGATGCGCCGCCCGACACCCCGCACCCGCGCCACTGCTCGGTACTGAAATGTCCCCCGCGCTGTCGCTCTGTACTTACTCCTGCTCTGTACTTACTCCTGCTCTGTCTTCCGCCGCCGCTGCTGTCCTGCGCTACTGCTGTGCGGTCTGCTCCGCCTCGCGGATCGCGTCCCGATAGACACGGGCAGCCGCGCGCAGGGCGGACTCGGGGTCGACGCCCGCAGCCTCCGCCTCAACGGTCAGGGCGAGCAGCTCGTATCCGATGCCCTCGCCCTGGGGCACGGACACCTGGAGCCCTGCCGTCCGCACCCGGGACACGAGCTTCGCGGCGAGCGCCAACCCCGGCTGTCCGAGGGGCACGCCTTCGGTGATCGACGTGCGCTGCTTCTCCGTCGCCTTCGTCCGCAGCCAGTGCGCCTTGACGTCCTCAGGGGTCTCGGCACTGGCGTCGCCGAAGACATGGGGGTGGCGGTGGATCAGCTTGTCCACGATGGTCGCGGCGACGTCGTCGATGGAGAAGGGCTCTTCGCCGTCCTCCTGGGCGATGCGGGCGTGGAAGACGACCTGGAGGAGAACGTCCCCCAGCTCTTCGCGCAGTTCATCGCGGTCGCCGTCCTCGATGGCCTCGACGAGTTCGTACGCCTCCTCGATGCCGTACTTGGCGAGCCCCTGGTGAGTCCGGGTCGAGGACCAGGGGCACTCGGCACGAATGCGGTCCATCACCTGCACCAGGTCGAGCAGCCGGGCACCGGGGAGGTCGTAGGAGCCGGGCAGCAGCTCCAGATCAGGCATCGACTCCCGGCCCGATCCTGCGATCCGCGCGAGGCCGTCAGTCAGGGCGGACTCGCCCTCACCGGATGCCAGCACCACGACGGATGCGCCACCCGCGCAGGCGTCGACCACTTCCCGCGCGGAAGGCGCGGCGATCTCCACCGCGACACCTGCCTCGCGCAGATAGGGCAGCTGCGGATGCGCGCCGTCCGCACACAGCACACGGTCCGCGGTCCGCAGGGTGTGCCAGGCGGGCCAGGACAGCAGGCCGGGCGCCACACGGTGGCTCGCGGTCAGCAGGACGACGCGGCCGGTGGCGGAGGGTTCAGTGGTCACCCCTCGAACCTACCCCGGGTCGGTGACACTCCCACCGACCAGGCCGGTCCAACGATACGCAGACCCAACGGTACGCACACCGGCCGACGGGCGTCCGGCGTGCTCGCTCCGCCGACCCATCGGGCCGGAGCCCGATGAGATCCGGCAGAACGGCTAGGCGGTCTCGGCGGGCTGCTGCTCCTTGGTGACCTGAGTGATCCAGGGAGCCTTGTAGTCACCGAGTTCGAGCTTCTGGTTGTCCCAGACGCCGAACCGGGGGTTGACGTCGATGTCCAGCTTCTTGGCTGCGACGGTGAATGCCTTGTTGAGCTTCTGCTGACCCTCGGGGGTGTTGGCCGCGCCGATCGCGGTGGCCAGCTTGCCGACGAGGATGTCACGGCGCACCACGTCGTTCAGCTGGTCGGGGGCGACTCCCCGCTGCTGGAGGTACATGGCGGCGAGTTGCTCCTCGCCACCGGCCTGCTGGACGAAGGCGGCGCGGCCGTCCTGGATCTCCTTGCGGCTGATGCTCACCCCGGCGTCGTGGGCCGCGCGCTCCACGACCTCGGCGACGATGAGCTCGTAGAGCTTCGCGCGGCCGAGCTGACCGGTGCCCTTGATCAACTGTTCGGCCTCGGGAGCACGCTCCTGCGCGGACCGTACGTCCTTCACGCTCGCCTGGACGGTGGAGACCTCGATCCGGTCCCCACCGACGACGGCGGCAGCGCCAGGGCGGGCCTCATTGCTACAGGCCGCAAGCAGTGGCGCAGCGACGAGCAGTGCGGCGGAGACGATGATCGCGGTGCGACGGCGGCGGTGCAAAGGAGCCTCCCGGCGTGATTGTGCGGCAATGCACAAAGTCCTAGCGGTGATGATGTTAGGCAGTTCGGGGCGGTCGGGGCCACCTCTTCGCGGGCACTGATTCGGTCAACGATCGAGGGTGGGCTCCCGTTTCGAACCGTTCTGGAGTCGTACGTTCCCGCTCGCCGTGCCGTGCCGCCCCCGCAGCCGACGAACACAGCGCTTCCGGGGGTGCCGTCAGGGGTGCCGCAGTCCTTCCCCCCTGCGCTTCGCGCGGGCGTTCACATGGCTGCTCAACCCGGGTGCGGGGGCCGGCGGCGGGCGCTGCGGAAGGGTGCGCTCGGGAGGCCGGCGTTGCCGAAGCGCTGCCCGGGGCCGGCTTTGTGGTGGGCGATGTATGGCGAGCGATGGGAGGCGATGGCTGCGCACAGCGCATCGGGCACTGTCGGGAGCCATCGCCTCGGGCGCCGTCAGGAACTGGTGAGGATGACGAGTTGTTGGGTGGCCCTGGTCATGGCGACATAGCGGTCGACCGCTCCTTCGATGCCGTCCCCGAACGCCTCCGGGTCGACGAGGACGACCAGGTCGAATTCGAGGCCCTTCGCCAGCTGCGGGGTCAGCGACCGGATGCGGGAGGTCTCCTGGAACGTGGGATCGCCGATGACACAGGCGATCCCGTCGTCGTGCGCGGCGAGCCACGAGTCGAGGATCGAGTCCAGTTCCTTGACCGATCCATGGACGACGGGGAGATCACCGCTGCGGATGGAGGTCGGCACATTGGCGTCCGGGAGCACGGCCCGGATGACCGGCTCGGCTTCCGCCATGACCTCTTCCGGCGTGCGGTAGTTGATGCTCAGGGAGGCCAGCTCGATCCGGCTGAGTCCGATCCGCTTGAGCCGTTCCTGCCATGACTCCGTGAATCCGTGTCTGGCCTGGGCACGGTCCCCGACGATGGTGAAGCTCCTGGACGGGCAGCGCAGCAACAGCATCTGCCACTCCGCATCGGTCAGTTCCTGCGCCTCGTCGACGACGATGTGTGCGAACGGGCCGGTGAGGGGCTCCCGGTCGGTGCCGGGCAGCGCCGAGTCGTCGACCAGGCTCTCCTGGAGGTCCTGCCCGTGCAGCATCGTCACCGCGCCTTCGCCGTCGGGATCAGCCGCGATGACACTGTCGATGACGGCGGACATCCGCTCGCGTTCGGCGGCCATGGTCGCCTTGTGCCGACGCTTGAGCAGGGAGGTCCTCGGGTCGCCGAGCCGTTGCCTGGCCGCGTCGAGCAGCGGCAGATCGGACACCGTCCATGCCTGGGGGTCCGGGCGCTGGAGCTTGGCGACCTCCTCGCGACTGAGCCAGGGAGCGCACATCCGCAAGTAGGCGGGCACCGACCACAGGTCGGATACGAGGTCGGCCGCTTCGAGCATCGGCCACGCGCGGTTGAGGGCCCCGACGAGCTCCCGGTCGTGCAGCAGGGACTTGCGGAACAGCTGCGGCGAGAGGTCGCCCTGGTACTTGTCCATCAGGATCGTGACCAGCGCCTCCCAGACCTGTTCACGTCCTTCATTGTGCGGAGTGCCCGGTTCCGGTGCGTCGAACGCCTCGGCCCAGTCGTCGGCGCTCAGCCAGATGCTGGAGGTGGAGGTCGTGACCGTCATTCCCTCGCCAGGCGGCTCCTCGTAGAACCGAACGGCCGGCTCGATCGCCTTGACCATGTGCACGGACGACTTCAGCCGGACCACGTCCGGGTCGACCTCGGCGACCGCTCGGACGCCCTCGGCCACGAGGTCCCGCACCGTGCAGGTCTGCACTCCCTCCTCACCGAGGCTGGGGAGCACATCGGCGACGTACGCCAGATAGGGCTGGTGCGGGCCGACGAACAGCACGCCGCCGCGCCGGTGGCCGAGGCGAGGATCGGAGTAGAGGAGGTAGGCGGAGCGGTGGAGGGCCACCACGGTCTTGCCCGTGCCCGGGCCTCCGTCGACGACGAGGGCACCGCGGGAGCCGGCCCGGATGATGGCGTCCTGGTCGGCCTGGATGGTGGCGAGCACGTCCCGCATCCGGGCCGACCTGTTGCTGCCCAGACTGGCGATGAAGGCGGACTGGTCATCCAGCGCGGCACGGCGTTCCAGCCCGTCGGCGGTGAACACCTCGTCCCAGTAGTCGCTGATCCGGCCACGGGTCCAGCGGTATCGACGGCGGCTGGCCAGCCCCATCGGGTTGGCATGGGTCGCCGCGAAGAAGGGTTCGGCCGCGGGGGCGCGCCAGTCGAGCAGCAGCCTGCGCCCGGAGCTGTCGGTGAGGCCGAGGCGCCCGATGTACAGGGGCTCCCGATCGTCCGCCCCGATGATGTGGCCGAGGCACAGATCCAGACCGAAGCGGCGCAGGGCACGCAGTCGTCCGGTCAGCCGATGGACCTCCAGGTCCCGTTCCAACGCTTCCCTGCCGATGCCGCCGGGCGCCCTGAGCTGGGCGTCGAGGCGCTCGGAGAGTTCGGCGATGGTCTGCTCAAGACTCTCGGCGATCGCGGCGAAGTGCTGTTCGTCGTCGGCGATCAGCTGGGGGTCAGCCTTGGCGGCGAGCCGGTCAGGAAGGGCGAACGCACTGGTGGACTGGGGGTTCACGACATCAGCTCCGATCCGAGGTCATTCCTGCGAGGTCCCACGGCGCAACCCCGGGAGGGTGCGCGAGGTGCCCACGACCGCAGCACGAGCCCCCTCGCGGGCTCGACCGCATCGCACACCCCTCCCACTTCTCCCGCTGCTCCCGCTGCACGGACTGACAACAACACACACACTTCGTGAATCTCCCATTTCCGCAGGATCCGGCCTCGGCCTGCGATTCTGCGGCACGACCGGGGGCTTGCCGCAAGCCCCCCCGTGCGCTATACGTTGTAAGTGGCGAGGGGTGGGCCTCGGTCACCTTCTGATGGTGACCCGAACAATCTGAACGCCCCGCACTCCCTGCACGCGCCCCACGCGGAAGGCCCCACACAGAGCGCCCCACGCACAGAACGCCCTGGATTCTGAAGCCCGCGCGATCTGAACAATCCGAAGGCACCCAAGGACAGCCCTTCTGCTGTGCCCTTCCCTTGCGCGCGCCTATGTGGGCCCGCTTCAGGCGGCGGGGTCCATCGCCGAGGGCGCGGGATTCTGCACCGGCTCCGGTGTCCCGGACGGACTCGCAGCCGGTCGCCCCGTCTGCCGATCCGGGCGCAACATGATCGTGCGGGAGACCACGAACGTGATCGGGATCGCCGCCGCCGCGGCGATGAGAGGGGCGTAACGGCTCCCCATCCCCCATACGTCGACCAGGAGGTACACACCGGCCGTGGTCACGGCGAAGTTCGCCGCGTTGGTCAGGGGGAACAGCAGGAACTTCCGCCAGGTCGGCCGAGTGCGGTAAGTGAAGTACGACGTCAGGAAGAACGATCCGATCATGCTCAGCACAAAGGCGAGCACATGCGCGGCCACATAGGGCAGCCAGGTCAGCAGGATCAGGTACAGACCGTAGTACGTCCCGGTGTTCACCGCTCCCACCAGGGCGAATCTCAGCAGTTGGCCCCGGACTTCCATGGTCGTGCCAGCTCCCCGTGCATCCCGACTCCGATGCCGCAGCATACGCCCGCGGACGGGCGCCTACCGTGGCGGCCCGGTTGCAGGGCCGTGTTGCGGACCGTGGAACTGCTGCTGGCGGCTGAGTGCCCTGCGCAGTTCGGCCGGCAGCTGGTGGTAGGGCCCGTACGCCCGCTCGGAGTCGTGCAGCAGCCCTTGCAGATGGCGTTGGGCGGCGGTGTGGTCGCCCGTCGCCAGCATCAGATTGCCGATGCGGTGCCGTACGTCGAAGGCCCGGGCCTGCCCGGGGCTGCCGGGCTGCTCGTTCGGGTAGTGCGCCAGGATCGCGCGGTACTCGGCGAGGGCGGCGGCGGTTTCGCCGAGCTGCTCCAGACAGTGGGCGGCGTCGTAGCGGAACTGGAGCGTCTGAGCATCGCCGGGGCCGGCCTCCGCGGTCCGGTCGTCGGCGAGCCGGCGCAGCTCGGGCAGTGCCCGGCGGTACTGCCCGTCGTCGAGCAGGGTGGTGGCGTACTGCTTGCGCAGGATCTTGACGACCGGGGAGTGCTCGCCGTGCTCGGCCGCGGCGGCGGGCAGGATGCTGCCGAGCGTGTCGACGGCCTGCGTGATGCTGCCCTCGCCGAGGAGTCGTTTGACCTCGTCGACGGCTGCGGCGACATCGAGGCGCGGCGGCGGTGGAGATGTGACGGCGGCCGGCGGCGCGGGGCTCCGGTCGGGCCAGGGTGCGAAGGGGCGCAGGAAGGGCCGGGTCGGGTCGAGCGGTCCGTTGGACGGGCCGCGCACGGGCAGCAGCGGGGCCAGCGCCTCGTACACCTCGTGGGCCCCGGACGGGCGGTGCTGCGGGTCCTTGGCGAGCAGCCTGAGGACAAGTGCCTCCAGTGGCTCGGGGACCTCGGGGCGCAGTCGGCGGATGGGCAGCGGCGGTTCGTAGAGGTGCCGATGGAGCACCCCGAGGGCGGTGGAGCCCGCGAAGGGCACATTGCCGCTGAGGAGTTCATGGGTGAGGACGCCGAGTGCGTACAGATCGGTGTACGGGCCCACCGCGCCGCCCATGGCCTGCTCGGGGGCCATGTAGGCGGGGCTGCCGATGGGTGAGCCGGTGTGGGTGAGCCGGGTGGTGTCGGTGTCGATGACGGAGGCGACGCCGAGGTCGAGGACGGTGAGGGTGCCGTCGGGTTTGACCATCACATTGCGGGGCTTGAGGTCGCGGTGCACGATCGGTACGGCGTGCACCGCGGCGAGTACGCCGCACAGTTGGGCGGCGACGCAGACGGCCCACTGCCAGGGGTAGGGCTCGTGTTCGGCGAGGTGGTCGGCGAGGTCGGCGCCCTCGACGTACTGCATGACCAGGAAGAGGTCGTCGCCGTCGTTGCCCGCGTCGTGGACGGTGACCAGTCCGGGGTGGGAGACCTGGGCGGTGACACGGCACTCCCGGACGAAGCGTCGACGCATCTCTCCCGCCGCGGTGGCTGCGGCCATGTGGTCGGGGCGGAGCAGTTTCACGGCGACCCGGCGATCGAGCCGCCCGTCGTACGCCGTCCACACCTGGCCCATGCCGCCCTGCCCGATGACGGTGGACAGTTCGTAGCGATCCGCGACGACGCGTCCGATCACCGGCCCTGCTCCCTGCGGAGGTAGTCGCTCAGTTCGTCCAGTTCGGCACGGACCTGATCGATGCGACGACCGTCGGCGGCGGGTGCCGGCGGCGGGGCCGGTGGAGTCGGTGGGGCCTTCACGGGCGGTACGGGTGCTGATGGCGGTGGGGTGTTCACGGGCGGCGCGGGCGGATAGCCGTAGCTCGGGGCGGGGCCCGCGGGCGGGTTGGGGGTCGGGTTCGAGGCGGGGTGCGGATAGCCGTAACCGGGGGTCGACTGCTGTCCGTACGTCGGCTGGGAGGCCGTGTAGGGGGAGGCGGGCGCCGGCCAACTCGGGGCCGGCCGCTGGTAGTGGCGGATGTCGGCGACGAGGAAGTGCACGGGCACACCGATGGCCATCGCCAGGAGGAGGAGGAAGGCCACCAGATCGCCGCCGCTCATCTCCGCCTCCTCGGCGGGCTTCGTCGTCTGACCGGCCTCGCTGACCTCGACGATGAACCCCAGGATGATGATCGGCAGGAGCAGGGATATGCCGAACAGCACCCAGTCGAGCGGGCGTCGACGGATGATCGCGATACGGAGCATGGCGCTCCAGGCGAGCAGTCCACAGCTGAGCAGGGAGAGCGCCACGAAGAGCACGCGGAGCGCGTTCAACGCGGCGGGCGACGGCGGTCGACCGGGGGGCGGCGGGGCATAGCCGGGGCCGTGCATTCCTGCTCCTGATGGCCTGGGGACGAGGCTGGGTTAGGCATTGAGCGTATACATCGACGACGCCAACGGCTCCAGGGTTGTAGGGAGTGTGTTGGTCGATGCGTCCCGGTCGCCCTTTCCTTCACTTCTGTCCCGGCTTGCCCCCTGGAACAAGGCAGGTTCACGGCAGTCGTCATCGACTCCCCCGTTGCCGGTGGGCCGCCGCCGAGCCCGGCCACCGACGACGGGAACATCGCGGTCGTACGGTCCCGGCCCACCGACGACGGGAACATCGCTGCCGTACGGTCCCGGCCCATCAGAAGCGGGCGGCTACTGGGGTCGTACGGTCCCGTCGGTGAGTCCGTCGTACAGACCCTGGACGAGTTGTTCCCCGAGTCGACCGGCCAGCCGCAGCGCGTCCTCGAAGGCCGACAGGGCCCGGAACCGTTCGCCGTAGCGCCGTTGGTCCGCCAGGGAGATCCGGGGCAGTTGCAGTCTGCGGACATCGAGCCGGGTGGCCGTGGATGCGTAGCTGCTGGCCTGGCGGGTGTTGACGGTGGCGCGGAGGAAGCCGGCGAGGAACCAGGGGTCGAGTGCGGCGGGGTCGGGGCGCAGCAGTTGGAGGTTGCGGCCGAGGGCCGCGCCGGCCGTGGAGTCGTCGATGACCCGGACGACGGAGCCTTGTCCCAGCACGGGCACGACGACGTCCCCCGTCTCGACGCGCACCACTTCGCGCTCGGCGTCGCCGGTGCCGCTCGGGTCCGCCGTCTGGTCGGGCAGGGGTGCTGACGGCGGGGCGCCGGTGAGGACGTCCTGCTCGGTGAGGACCAGTGCACGGGTGGGGGCGGAAGGTGCGGAGTGGGCGGGGGCGAGTGCGGTCACGCTGCCGGCGCGGATGGTCAGGGCGCCCGCACGGGCGAGTTCACCGAGGGTGGTGGCGGGCCAGGGGGTGGGCTGTCCGGTGACGGCGGGTGCGGGGGTGAGTTCCGCGGTGAGTTGCAGGGTGTCGGTGAGCCGGTTGCGCACGCGCAGGAGGTCGTCGGCGTCGGCGCCCGTGGTGGCGGGCGGGACGTGTCGGGCCGGGGCGAGGTCGATGTCGTCGTCGAGGAGTTCGATGACGGGCACGGCCCGGCCGACCCCGGCGCGCTCGGTCGCGGGCAGGGTGCCGGTGGGGTCGTCGAAGGGGTGCCAGGCGTCCAGTACGGCCTGCTGGACGGCCTGCCAGTCGAGTTTGTCGCGTCCGCCGCCGCTGCCCGCGAGTTCGGCGGTGTCCACGAACAACAGCTCGGAGGCGGGCGGCTGGTGGGGTTCCGGTTTCCGCAGCACCCAGAGGTGGAGCGGGATGCCGTAGGGGGGTGCGGCGCCCGCGGGCAGTGCGATCACGGCGCGCAGGGCTCCGCGGCGCAGCAGTCCGGCGCGGATGCGTCGGCCCGAACGGCGGGAGGCCGCGGCGGGGGGCATCAGCAGGACGGCGGTGCCACCAGGGCGCAGTCGGGCCAGCGCGTGCTGGACCCAGGCCAGTTCGGATTCGGTACGGGCCGGGAAGCCGTACTCCCAGCGGGGGTCGTAGGCGAGTTCGTCGTGGCCCCAGTTGCGTTCGTTGAACGGCGGATGGCACAGCACGGCGTCGGCCGCGGTGTCCGGGAAGGCGTCGGCGCGCAGGGTGTCGGCGGTCCTTGCGCGTACCGCGGCGTCCGAGAAGAGGGCGAGGCGCAGGGCGGTGAGTGCGGTCAGATCGGGGTCGAGGTCTTGGACGTAGAGGGCGGCGGGGGCCCGGCCCGGCTCATCGGCGACGGCGCAGAGCAGATGTCCGGCGCCTGCCGCGGGGTCGAGGGCCGTGCCTCCTGGCGGCAGGGCGGCGAGTCGGGCCATCAGCGCGGCGGGGCCGGGCGGGGTCAACGTGTACTGGCGGAGATTGACGTCGAGGTAGCGGCCGAGCAGGAACTCGTAGGCGTGGCGGGGGCCGAGTTCGGCAGCGAGTTCGGCGACGGGCCGCAGGAGCGGTACGAGGGTGGAGAGCCCGTGCCCGTCGGCGTGGTGCTCGGCCAATCGGTGCAGCAGGGGGGCGCGGTCCTCACCGAAGCGGGCCGCGAGGGTCTGCTCCAGTGCGGTGGGGAGCAGTTCCGCCATCCGTTCTTCGGGTAGGGCGGTCAACTCCTGCCAGGTGGTGGGCCGGTCGCGGACGAGCAGGAGAACGCAGCCGACGCGTACCAAGGCGGTCGCCGTGGTGGCGGGATGGTCGGCGAGCTGCTGCCAGACCCGCTCCCTCAGGGGTACTTCGGCGAGTTTGCCCTGGGTGCGCAGCCAGCCCTCGACGTCGGCGAGCGCGAAGGAGGGGCTGGTCTCCGTACCGCCGACGGGTTTGGGGAAGTCGGGGTGTCGGCGGCGCCAGTTGCTGACCGCGGCCCGCCCCACGCCGGCCAGCCGGGCGATCCCAGCGGCGGTCACCTCGCTTGCGTTCTCCGGCACCTGTCTGCCTCCGTCACTCGTATTCGCTGGTCACGACCCCCTGTTGTGTCGCCGATCATACCGACCCGCACAAAAGAAGCCCCTTCACAGCGTGATTCAACGTGAACTCATTCCTCGTGTTGACTCGGTTCACAGTCTCTGTTCTTATTGACTCGTCGAACCGAGGGGCTGGCAGATGGTCCCGATCACACATCTTGTCCGGGAGGACATTCATGTCGCACTCCATGCAGCCCCCGCATGACACCGCTCCCCAACACGGGGCCTACGTCCCACCGCCACAACACATGCGCAACGGCCTCGGCACCGCCGCCCTGGTGCTCGGCATCATCGGCGCCATCACCGGCTGGATCCCGTTCATCTTCTTCCTGGGTGGTGGACTGGGCCTGCTGGCCCTGATCCTGGGTCTGGTCGGCCGCGGTCGGAGCAAGCGCGGTGAGGCCAGCAACAAGGGGGTGGCCACCGCGGGCGCCGTGCTCGGACTGGTGGCGATGGTCGCCGCGACGGTCGGCATGGTCGCCAGCTTCAAGGCCGTCGACGAGGGCCTGAAGGAGTTCGACAAGGCCACCAGCAGCACCGGCACCAAGGCACCCACCACCGACACCGGCACCGGCACCGGCACTGACTCGGGTGACACGTCCAAGAGCAAGAACAAGAAGAAGAGCAAGGCCAAGGGCGCCTCGGGCGGCGGCGGAAGCTCCGACGTGCTCGCGGCCGGTGAGACCACCACCTACAAGGACGACCTGAAGATCACTGTCTCGGCCGCCAAGAAGTTCTCACCGAGCGAGTACGCCATCGGTCACACCGTCGGCAACAAGGCGTACCAGGTCACCGTGACCGTCGAGAACGCCGGCGACAAGAAGTTCGAGTCGGCCCTGCTCACCACGGACGCCCGCGCCGGCGACGACGGAGTGACCGCCGAGCAGATCTTCGACGACAAGGTCGGCGCCGGCTTCACCGGAACGATCCTGCCCGGCAAGAAGGCCACCGTGCAGTACGCCTTCGATGCCCCCGCAGCCGCCAAGAACCTCACGCTTGAGGTCAGCCCCGGCTTCCTGCACGACCCGGTCCTGTGGGAGCTCGCCCTCTGACCCTCACCCTCTGACCTCCCGGACGAGAGGTAACAGCCCTTCCACACGAACACGGAGAAGGCCGCCCGCACCGGGCGGCCTTCTCCGTGTTCCGGAAGGTCAACCCGCGGGTGCCGTTCGGTTCACGACCGCAGGGACGGGCAGGCAGCCGATCGCCAAGGGCGACCCGGCACGCGGACGCAAGTGGCACATGGCCGGTCAGGCGCCGCACTGCTCCAGCATCGTGCGCTTGTCCGCCGATGTGACGGGCAGTTCGTACTTCAACGCCACCTGAGCGAACCGCACCGAGTACGAACAGCGAATCGTCCTGCTCGGCGGCAGCCAGGACGCCGGTCCCGAATCGCGCTTGGCGGAGTTCGTGGCGCCCGAGACCGGCAGCAGGTTCAGCGCGTCGTTGGCCAACCGCTGCCGCTTCTCCTCGTCCCAGCCCGCGGCGCCCATCTGCCAGGCGTACGACAGCGGCACCATGTGGTCTATCTGGACCTCGGTCGCCCTCGTCTTCTTCCAGGCGATGTCCTTGCCGGTGTACGGGTCGTGCAGGTTCATCGCCACGACCACGCAGTCGGAACCAGCTCGGAACTGGACGTTCCGGCCATGGAGTTTCAGCAGGTCGTTGCGGGTGTCACAGCCGTTCCTCGCCAGCGGCACCCCGTCCGCCGTGTCCATCCACGCATAGCCGAACTCCTTGCGGGCGTAGCCGGTCTTCGGTCCCCGTCCCCGGGTGGGCAGTTGTGAGATCAGCTCGCGCGCCACCGTCTCGTCCTTCGTGGCGGAGATGGCGGCCAGGCCCGGCTTCGTGCCGTCGGAATCCGCCAAGGGGCTGGTGCCACGCCCGTCGGAGGCCGAGGAACCGCCGCCGGGTGCACCGCTCCCGTCGGGAAGGCCGCTCCCCGTACAGCCCGCCAGCACAGCTGTGAGCATCAGCACCGCACTGCCGACAGCCGGCCCCTCGGGTCTCTTCATCCGCACAGGCTACTGAGTGGGCGCCAGCTCCCGTTCTGGGCGGTTCGGGGAGGTCCTGGCCGCCATCGAGCGGCTGGCAGCGGGCGAGGAGCTGGCGGTGCACGGCAGGGACGGCGCTGACGCGCAGGGCGTAGCCCTGGCCGCGCCGTACGGTCGCCCCTTGGTCGAGCGCGGTGCGCTCGGCGGGCTCCAGCTCGGTGGTGCGGAGGTAGTCCGCGACCTTGCCCGGCATGTCGAGGGTGACCGGCAGCTCCGGGGCGGGCGTGCCCTCCTCGCTGGCGGTGTGGTCGGGCAGAAGGTCGGCGACGGCGGTACGGATCGCGCCGCGGCTGACCCGGTGGTCGCGGGCGAGGGCGGCGATGGAGCGGCCTTCCAGGTATGCGGTGCGTACGTCGGCGGTCTCGGCAGCCGCCACGGCGGGGCGTCGCCCGCCCTTCGCGCCCTTGGCCTCGGTGGCCCGCAGTCCGTCGTAGGTCAGCATCGCGCTGGAGGTCGCGTTGGAGTTCGCCGGCGGCGAGGGTCTGCACCATGAACTTCACGGTGGACAGCAGCTCGCCGGTACGCGGGGGGGGGCGGGCGGTGAGGTCCATCGCGGAGAACGCGCCGTCGTGGATGCGCAGGGCGAGACGGTCGCGGTGCAGGACGTCGAGTACGTCGAGGATGTGGCCGGTGCCGCGCACGAGGCGGAACATCTCGGAGATGTGCACGGTGTCGCCCGGCCGCGCGTAGGTGAGCAGTTCGCCGAACTTCGGCCGCTGAAGAGGATGGAGGCGGCTGGAGGTACCCGGCTCCTCCTCGAAGAAGACCGGGTCTTCGATCCCGGCCTCGTCCAGGACGAGGTTCTGCCGGGCGGTGGACTGCTGGTCGGTCGAGACCCGCTTGTAGACCAGGTTCGCCACCGTGGGGCCCTTCCGTACGGAGGAACGGACCCTGTCTGTCGTCAAACCCTGTCAGCAATCGCCATCGGATCTGATGGGATTCGGGCCGCCGTGAACCCCCGGATTGCACGGGTTCATTGGACGCGCCGCCTGCCTGTCGTCAAACGATCGTTTGCCGACAGGCGACAGCGTGGCCGACACCTGCCCGCAGACATTTGCCGTCCACCTGCGGAGCCTGGCGGGATGCCCGCCGTGACGACCCTCCGCCCCGAGTTCGCGAGGATTCGCGCGGCTCATGCCCTCAAGAGGGCGCAAGGTCCTGCGAGCAACCGCGCGGTCCGGCCAGGGACTGAGAGTCCGGTGTTCATACCTTGCTCGCGACCACCATGTAGTTCTCGGCCTCAAGATCGAACGTGCTCAGTTCCGTCTGGAGTCCGACCCGGTGCAGCTCGGCTTCGAGTTCCTCGTACCGGTAGGGCCAGCAGGACAGCAGTTCCGAGCGGACGAGAACCAACCCGGTCGCATCAACTTGCGCAATCGCAATCTCGATGTGGTGCTGCTCCTCCCAATGCGGCGCAATCTCCCAGCGGTAGACCACGACGGCATCGCGACCGTTCCGGCGGACGAGTCGGTCACTGATCTCCAGCCGGGAACCTCTGGCCCTCACGAGTTCCCAAGTGCGGGATGTGAGTACCAAGCGCCCGCCGGGGCGCAGAAGCCGTGACATCGACTCCAGAGCAGCACCCCTGCCTGTCGCGCCCGTGGCATGGTGAAGCGAGTTGCCAACGCAGAACACCATGTCGAACGTGTTGTCCTGGAAATGGTCGGGCAACTCTTCCCAGTTCGCCCGTACGGCCCGGACGGATGCCCCGAACTCCTCAGACAACTCTGCCGTCCGGCGCACCATCGCCTCGCTGGCGTCAGTTGCGACAACCTGCATGCCACGACCGGCGAGGCCAACCGCCAACTGTCCGGTTCCGCACGAACAGTCGAGGACGTGAGCGTTCGACGGCAGGAGATTGAGGACGTCGTCGAACGACGCAGCGAACTCGGCTGGAGGCAACTTTGCATCCGAGATGAGCCATTCGTACACCTCGGCAAGCACGTCATAACCCGTCACAACCACTACCTCCGTCACCGGCAGACTCACGGTAGGACGTCAGTCCATCAGCGGAGCAAGCCGGGCACCAATGGTTTTGGCAAGGATGGCCCTGACGGTTTTTGTGGGTTGTCAGTTGTCCGTCTGAGCGGATGTGTACCGCTACAGCGACTGGTTCCTGCTGGCCTGTGTGGTGCTGCCCTGGGCCGTCGAGCAGTACGACGCCGCGCTGCTACGGCTCGGTGAACCCGCCTCGCCCGTTCCCGCACCGGTCGCCGCTCTGCTGCTGGAGCACATAGCGAACCGCGACAACATGAACACCGCCACCAACCCCGCCTTCCGATGGCTCTTCCCGGGCCGCCGGGCAGGACAGCCAGCCCGCCCCGACCACCTGTCCGCGCTCCTGAACGAGGCCGGGATCCCGGCCGCCGCAGCACGTGGCGCCGCCATCCGCCAGCAGCTCCTCGAACTGCCCGCTCCCGTCGTTGCCGACGCCCTCGGCTACCACAACAAGACCACCAGCCGCCTCCTCAGGAAGACCGGCGGGACATGGAGCCGATACGCCGCTGGCGATCACACAAGGTCACCGGCAAGCCGGCCTCCTCGGGAAGCCGGCGACAGTTGACTACGAGAGCCCACAGCAGAAGGCCATGCTCTAGCGGAGACGGGCCAGCAAGTGGGCGTCCAGGAAGCCCCGCTCGGAGGCAGGGTCGTGGAGCAGCCGCGCGAATGTGACGAACCCGGCCCCGGCCAGCAGCTCGGCGAACCGGTCCGCCGGCCAGCTATAGGCGGGTGTCACCTTGTGGTCGAAGCGGACCGGCTCGGGCTCGTCGGTCCCGAAGAACGAGACCAGGAGAAGGCCCCCCGGCGCCAGGACACGCGCCTGCTCGGCGAGCAGCGCGGGCAGTTCCCCAGGAGGGGTGTGGATCATCGAGTAGTGGGCCAGCACGCCGCCGAGCGCGCCGTCCTCAACTGGGAGTTCCTCCATCCGGGCCTCATCGAACTTCAGCGCCGGATGGGCCCGCCGAGCGTGGTCGACCATGGCCGGGGAGAGGTCGAGCCCGAAGGCATCCAGCCCCAGGTCGTGCAGCATGGCCGTCAGATGTCCGGGCCCGCATCCGACATCCGCCACCCGCGAATTCCCCGTCCCACGCACCAACTCGGCGAAGGTGCCGATCATGTTCCGCGCGAACGGCTGCGTCTCCAGTCGATTAGCGAACATCGACGCATACAACTCGACGACCCCGTCGTAGGCCGCCCTGGTCTCGTCCTGGTGCTTCGCCACGGGAAGGAAGTTAACACCCCCCACTCTCAGCTGTTCTCCGGCCCCGTGCCGAATCCTGCGCCGTCGTATCGGACTCGCTCGGCTACCAGGACAAGGCCATCACCCGGTGGCGCGACAAGCCGCTGGCGACCACAGTCAGTCACCAGCTGGCTGGACTCCCCGGGGAACTGGCGACAGTTGATCAGGCGATCACACCAGTACCGAGGCCGGATCTGTACGGAGGTCCGACGCTGACGCCCGTTGTCAGTGCCCGGTGCCACCATGGGAACACTTCAGCGGAAAAGGCACGGGAGAACCACCATGGGCACCTGGGACATCGGGCACTTCGACAACGACACCGCCGCCGACTTCGGCGGCACGATCGACGACACCCCCGCGGACCAGCGGGCCGAGCTGCTCGCCGACCTCCTGCGGCACGTCACGGCCACCGAGGACTTCCTCGACAGCGACGACGGGGCGCAGGCCATCGCCGCGGCGGCCCTGATAGCGGCCCAGTGTCCCGGCGGCGAGCCGGTCACCACGGCGTACGGACCCAAGGAGGCCCTGCCCGAGCTTCCCGTCTCCCTGCGTCCACTCGCCGTCGGCGCCCTCGATCGAGTGCTCGCCGAGGACTCCGAGTTGGTGGAGCTCTGGGGCGAGACCTCAGACATCGGACCGTGGCGGAAGGGCGTCGAGAGCCTGCGTCAGACGCTGAGCGAAGCCAGCGCCTGACGCACCTCCCCTGCGCGGGCCGCTCCGGACCTCCAGAACCCGTGGGGTCTGGCGGCCCGTGCGCTCACGACCCGAGGATCGTCGTCAGGAACTCGCCCGTCCATGCGAGCAGTTCCCGACCGACGACCGGCTTTCCGCCGATCTTCCCGGACGCGGGCCGCGGCACCAGCACCTGGTGTGCGGCCGGCTTGATCACCGAGCGCGGATGCAGCCGCTTGAGCCGCAGCTCCTGGGACTCGCGCAACTCCACCGGGGCAAAGCGGATGTTCGACCCCTGGAGGACGATCTCCGAGACACCGCAGGATCGAGCCAGCATCCGTAGCCCGGCGACCAGCAGCAGGTTCTCCACCGGCTCGGGGAGCTTGCCGTACCGGTCGATGATCTCCTCGCGGACCGCCTTGATGTCCTCCTCCGTGTTGACGGAGGCGATCGAGCGGTACACCTGGAGCCTCAACCGCTCACCGGGCGCGTAGTCGTGCGGGACGTGTGCGTCCACGGGCAGCTCGATCTTGACCTCAAGCGGCGGCTCCTCCTCCACCCTGCCGTCCAGCGAGGCCCGGTAGTCGGCGACGGCTTCGCCGACCATCCGTACGTAGAGGTCGAAGCCGACACCCGCGATGTGTCCGGACTGCTCACCGCCGAGGAGGTTGCCCGCGCCGCGGATCTCCAGGTCCTTCATCGCCACATACATGCCCGCACCCATCTCGGTGTGCTGGGCGATGGTGGCGAGCCGCTCGTGCGCGGTCTCGGTCAGCGGCTTCTCCGGCGGATAGAGGAAGTAGGCGTAACCCCGCTCCCGCCCCCGCCCGACCCGTCCACGCAGCTGGTGCAGCTGCGAGAGCCCGAAGTTGTCGCCGCGTTCCACGATGAGCGTGTTGGCGTTGGAGATGTCGATGCCTGACTCCACGATCGTCGTCGAGACCAGCACGTCGAACTTCTTCTCCCAGAAGTCCACCACCACCTGCTCCAACGACGATTCCGTCATCTGCCCGTGGGCGGTCGCGATCCGCGCCTCCGGCACGATGTCCCGCAGCCTGGCCGCGGCCCGGTCGATGGACTCCACCCGGTTGTGGATGTAGAAGACCTGCCCCTCGCGCAGCAGTTCGCGGCGGATGGCGGCGCCGATCTGCTTCTCCTCGTACGGCCCGACGAACGTCAGCACCGGATGGCGCTCCTCCGGCGGGGTGGTGATCGTCGACATCTCGCGGATGCCGGTCACCGCCATCTCCAACGTCCGCGGGATCGGGGTCGCGGACATCGTCAGCACGTCAACATTGGCCCGCAGCTTCTTCAACTGCTCCTTGTGCTCGACGCCGAACCGCTGCTCCTCGTCGACGATGACCAGTCCGAGGTCCTTGAACTTCGTCTCGGACGAGAACAGCCGGTGAGTACCGATGACGATGTCGACGGCGCCCTCCCGCAACCCCTGCAACGTCGCCTTGGCGTCCGCGTCGGACTGGAACCGCGAGAGAGCCCGGACGACCACGGGGAACTGCGAGTACCGCTCGGAGAAGGTGCCGAAGTGCTGCTGCACCAGCAGTGTGGTCGGTACGAGCACGGCGACCTGCTTGCCGTCCTGCACGGCCTTGAACGCGGCCCGCACCGCGATCTCCGTCTTGCCGTAGCCCACATCACCGCAGACCAGCCGGTCCATCGGGACCGTCTTCTCCATGTCCTCCTTGACCTCGGCGATCGTGGAGAGCTGGTCGGGGGTCTCGACATACGGGAAGGCGTCCTCCAACTCCCGCTGCCAGGGGGTGTCCGGGCCGAACGCATGCCCGGGGGCCGCCATCCGGGCCGAGTACAGCCGGATGAGGTCCGCCGCGATCTCCTTGACGGCCTTCTTGGCCCGCGCCTTGGTCTTGGTCCAGTCGGCGCCGCCGAGCCGGTGCAGCGTGGGGGCCTCGCCGCCCACGTACTTGGTGATCTGCTCCAACTGGTCCGTGGGGATGTACAGCCGGTCGCCGGGCTGGCCGCGCTTGGCGGGCGCGTACTCGACCACCAGGTACTCGCGGGTCGCGCCCTGGACCGTGCGCTGCACCATCTCCACATAGCGGCCGACACCGTGCTGCTCGTGGACGATGTAGTCGCCGGTCTCCAGTGTCAGCGGGTCGATCGTCTTGCGGCGGCGGGTCGGCATCCGCTGGCCGTCCTTGCCGGCGGCCTTCTGGCCCGACAGATCCGTCTCGGTGAGGACGGCGAGCTTCAGACCCGGGTCGATGAAGCCGTAGTCGATGGAGCCGCACGCGACCTGGACCAGGGACGGCGAGATCTCGGTGAGGCTCGCCTCCAGCCGGGCCGGGATGCCCTCACCGCTCAGCACCTCTGCGGTACGGGCGGCGGGGCCGTGCGCCTCGGTGACGTAGACCGTGCGCCAGCCGCTCGCCAGCCACCCCTTGGTGTCGGCGAGCGCCCGTGCGGTGTCACCGCGGTACGACTCGGGGGCGTGCATCCCCAGTTTGATCGTGCTCTCGGACAGTTCTTCGTCGGCGGCGAACGGCGACACCGACCACCACATGACATCCAGCTCCCGGGCCCGGTCCCGGACGTCGGCGATGCCCCACAGCGAGGCCGCGCCCACATCGATGGGAGCCTCGCCGCCACCGGCCGTGGCCGCCCAGGACGCCTGGAGGAACTCCTGGCTGGTCGCCACCAGGTCGGCGGCCCTGGTCCGCACCCGCTCGGGGTCGCAGACCACCGCCATCGAACCCTTGGGCAGCACGTCCAACAGCAGTTCCATCTCGTCGACCAGCACCGGAGCCAGCGACTCCATGCCCTCGACGGCGATGCCCTCGGCGAGCTTGCCGAGCAGTTCGCCCAGCTCCGGGTGTGACTCGGCCAGGGACGCCGCCCGCCGCCGCACCTCGTCGGTCAGCAGCAGCTCACGACAGGGCGGCGCCCACAGCCCGTGCTCGGCGACCTCCAGAGAACGCTGGTCGGCGATCTTGAAGTAGCGGATCTCCTCGACGTCGTCGCCCCAGAACTCCACCCGCAGCGGATGTTCCTCGGTCGGCGGGAACACGTCCAGGATGCCGCCGCGCACGGCGAACTCACCGCGCTTCTCGACCAGCTCCACCCGGGAGTACGCGGCTGCCGCCAGGGCGTCCACCACATCCCCAAGATCGGCCTGCTGCCCGGAGCGCAAGGCCACGGGCTCCAGCTCCCCCAGCCCCTTGACCTGCGGCTGGAGCACGGAACGGATCGGCGCGACCACGACGGACACCGGGCCGGCCGAGGGGTCGTCGACGGACGGATGGGTGAGCCTGCGCAAGACGGCCAGCCTGCGGCCGACGGTGTCGGAGCGGGGGGAGAGCCGCTCGTGGGGCAGCGTCTCCCACGACGGGTACTCGACGATGCCGTCCTCGGGGAGCAGCGACCGCAGGGCGGCGGCGAGGTCCTCCGCCTCCCGCCCGGTCGCGGTGACGGCGAGGACGGTACGCCCGGTGCCCCGCGCCAGCGCGGCCACGGCGAACGGTCGGGCCGCTGGCGGACCGACCAGATCCATGTGCCCGGGGCCGGGGCCCCGGGCTGCCTGCACCGCCTCGGCAAGCGCAGGGTCGCGGACGACGGCATCGAGGAGACCGTGCAGGCTCATGAAAGGGTTTCCGTCCCGGGGTGCGCAACACAAATGACCCGACACGTCCAACGGGCCGGGGCTCTCCAGCGTACGCCCGCGGGGGACACACCCGCCTCCGCTGGCGTTGAGAGCCAGCAGGCGGGAGGGGGCTCCCCTGGAACACTCACGCCTCAGTGGCGTGTGCCCCGAACGTACCGGGTCACACGGACGTGCTCAGCGCGTCGGCCAAGCGGTCGACTCCGGGGGTACCTGGCGGAAGCGAGCGGTGGAGCGCTCGGGTACGGGTCCGGGTGAGCCCTGTCCGGTACGTATCGGGAAGACCGCCGTACGCCTCTGCTGCGAGGCGGGCAGCCTCGACCGGTTCGCCGTCCTGTGCGCGGCAGGATGCCCGGTCGATGGCAATCAGTGCCCGCGTCATCAGGGACGGCGCCCGTGAAAGCTCCAGCGCCCGCGCCTGCGCCTGGTAGGCGCGCTCGGTCTCGCCCAGCACTGTCAGCGCCTGGCTCGTGTGGACGAAGTGCTTCTGCATCGGATATCCGAACCAGGTGTCCGCGCGCTGCTGAGGAGACAGCCGCCCGGCGAGCGTTTCGGTCTCCGCCACCGACGTCAATGCTCTGTCCCGATCGCCAGTGACCGCGTAGGCGCGGGACGCAACAGCGGCTGCGAGGGCGCCGGCAGCGGAGGGAACCTCTCCGGCGAGGTGGCGCGCCTTCTCCGCGAGCTGGGCAGCGGCCTCGGGAGCGCCGTAGTTCAGCGGAACCATGGCTTCCCGGGCGGTGACCCAGGCGTACAGCAACCTGTCTCCGGACTGTTCGGCCGCTCTCGCCGCAGTGCCGAACCAGCGATGGGCTTCGCGGTGCTGACCCAGGTCATGGAGGACGATCGCCGCCATGCCCGCCATCTGTCCCGTGGCATGGCACAGGGCCGTACGGTTCTGGACCGTCTGGGCGCGGGAGAGCGAACGACGCAGATCGGCGAAGTCATCGAGGAGGGAGGAAAGTACGTCGACGGGGGTCTGCCCGGAGTAGCCGAAGCTATGGCGTTCAGCTGTCGACGCCCAGAAGCCGACGTCCGTGGTGCTGTGATCTGCCGACAGGGCGGCATCGAGCTCATGACGGGTGTGGGTCAAAGCGGCGAGCCCGGGACCTGCCAGACCGGCAGCGAGCGCGCCGCGCAAGAGAATGCGGCGCTTCATTGGGTCGTCTCCGTCTTCTGCGCTGTGGGGAGTTGTCGAGACGGGCACCTCCCCGAGACTTTCGCTCAAGCGTAAGTCCTCGCCAGGAGTATTCGAATGGCTGAGAGAACCCGTCACGCTTTCCGCAAGTGAGTGCGTTTGATCGAAGCCGATCAGATTTGCCAACTCTCCTATGGTCAAGCCCAGAGCCTGTGCAATCTTCGGCCGTTGCCATGGCTGAGGACAGGCCGTGCCGCGCTCCCAGCGCTGAACGGTTGTCCGGTCAACTCCAGCCACTTCTGCGAACTTCTCCTGGCTGAATCCACATGACTTCCGTCGCTGCGCGAGACGTTCCCTCTTGTTCGTCATTGCATTCGTCTCCCTGCCCCGGCTGACTTGCTGGCAGAGATAGCCGCCGGGGCAACCATGCCGCCCAAGTGCCGCCATTTCGCCGTGGTTCGAGATTCCCGGATTCGGTTCCCTTTGTCCATCGCAGCTGGATCAAGCGAAGGGGAGAACCGTTGAGCGAGTCAAGGCAGTCGGTTGATCGAATGGAGGCCACTCGGGAGCTCCAACCACGAGGGGTGGCACCGCAGGTCCGGAACAGACGTGAGGTCTGCGGCGCTCTCGCCGTGATGCCGATGCCTCTCGCCGCACAGATGATGCGGCTGGCGCTCGATGCCGGTGATCCGCTCTACGTCGAGACGTTCCTCCGCTGCAAGGTGGCGGAGCACTCGGAGGGGCGTCACTACGACCTGGTCTGGCAGTTGGACGACGCCCGGCAGGGCGAGATGTGGGCCGCCTGGACGGACGGCCGAGCGCCCGAGGCCGTCCTCCTCCTGCCCGACTGCCCGGGACACAACGGGAAGTCGGGCCAGGACGAGGAGGCGTGCACCCTCTTCGCCCGACACCCCGGGCCACACAGCTACGACCTGGACGATCCGGAGATCGAAGCGCTCAGCCAGGCCCCCGGATACCACCGTCTGAGCGAGGAGATCGACGCCCTCATCGCGGCCTGGCGGCAGAGCGTCCAGGGCGACCGGTAGAGGTCGTACGACCCGGGTGCGGGCACAACGCACGGCCCCCGGGGTGCGGTTCCTCCGCGCACCCCGGGGGCCGTCCCCCATACCGCAGCCCCGGAGGGCTTCCCCGTCGCCCCCTATTCGGTGGCGATGGCGTTCAGTACGTTCATCCGGCCCGCCCGGAAGGCCGGGACCAGGGCGGCGATCAGTCCGACGAACGCCGAGGCCACGAAGACCGTCAGGATCGTCGACCAGGGGATCTCCAGGACCTTCAGGCCCTCCAGCGCCAGCAGTTGCTGTGCCGCGGCTCCCCAGCCCATGCCCAGACCGAGGCCGAGCAGGGCGCCGAAGAGGGCGATCACCACCGACTCCAGTCGGATCATGCGGCGCAGTTGGCGGCGCGAGAGGCCGATGGCCCGCATCAGACCGATCTCACGGGTCCGCTCCACCACGGACAGGGCGAGCGTGTTCACCACACCCAGCACCGCGACGATGATCGCGAGGGCGAGCAGTCCGTAGATGATGTCGAGCAGCTGCCCGATCTGGTCCTGGAGGGTCTTCTTGTAGTCGCTCTGGTCCTGCACCTTGTACTGGGGGTACGGCTCCAGCGAGGTCTTGAGCGCGGCGAGCGCCTCCTTCTCCTTGCCGTCGTCGGCCGATGCGAGCAGCATCAGGTTCTGCGGCCTCTTGTCGGCCGGGACGTACTGCTCCAGGGTCGCCGTGCTGATGTACTTCACGCCCTGGTCGAGGCTGGTGTCGTCCGCGGTGACGGCACGGACCTCAAGTCGTGCGGTACCGCCGCCGGGGAACTCGACGGTGAGCGTGTCGCCCAGCTTCACCTTGTGCTTGGCCACGTACTCGTCGCCGACGGAGATCCCGCCCTTGCGGTAGGCGGCGGCGAGGTCGCCTTCCACGGTCTTGCGGCGCAGGTCGGTGGGGTAGGACGGGTCCGCCGCGACGACGATCTCCTTGGCGGTCTTCCCGTCCGGGCCGGTGATCTTGGCCGTCACGTCCTTGTACTGGGTGATGTGGTCGACGTGCGGTGCCTTCCTCATGGCTTCGTACGCCTGGGGCACGATCGGCTGGCCGGTGTTGGTGCGGACGATGAAGTCAGCGCCGACCGACTTGTCGAGCTCTTCGGTGGCCGATGCGACCATGGACGATCCGACGACCGACAGGCACGCCACCAGGGCGAGGCCGATCATCAAGGCGGCGCCGGTGGCACCCGTACGACGTGGGTTGCGCAGTGCGTTGCGTTCGGCCATGCGGCCGACCGGTCCGAAGAAGCGCAGGACGACCGCGCTGATCGCCCGTACCAGGACCGCCGCGAGCAGCGGGCCGATGACGATGAAGCCGATGAGCGTGAGCACCACGCCGAGGCCGAGGAACAGCGAGCCGTCGGCGGCCTCGTCGACCTGGGTGGTGACGGCGAGTGCGGCGGCGCCGGCTCCGGTCAGCAGCAGACCGATCGTGGCCCTGATCCAGCTGGACCGGGCGTCGACGGGGGTGCCGGCGTCCCGCAGGGCTGCCATCGGCGAGACCTTGCCGGCGCGGCGGGCCGGGATGTAGGCGGCGAGGACGGTGACGATCACACCGAGGGCGAGTCCGACGACGGGTGTGGTGACCTTGACGGTCAGATCGTCCGTGGACAGGTTCATGCCCATGCTGCCCATGAGCTCCATCAGACCGACCGCGATGCCGACTCCCGCGGCGACACCGAAGATGGATCCGACGATGCCGAGGAAGAGCGCCTCGATCAGCACGGACCGGTTGACCTGCTTGCGGCTGGATCCGATGGCCCGCATCAGACCGATCTCACGGGTCCGCTGGGCGACCAGCATCGAGAAGGTGTTGACGATGAGGAAGATGCCGACGAGGAAGGCAATTCCGGCGAAGCCGAGCATCGCGTACTTCATGACGTTCAGGAACTCGCCGATTTGCTCGCGGCCTTCGTCGGACGCTTCCTTGGCGGTCTTGATGTCGTAGTCGGCGCCGAGCAGACCGGCGACGTCCTTCTTGAGCTGTGCATTGCTCACGCCGTCGGCCGCTTCGGCGGTGACGTAGGTGAACGGGCCCTCCGCGCCGAGCAACTCGCGCTGGGCGGTGGGGGTGTCGAAGAAGAACAGCGACGCACCCGGGTTGGTGACCTTGAAGGAGGCGAGGCCGACGACCTTGGTGGTGAAGTCACCGACGGCGCTGATGGTGCGGACCTCATCACCGATGGCCAGATCGTGCTTGTCGGCCGTCTGGACGTCCACCATCACCTCGGTGGGTCCACGCGGGGCCCGTCCGGAGGAGATCTCCATGGCGCGGAGGTCGTTCTTCGTCCAGTTGCCGGCGATGGTGGGGGCTCCGCCGCTGGCGCCGATGTCCTTGTTCTTGGAGTTGACGACGGTGACGCCGTCGGTGGAGATCGCGCCTTCCGCGTACTTCACTCCGGGCGCTGCGGCGACCTTGGACAGTACGGAGGCGGGCAGGGTCTCGGGTCTGCCGCTCTGGCGGACCTCGTCCTCGTCCTTCTCGCGCGGACTGACGCTGACATCGGATGCGGTGACGGCGAAGAGCTTGTCGAAGGTGGTGTTCATGGTGTCGGTGAAGACGAGCGTCCCCGACACGAAGGCGACGGACAGCATGACCGCTATCGCGGAGAGGGCCATGCGCCCCTTGTGCGCGAAGAAGTTGCGCCGGGAAGTCTTGAATACGCTCACGAGGTACGCCCCCGGGCGTCGAAGTCCTTCATGCGGTCCAGTACGGCGTCGGCGGTGGGACGGAACATCTCGTCCACGATCCGGCCGTCCGCCAGGAAGATGACCCGGTCCGAGTAGGACGCGGCGACGGGGTCATGGGTGACGATCACGATCGTCTGGCCCAGTTCGTCGACGGAGCGGCGCAGGAAGCTGAGCACCTCGGCGCCCGCCCGGGAGTCGAGGTTGCCGGTGGGTTCGTCACCGAAGATGATCTCCGGCTGGGCGGCGAGCGCCCGGGCGACGGCGACGCGCTGCTGCTGTCCACCGGAGAGTTGGGTGGGCCGGTGCTTGAGCCGCTCGGAGAGGCCGACGGTTTCGACGACCCGGTTGAGCCAGGCGGTGTCCGGCTTGCGGCCCGCTATGTCCATGGGGAGGGTGATGTTCTCCAGGGCGTTGAGCGTCGGCAGCAGGTTGAACGCCTGGAAGATGAAGCCGATCCGGTCCCGGCGGAGCTGGGTGAGCTTCTTGTCCTTCATCCCGGTGATCTCGGTGTCGTTGAGATAGATGTTGCCCGAGGTGACGGTGTCGAGGCCGGCGAGGCAGTGCATCAGCGTGGACTTGCCCGAGCCGGAGGGGCCCATGATCGCCGTGAACTGTCCGCTGGCGATGTCGACGTCGACGTGGTCGAGGGCGACCACACGGGTCTCGCCGGAGCCGTACGCCTTGACGACCTGCCGACCGCGTGCGGCGACGGCCGTACGCCCTCCGGTGCCCCCGTGGCGGGGAGTGGTAACAGCCGTTGTCACTTTGTGTCTCCTATGTCGCTTGGTTCAGGTGTCGCCGCGCTACGGGAATGAGTCTGTCGGCGAAAGTCGGCCGGCGCGCTGGGGCGGGGCGCAGTCTTGAGCGGGGGGTTTTCCCCACCCCCGACCGCCCTCCCAACTCCCGGGCGCCGTAGGAATCAAGGTAGGCAACGAGCCCCGCCCGCCTCGTCGTCCCGGGGTACCAACGTTCCGCCGCACGACGTAGGGAGGAGCCCCTAGGGGGCCTCCACCCCCGGATGGAGAGGGAACCCCCGCCCGACGGGTACGCCGGGACGAGAGATGCGCCTCAGTGGGAGCCTGCACCCTCCCCTTGCGTGAACCTCAAGTGAGAAGGTGTCTCCGGCAAAAAGATGTACACCGAAAGGATTTCGGGTGCGAGAGAGACCGAAGCTGTCCAAGGCGGGCAGGCGGCCCCCCGCACCCGACCAGCCGCGCGGGCGGCGACCTCTGGTCGCGGCACTCATGATGAGCACGGCACTCGCCGCGCTGGAGGGCACCATCGTGTCCACCGCCGTGCCCCAGATCGTCGGAGACCTCGGCGGCTTCTCCCTCTTCTCCTGGATCTTCTCGGGCTATCTGCTCGCCCTCACCGTCACCATCCCCATCTACGGCAAGCTCTCCGACACCCTCGGGCGCAAGCCCGTGCTGATCGCGGGCATCGTCATCTACCTCGTGGGCACGATCCTGTGCGCCTCCGCCTGGAGCATGGCGTCACTGATCGCCTTCCGGATCGTCCAGGGCCTGGGCGGTGGCGCCATCCAGGGCACCGTGCAGACGATCGCGGCGGACCTCTACCCACTGAAGGAACGGCCGAAGATCCAGGCCAGGCTCTCCACGGTCTGGGCGACTTCGGCGATCGCAGGACCGGCGATCGGCGGACTGCTGGCCACCTACACCCACTGGCGTTGGATCTTCCTGGTCAATCTCCCCATCGGACTGATCGCGCTCTGGCTGATCCATCGCCATCTGCACGAACCGTCCCGTACGAGGAAGACCCCCCGCCCGGCCATCGACTGGCAGGGCGCACTGCTCGTCTTCGGCGCCGGCTCCTGCCTGCTCATCGCCATCGTCCAGGGAGGCATCGCCTGGCCCTGGCTCTCCACGACCTCGGTGGCCCTGCTCTCCGCGGGCGCCCTGTGCATCGCGCTCACCGTCGTCGTGGAACGCCGTGCCGCCGACCCGATCCTCCCCGGCTGGGTGTGGCGCCGACGAACCATCGCCGCCGCCAACCTCGCTCTGGGAGCGCTGGGGCTCGTCATGATCGCCCCCATTGTCTTCCTGCCGACCTACGCCCAGGCCGTCCTGGGCCTCGGGCCGGTCGCCGCGGGTTTCGTCCTCTCCGTGATGACGATCAGCTGGCCGACAGCCGCCGCCTTCTCCAGCCATCTCTACAACCGCATCGGGATCCGCAGGACCGCCATGATCGGCATCGGGCTCGCCTCGCTGATCCTGGCGGTCTTCCCCCTCCTCCCCTACCCGGGCTCCCCCTGGCAGCCCGCCCTGTTGATGCTGCTCCTCGGCGGAGCGCTCGGCTTCTTCCAACTACCGCTGGTCGTCGGCGTACAGGCAACCGTCGGCTGGTCGGAACGCGGCACGGCCACGGCTTCCGTCTTCTTCTACCGCCAGATAGGGCAGAGCGTGGGAGCGGCCCTGTTCGGCGCGGTGGCCAACGGCGTACTGGCTTCCCGACTCGGCGGCGCCGGCGATCTCGACTCGGTCTCCACCGCCCTGGAGAATCCGGGCTCCCTCACCGCCGACGCCCTGGAACGACTCCGGCGTGCGGTGGACGCCGCCGTGGACCACGTCTACATCGGCGCCGCCGTGGCAGCCGCATGCGCGCTGTTGGCACTGCTCTTCATCGCCCCGCGCCGGTTCCCGGTGTTCGACGAGACCGAAGCACAGGAGGACCCCGTCTGACGGGCACCACGGATCACTCCGCCGCTCAGACCGCGGTCCGCTCCACGGGTATCCACAACTCCGCTTCCGCCTGCGCCGCGTCCTGCGACAGCCGGGTCCGCAGGATCTCGGGCCCCGGCCGGCTCCGATACGGATTGGACGGGAACCACTGGGTGAACACATCCCGCCACAGGTACTGGAGCGCCTGCGGAAACGGCCCGGAGTTCTCGAAGACGGCCCAGGTCCCGGCCGGAACGGTGAGTACGTCCATGTCCTCGACGCCCTCGCGGCTCTCGTGGCTGTCGGGGATATCGGGGCTGTTGGGGTTTGGGGGGCTCGTCACCACACCGTGGTAGTAGTCGAGTTCCGTGCCCTCGGCGCGACTGTCGTCGAGATCGTCACTCACCGAGACGATCCCCTCCGGCTCCTGATCGGAAAGGCTCTCGATCCGCTGCAAGGTCTCCGGAGCAAGGCTCCGGATGAAGGCGGCGATGGCCGGGTTCATCCCCTCGTGCACGAGGGGGACCCGCGCCTTCTTGCCAACCACCCGGAACTCCTCCTTCTCCACAATCCTGTACCGCATGCTGCTACTCCCCTCGACGATGAGGCGGAAGGACATCCGGGGCTGGGACTGCAGACTCGCACCGGCCCGCCTGGCCTCACCGGGACCGACGCCGTGCATCGCACGGAACGCACGCGCGAACGCCTCACCCGAGGTGTAGCCGTAGCGCACGGCGACCTCCAGCAGCGTCCGCTCCCCGGCCAGCACCTCGGCGCCCGCGACCGTCAGCCGTCTGCGCCGGACGTACTCCGAGAGCGGGATCCCCGCCAGCGCGGAGAACAGTCGCCGGAAGTGGTACTCCGACGTGACCGCGATCCGCGCCAGGTCGGACACCTCGATCCGCTGATCGAGATGGCACTCGATGTGCTCCATCGCCTGGTTGAGCCGCTCCAGCACCCGGACCTCCTTCCCTTTCCCCACTCACGTTAGGGAGGTCGCACCCCGGCCGACCCGACATCCTGTGCCCGCTCCGGTCGGCAAGCTCGGCAAGCCCCACCGGAACGCGTACACGGCCGGGCACCGACCACGGGCGCCGCGATCAACTGCACATCGCCAAAAGCTCACCGGACGACAAAGGGGCTGTGCAAGAACGACCTCGTTCCCGCACAGCCCGCTCGCTTCCGCCGTGGAGCCGCCGTGTCAGCCTTCCGTGGGAGCCTTCCCCGTCAGCGCGGCCAGGCTGCTGCGCACGTGCGTCATGTGGGCTTGCATCTCCTCGCGGGACTCCTCGTGCTCCCGCAGGATGCGATCCGTCTCCCGGGTGGTCCGCTCCTCCTGGACCCTGGCCTGCGAGATCAACTCGGCCGCGCGGGCCTCCGCGTCCTCCTGGTCGTGACGGGCCTTCTCCTCCGTCTCGGCCAGCGCCCGCTTCGCCTTCGCCAGGACGCTGTCCGCCAGGGTCGCCAACTCCGTGTGGCGTGCCTCGTGCTCGGCGAGGCGCGCAGCCAGTTCACGGCTGTCCGACTCCCACCGAGCCGACTGCTGGGTCTCCAGGTCGGAGAGCAGTGCCTCGGCACGCTCGCGCATGTCCTGCCAACCGGCAAGGGCCTCGTCACGCAGGTCCTGCGCCTCGTCGCGCGCCTCCCTCAGCGCTTCGTCCGCGGACTTCTGGGCCGCGCGCAGCGTGCGTTCGGACTCCTCGTTGGCTTGGGCCAGCAGTCGGTCGGCCTCCTCGCGGGCCTCACCGCGCAACCGTCGGGCTTCCGCATCCGCCGCGTCGGCCGTTGCACGGGCAGCGGCGTGCGCAGTGCCCTGTACGTCCTGCGCCTCCTCCTCGGCAAGGGCCAGCAACCGCTGGGCGCGCTCGCCCATCGCCTCGTAGGTCTGGGGAGCCAGCGTCGCGACGGTCTCGCGCAGTCCGGCCGCCTCCGCCTCCATCTCCTTGGCGAGTACGGTCAGCCGAGCCGCGCGCTCCCATGCCTCGTCCCGGTCCTGGGACAGGGCGTCGACGTGCGCGTCGGCCTGCTCCATCCGGTAGCCACGGCGTACGACGGCGAAGCCATGAGGCGACACTGATGCGGCACTCATCCTTCAAGCCCCTTCCGCGATTTTGCACATATCATCCCGGATTCCGGTAAAGCGCCGAGAAAGCGACACTCCACCTGTCCATATCGGTCTAAGGATGCGCTACCCGCCCAAAGAAAAACCCAAGGGGCGTCCGATCCATCAGAACGGATCGGACGCCCGGGGCACGGCGTGGCAGGACTTGGCCGGGTCTGACAGATCCCGTCCGGTCGGCGACGCTATTCGTCAGACGCGTCCTAGAGCAAACCGTCCCACATCTGCTCCAGCAGTACCGACCACCAGTTCTCGGGCGATGCCAGCGCAGCCGGGTCGAGGGCCGCCAACTGTGCCTGGAAGTCGACGGTCCAGCGGCCTGCCTGTTCCGGATTGAGGCCGTAGCGGAAGCGCCACATACGACCGAGCAGAGCCATGCAGCGGACGAACTCAGGAAGCCCGCTGTTGACGAACTGGGGCGCCGTCGGCTGCCCCCCTGGGCCGGCCTCCACGGGTACGGCCACGATGTGCGCGGTGCCGTACTGGACGCAGATCGCCCGGCCGAAGTCGCTGCCCACCACCAGATAGGAACCCGCGTCCATGGCGGCCTGGACTTGGCGCTGAGCGGCGAGCTCCGCCAGGGTCGGGACCACCGGATGCGCCGGCTGTGCCCAGAAGAAGGGGTTGAAGTCGCCCGGCAACCCAGCCCACACCAGGGTCGCCGCCACGACCTCCGGCACCCCCTGCCGCGAGACGGCACGCTGGTCGAAGCGGCAGATCCCCTGGGGCCCGAACGCACCCACCAACTCCTGCGCCACCGCCTGCGGGGGCACCGCAGGGGCCGGCTGGACGTGTTGCAGTGGCGCCCGCACCGGAGCGGGTCGAGCGGGACCGTCAGCCACCTGGTGCAGCTCGCCCTGGTGCGTGAGCAGTTGTTGCATGCCCTGCTGCCGTCCGGCGTGGTCCCGGCCGTAGGGGGCGATGTTGGTGATCCGGGCCTGGGGCCAGGTCTCCTTGATCATCCGGGCGCAGTAGCCACCCGGGAGCTGGCAGGACTCCAACTCCGTGTGAAGTTCCAACACCTGCTGCGGCGGCACGTTGAGCGCCCGCAGCTCGTGCAGGATCTGCCACTCGGGATGCGGCGTACCGGGAGCCGAGCGGCGGATCAGCTGAGCTTCGGAGCCGTCGGGCGCGCGATAGCGGAGTACGGCCTGGTAGCCGGGGCCCACGGTCGGCACGCCGAGCGGCTGCTGCGGATAGCCGTACGGAGCGGGTCCATTGCCCGGGAGGGAACCCGGCGGCGGTCCCGGGGGGCCGGGCGGCGGGGGCGCGCCGGGGCCGCCGAAACCGGGCTGGCTCGGATCGGCGAGCATCGTCGCGGCGTGGTGCACCCCGCCGGGCGGCGGATTCGCGCCAGGCGGTGGCCCCGGAGGACCGGGAGGTGCCGGGGTACCGGGGCGGGCCGACTGCTCCGAGGGGAGTTGCGGTGTCAGCTGCGTCGGCAGATAGCCGTTGGCGGGAATGCCGGGGGCGGCCGGGGTGGAGCCGGGGGCGGGCGGCGGGCCGGGGGGTGGAGGCGGTCCCTGGACGCCGGGGGGCGGGCCCGGGGGCGGCGGGGTGGCCGGGCCGCCACTGCGCGAGGAGCGCGACGGCGGTCGCGCCTTGCTCGTCGCGGCATTCGCTATGTCCGCCGCGCCACCGGCCGACGGCCGAAGCCCACCGGTCGACTCCTGCCTCAGGGTCTGCGGCAACTGACTGCCGCCGGACATCAGCGCGGTGGGAGCGTCCGGACCGACACCGGAAGGAGGAGTGCCGTCGTCGTCCACACCGGCGATGGGCGGCGCGAAGACCGTGTCGGGCAGGGGTACTGAGACGTCGTCGGTGTTCACGGAACTGGTGTCGTTCCAGGACCTGCCGTGGGACGGGGTCCGCTCCTGCTCCCCCGCGTCGGCTCCGGCCAGCCATACGGTGCCGTCCTGCGGCACGTTTCCGCCCTGCGAGCGGTCGGCTCCCACCGGGCTGGCGTCCGCACCGACAGCACCAGCAGCAACACCGGTCGATGGGAAGTCATCCACCCGGGGCAGGGGCGCCGAACCACCCTGACCACTCTCACCCACGGCAGGCGGAGGCGTGTCCTGAGCTCCCGACGAGGGCTGGACCGAAGGTGCGGGATCGACCACTGGCGCCGGCTCAACGGCGGGCGCGGGGACGGGTGCCGACGGTCGGACATAGGAGATCGGAGCACGGGGGGTGGCACCGATCGGCGCGTCCGTCGGCACGAAGACCGCCCCCGAACCGCCACCCGCTCCGACACTGTCCCCGCCCCCGGCAGGCGCAGCCCCGGAGGAGGCCGCGGAGTCCTGCTGACTACTCGGTTGACCGTCCTGGTCATTGCTCTGCTGACCGTCCTGCCGGCTGATTCCGGCACCCTGCGACGGGGCGGCGCCCCCGTCCGCGGGCTGCCCCCCTGACGTCCCCAGCCGATCGGCAGCGTCCTGGAGCCACTCGGGCGGAGTGAGCAGGAAGGAGGTCTGATTGAGATCGATCCGCTGGGGCGGCGGAGTGTCCGCGACGGCCTGCGCCCGGGAGCCGTACTCCTCCTCGTACCGCCTGATCACCTCACCGATCGGCAGTCCCGGCCAGAGCGTCGCCTCCCCGCTGTCCCGCGCGATCACCAGACGCTGGTGCCCCCCGTCGGGGGTGGCCACGTCCTCGCGGTCCTGGGCCCAGACGACGAAGCCCAACTCGAACTCACGGACCAGCACCTCACGGTGCTGGTACACGGGCATGTCGCCGTTGACCCACTCTTCCGCACGCTCCTGCGCCTGCGCGAAGGTCACCATCGGAGCGTCACTCCCCGTCCGGGTTCGGGACGACGTACGCGAAACCGCCGTCCACCATCAGATTGGCCACGGTCTCCAACTCGGGCGGACTGCCGGCGAGCCGCTTCAGGAAACCGTCGAAGTCGGCACCGCAGGGCAACAACAGTCGCTCGACCCGGTCCTGGATGTGCCAACCGTTCTGGTCCCGCGCGTCGTCGTACGCGCAGAACCACACGGAACCGGTCTGCGGCCCTCTGGCCTTCACGGCCAGGATGCCGCCCTGGACGAAGCCGACGCCCAGGAAGTCCTTGGTCAGATGGTCACGCAGACACTTGTTGACGTACACCAGATCGTTGGCGGCGGCCTCGTCGCGCACGGTGAAGAAGGGCTGGTCCACCAGCAGGCCGAGTTCCGCATCGAGCGCGACACCCACCGGGGCACAGCCGCCGGCGGCCTTCAGGAAGGAGCGGTACGCACCCGGCAACCGGTATCCGAGCTCCTCCTCCACACCGAGGATCTGCTGCTCGGTGACGGACAGGTCGCCCTTGGGGAGCCCGAAGTGGGCGGGCCTGGTCTCCTGGAGCGGGCGGGTGCCCCGCTTGTGGTGATCGACCGCAGTGGTGGCCAGTCCGCCGTGGTGGCGCAGCAGCGCCTTCACCTCGACGGGAATCAGCTGAAGCCGTCGCGTGCCGCGGACGTGGTGCCAGGTCCAACCGTGCGGCGTGGCCACCGCAGGCAGGGTGTTCCACAACTGGTGGCCGCTCCCGTGGAGCGCGGCGTTCGCCGATACGTAGTCGGTGAGCCGCAGTTCGTCGATGCCGAAGCCCTGAGGCGGCTCGGCGATCTCGGCGACGGCACGGGCGTACGGCGAGAAGTCGGGATAGCCGTCGGCGTCGATCCGCACACCGCGCGGGTGACGGGCGGCCCGTACCGGGTCGGGGAAGTACACGATCTGACCGGCGTAGGCCGCGTTCGGCGGTGCGGCGTTCACAGGACCGTTCGGTGGCGCGACGTGCCCCTGGGGGCCGGGCGGTGCCCCCAGCCCTTGCCGACCTGTCGTCATGGCGATCTGCCCCCTGCTGGCTTCCGACTGTTCAGGACAGCCTATGCGGGTGGGCCCGGAGGCAGTACCGGTCCTCCCAGGACACCCTTCCGCCGTCACCAAACGTCACGGTCGAGTGACCGAAAGACGACGAGCGGACACGTTTCACCCACCCCGCTTCCACACCCCGCACCGCGTTTGGCAAGGTGTTCACCCAACTCGGGGGAGTGCACGGGAGGGGACAGCGACACCATGCACACAGCGCAGTCAGGTCAACCGGTCACCACAAGTGACCCTCGTCTCAGCTGGAGCAGCACCGATGAGGTGCCCGCACCGGCGTTGAACCATCGAAGGGACGGCATCCTGCCGGCTGTCGCAGCCGCGCTCTCCGTACAGGGAGAGACGCTGAAGTCCACGGCGGGCAAGGGCGATCAGCCACCTGTGCTCCACCCTCTCGTCCAGGACTTCCTGGATCGGCTTCCCAGCGGCCAGCGGGAGCGCTTCACCGGCCGTTGCCCCGAGGCGATCCTGCTCTCACGCCATCTCGCCACCGCCGAAGGCAAGCGCTCCAAACGGGCCCGCCGCAGGCCACTTAGCCACAGCGAGGCCAAACGGGCACTCAAACAGGCGAAACTGACGGCACGCAGAATCCGGGAGGACGGTGACCCCTTGCACGGCAGCTACGCACCGCCGTGCCGCTCCTGCACGCCGATGCTCGACCACTTCGGCGTACGAGCGGTGGGCCCGTCCACGAACGAGAACGGCTGAATCCGCACCGATGTCCGAACGCCTCAGTACGACCCGGTTCCCCGTCGCCGTCGACGCCGCACTGCGCGAGTCGGGTTGGCAGCCCGGCCGCTGGGACATCAAGATCGCCGAGCAGTGGGCCGACAGCCTGCGCGCCTACGCGTCCCCGGCCGGACACCAGCACAAGGTCTTTCCCGCCGCGGTGGAGGCGTGGGCCGAGTTCGGTGGCCTCTTCATCACGGCTCCCGGCCCCGGCCGCCAGACGGCCCCCCTCGCGGTACGCATCGACCCGCTCGCCGGCCTCCATCTGGCGCGCACCCTGTCCGACCTCGGGCGCGCCCTGGAAACCGAGATCTCACCACTGGGTGCGGAAGGGGACGACCAAGCGGTACTGGCGATCGACTCGTCGGGGCGGGTGTACAGCGTGGACCACACCGGGGACTGGTACTTGGGCGCAGACATCGACCGGGCCCTGTCCACCCTGCTGCTGGGCCTCCAACCCCAACGCCTCACCCTCACCTGACCCCTGCCTCCCCCCGCCAAACACTCCGCCCGGCCCCACCCCATGGACGGACCAGGAGCAAACAGACCTGATCCCCCCACCAAGCCCCCACCCCCTGAGCCCAACCCACGCACCACCCAGGGCAGGCAGACCTGGTTGCCCCACCAAGCCCCCACCCTGAGCCCGGCCTACGGACCAGCCAGGGCAGGCAGACCTGGTTGATGTTCTGGGGGCGCGCAGGGGGTGTCCCCGGAAGCGTCGGCGGCTTCAGGGCTGTCACCCACGGGTCAGCAGCTGGCCGCCGGCGCTGAGGAGTCACGCCCGAAAGCACCCCCACCACCCGCACCAAACCCCACCCCGCACCCGGACCCCCCAAAGCCCCGCACCCCAGAGCCAACCCCCAACACAGGCTCCACCCGGAAACACCCAGCCCGTCCGGCGTTTGAGGACGGAACCCTCCAGCCCCCAGGGCGGAAACCCACACACGAGCCCCACCCGGAACCAGCTAGGACCCGCAGCCCCGGACCCCCCTCAGCCCGTCCGGCGCTTGAGGACGGAACCCCCCGCCCCCCAAGGCGGAAACCCACGCACAGGCTCCACCCGGAACCAGCTAAGCCCCGCAGCACCCGCAGCACCCCCCTCACCCCCTCGGCAACACCGCCGACACCCTGAACCCCCCCGCATCCGTCTCCCCCGACACGAACACCCCGCCCAACGCCTGCACCCTCTCCCGCATCCCCACCAGCCCGTTCCCCCCGCTCGGCAGGTCCGCACCCCCCGTTCCCCCCGCGCCCGAGGTGTCCGGAGCACCGTTTTCCACCTGCATGGCCACCTCGGCGTCCCGGTGGGCGATGCGCACCCGCACCTTGGCGCCCGCCGCGTGCTTGTGGACGTTGGTGAGGGCTTCCTGGATCACGCGGTACGCGGTCTGCTCCACCTCGGGCGCGTACTCCCTCACCTCGCCCTGCACCAGGAGTTCCACCACCATGCCCGCCTGCCTGGACTGTCCGACGAGCGCATCCACCTCGGTGAGGGAGGGGCCGACCTCTGCGGCTGCCGCAGCGGCAGCAGCCGCTGCGGCGCCGACCGCGGCCAGCGGCACGGAAGCCGTCCCGCGCTGCTCGCCTTCGCCCGTGCGCAGCACCCCGAGCATCTCCCGGAGCTCGGTCAGTGCCTGTCGACCCATGTCTCCCACGAGCGCGGCGTTCTTCACGGCCTTCTGCGGGTCCTTCAGCGCTACGGCCTGGAGCGCGGCGGCGTGGACGACCATCAGGCTCACCCGGTGGGCGACGACGTCGTGCATCTCACGGGCGATGCGGGTGCGTTCCTCGGTGCGCGCCCATTGGGCGCGCTCCTCGGCCCGGTCGGCGAGGAGCGAGAGTTCCTGCTCCAGGCTGTCGGCGCGTTCCCGCAGGCTCTCCATCAGCCGGCGTCTGGCTCCTATGTAGAGGCCGAAGAGCACCGGGGGAAGAGTGACGCCGATGGCGATGAAGCCGGACATCAGCGGGACGTACCAGACGCCCGGGTCGTCGAGGTCCGATGCGGCGACGTCCTGGCCGACCCGGATGAAGCTCACGATCAGTGTGCCCATCAGCGACATCCCGGTGAGGATGGCGATGATCCGCCGCGGCACGTCGGACGCGGCGAGCGTGTAGAGGCCGACGACGGACAGCAGATAGCCCATCTCGGCCGGTGTGACGGCGATGGCGAGCAGGACCACCGCGATCGGCCAGCGCCGCCGTAGGACGATCACCGATCCCGCGATCAGCCCGAACAGCACTCCGATGGGAACGGGCAGTGCGGTCCTGTCCGCAAAGGCCACCCCCTCCACAGCGCATTCCAAGGCGGAGAACAGGCCGAGCCCCACATCCAACGCAACACTGCGCCGCCGTCCCCACCACAGCCAGCCGCGGGCGGTCGTGCCCGTGGCGTCCTGGTGTGCCCCCGTTGTGGTCATGGCTCCCAGCCTAAGGGCGAGGGTGTGGCTTTTCCCCGGCACTTTTACGGGGCTGGTTCCGGCCGTCGAAATCGATGTTCGTTCGAGGGCGCCACGCCCTACCGTCGCATCAAGTGCCGTTGGTACGGCATAGTAGGGGCTGCCCTATCGCGTCCGATCGCGCAGAGCTCAGCGACGAGTCAGATCGGACATAGGGGGCGATCTATCCCAGGTCGTCTAATGGCAGGACAAATGGTTTTGGTCCATTGAATGAGGGTTCGATTCCTTCCCTGGGAGCACAAAGCGGTGGGTCCCGGCCTCAAAGGTCGGGACCCACCCTTATTTTCTTGGCGAAACCCCCCGGTATCCTGCGGATGTCCACCACTCGAAGCCGAAGGGCATTTCCGTGAGCGTCAACCGCCCGGCAGCCGTCGTCGTCCTCGCAGCGGGTGAGGGCACCCGCATGAAGTCGAAGACTCCCAAGGTCCTGCACGAAATCAGTGGGCGATCCCTCGTCGGCCACGTCGTCTGCGCCGCACGCGAGCTGGAGCCAGAGCACCTGGTCGTGGTCGTCGGCCATGCGAGCGAGCAGGTCACCGGGCACCTCACCGAGCAGTACGCCGGCACCCGCACCGCCTTCCAGGCCGAGCAGAACGGCACCGGCCACGCCGTCCGCATGGCACTCGAAGAGCTGGGCGCGGGCCTGGACGGGACCGTGGTGGTCGTCTGCGGCGACACCCCGCTGCTCTCCGGCGAGACGCTCACCGCGCTGACCTCCACCCACTCCGCCGACGGCAACGCCGTGACGGTCCTCACAGCCGCGGTCCCCGACTCGACCGGCTACGGCCGCATCGTGCGCGACGCGGCCACGGGCGCCGTCACCGCGATCGTCGAACACAAGGACGCCACCGCCGCCCAGCGCGCGATCCAGGAGATCAACTCCGGGGTGTTCGCCTTCGACGGCCAGCTCCTCGCCGATGCCCTCGGCAAGGTGCGTACGGACAACAGCCAGGGCGAGGAGTACCTCACCGACGTCCTCGGCATACTGCGCGCGGACGGCCACCGGGTCGGGGCCTCGGTGGCGACCGATCACCGTGAGATCCTCGGCATCAACAACCGCGTCCAGTTGGCCGAGGCCCGCAGGCTGCTCAACGAGCAGTTGCTGGAGCGGGCGATGCTGGCCGGGGTGACGTTCATGGACCCGGCGTCCGTACTGCTGGACGTCACCGTCACTTTTGAGCCAGACGCCATCGTGCACCCCGGAACCCAACTGTTGGGCTCCACCCATCTCGGCGAAGGCGCCGAGGTCGGACCCAACACCCGACTCAAGGACACCAAGGTCGGCAGCGGCGCCCGGGTGGACAACACCGTCGCCGACTCGGCCGAGGTGGGCGACGGGGCCTCGGTCGGCCCGTTCGCCTATCTGCGCCCGGGCACCCGGTTGGGCGCGAAGTCCAAGGCAGGCACGTATGTCGAAATGAAGAGTGCCGTCATCGGCGAGGGCACCAAGGTCCCCCATCTGTCCTACGTGGGCGATGCGACCATCGGCGACTACACCAACATCGGCGCCGCGAGCGTGTTCGTCAACTACGACGGCGAGGCCAAGCACCACACCACGATCGGCTCACACTGCAAGACGGGGTCCGACAACATGTTTGTGGCGCCCGTCACGGTCGGGGACGGCGCCTACACCGCGGCCGGCTCGGTCATCACCAAGGACGTGCCGGCCGGTTCGCTGGCCGTCGCCCGCGGCCAGCAGCGGAATATCGAGGGTTGGGTGGCCCGCAAGCGCCCCGGCAGCGCGGCTGCGCAGGCCGCCGCAGCGGCCACGGATCGAGCCATTGACGAGAACTGACCGGAAACAGCTGCGCCGAACTCGGCGTACCGTGATACGTGCACACAAATTCGGCTGGCTCGCGACTGGCGAATACACCGCGGCCAGAGAACACCCTCTGAGGAGACAGTGCTGTGACCGGGATCAAGACGACCGGCGAGAAGAAACTGATGCTCTTCTCCGGCCGCGCCCACCCCGAGCTGGCCGAGGAAGTCGCACATCAACTGGGTGTCAGCCTGGTGCCGACCAAGGCCTTCGACTTCGCCAACGGCGAGATCTACGTACGTTTCCAGGAGTCGGCGCGCGGCGCCGACTGTTTCTTGATGCAGAGCCACACGGCCCCCATCAACAAGTGGATCATGGAACAGCTGATCATGATCGATGCTCTGAAGCGGGCCTCGGCCCGGAGCATCACCGTGATCGTCCCGTTCTACGGCTACGCCCGGCAGGACAAGAAGCACCGCGGCCGTGAGCCGATCTCCGCGCGTCTGGTCGCCGACCTGATGAAGACGGCCGGTGCGGACCGAATCCTCACCGTGGACCTCCACACCGACCAGATCCAGGGCTTCTTCGACGGTCCGGTCGACCATCTGTTCGCGTTGCCGCTCCTCGCGGACTACGTGGCCGCCAAGGTGGACCCGTCCAAGCTCACCGTGGTCTCCCCCGACGCCGGTCGCGTCCGGGTGGCCGACCGCTGGTGCGACCGCCTCGGTGCGCCCCTGGCCATCGTGCACAAGCGCCGTGACAAGGATGTCGCCAACGAGGTGACCGTCCACGAGGTCGTCGGCAACGTCAAGGGCCGGGTCTGCATCCTGGTCGACGACATGATCGACACCGGTGGCACGATCTGCGCCGCCGCCGACGCCCTGTTCGCCAACGGCGCCGAAGACGTGATCGTGACCGCGACCCACGGAGTCCTCTCCGGTCCCGCCGCGGACCGGCTGAAGAACTCGAAGGTGAGCGAGTTCGTCTTCACGAACACCCTGCCCGACCCGCTGGACCTGGAACTGGACAAGATCACGGTCCTGTCCATGGCCCCGACGATCGCCCGCGCGGTGCGTGAGGTCTTCGAGGACGGCTCGGTGACCAGCCTCTTCGACGAGCAGGCATAGTCATGGCGCAGGGCCCGTACCCCACCCCGGGGTACGGGCCCTGCGGCATGTCCAGCCCCTCCCCCTGCCAGCTCCCGCCCCGCCTCCCCATCACGGTCCACAGTGATCGATTGGGTGCTGGGGGTCGGCTTGCGTAGACTGTGCGAGTTGCTCGGCGAGGGAGGCTGCGTCTTCGGACGCGGCGGTCCGTTATCGACGCGCTCTTCGTAGCAGGCCAGTCGTGGCCGGGTGACCCCAGTTCTCTCACCACTACGAGGAGTGCATATGTCCGAGGTCAAGATCGCCGCTGAGCTCCGCACCGAGTTCGGCAAGGGCGCCGCCCGTCGCACCCGCCGCGCCAACAAGGTGCCCGGTGTCCTCTACGGCCACGGCACCGACCCGGTCCACATCTCCCTCCCGGGCCACGAGCTGCTGCTCGCCCTCCGCACCTCGAACGTCCTGCTCGCGCTGGACATCGAAGGCCGCAACGCCGAGCTCGCGATCCCGAAGGCCGTGCAGCGCGACCCGCTGAAGGGCCACCTGGAGCACGTTGACCTGCTGCTGGTCAAGCGCGGCGAGAAGGTCACCGTCGAGATCCCCGTCCTGACCGAGGGCGACCTGGCCCCGGGCAACTTCCTCGTGGAGAACGTCCTCAACACCCTCACCGTCGAGGCCGAGGCCACCCACATCCCCGAGTCCGTCACGGTCTCCGTCGAGGGCCTTGAGGCCGGCGCCGCCATCCACGCCAAGGACATCGCCCTGCCCAAGGGCACGACCCTGGCCATCGACGAGGACGCCGTCGTCATCCAGATCCTCTCCGCGCAGGCCGAGGAGCCCGCTGCGGACAGCGAGTCCGGCGAGGACGCGGGCAACTCCGAGGCGTGAGTCTGCGCCGCTTTCTCTTCAGCCGCCGCCCGGGCCCTTCGGCCCGGGCGGCGGCTGGTCGTCCGGATGGAGACGGTCAGATGACGACAGAGGCGAACGCCCCCTGGTTGATCGTGGGGCTCGGCAACCCCGGCCCCGGCTACGCGGCCAACCGCCACAACATCGGCTTCATGGTCGCCGACCTCCTCGCGGAACGCGTGGGAGGGAAGTTCAAGCGCGCTCAGAAGGCGCAGGCGCAGGTCGTCGAGGGCCGCATCGGACCTCCGGGAGACGCCGGACGCCGGGTCGTGCTGGCCAAGCCCATGTCGTACATGAACCTCTCCGGCGGCCCGGTGGTCTCCCTGCGCGACTTCTACAAGGTGCCCACCGCCCGGATCGTGGCCATCCATGACGAGTTGGACATCGACTACGGCGTGCTGCGGCTCAAACTGGGCGGTGGGGACAACGGGCACAACGGTCTGAAGTCGATGACCAAGACCATGGGACCGGACTACCACCGCCTGCGGTTCGGGATCGGGCGCCCGCCCGGCCGGATGCAGGTCGCCGACTTCGTGCTCAAGGACTTCTCCGGGGCGGAGCGCAAGGAACTCGACTACTTCGTCGACCGCGCGGCCGACGCGGTGGAGTGTCTGGTGATCGAGGGCCTGGAGCGCGCACAGAGTACGTATAACTCCTGAAAAGTCAGCCAGCAGTTCAGGCCAAAGGTTGACCGAGTGCGGTCGGATGGCCAAGGATCGCGCCCCATGAAGCGGAGTTCTTCGCACCGCGCGCTGACGTACGGACGGTACTTCCTGATGTCCGTGGTCGCGCTGGTGCTCCTGGTGGCTGGAGTCTGGTCGTCCTGGGAGACGGCACAGCACGTCATCCTCTCCAAGGGGCGGGAGCACGGCACGATCACCATCGCGGGCTGTGGCGATGAGACGTGCACCGGCCCGTACGACCCCGACGGCACCGCCGCTCCGCGCACCGGGATGACCATCGAGAAGTCCGTGGCCGTGCAGAAGGGCGAGAAGCTACCGGTGGTGGTGAAGCCCGGTACGGCCGAAGTGGTGCGGGCGGGCACGGGTGGACTCTTCCACGCGTGGATGCCGCTGGGCGGCGCGCTGGTGCTCGGTGCCCTCGTCATCGGCGGCGGGTTGGGGCTCACCCGATGTGCGTGGGCCTCTGCGGCCCTGGGCGGTGCGGTACTCGCCGGCGTCTTCCTGACCATCTGACGCCGCCACCGACTCAGCCTCTGATCACAGACACCGGATCCACCGAGGCCCGAGCCGCAGTGCCGTAGAGGCGCAGTGCCGTACAGCCGTACAGCCATAGAACAGCAGTGCCGCAGAGCATCAAGTCGTAGAGCCGTGGGTGTCGGAGAGAGTCGCCGACCTGCCCGACAGACCCCGAACACACCGCTGCCCGGTGCGCTGGCGGCGCACCGGGCAGCGGGCGTTGGGACGGGGTGTCAGCCGGTGTTCCGCAGTCCGGCCGCAACTCCGTTGACCGTCAGCAGCAGCGCACGCGCCAGCAACGGGTCCGGCTCCTCACCCCGCGCCACCGCACCGCGCTGGCGGGCGAGCAGCGAGACCTGGAGGTAGGAGATCGGGTCCAGATAGGCATCGCGGATCGCGAAGGTCTGCTGGAGCACCGGGTTGGAGTCGAGCAACGTCGTCCCGCCGGTGACCTTCAGGACCTCACTGACCGTCAACTCGTGTTCGGCCACGATCGTTTCGAAGACGTGCTTGAGGTCGTCCGGTACGAGGGTGTCCACGTAGTGACGGGCGATCCGCAGATCGGTCTTGGTGAGCGTCATCTCCACGTTGGCGATGAAGTTGCGGAAGAAGTGCCAGCGCTCGTGCATCTCGGTGAGGACCGTGTCGAGCCCGGCCTCCCGTACCGCCTTGAGCCCCGATCCGACACCGAACCAGCCGGGCACGATCTGCCGGGACTGGGTCCAGCCGAAGACCCACGGGATCGCCCGCAGCCCGTCGAGACCTGCGCCCGAGTCGGGACGGCGGGACGGCCGGGAACCGAGGTGCAGGTCCGCCAACTGGTCCACCGGGGTGGAGGCGAAGAAGTACGCGGGCAGATCCGGGTCGTCGACCAGCTTCCGGTAGGCCGAGTGCGCGGCGTCGGACACCGTGTCCATGGCCGCGTCCCACCGGGCCAGCGCCTCGTCGGACTGGCGCGGCGCCGTGTGCAGGGCGGACGCCTGAAGGGTGGCGGCGACCGTCAGTTCCAGGTTCTCCCTGGCCAGCGATGGGATCAGATACTTGTCGGAGATGACCTCGCCCTGCTCGGTCACCTTGATCTCGCCCTCCAGCGTGCCCCACGGCTGGGAGAGGATCGCGTCGTGCGAGGGGCCGCCGCCGCGGCCGACCGTGCCACCGCGGCCGTGGAAGAGCCGCAGCCGCACACCGTGGCGGTGGGCGACGTCACGCAGTCGTCGCTGGGCCCGGTGGATCTCCCACTGCGAGGTGGTGATGCCGCCGAACTTCGACGAGTCGGAGTAGCCGAGCATCACTTCCTGCACATCGCCGCGCAGGGAGACCAGCCGACGGTACGAGGGGTCGGCGAGCATCCCGTCGAGGATGACGTCGGCGGCCCGGAGTTCGTCCGTGGTCTCCAGCAGCGGCACGATCCCGATCTTCGCCCAGCCGGCGTGGAGATCGATCAGCCCGGCCTCACGGGCGAGGACCGCCGCGGCGAAGACGTCGTCCGCGCCCTGGCACATCGAGATGATGTACGACTCGATGACCTCGGGTCCGAACCGCTCGAACGCCTCCTTGACGGTGAGGAACACCCCCAGCGTCTTCTCTCCCGCCGCGTCCAGAGGCGCGGGGGACGGTGCCAGCGGCCGGCGCGAGCGCAGCTCCTTGGCGAGCAGCTTCTCGCGGTGCTCGCGGGGCATGTCCGCGTACCGCCAGGACTCCTCGCCGAGCCGGTCGAAGAGCTGGCCGAGGGCGTGGTGGTGGGCGTCCGCGTGCTCGCGGACGTCCATGGTGGCGAGCTGGAGCCCGAAGGCCGAGAGCGTACGGATCGTACGGTCCATGTGGCCCTCGGCGAACAGTCCGCCGCGGTGCTCGCGCAGCGAGGTCTGGATGAGGGTGAGATCGCTGATCAGTTCGGCGGTGCCGAGGTAGTCGCGGCCCGGCTCGTGCGGGATGCCCTTGGCGAGGCGCTCGCGGGTGTTGACGAGCTTCTGCTGGATGCAGGTGGCCTTGAGGCGGTACGGCTCCTCGGCGTTGAGGCGCTTGTACCGGGGGCTGATCTCCGGGAGCCGTTCCAGATCGGCCTGGAGCGAGCTGAGGAGCTCCTCCGTGGCACCGGTGTAGCGGATGGAGTTGGAGAGCAGTCCGCGCAGGGAGTCGATCAGCGCCAGGGCGTCGGTGATGCCGTGCTCGTGCTGGAGGATCAGCACCTCACGGGTGACGGCGGGGGTGACGTTGGGGTTGCCGTCGCGGTCACCGCCGATCCAGGTGCCGAAGGTCAGCGGACGGGTGTCGGCGGGCAGTTCGACGCCGATGCGCTCCAGCTCGGCTGCGAGGTCCTCAAGGACGTCGCCGACGGCGTTCGCGTGCAGTTCGTCGAGGTAGTAGATGGCGTTGCGCGCCTCGTCGGCGGGCTCGGGCCGCACCACGCGCAGCTCGTCGGTCTGCCAGATGAGGTCGATGTTCTCGGCGAGGCGCAGGTCGGAGCGGCGCAGGTCGTCCTGGCCGACGCGGGCCTCCAGCAGCTCGGCGATGCGGCGGAGCTTGTTCAGCACCGAGCGCCGGGCGGCCTCGGTGGGGTGCGCGGTGAACACCGGTCGCACATTGAGGTTCTTGACGGCCTCGCGCAGGTGGTCCGGGTCGGCGTCCTTGAGCCGGTCCGCGGTACGGGCCAGCAGACTGCCCTCGGCCGCCCGCCGCTCGCGCATCTCGTGGCCGCGGTGGACCTGCTCGGTGATGTTGGCCAGGTGGAAGTAGGTGGAGAACGCGCGCACCAGCTTGGCCGCGGTCTCAAGGTCGGTATCGCCCAGCAGCTGCGCCGCCGCCTCGCCGTCGCTGCGGGTCAGGGCGCGGACCTGTTCGACGAGGTCGAGCAGATCGGAACCTTCCTGGCGAACGATGGTCTCGCCGAGGAGGTCGCCCAGTCGGCGGATGTCGGCACGGAGTTCGGCACTGGCCGTGGGGGTCTGGTCGGCACTGCTCACAGGTGCGGCTCCTTGCAGTGTTTAAGCACGTCTGGAGGGGTACTGGAGGCTGCGGACCGCGCTGTCCGACGAGACCTAAGGATAGGCGCCCACCCTTTGACGTTATCCACAGGGCCCTTGCCGCGGAGCTACGCACTGACATACTTACGTCGCCGTAGGTTACGGATCCGTAGCCACGCCTCGGTCTTCACCTCTCTCACCCCCCAGGGGACCTTCATGACGACAAGCCCCGATGTGCTCGGCGACGCCCAGAAACAGGACGTCGAGGGCCTTCCATCCGCCACCCTCGGTGGAGACAGCAAGGGTTCCATCGAACAGATCGCCCTGCTGCTGTTCATCGTGGTTCCGTTCCTGGCGCTGGTCGCGGCCGTGCCGCTGGCCTGGGGCTGGGGCGTGAGCTGGCTGGACCTGGGTTTGATGACGGCGATGTACTTCCTCGGTTGCCATGGCATCACCATCGGCTTCCACCGGTACTTCACCCACGGCTCCTTCAAGGCGAAGCGTCCGCTGCGGATCGCACTCGCCATCGCGGGTTCGATGGCGGTGGAGGGTCCGCTGGTGCGCTGGGTGGCCGACCACCGCAAGCACCACAAGTTCTCGGACGCGGAGGGCGACCCCCACTCGCCGTGGCGGTTCGGGGAGACGGTCCCGGCCCTTATGAAGGGGCTGTGGTGGGCGCATATTGGCTGGATGTTCGACGAGGAACGGACCCCGCAGGACAAGTACGCCCCGGACCTGATCAAGGACCCTGCGATCCGTCGGATCTCGCGCGACTTCATCTGGTGGACGATCCTCTCGCTCGCGATCCCGCCGATCGTGGGCGGTCTGGTGACGATGTCCTGGTGGGGGGCGTTCACGGCGTTCTTCTGGGGTTCGCTGGTCCGGGTGGCGCTCCTGCACCATGTGACCTGGTCGATCAATTCGATCTGCCATGCGGTCGGCAAGCGCCCGTTCAAGTCCCGGGACCGTTCGGGCAACGTCTGGTGGCTGGCGGTGCTTTCCTGCGGTGAGTCCTGGCACAACCTTCACCACGCGGACCCAACGAGCGCCCGGCACGGGGTGCTGAAGGGCCAGGTGGACTCCAGCGCCCGGCTGATCCGCTGGTTCGAGCAGTTCGGCTGGGCCTCCGACGTCCGCTGGCCCAGCGAGTCCCGTATCGATGCCAAGCGCAAGGGCGATCCCGTTCAGAGCACTGACACGGCATGATGGAGGACGTGGCGACCGAAGGCAGCAGTAGCGGTACGGACAAGGCCCGCGCAGGACGGCGGGCGCGCCGGGTGCGGATGACCGGCGCGGAGCGTCGGGAACAACTGCTGGACATCGGTCGCACCCTGTTCGCCGACAAGGGCTTCGAGGGCACGTCGGTTGAGGAGATCGCCGCCAAGGCAGGGGTCTCCAAACCGGTGGTGTACGAGCACTTCGGCGGCAAGGAGGGGCTGTACGCAGTGGTGGTGGATCGCGAGATGCGCCAGTTGCTGGAGGGGGTGACGGGCGCTCTGACGGCCGGCCACCCGCGTGAGCTGCTGGAGCAGGCGGCCTTCGCCCTGCTCGACTACATCGAGCGGTACACGGACGGTTTCCGGATCCTGGTCCGGGACTCTCCGGTGGCCCAGTCCACGGGCACCTTCGCCTCACTCATCAGCGATATCGCCACCCAGGTCGAGGACATCCTGGGGATGGAGTTCAAGAACCGCGGCTTCGATCCCAAGCTGGCTCCGCTGTACGCCCAGGCGCTGGTGGGGATGGTCGCGCTGACTGGCCAGTGGTGGTTGGACGCGCGCCGGCCGAAGAAGGCCGAGGTGGCGGCCCATCTGGTGAATCTGGCCTGGCACGGCCTCGACGGGCTGGAGCAGAAGCCCCGGCTGATAGGCCACCGCAAGAACTGACGGACGCTCGACGCACACTCGACCGCCCCGGCCGCTCATCTCATGAGCGACCGGGGCGGTGTCGTGCGGACCCCTGGAAGGGGACATCGGCGCATGCCCGCCGCCTTGGTGGACGGCCGGATCGCGGGAACTCCCGGCGTTTCCCACCGGGGCGTCGCTCATGTGCGTTGCATCACGCCGTGGGGTCTGCCTTCCGGGCGATGGCGAAGATCCGGCGGAAGGGATAGACCGTGCCGTGCGCTCCCCTTGGATACGCGGTGCGCAGCAGCTCCCGGTACTCACCGAGGAACTCCTCCCGCGCCTTCTCGTCGTCCGCGAGCTCGGTCAGGACCGGGCGCAGCGTGGTGCCCTTGAGCCAGTCGAGCACGGGGTCCTCGCCGGGCAGCAGCTGGGCGTAGGTGGTCTCCCAGACGTCGACGGTGCAGCCGAGGTCCATCAGCCGGTTCAGATAGTCGGTGGGTTCCAGTACGGCGGCGCGCTCACGGGCTCCGGCGAGGCGCTGGTGCCAGCGGGGTGCGGTGAGGAGGTCGGCGAGCAGGGTGTGGCTCGGGGCGGCGAAGTTGCCCGGGGCCTGGAAGGCGAAGGTGCCGCCCGGGGTGAGGCCGTCGATCCAGCGGCCGAAGGAGGCGGCGTGGTCGGGCACCCAGTGCAGGAGCGCGTTCGAGACGATCAGGTCGTACGACGCCGGTCGGGGCGTCCAGTCCTGGGCGTCGCCGGGGCGGAAGTCGAGGTGTCCGCCCCCACGGGTGGGGCCCGCGTGGTCACGTTCGGCCGCGGCGAGCATCTCGGGGGAGTTGTCGAAGCCGGTGATCCGGGCGGTGGGCCAGCGGTCGGCGAGCAGGGCGGTGACATTGCCGGCGCCGCAACCGAGGTCGGCGATTCGGATCGGATGCAGTGCGCCGGCCTCGCCGCCCTGGCCCGGCAGATCGGGGATGCGGGCGAGGAGATCCAGGAACGGGCGGGTGCGGTGACCGGAGTGGCGCAGGTACTGCTGCGGGTCCCAGGTCGCCGGTGCGGATGGGACCGGTGGTTCGCTGGTCATGGTGAGTTCCTTGCTGGGGCGTACGGGAACGGACGGCGGGGCGGGTTTCGCCGACGGCGTCATCGTCCAGCAGGGAATATCTTGACGTCAAGAGACTTCATGTCGACAGACCCTCTACACTGATCTTTATGGAGGACGAGGTCGATCGACTGGTCGCAGCGTGGCGTCGCGAGCGCCCTGACCTCGACGTGGAACCGCTGGAGGTGCTCAGCCGGGTCTCCCGGCTCGCCCGTCATCTCGATCGCGCCCGTCGACTCGCGTTCTCGGAGCACCAGCTCGAACCGTGGGAGTTCGACGTGCTGACCTCTCTGCGCCGCGCGGGGGCGCCCTATCAGCTCTCCCCCGGCCAACTGCTGACCCAGACGCTGGTCACATCGGGCACCATGACCAACCGCATCGACAGGCTGGCCAAGAAGGGTCTCGTGGAGCGGCTGCCCGACCCCAGCGACCGGCGCGGTGTACTGGTGCGCCTGACCGCCGAGGGCCGGGACCGCGCGGACCAGGCGCTGGCGGGACTGCTCGACCAAGAGCGTGCGATCCTCGGCGAGCTGTCCCGGGCCCAGCGGGCGGAGCTGGCGGCGTTGCTACGCCAGCTGACCGCCCCGTTCGACAACATCCCCGGCTAGGTCCACCGGCCCCACACCCGCACGGCGTGCGAGCGCCACCGCGGCGAGCGTGGAGTGCACGCCCAGCTTGCCCAGCACGTTCTGCATATGGGTGCGGACGGTGTGCGGGGACAGGAAGAGCCGCTCGGCCACGGCCTTGCGCCCGAGCCCCGCGACCATGCACCTCAACACCTCGCGCTCGCGCGGGGTGAGGGACTCCACGAGCCTCTCGCTCTCGGTGCGGTGCTTGCGCGCCGCCGTCAACTCCCGCAACACACCGGTGAGCAGTGCCGGCGGCAGATGCGTCTCATCCCTCAGCACTCCACGGATCACGGCCAACAGCCGCTGGAGCGAGCAGTCCTTGGCGACCCAGCCGGAGGCCCCGGCCTGGAGCGCCAGGGCGGCCCGGCGCGGATCGTCCTTCTCGGCCAGCACCACCGTGCGTACGGCCGGCTGTCCGGAGCGCACGCCCTCGACCAGCGTTATGCCGTCCACGAGGCCGTCATCGCCCTCGTCGGAAACGGCACGGGCAACGGGCGCACGGGCGAAACCGCCGTGCGCCGCGCCGAGATCGGCGTCGACGAGCATCACGTCGAACGCGCGACCTTCACCCGCTGCCCGCTCCAGACATCGCAGTGCGGCAGGTCCACTACCGGCAGCGGCGACGTCGACGTCGGGCTCGGCCGCGAGTGCGGCAGCGAGCGACTCAGCAAAGATTCGGTGGTCATCAACCACCAGGACCCGAATACGGACCACAGACACCCCCTGGCTCGGAGGGCGATCGACGGACTCGGCGCCCGGAGACATGGTTGCAGCATCCGCCCGGCCAATGCCGTGCTGGTCCTGGTACCCCGCCCCCGGGTGTCCTATCCGACTGTCTCGCCCCCTGATCAACACCGGCCCCCACCGGCGCTGAGGATCAGAGTACGGGCGGGGGGACCTGGGGGAAGGATATTTGCAGAACTGATTGCCTGAACTGTGCCAGGTGGGCTGATTGTTTGGTATTGGGGCGGAAGTCGACAGAGATCGACGAGTTGGCGATGGAGAGTCGACGTACTTCTTCTACCCCGCGCTTTCTCCAACCCGCCCGACCGGCGACCAACCCGCTCCGGGCTCCCGGCACCCGGCCGAGAGGCCGCACCGTGACACCGGACAGGATGCGGTCGCGAACCTTCACCGGAAAGGAAATCCCGCGGCGCAGTCCCGATGTAGGGGGGGGTCGGAGAAGCGGCTCAGGAAAGGCGTCTCGCCCCACTCGCGGCAACGGCCTCCCACACCTCGGGCGGGCGGTACGACGCCCGGGCGAAGGCGGACTCAACCGCGTCCCCCACCGCCCGCACCCGCGGCCCGGCGACGAGGGCGATCGCCGAGCCGCCGAATCCACCACCGGTCATCCGCGCCCCGAGCGCACCCGCGGCCAGCGCCGCCTCCACCACGAGATCCAGTTCCGGACAGGACACCCGGAAGTCGTCACGCAGCGAGGCATGGCCCTCGGTGAGGATCGGACCGAGCTCCTCGGGCGCACCCGTCAGCAGCAGGTCCGCTGCCCGCTCCACCCGGACGTTCTCGGTCACCACATGGCGCACCAGGGGGCCCAGTGCCGCCGGCAGTCGCTCCAGCGCCGCCGGGAGGTGCTCGGGGACCAGGTCCCGAAGGGCGGGGAGCCCCAGTAGCCGCGCCGCGGCCTCACAGCCCGCACGGCGTTCCCCGTACTCCCCTTGGCTGTGCGCATGGGTGACACGGGTGTCGACGACCAGGAGTGCCAGGTCGTGCGCTGCGAGGTCCAGGGGGATCTGTCGGCGGGACAGATCGCGGGTGTCCAGCAGCAGGGCGTGCCCATCGGTGCAGCACGCGGAGGCCATCTGGTCCATGATCCCGGTGGGGGCGCCCGCGTAGACGTTCTCCGCGCGCCGGCAGAGCAGGGCGAGTTCCGTACGGTCCAGGTCCAGTGCGTAGAGGTCGACGAGGGCCAGCGCGGTGACGACCTCCAGTGCCGCCGACGAGGAGAGCCCGGCGCCCGTCGGCAGCGTCGAATCGAAGTGGAGGTCGGCACCCGTGACCGGATGGCCCGCCTCCCGCAGGGCCCAGACCACCCCCGCGGGATAGTCGCTCCAACCGCCGGGTCCACGGCCGGGTGCGAGGTCCTCGACCCGGAGTTCGACGCTCTGGCCCGGGACGTTCGCCGAGGAGAGCCGCAGCCGTCCGGGGGTACCCCGGTCCGCGCTGACCTCGATCGACAGCGGTAGGGCGAAGGGCATCACCAGACCGTCGTTGTAGTCGGTGTGTTCACCGATGAGGTTCACCCGGCCGGGTGCGGTCCACACGCCCTCGCTCATGAGGCACGCCCTCGGGCGAACTCCCAGGCGTCCGTGATGATCCCGGTGAGGTCCGAGCGCTTGGGCGTCCAGCCCAGGCGCTCCCGGGCGAGGGTCGCGGACGCCACCAGGGCGGCCGGATCGCCGGGACGGCGGGGTGCGGGGACCACCGGCACCGGGTGTCCGGTGATCTCGCGCACGGCGTCGATGACCTCGCGCACCGAAAAGCCCTGGCCGTTGCCGAGGTTGCAGATCAGATGCTCTCCGGGAGCCGCCGCACCGAGCGCCAGCAGATGGGCTTCGGCGAGGTCGGCGACATGGATGTAGTCGCGTACGCAGGTGCCGTCAGGAGTGGGGTAGTCGTCCCCGTACACGGAGATGGACGCCCGGGTGCCGAGGGCCACGCCGAGGACGAGCGGGATCAGATGGGACTCGGGGTCATGGCGTTCGCCGAAGCCCCGGTAGGCACCGGCGACATTGAAGTAGCGCAGGGACACCGCGGCGAGCCCATGGGCTGCGGCCTCGCCCGAGATCATGTGGTCCACGGCGAGTTTGGTAGCGCCGTAGGGGTTGGTGGGCGTGGTCGGATCGGTCTCGGTGACGGGCGTGCGGGCGGGCTCCCCGTACACCGCGGCCGTGGAGGAGAAGACGAGGGTCCGCACCTGGTGGCTGCGCATGGCCGCGAGCAGTGCCATCGTGCCGGCCGTGTTGTTCTCCCAGTACTTCTCCGGGTGCTGGACGGACTCGCCGACCTGGGAGAAGGCCGCGAAGTGGAGGACTCCGGCGTAGGCGGGGTCAAGCCAGTCGGCGGCCTCTCGGACGTCCCCCTCGATGAAGTCGGCACCCTCGGGGACCGCCGTGCGAAATCCCGTGGAGAGATTGTCGAGGACGGTGACCTCGTGTCCCGCCGACAGCAGATGGTGCGTCACCACACTGCCGATGTATCCGGCTCCACCGGTCACCAGGTACCTGCTCATTGACTCGCCGCCTCTCGCAGTCGCCGGGCCGCGGACTCCGGCTGCACATCGTTGATGAAGACGCTCATACCGGACTCGGAGCCGGCCAGGTACTTCAGCTTGCCGGAAGTCCTGCGAATGGTGAAAAGCTCTAGATGGAGTGCGAAGTCATCCCGGCCCGGTGCGTGGAAGGGCGCCTGGTGCCACGCGGAGATATAGGGCGTCGGGGGCCCGGAGATTCCGAACAATCGGTCGAATCTTCGAAGGAGTTCGAGATAGATCCGGGGGAATTCCGCTCGGGCCGCTTCATCGAGCCCACGGAGGTCGGCGACGCGACGCCGTGGATATAGATGGACCTCGTACGGCCAGTGCGCGGCATAGGGCACAAACGCCAGCCACTCCCCTCCCATGAGAACCATCCGTTCGCGCTGGGCCAGTTCACGGGCGACCACGTCATCGAAGAGGTTGCCGCCGGTGTTCCGTCGGTGTTCGTCGACCGATCGCAGCATCAGGGCCGTACGGGGGGTCACGAAGGGATAGGCGTAGATCTGTCCGTGGGGGTGGCCGAGCGTCACTCCGATGTCGGCGCCGCGGTTCTCGAAGCAGAAGACCTGCTCGACCCCGGGGCGGGCGGCGAGGGCCGCGGTGCGATCGGTCCAGGCGTCGAGGACGAGTGCGGTCTGCTCCTCGTCGAGGTCGGCGAAGGAGGCGTGGTGGTCGGGGGTGAAGCAGACGACTTCGCAGCGGCCGAAGTCCCCCGCCAGGGAGGGGAAACGATTCTCGAAGACGACCACGTCGTAGTCGGCGGCCGGGATCTCGCTGACGCGGCCGTCCCGGGACGGGCAGAGGGGGCATTCGCCGGGCGGCGGCTGATAGGTGCGCTCCTGGCGGTGGGAGGCGATGGCGACGAAGTCGCCGAGCAGGGGATCGCGCCGGATCTCCGAGCCGGTGGTGACGGGGGCGAGGGGCCGTCGGTCGACCACCTCGCGCACGGTGTCGTCACGGCAGTCGTAGTAGAGCAGCTCCCGGCCATCGGCCAGACGGGTCGCGGTCTTCTTCACCCACAGACTCCCTCCTACTCCAACAGAATCACACATAAAAAATCACAATCAAACATTCATGGCAAGGAACGCGCTGGTCTTCGGTCAGGCTGTCGTGATCGGACCACCCGTTCGGACCGCCCGCTCAGCGGCCGGGGATCCATCGAGGAACCAGCAAGCTCAACACCGGAAGGGCGGTCAACGGCGCAGGCGCCACCAGCACGGGCAGCAGCAACGCCGACCGAAGCAACAGGCACGACGGACACAGCAGAGCGGCCTTGCCGCACCCTCCGCGAACGGGGGTGCGGCAAGGCCGCTGCGTCTTCGACATGCGTACTGCTCGGCGACACGGCCGGACCGCGGTGCTGAACACCGCCGCCCGAAGGCACGCGTAACGACTCGGTGGTCAGCGCTCCATCGGCAATGACGGCCGGGGCACCGTGGATGTCAGCGCGGGCGGGAAGACCCCCGGCGACGCCGCCGCCCGGTCCAGCAGCCCCGTGCGGGCAGCCAGCGCGGCGGCCTCCAACCGGGAGCCGACGCCGAGCTTCATCAAGACCCGCTGGACATGGGTGCGGGCGGTGCTGGGCGCGATCCCCATGCCCGCCGCGATCAGCCGGGTGTCCTCCCCCTCGGCGACCCGCACCAGCACCTCGACCTCGCGCGGGGTCAGCAGGTGCAGCAACCGCTGCCCCTCGTCGTCGGGTTGGGCCACCGGGTTGAGCAGTTCCGAAAAAGCGCCCTGGAGGAGCTGAGGGGCGACCACCGCCTCGCCCGCCCGCGCCTTGACCATGGCCCGCTCGACGCCCTCTATGCGTTCGTCGTGGCGCACATACCCGGAGGCACCGGCGGCGAAGGCCGCTGCGATGCCGCGAGGGGAAGGCACCGGGCCCAGAACCACCACGGCCACCTGGGGCCGCTCCCGCTTGATCTTCACGATCGGGTCGAAGGCGCCCGGCTCCGCCGGCGTCGCCGTGCCCAACAGACAAACTTCCGGCGCCCTACTGACCACCAGATCAGCCGCACCCGCGGCCGGCGCCGCTGCGGCGAGCACCCGGTGCCCCCGCAACTTCAATGCTGAGGCGAGCGCCTCCGCGAGCAGTCGGTGATCGTCGACCACCATGAGCCGCACGCCCATCGAGCAACTCCTATCCCCCGCCGCTGCCGCTCCACCCCGGCCCTGCCCCGGCAAGTTACACGCTTGTTCGACTTTGCGCCGCGCTAACTTGTGAGAAGTCCCCCGTACTGCCGAATTCTTCACCAAACAGGGCTACTTATGACCTTCCCATGACCAAAGCATGACCTTGGCCCGGCATTTCGGTTCACCGATCGGCCGGGCCAAGGAAGCGGGAGAAGCGGCTATCAGTCGGCCGTACTGAAGGCGACGGCCAGATACTTCTTTCCGATGGACGACTTGCTCATCAACGTGGCACCGACATAGAGCCGGCCATTGGCGAACCGGTACTCGGCCGAGTCCGAGGAGAAGGCGGTCTCGGACTCCCGTACCGAACGGTCCGACGGGTTCTCCATGAGCACGGTCTGCTTGAAGGTGGCGCCGTCGATGCTGACGACCTGACCGCCCGCGTCATACGGGGGCCACTTGTAGGCGATGATGTTGCCGCCGTCCATGCGCAACGGGAACATCGTGTAGCGGTCGCCCGCATCCGCCCGGTCGCTGGTGGGCTTTCCGGTGGCGAGGTCGTACGAGACGATCTCGTTGGTGTCGCCGTACTCGCTGGCGCCGTCGTGGTCGGCGGTCGGGAGGTAGACCCGGCCGTTGCCGACGACGATCTTGGTGCAGTTCTCCACCTCGGTGACCCGGCAGCGCGCCTCGAACTTGTCACCCGTCGCCGAGATCTTGGCCCGGAGCGTGCCCTTGTCGTCCAGCGAGAAGAGGTCGGAGAAACCGCTGGAGCCGGCCGTGTCGCCCACGTCGGCTGCGACCACGAGCGGCTTGCTGGACACGACGCTCGCGTACTCGACGCCGGCCGGCAGCTTGTACGAGAACAGCGGGGTCCCGTTGTCGGGGTTGACCGCCTGCACGATGAGCTGGGGATTGTCGTAGCCACCGCACTTGCGGATCGCGACCAGCGCGGGGCCGCCGCCGTATCCCAGGTCCTCGCACTGGTCGGCGTTGACCGTCGGCTTCCAGCGGATGGCGCCGCTGTTGAGGTCGAAGGCCGCTCCGCCGTCCAGGCCGCCGGCGGCCACCGTCTGGCCGCTCTGGGTGATCTCGTTGAAGCTCACCTTGCCGTCGCCGGTGGTGGTGCTGGTGAGGGACTTGCTCCACAACAGCTTGCCGGCCGCCAGATCGACGACACCGACCTCCGTGCACTTCTGGTAGTTGCGCGGGGGTGTGCGCTTGCCTGCCTCGAAGGCGATCGCGACCTTGTTGTCGGTGGGCTGCTGACGGGAGGACGCACAGATCTGGCCCGGCAGCGGCAGGGTCCACAGAACGGTGCCCTTGGCCGCGTCATAGCCGGTGATCGACTGCACTCCGGGCTTCACGTACGCCTTGTCGGTCACCCAGGAGCCCTGGACGTCCGTGAGGTCGGTACGGGCCGGTTCCGGCAGTTGGAAGGCGACCTTCGAGTTGACGTTGGCGGGCGCCTTCTCCTTGCCCGGGCCGTCACCGGCCTTGCCTTCGCCGTCGCCCTTTTCGCCGCCCGAACCGCCCTCCGAGGAGCCGTCCTTGGGCTGGGACGCGTTCTTGTCGGCGGTGTCCTTCTTGCCGTCGTCCCGGGTGCTGGCGAAGTAGACCCCGCTGCCCACGATCAGGACCACCGCGACGGCAGCCGCGATGATGATCCGCATCTGGGTGCTGATCTTCTTGCCGCCCCCGGGGCCTCCTCCCTGACCCGGGGCCGCGTACTGCGGCTGCATGGGCGCGGTCGGATGGCCATAGGCCGGTTGTTGGCCGTACCCCGGTTGTTGCGGCGGTGCCTGCTGGGGATAGCCGTACTGCGGTTGCTGGGGTGCCCCGGGCGCCTGCGGATAGCCGTATCCGGGCTGGCCCTGGGGAGCGGGCGTCGGAGCACCGAAGCCCTGGCCCGAAGGCTCCTGCGGGGCTCCGAAGCCCCCTGCGGGCGGCTCCTGCGGTGCGCCGAAACCACCGCCCTGCGGTGGCTGGTTCGGCGGAGGTGGCTGCGTCATGGCGTACGTACCTCTGAAGGGGAGTGGGAGACCGGGAAGGGGTCCGCGCGGGTGCTGCGGCCCGGCCCGAGAGCAGCCGGCGCGTCCAGCCGGCGAGCGGCCCGGGGGCCGGTGTGGACCGGCCCCCGGGAACCAGGGGTGAAGCTGCTCACTTGCCGAACGCCATCATGGTTTTGACCTGCTTCTCCTCGGCGTCGTTGGACGCGGAGACACGGGTGCTCGCCATGAAGAACCGGCCGTCGGCGTAGACCATGCGCGGCGTCCAGATGGTGCCTTCGATCCGCGAGGTCGACTCCGGGTGCTGGAGCAGCACCTTGGGTGCACCGCCGGCCGGGGAGATCGTGGCCACCGCGCCGCCCTTGCTGAACGATCCCGACTGGTAGACGAGGAGGTCGTCGCCCTCCATCCGCAGCGGGGTCATCGCCCGGTCGCCGATGGCCGGGGAGCGCCACTTGGCCTTGCCGGTGTCGAGGTTGAAGGCGACGACCTCGTTGGCACCGCCGAGCCGCTGGCCCTCGGTCGACATATAGAAGGTGTTGGCATCGGCGGCGACGCCGGTGCAGCCCTCCAGGTTCTCGCCGAAGATGACGAACGAGCCGCCGCAGCGCGGGCGGAACTTGTCCTTCCCACCGTCGATCTGCGAGCGCTGGGTGCCGTTCGCGTTGAGCGCGAGGATCGCCCACTTCTTCGGTTCGCGCTGGATCAGGGAGACCACCGTCGGGTTGGTCGAGTAGACCTTGTCGACTTCCCAGCCCGGCTTCAGCTTGAAGGTCCACCGGTTCTTGCCCGTGGTCGGGTCCACCTCGTGGAGCTGCTGTTGGGGCTTGCTGTAGTCGGCCGATGGGCAACTGGAGGCGGCGAGCAGCTTGGGTCCGCCGGCGAAGGCGAACGGCTTGCAGCCCGAGGTCGGTCCCTTGAAGAGCTGGCTGCCATCGGCCAGTGAGAACCCGTAGGAGTTGCCGGTGCCGGCCGCGGTGAGGGTGTTTCCGCTGATCGAGAGGGTGAACTCGCTGAGACCGGAGAAGCCGAATCCCTCGGGGATGGACTTCTTCCAACCGGCCTTGCCGGTCTTGATGTCGATCATCTGGAGATCGAGGCACTTGGCCTTGTCGGTGGTGCCGTTCTTGACGCCGACGACGATCTTCCCATCGGCGGATGCCTGTGCGGGGGCCGAGCACACCTCGGTGGCGACGGGTACGGACCACTTCTTGGTGCCGTCGGTGACCGAGTACCCGGCGACTTCCTTGTACATGGCCTTGGCCACGACATCGCCCGACACCCAGGGCCCGTACACGTCGGAGCCGTTGCGCGGCAGGTCCACGTCGTTCGTCGTCAGGAAGAGGACCTTCGCCTCGCCGCTCTTACGGCCGGCGTTGAGGTCGTCGTCGGCCTTCTCGCCGCCGCTGCCGTCGCCCTCGTCGACCGATGCGGAGGTGGAGGGCTTCGGGTCCTCGCTCTTGCTGACGTTCTTCTTCTTGCTCTTGCCCTCGTCATCGCCGCCGACGAGGAGGTACGTGCCGCCGCCGATCACGAGGAGGGCGGCCACCGCCCCGGCGATGATGACCCCCGGCTTGCCCTTGAAGAACCGGCCGGGTCCACCGCTGTTCGGCGGTGGGGGCGGTACGGGACCGCCCGGGTACTGCGGTTGCTGGGGGTAGCCGTACTGGCCGGGAGCCTGCTGGAAGGGCGCGGGCTGCTGCGGATAGCCGTAGCCCGGCGCACCGGCCGGCGGCTGCTGACCGTACGGACTGGGCTGTTGCGGCTGCTGCGGCGGTTGACCGTACGGACCGGGAGCCTGCTGGTAGGGCCCGGGCTGCTGCTGGTAGGGGCCGGGCTGCTGACCGTACGGGCCAGGCTGCTGCGGCTGCGGCTGCTGACCGTACGGGCCGGGTTGCTGTGGCTGTTGCGGCGGTTGCTGCGGATAGCCGTAGCTCGGCGGGCCGGTGGGTGGCTGCGCCGGTGGGGCGGCGGGCGGCTGAGGGACCTGCTGATGCGGGTCCTGGGGAGCTCCGAAGCCTCCCTGCGGTTCCTGTTCGGGCGGCTGAGACATCAGCGCATCCCCCTTCGTACGGAACCGCCGCCCGAGCTGCCTCCCCCGCTGCCCCGGTGACCCCGTGGGTAGGGGCCGCCACCGGGACGGAGCGTTTTCGGACAGGGGTCCCGCGTTCTCACTGCATCTGAGCGGGACTTCTTTCTATCACCCGAGTCAGTTCAGATGCGTGTCCGGTCCACGCTGTACCCAAGGGCGGACCGGCCTGTAATGCCGTTGTTACGCCTTCTCCACCAAGTTTCCACGCTCTTGTGGGAAGCGGAACGCCAAGAACGGCTCAGGAATCTTCAGCCAATTCCAGCCAACGCATCTCCAACTCCTCGCGCTCTCCCAACAGCGCGCGCAGATCCGCGTCCAGCTTTCCGACCTTCTCGAAATCGGTGGCGTTCTCGGCGATTTGGGTGTGCAGATTCCGTTCGCTGTCGGAAATCTTGTCGAGCCTGCGCTCGATTCGCTGCAATTCCTTCTGAGCGGCGCGCGCTTCTCCGGCGGACTTCGCCTTGGGCGCCGCGGACTCCACCAGCACGGGCACCGCGGCCTCGATCATCTTCTGCCGCCGCTCCAGATACTCATCGATGCCGCGCGGCAGCATCCGCAACGTCAGATCGCCGAGGAGGGCGAAGGTGCGGTCCGTGGTGCGCTCGATGAAGAACCGGTCGTGGGAGATGACCACCATCGAGCCGGGCCAGCCGTCGAGCAGGTCCTCCAACTGGGTCAGGGTCTCGATGTCGAGGTCGTTGGTGGGCTCGTCCAGGAAGAGGACGTTCGGCTCGTCCATCAACAGCCGCAGCAGTTGCAGCCGTCGGCGCTCACCACCGGAGAGGTCGCCGACCGGCGTCCACTGCTTCTCCTTGCCGAAGCCGAACTGCTCGCACAACTGGCCCGCGGTCATCTCCCGGCCCTTGCCGAGGTCGACGCGGTCCCGGATCTGCTGGACGGCCTCCAGCACCCTCAGCGCGGGCGGCAGTTCGGTGACGTCCTGGGAGAGGTACGCCAGTCGTACGGTCCTGCCGACGGTGATCTTCCCTACGGCTGGCTGGATCTCACCACCACTGCTCTGGGCGTCGGCGAGCGCCCGCAGCAGCGAGGTCTTGCCCGCGCCGTTCACCCCGACCAGGCCGATCCGGTCACCGGGGCCCAGCTGCCAGGTCAGATGCTTCAGCAGCAGCTTCGGGCCGGCCTCGATGGACACGTCCTCCAGGTCGAAGACGGTCTTGCCGAGCCGGGCACTGGCGAACTTCATCAACTCGCTGGAGTCCCGCAGCGGCGGCACGTCCGCGATCAGCTCATTGGCTGCCTCGATGCGGTAGCGCGGCTTGGAGGTGCGGGCGGGTGCACCGCGCCGCAGCCAGGCCAGCTCCTTGCGCATCAGGTTCTGCCGCTTGGACTCCTCGGTGGCGGCGATGCGCTCGCGCTCGGCCCGGGCGAAGACGTAGTCGCTGTAGCCGCCCTCGTACTCGTAGACCGCGCCGCGCTGGACGTCCCACATACGGGTGCACACCTGGTCCAGGAACCAGCGGTCGTGGGTGACGCAGACCAGCGCCGAGCGCCGGGCCTGGAGGTGGCGGGCGAGCCAGGCGATGCCCTCGACATCGAGGTGGTTGGTGGGCTCGTCGAGGACGAGGAGGTCCTGATCGGCGATGAGGAGCTGCGCCAGGGCGATCCGACGGCGCTCACCACCGGAGAGCGGTGCGATGACGGTGTCCAGGCCCTGGGGGAATCCCGGCAGGTCGAGCCCGCCGAACAGACCGGTGAGCACATCCCGGATCTTGGCGTTGCCCGCCCACTCATGGTCGGCGAGGTCCCCGATGACCTCGTGGCGCACCGTCGCCTCGGGGTCGAGGGAGTCGTGCTGGGTGAGGACGCCCAACTGGAGGCCGCCGCTCTGGGTGACCCGGCCGGTGTCGGGCTCCTCCAGCTTCGCGAGCATCCGGATCAAGGTGGTCTTGCCGTCGCCGTTGCGCCCGACGACACCGATGCGGTCACCTTCGGAGACGCCGAGGGAAATGGAGTCCAGCAGGGGACGGGTCCCGTACACCTTGCTGACAGCCTCGACATTGACCAGATTGACGGCCATTACTCTCCTGTACGGGGGGACGGATCGGCTTCCAGAGTAGTCGCCGTGCGGACCGCCCAGAATCGCGCTCAGCAAGCGCCCGGGGAGCCCGTCACTTCCCTCCCGTCGCCCCGTCCCGTACGGCAGGGCGCCCACCGCCCGCCCGCTCGACCAGCAGCCAGCCGATCAGCGCCATCGCAACCGTCGTGGGGGCGGTGACCTCGACCGCTATCAGCATCGCCGACCTGCCCTCCAGCAGTCCGGCGAAGCCCACCATGGACAGCCCGAGGACCCCCAGCAGGCAGAGCGTGATCCCCACCGCCGCAACGGGTCCTGAGCCACCCGTCCCCGGGCCGGTGGCCTTGGGGTGCTCGAAGGTGCGGAAGGTCGCGACCAGGAGTGCGGTGATTCCCGCGGCGAGCGCGATGCGGATCGGGGTCTGCACCCACCAGGCGGCGGATGCGGGCTCGGGCAGCGGGATGTCGAGCGCGAGCATCGCCCCGTACACCCCGAGCATCGCGGTCAGGTGCCAGAGGAAGGCGGTCATGGCCAGGCCGTTCGCGGCGACGACCGCGTGCCAGACGCGGGGGCGCCGCACGAGCCGGGTGCCCGGGTTCTTCAGCAGTTCGACCGCTCCGACGAGCCAGAGGCCGTGGCAGAGCAGGGCGAGGGTGGGCGGGGCCATGTTGGACACCTTCTCGCCCGGCATCCCCACCATGGAGAGCGGATAGGGCCCGTACGCGACCAGTGCGGCGGCGCCGAGCAGTCCGGCGCCGGCGAGCGCGGCGGGCATCCGAATGCGGCCGTCGGCCCGGAGGAAGCCCAGTTGGTGGACGGCGAGCCAGACGAAGACGAAGTTCGCGAAGGCGATGTGCGGCACGTCGAAGGCGAAGCGCGCCACGTCGACGGCCGCGGCACCGGCGACGAGGGCGCCGAAGGCGGTCCAGCCGTGGCGCTCGTGCAGCTTCAGCAGCAGCGGGGTGAAGGCGACCATCGCCAGATAGATCCCGATGAACCACAGCGGCTGGGTGACCAGTCGCAGGGCGACACCGGTCAGCCCGCCGTCGCCGTCGAGGAGTTGCACGATCAGCGCAGCGACGCCCCAGACCAGGATGAACACCACGGTCGGCCGCAGCAGGCGCCTGAGCCGGGCGCGCAGGAACACCGCGTACAGGGGCGATCCCTCGGGGTGCCTGCGGCGCAGGGAACGGTAGGAGAGCGCGTGCGAGAACCCGCCGACGAAGAAGAAGACCGGCATGATCTGGAGCGCCCAGGTGAGCAGCTGCAACTCGGGGACCACGGCGAGGAGATTGCCGACGCCGTCGTCCGTGACGGCAGCCATCAGCCAGTGCCCGAGCACCACGACACCCAGGGAGGCGACCCGGAGCAGGTCGACGTACCGGTCCCGGGTGTCGGGTGTTGCGGCGGCGAGATCGCGAACGCGTGCTTCCATGCGTCATACGGTCGCCCGCGGGGTGGGTTCGCGGTCAGGGTCGTCGTACTCATGTCCGTATCTGAGTACGGGTGGCGCGGGCGTTCAGACGATGGTGGCGCCCGGCGCGGGGGAAGTCGCCACCCGGGCCGTGCGGCAGGTGCCCGATGCCCTGAGCGCTTCGGCCACCGCGGTCGCCGCTTCCGCGTTCTTGGCCAGGAACGCCGTCGTGGGACCGGAGCCCGAGACGAGAGCGGCGAGCGCACCGGCCGACATGCCCAGGTCCAGGGTGGAGCGCAGGGAGGGCCGCAGGGACAGGGCCGCGGGCTGGAGGTCGTTGGAGAGGGCCCCGGCCAGTGCGGTGGGGTCTCCGGAGCGGAGCGCCTCCAGCAGCGCGCCGGACGCCCGGGGCGCGGGCACCTGCACGCCTTCGTTGAGGCGATCGAACTCGCCGTACACCGCGGGGGTCGACAGTCCACCGTCCGCCGCCGCGAAGACCCAGTGGAAGTTGCCGCCCACGGGCAGTTCGGTGAGCTGTTCCCCGCGCCCGGTACCGAGCGCCGCCCCGCCGACCAGGCTGAAGGGGACGTCGCTGCCCAGTTCCGCGCAGTCGGCGAGCAGGGCTGCGCGGGTGGAGTGCAGCCCCCACAGGGCGTCGCAGGCCAGCAGCGCCGCAGCACCGTCCGCGCTGCCTCCGGCCATGCCACCGGCGACGGGAATGTCCTTGGCGATGTGGATGTGCACATCGGGGGCGATGCCGTGGCGTTCGGCGAGCAGGGTGGCGGCGCGCGCCGCCAGGTTCGATGTGTCCAGGGGGACCTGGTGGGCGTCGGGCCCCGCGCAGGTGACGGTCAGCCGGGCGGCGGGGGTCACCGTCACCTCGTCGAACAGGGACACGGCGAGGAAGACGTTGGCCAGGTCGTGGAAGCCGTCGGGGCGGGCGCCGCCCACGGCCAGTTGGACGTTGACCTTGGCGGGGACGCGTACGGTCACGCTCCGGTCGTCGACACCGCTCATGCCTTGGCCTCCGCGATCCTGGCGAACTCCGCCACCGTCAGGGACTCGCCGCGCGCCTGGGGCGAGACCCCGGCCGCCACCAGGGCCTCTTCGGCAGCCGCGGGGGAGCCGGCCCAGCCCGAGAGGGCCGCGCGCAGGGTCTTGCGGCGCTGGGCGAACGCGGCGTCGACCACGGCGAACACCTCCGCCTTGGTGGCGGTGGTCTCCGGTGGGTCGCGGCGCACGAGGGAGACCAGACCGGAGTCCACGTTGGGAGCGGGCCAGAACACATTGCGTCCGATGGAGCCGGCCCGCTTCACATCGGCGTACCAGTTCGCCTTCACGGACGGCACTCCGTACACCTTGTTGCCCGGAGACGCGGCCAGTCGGTCCGCGACCTCGGCCTGCACCATGACCAGCGTCCGCTCGATGCTGGGGAAGCGGTCGAGCATGTGCAGGAGCACGGGCACGGCCACGTTGTACGGAAGGTTCGCGACCAGTGCGGTCGGCGGCGGGCCGGGCAGTTCCTCGATGAGCATCGCGTCCGAGTGGACGAGGGAGAAGTGCGTGGCGCGCTCGGGCAGCCGGGCGAGGATCGTGGCGGGCAGGGCACTCGCGAGTACGTCGTCGATCTCGACGGCGACCACCTCGTCGGCCGCCTCCAGGAGCGCCAGGGTCAGCGAGCCCAGCCCCGGTCCCACCTCCACGACCACATCGTCGGCGCGCACCTGCGCGGTACGGACGATCCGGCGGACGGTGTTGGCGTCGATGACGAAGTTCTGACCGCGCTGCTTGGTGGGGCGTACGCCCAGTGCTGCGGCCAGTTCGCGAATGTCGGCGGGGCTCAGAAGTGCGTCGGGCTCAGTGGTGCTCACCGATACAGCCTACGGCCGCAGTGCGGCCACGGAGTCGCGCCCCTTTGCACGTACAGCTTCTTCGCCCGGTACGTCTGCTCGGCGGCGGGTGCGTCCTGCGGTCGGCCGCTGCCGCCCAGGGCCCGCCAGGTGCCGGTGTCGAACTGGTACAGGCCGCCGTGCGTGCCCGACGAGTCCACGGAGTCGGGGCGGCCACCGGACTCGCACCGGGCGAGCGCGTCCCAGTTGAGTCCTTCGGCGCCCTCGACGGATTGGGGCATCCGCTGGGTGCCGACCTTGATCAGTCGGGTCACCGGCTCCTGGACCACTTCGTCCGCGAGCTTCTTCGGCTTCTGCCGGACGCCGTTGACGCTCCGCAGTTCATAGGTGACCCGCCGGGTACCCGGCCGGCCCTGCTGGGTGACGATCTCGGTGCCCCGGAACAGCTGCGGGTCCTCGGTCCTGACCGTGTCGTACGGGATCGACTCCTCGCGCACCTCGCGTGAGCCGGAGATCCGCATCACGGTCACCGTCTGCCCCTGCCGCGGGAAGCTGTCCGGGGCCACGGAGGTGGTGTCCTGTCCGCGGAGGGTGATGCCGGCCTCGGCCAGGGCCTGCGCGACGGTGGCCGCGGTGGTGCGGACGGTGCGTGCGCGGCCGTCAGCCATGAAGGTGACGGCGCGTTCGGTCCGCACGTCGAGGGCGAGGCCGCGACGGGAGATCGGCAGCGAACGGGACGCGGAGAGATGGGCGCCCTCGGCGCGCACCCCGAGTTGGCGCAGGGCGCCTTCGACGGTGCGGGCGGTGGTCCACACCCGACGGCGTTCCCCATCGAGCGTGAGGGTGACGGGCCTGCCGTAGCGGACGACGACGTCATCGCCGCTGACGAGGTCCTGACCGGGCGAAGGGGCGACCAGATCGTGGTCGCCGACCTCGACGCCCTCGTCCGCGAGGAGTTCCTCGACGTCGTCGGCGAAGGTGTGCATCGTGCGGGGGACGCCGTCGACGGTGAGGCGCACGGCCTTGTCGCTGGCAACGAAGGCGGAGGTGCCACCGGCGAGGAAGGCGACCACGAGTGCCTGGGGGACGAGTTTGCGCAGGGAGTCCGGCCGGTCGGCCGCGCGCCGACGGACGGGGGCGGTGGGCAGTCGTGGCTCCGCCGGGGCCTTCGGCGCATCGGGTCCAGGCGGTACGGGGTGCGGTGGGAGGGGCTGCGTCGGTGCGGGCTGCGGCGGGGTGCCCTGCTGCGGTCCGGGCCGGGCGTCCTCGTAGGCGTCCGGGCCGAGGTCGACGTCCAGTGCGGGGTCGTGCGCCTGGGGGCCGAGGGAGCCTTCGAACCATGGGTACGGGACGCCGGCCGCTGCTTCCGGCTGGTCGAAGAGGCTGGGCAGGGGGCGGAAGACGGGCCCGGGGCCCGGGGTGAAGCGGTGGTCCAGCGGCGGCCCGGTCGCCTCATCGGACGCGTGGTAGGGATCGAAGTGGTCGGAGAGCCCTCCGACGCCCGGCCCCGAGCCGTTGGCCAGGCCGGAGAAGTCCCAGTCCCCGCCGGCGGGGAGGAAGCCGCTGCCCTGGTCGAAAGCGCTGCCTTGCTGGAACCCGCCGTGCTGATCGAACCCACTGTGTTGGTCGAACCCACCGTGCTGATCGAAACCGCCGCCCGGGGCGAACCCGCTGCCCGGCATCGGGCCGAGCCCCGGCGATCCGTCCAGCGGACCGAGCGGGTCGGACGCGAACCCGTCCCACGGTGCGTGGGAGCCGGTCACCGACTCCGATGCCTCCCACTCCCCCTGGAACGGCCCGGGTTCCGCCTCGGTCCGCGGGAAGGGCGCGTACGGGTCCGCGAGGTCATGGGGTCCGGCCTCGGGCCCGCCCACCGGGTCGTACTCCGCGCCGAACCCGGGCGCGAATCCCGTCTCGTGCCCGGGATGGCCCCCGGCCGCTCGGCCGGCGTCCGACGGCGATCCGTACGGGCGCGCGGGAGCGTAGTCGTAGCCGAACGGGTCGGGGGCCGCGGCCCCTACCACCCCCGTCGCGTTCGCGCTGCCCGCCGCTCGGTGTCTGCCCTGCGCACTGCTCACATCGCTCACGACGCTCCGTAAGGTCCGGGTCCGTTTCGCTCGATGGCGCTGCGGCCGGGACGCTATCGGAGGAACAGTCACTCTCCAAAGCGAATCGACTACCCTGTGTCGCGATTCTGGGGTGTGCGGGCCCGAGGGGCGCCCTGTCCGTTATCCCTCAGTAATCGAACGCGGCTGCTGTGTTCGCCGCCACCGCCGCGGCCAGCGTGTCCTCGTCCAGCCCCTTCACCACGGCCATGGCACGCAGCGTGACCGGAATGAGATACGGCGCGTTAGGCCGTCCGCGGTAGGGCACGGGGGTGAGGAACGGCGCGTCCGTCTCCACCAGCACCAGTTCGCGCGGGGCGACGGCCAGCGCATCACGCAGCGGCTGGGCGTTCTTGAAGGTCACGTTCCCGGCGAAGGACATGTAGTAGCCGGCGGCTGCGCAGATCTCGGCCATCTCCGCGTCACCGGAGTAGCAGTGGAAGACGGTCCGCTCGGGCGCACCCTCCTCCGCGAGGATGCGCAGCACATCGGCGTGGGCGTCACGGTCATGGATGACCAGGGCCTTGCCGTGCCGTTTGGCGATCTCGATATGGGCGCGGAACGACCGCTCCTGCGCGGCCACGCCGTCCGGACCGGTACGGAAGTAGTCGAGGCCGGTCTCCCCCACGGCCCGCACCTGTGGAAGTGCGGCGAGCGCGTCGATCTCGTCGAGCGCGTCATCGAGTGCGACCTCGCCACCGGCTTCCCGCGGGATCTGCCGCGGCCCCCCACCCCCCGGTTCGCCGAGGACGATCCTCGGGGCCTCGTTGGGGTGGAGCGCGACCGCCGCCCACACGGCGTCGTGGTCGGCAGCCGTCTGCGCGGCCCAGCGCGATCCCTTGATGTCACAGCCGACCTGTACGACGGTCGTGACTCCCACGGCTGCGGCCCTGGCCAACGCCTCCTCGACGGTGCCCTCCTGCATGTCCAGGTGGGTGTGGGAGTCGGCGACCGGAACCCCCAGCGGTTCGGGCAGCGGCGGCGGGGCGGACGAGGCACTCATGGGCGCGATCCTACGAGGCTCGCGCCCATGGGCTCACCTGCGGTGGAAAGGGTGCAGCAGATCGGAGAGGTGCCAGTGGTGCTTGGCCTTCGCCGGGGTGCCCGACCGGTCCTGCGCAGCGGTGGCGCCCGCCCCGGGGTCCAGTTCGTCCTCGATCTCGCCCGCGCCGAGGGGTCCGGCCGTCGGGGACGTGGGAGGCGACTTGCGCTGCCGTCCCGAGCGGGGACGGGTAGTGCTCATCGATCGGGCCATCAGGTCCATGACCGACGAGACCTGTCCGGCCCGCATGATCCGTACGACGTGACCGCCGCAGTTCAGACACGTGGGGCTCGACAACGGGGACGGAACCCGTTCACCACCCGCGCGGTAGACGACGTACTCCTGTCCGTGGCTGTCGATGTGATGCTCGATGTCGTACGCCTGTTCCCAGCCGTGTCCGCAGCGCATACAGGCGAAGGCGTATGCCTCATGGACCCTGGCGGTGCCCGCGATCTCACTCATGCCTGCTCCTCTCCACTGCCCCAGTGGACGCCCATTCCGGCGGGAGCGCATCAGCGCCTGTCGAATAATGGAATGCTCTTTTGCCTTCCCATGCCCGGAGGGGTCCGGACACGGTCTGGGCTTTGCTTTCTACGGTAGTCCTTTACCGTCTGAGGGGACTGACCGAGCCGTGTTCTTTGCCGCCACGACGGCATCGAACACCTCCCGCTTGGGCACCCCGGCCGCGACCGCCACCGCCGCGATGGCCTCCTTGCGCCGCTCCCCCGCCTCCTCGCGCACCAGCACCCTGCGCACCAGTTCGTCGGGGTCGAGATCCCCGGGTGCGGCGTCCGGGGCTCCCTCCACCACAACGGTGATCTCGCCGCGCACCCCCTCGGCCGCCCAGGCGGCCAGTTCGGCGAGGCCGCCGCGCTTGATCTCCTCATAGGTCTTGGTCAACTCCCGGCACACCGCGGCCCGACGGTCCGCGCCGAACACCTCCGCCATGGCCGCGAGGGTGTCGTCGAGCCGGTGGGGGGCCTCGAAGTAGACGAGGGTGCGCCGCTCGGCCTGGTTCTCCTTGAGGCGGGCGAGGCGCTCGCCCGCCTTGCGCGGCAGGAAGCCCTCGAAGCAGAAGCGGTCCACCGGGAGGCCGGACAGGGCGAGCGCGGTGAGGACCGCGGAGGGGCCCGGCACGGCGGTGACCCGGATGTCCCGGGCCACGGCCGCCGCAACCAGCCGATAGCCGGGGTCGGACACGGACGGCATGCCGGCGTCGGTGACCAGCAGGACGCGCGCACCACCGGCGAGGGCCTCGACGAGCTCCGGGGTGCGCGCCGACTCATTGCCTTCGAAGTAGGAGACGACCCGGCCCTGGACCTGGATGCCGAGGGCCTGGGTGAGGCGGCGCAGCCGTCGGGTGTCCTCGGCGGCCACCACGTCGGCCCCCGCCAGTTCGGCGGCCAGCCTGGGCGGGGCGTCGGCGACATCGCCGATGGGGGTCCCGGCGAGGACCAGCAGTCCGGCCGAGGGGTCGGTCTGCTGCGGTCCGGGGGGAGTTTCACGAGGCGGCTCAGTCGTCACGCCGTCCATTGTCCCAGCGTCGGCGCGGGTGTGAGCCCGCGCGGGCGGGTCAGGGCGTGATCTTCACCGGCACACGGACTGGCGCGTGTGATCTTCTCGGACGCACCGGCGTGCGCGGGCGGGTCGGGAGCGTGGCAGACGCCGTCGTCGTCCGGTGCGAGGTTCCCGGCCTGCGCAGGGGCGGATCGGGAGCCTCGACGACTGTGGGGACCCTCACGCCGGTGCCGCCCGCGGTGGAGCAGCCGGGCGCCCCGGAGGCCGCGCAGCGGGGCGGGACCGCCCTGGTTCACCGGCCGTTGCCGCTCATGTGGAACCCGTGCTCATGGCGACGGCGCACCCCGAGCATGGGGACGGACGCACACCCAGGTCGGTCTCGTTCCCTACGATGGCGCGGTGACCAGTACCGCGCCACAGACCGTCCCGGGCAAGGACGCCGACGAACAGCCGTCCGGCTGGCAGCAGCGTCTGCGCAGATTCGGCTATGTGCCACGTCCCGTGATCGGGCTGCGCGAACGCCTGGTGCCCCCCTACACCCGCCCTTCCGAACGGGTCTGGCCGGTGTTCGGCATCCGACCGGAGCGGGTGAACGCGCTGCTGCGGGCATCCGCCTGGGGCGGCCCACTGCTCGTGGCACTGGTCGCGGGCCTGCTGAGGTTCTGGAACCTGGGCAAGCCGAACGCGGTGATATTCGACGAGACGTACTACGCGAAGGACGCGTGGGCGCTGATCAACCAGGGGTACGAGGGCAGCTGGCCCAAGGACATCGACAAGAAGATCCTCCGGGACCCCTCGTCCGTCGACATCCCCGTCGACCCCGGCTACGTGGTGCATCCCCCGGTCGGCAAGTGGATCATCGGCATCGGCGAGAAGCTGTTCGACTTCACCCCCTTCGGCTGGCGCTTCATGGTGGCCGTGCTGGGCACGCTGTCGGTGCTGATGATCTGTCGCATCGGTCGCAGGCTGTTCCGCTCGACCTTCCTCGGCTGTCTCGCGGGTCTGCTGCTCGCCGTGGACGGACTTCACTTCGTGATGAGTCGTACGGCCCTGCTCGACCTGGTGCTGATGTTCTTCGTGGTCGCCGCCTTCGGGTGTCTGCTGCTCGACCGGGACTGGGCACGGTCCAAACTCGCGGCGGCGCTGCCCCTGGACGAGAACGATGTGCTGCATCCCGATCGACGGATCGCGGAGACCCTGCGGCTCGGCTGGCGGCCCTGGCGGATCGCGGCCGGTGTGATGCTGGGACTGGCCGCGGGCACCAAGTGGAACGGCCTCTATGTGATGGTCGCGTTCTGCGTGATGGCGGTGCTGTGGGACGTGGGCGCCCGGCGCACGGCGGGTGCGGTGCGACCGTACCTCGCCGTGATCAAGCGGGATCTGCTGCCCGCGTTCGTCTCCACCGTGCCGGTGGCGATCGTGACCTACATCGCGTCCTGGTCGGGTTGGATCTTCACGGACAAGGGCTACTTCCGGGACTGGGCCGAGAACGACGGCAAGGACTCCTCCTGGGACTGGCTCCTGCCCGATTGGCTGCGCAGCCTCTGGCACTACGAGAACGAGGTGTACGACTTCCACGTCTCCTTGACGTCGGGACACACCTACGAGTCGAACCCATGGAGCTGGATCGTCCTCGGACGCCCGGTCTCGTACTACTACGAGGACCCCAAGGCCGGTGAGCAGGGCTGCCCGGCCGACGCCGCCGACAAGTGCGCGAGCGAGGTGCTGGCGCTCGGCACTCCGCTGCTGTGGTGGGCGGCCTGCTTCGCGATCTGTTACGTCCTGTGGCGCTGGTTCTTCCGCCGCGACTGGCGGGCCGGGGCGATCGCGTGCGCCATCGCGGCCGGTTGGGTGCCGTGGTTCCTCTACCAGGAACGCACGATCTTCCTGTTCTACGCGGTCGTGTTCGTGCCGTTCCTGTGTCTGGCGGTGGCGATGATGATCGGCGCGATCCTGGGCCCGCCGGGCTCGGACGAACGTCGGCGAGCGATCGGGGCGATCGGCGCCGGGGTGCTGGTGCTGCTGATCATCTGGAACTTCATCTACTTCCATCCCCTCTACACGGGCACCCCGATCCCGGTGGAGGACTGGCGCGATCGGATGTGGCTGGACACCTGGGTCTGACGCCCCATCAGCCCGGAGCGGGACGGCTCCCGGCAACTGGGCGGGGAGAGGCTGCCGGGACGGGTGGGGTTTCACTTCTGCCTTGCCGTGCGCCTCACACACCGCTCAGCGGCTTTAGGTGGCCTTTATCGAAAATCGACTGACCAGGCTGAACGTCAGATCTTGAGAAGATCAGGACACGGGACGGTCACGAAGTGTCCTGCCATGTCACGGGACGGCAGCCAACTGGACAAATGTCTTGACCCGCTCACTTCAAGCCCCCTACGTTTCGGCTGGCCTAGTCCATCGGGACGGGCCTCCGTCGCTGTCCTATGGGGGGACGAACGTGAACTATTACCTGGACGTCGTCAAGCAGTACGCAGTGTTCAACGGCCGTGCGCGCCGCAAGGAATACTGGATGTTCTTCCTGATCAACTTTGTGATCAGCATCGTCCTGTCGATCATCGAAGCACTGGCCGGCATCTCGCCGTTCCTCTCCTTGATCTACGGCCTGGCCGTCCTGCTGCCGAGCATCGGCGTAGGAATCCGGCGTCTGCACGACACCGACCGCTCCGGCTGGTGGCTGCTGATCGGCCTGGTGCCGCTCGTCGGATTCATCATCATCCTGGTCTTCACCTGCCTTGAGGGCCAGCGTCACGACAACAAGTACGGACCCGACCCCAAGGCGGGCGGGTACTAGACCACGTACGTGCCGGCTGGTCGGGACCGCTCCCCGACCGGCCGGCACTTTGTTGTCTGCCCTCTGCCCACTGCCCCCCTGCCTTCGAAAACCGACAACCGACACCACGACGTCCCCGCCTCGCCTCGCCTCGCCTCGAAGCGTTCACGTCCTGGAGGGCTGGCCCCCCGCAACATCGTCAATCGGTCAGCCCGGCGACGGCATTCACCTTGGCGACCCGGACCCTGACGGTCAGTTCGTCCGGCCCGCTGTTGCGCCGCCCGAAGTCCTCGGCCTGGTCCTCGCCCATATAGCGGGCGGCGATCCGCGTCGCCCAGTGCAGGGACTGCTCCTCGTCCTCGCTGACCTCCGCCTGCCCCTGGAGGAGCACGAAGGCGAACGGCGGTTCGTCGTCCTCGATGCAGATCGCAACCCGGCCGTCCCGGCGCAGACTGCGGCCCTTGACCGACTCCTTGCTGGTGTTGAAGACCAGTTCGTCACCGTCCAGGAGGAACCACACGGGTGCGACATGGGGGCTACCGTCGACCCGTACGGTGGAGAGCTTCGCGGTGCGGGTGCCCTCCGAGACGAACTTCCGCCACTCGTGCTTCGTCATCGTCTTCGCCATTGCCCCATCTTCGGGCCAGGGGCGCCGGGTGGCCGGTCCGGCACGCCGGGGCTCATGCTCAGGTGACCGCCGAGGTCCTCCCGGAGGGAAAAGCTCCACTGTCGCGTTCCCGTAACAGTCCTGGGGGACCGTCAGAGAGGTCCCGTAAGGTGCACGAGACATCCACTTTCTTGAACACGTTCAAGGGCTTCTGAGAAGGGACCGCGCCAGATGCGCAGCGGAGTGAAGGTCGCCGTCATCGGCGGAGCATTCGTCCTGGTCGCCACCGGTGTGGGATACGGCGGTTACACGCTGCTCTTCGACGACGACCCCACCTCCACGATGTCCGCGCCGGCGCGCAAGACCGGGCCGCCCGACCCCACCGAGATCGACCGGACGTCCAAGGCTTTCCTGGCGGCCTGGGCCGCGGGCAACGCCAAGGAAGCCGCCCAGCTGACCAACAATCCGGTCGAGGCGGAACCACTGCTCGCCGGATACCGGGCGGACGCGAAGGTCAGCAAGACCATCATCACCCCGCAGGCGGCCACCGGCGCGAAGGTCCCCTTCAGCGTGACGGCGACCGTCACCCACGGCGCCGTGAGCAAGCCCTGGTCGTACTCCTCGTACCTCCAGGTCGTCCGGGGGTTGAGCACCGGCAAGCCGCTGGTCGAGTGGACGCCGGCCGTGCTGCACCCCAAGCTCCAGAAGGGGACGAGCCTGAAGACCGGGCCGACGACAGCCGCCCCGGTGACGGCGGTGGACCACAGCGGCCGTGAGCTGTCGCGCGAGCAGTACCCCTCGTTGGGGCCGTTGTTGGACGCCCTGCGCAAGAAGTACGGGAAGGTCGCCGGCGGCACCCCGGGGGTGGAGTTGGTCATCACCTCCACCGATCCGAACGCAGCCGACCAGACCCTGTTGCCCATCAGCGAAGGCACACCGGGCAAGCTGCGCACCGCCCTCGACGCCGATGTGCAAGCGGCGGCGGAGGCAGCGGTGAAGCAGCATGACTCCGCGTCGCTGGTGGCGATCAAACCGAGCACGGGAGAGATCCGGGCGATCGCCAACAGCCCGGCAGGCGGCTACAACACGGCGATGCTGGGCGCCCAGGCCCCCGGCTCCACTATGAAGATCGTCACCGCGGCGATGATGCTGGACAAGGGCCTCGTCGACGGCCCCGCGTCGAAGGTGGAGTGTCCGGCGACCGTGCAGTGGATGGGCCGGACCTTCGAGAACCTCGAACGCTTCTCGATCCAGGACAGCACCTTCAAGGACAGCTTCCGCCGCTCCTGCAACACCACCTTCATCAAGGCGGTGAAGCCACTGGACGAGCGCGGTGAATCCGGTACGGCACTGGGCGAGACGGCGCGCAAGTTCTTCGGCATCGGTCTGGAGTGGAAGACCGGCGTGGCCACCTTCGACGGCAAGGTGCCCGAGTCCGACGGCACCGAGACCGCGGCCTCCTACATCGGACAGGGCAAGATCACCATGAACGCGCTCACCATGGCTTCGGTGTCAGCGACCGTGAAGGACGGCGGATTCCGCCAGCCCGTGCTGGTGCCCCCGTCGCTCGACGACCGCGAACTGGCCACCGCCGAGCGGATGCCCGGCTCGATGTCGGCCGCCCTGCGGGAGATGATGGCGGCCACCGCCCAGTCCGGCTCCGGGCGGGCCGCGATGACTTCGGTGCAGGGGAACAAGGGCGCGAAGACGGGCTCGGCCGAAGTCGACGGCCAGGGGAAGTCGAACAGTTGGTTCACCGCGTACGCGGGGGACCTCGCGGTCGCGGCGGTGGTGCAGTCCGGCGGCCGTGGCGGCGAAGCAGCGGGCCCGGTGGTGGCGAAGGTCCTCAACGCACGGTGACGCGGGTCGCCCTGGCAACCCCTCCCGTGTCTGCACGACTACCGCTAGCGTGCGGCCATGAGCACCTCCTCCGAGACCCAAGCCCACCCCCGATTCGCCGAGGCCCTGCGCACGTTGGGCCTCGACGTTGAGGTACGCCGCTTCCCCGACGCCACCCGGACGGCCGCCCAGGCCGCGACCGCCATCGGCTGCGATGTCAGCGAGATCGTCAAGTCACTGGTCTTCGCGGCCGACGGGGTGCCGGTCCTGGTGTTGATGGACGGCTCCTCGCGGGTGGACGTGGAGCGCGTGCGCGAGGAGTTGGGCGCCGGGTCCGTGCAGCGTGCGGACGCCGATCTGGTGCGCCGGACCACCGGGTACGCCATCGGCGGCGTACCGCCGTTCGGCCATGCCACGAAGACCCGGGTCCTTGCGGACCGCGCCCTGCTGAACCACAACGTCGTCTGGGCAGCGGCGGGCACGCCTCACACCGTCTTCGCGATGGACCCCAAGACCCTGGTCTCCCACGCGGGCGGCGAACTGGTGGACGTACGCGAGCGCACGGCGTGAACACCGCCGCCCGCGGTCGAGACGGGTACGGCACATGACCCCGCTGGTGATCTCCGCGGTGCTGCTCGCAGCGGTCACCCACGCCACGTGGAACGCCATGGCGCACGCGGTGAAGGACCGGTTCGCGGCCTTCACCCTGCTCGTCGGGGGCTCCGCGTTGGTGGGAGCCGTCCTGGTCTGCTTCACCGGACCGCCGAAGGCCGATGCGTGGCCCTATCTGATCGCATCGGCGCTGCTGCACCTCGGCTATCAGGCGCTGCTGTTCAAGTCGTTCAGCCTGGGCGACTTCGGTCAGATGTACCCGATCGCCCGTGGGACGGCGCCGCTGGTCGTGTTCGTGCTCGCCGCGCTCTTCCTCGACGAGCAGTTGACCGGCTGGCAACTGGCGGGCCTGGTGCCGGCGGTGGCGGGGCTCGTTGGAATCGCCCTGTGGGGCATCAAGGGCTCCACACTCCGCCCAGAGTGGCCCGCCCTCCTCGCCGCCCTGGCGACGGGCCTCTCCATCGCCGCCTACACGGTGGTCGACGGCGCCGGAGTACGGGCCTCCGGATCAACGTTGAGCTATATCGCCTGGCTCACGCTCCTCCAGGGCGCCCTGGTCCCGTTCTACGCCCTCGCCACCCGGGGCCGTGAACTGCTGCCCCGACTGCGGCCCCACGCGGCCCGCGGCCTGCTCGGTGCGGCCCTGTCGATGGTGGCCTACGCCCTGGTGCTGTGGGCCCAGACCAGGGCCCCGCTGGCGACGGTCGCGGCGCTCCGCGAGTCCTCGATCATCGCGGGTGCGGCCATAGGAGCCCTGTTCTTCAAGGAACGCTTCGGCGGCCCGCGCCTGGTGGCGGCCGGGCTCATGGTGGTGGGGATCGGACTGATGCTGCAAGCGGGCTGAGACGGGGGCTGCGGACCGGGAGCAGCCCAGTCGCCCTCGGCCACCGCGCACCGCACTCAGTACGGCTGCACGCAGTGCGGCTGCACGAAGCGGTCGTTGTCAGTGACGGGCGCTAGCGTCGTTGAGCATGACCGTACGCTTTGATCTGACCCTTGACTGCCACAACGCACCAGAGTTGGCCGTGTTCTGGAAGCTCGCCCTCGGGTATATCGACGAGCCGCCGCCACCGCCCTTCAAGACCCGGGAGGAGTGGGCCGCCCACTTCGACCCCGACGGCGACAACTCCGACGACGCCGGGGAGTGGCTCTGCGACCCCGAGGGGATCGGGCCACGGCTGTCGATCCTGAAGGTGCCCGAGCCCAAGATCGCGAAGAACCGGCTGCACATCGACATCCGACTGTCTGGGGACGGTACGGCCGATGAGCGGTGGGAGCGCATCAAGGTCGAGTCGAGCAGACTGGTTTCGGCAGGGGCGACGGTGCTGACGGAGGTGGACGGATATCACATGGTGATGGCCGACCCCGAGGGCAATGAGTTCTGCATCTCCACCAGTTAGCTCGCCTTCTGGGGGTTGGCTCACTTTCTCGGGGCTGGCTTAGTCGGGGCTCGCTTAGTCGGGGCTCGCTTCGACGCCGAGGAAACCGCGCCCACCCCGCCCATCAGCCGCCAGGCACAGCGCTCCGGGCCGTACGCAACGGGCCGGAAGCGCGCTTGGCGGTCTGGCCGGAGGCCGGGCGCTCATGCGTTCGTCCCCGCATCGACCGTGATGGCCGCACCCGTGATGGCACGCCCGCCAGGGCCGGCCAGATGCAGGACCGTGGCCGCCACATCGTCGGGATCGAGGAAGTGGCCCAGCGCGGAGAGAGCCCGCTGCCCATCGGCGGTCTCACCGTCGACCGGGTTCATGTCCGTGTCGGTGGAGCCGGGGTGCACCACATTGACCGTGATGCCGCGCGGGCCGAGCTCACGGGCCAGCCCCCGGGTGAGTCCGCCGAGGGCCGCCTTGCTCATCGCGTACAACGCGATGCCGGGGAACGGCACCCGGTCGGCGAGATTGCTCCCGACGCTGATGATCCGCCCGCCTTCGGTCAGATGGCGCGAAGCCGCCTGGGCGGCGAGGAAGGCTGCCCGGGCATGCACGGCCAGGGTGCGGTCCAACTCTTCCAGGGTGACGTCCTCGAACGGGCCCCAGGGATAGATCCCGGCGTTGTTCACCAGGATGTCCAGCCGACCCCATGCCGCTGCCGCGCTGTGGACCGCCCTGCTGACCTCGTCGGCATCGGCGGCATCGGCCTTGATCATGAGCGCGCGTCCACCGAGCTCCTCGACCTCCTCCACCACCCCTCGCGCCAACTTCTCGCTCTCCGGACTGACATAGGTGAAGGCGACGTCCGCGCCCTCACCGGCCAGCCGTCTCACGATCGCCGCACCGATCCCCCTGCTGCCGCCCGTCACCAGCGCAGCCTTGCCCAGCAGTGCGTCACCCATGATCCCCCACTTCCGTATCGACCACTACAGAAATGCTTCCACGCCCCTCGGTACGGGTCAAGGTGTATTTTTAGCGAGCGGCACAGAATTAGCCGTCGATGACGGAGTCAGATCCGACCCAGAGCCGAAGGAGGGGCTGTGGCGGCACGCGGACGCCCCCGGGGTTTCAACCGGGCCACCGCTCTGGAGCGGGCCATGGAGACCTTCTGGACGCACGGGTACGAAACAACGTCGATCGCCGAGCTGACCTCCGCCATGGAGATCAACTCCCCTAGCCTGTATGCCGCGTTCGGCTCCAAGGAGCAGTTGTTCCGTGAGGCGGTGGCCCTCTACGAGGCGACCGAGGGCAGCCCGGTGACCCGTGCGCTCACCGAAGGGCTCACGGCGTACGCCGCCGTAGCGGCCGTGCTCCGGGAGAACGCCCGTGCATACACCGGGGATGGCAGGCCCACCGGCTGCATGATCGTGCTCGCCGCGATGAACGTCTCGGACGCAGGGGCGAACGCCCGCGACCATCTCGCCCAGTGGCGTAGGTCCGGCGTCGAGATGATGAGGGCCCGGCTGGACCGGGGCGTACAGGAGGGGGAACTGCCTCCGGATGCGGACACCGCGACGATCGCCGCCTTCTACACCGCCGTGCTCCAGGGCATGTCCGTCCAGGCCCGCGACGGCGCCCGGGCCGAGGAGTTGGAGCGCATCGCCGAGTGCGCCCTCGCGGCCTGGGACACCGTCACGGCAATGCCCGGCCGCCAGGACGAACCCCCGCACGCCGCCGGACAGACGAAGTCCCCGGAGCGGGTTGAAGGCTGAGGCGACGCCCCAGCCATCCGGTCGCCTGGAATCCGAACCAAGGACTGCCGTCGAGCGCCGGCCGGGAATTGCGGGACGGCCCTCAGGCAGTGCCTCGCTGTGGAACGTCGAGCACGGCGAGCGTGGCGGTGCGCAGCCATGTCGCCGCTTCGCTCACCGTCATCCGTCCCGCACCGACCTCGTCACCCGCGGCGTGGCCCAGGGCGGTCACGGCAGCCACCAGCCAGGTGGCCGGTGCGGCAGAACCGAACTCCCCTGCCGCCCGGCCCTGTTCGATCAGCCTTGTCAGCCGGTCGGCGACGGGCTCGTGTCGGATCCGGTCGGCTTCGGCGCTGGCGGGGGCGTTTCCGAGTTGGAGCAGCACTGGATGCTGTTCGAACAGTTGCCAGCCGATGTCCTGGAGCCGCAGAAGCACCTCCAGGGCCGACCCACCGGCGACTTCCGCCTCGTCCAGGGCGGCCATGGCCTGATCGGTGATGCGGTCGGCGACGGCCTCCAGCAGTGCGCCACGGGTGCCGTAGTGGGCGTAGACGGTCTGCCGGGTGACGCCGGCCTCGGCGGCAACGGCCGCCATTCCGGCGCCGGGCCGCTCCGCCAGTAGCCGGATCGCGGCGTCCAGCACGGCGATTCTGCTCCGCTCGGCATCGGCGCGGCGGCGCGGGCGGACGGGCGAGGAGCCGTCCACGTACTCGGAAGCAGGCAACTCTTACACCCTTGTCGGAGATGAACCTTCCTGCATATCTTACATGCCTGTAAGGGATTGCCCTGGGGTGCGAGCCCCGCCCTCCCGCTAGGAGCAGGATGAAGCCTCTCGCAGTCAAGTCTCCCGAACAGTTCATCGCCGACTTCTTCACCACCTTCACCGAGGCGGTGGTTCGGGGTGCGGAGGAGCCCGTCGATGTGATGTCCAGGTACTACACACGGGACGTCGTCCAGTACGCCGACGGCGTGCGGCTGGACTGGGATCGGTTGCTCGCCCATCTCCGTCCGGTCCGAAGGAACTTGACCGAGTTCCGCTTCGAGGTGCAGGAGGCCCTCGCGGACGGCCGTCGGATCGCGGCCCGCTTCACGATCCACGCCCGGATGCGCAAGACGGGTCCCGTGGCGACCCAGGTGCATCTGTTCGCTGAGTTCACCGAGGACGGCCTGCTACGACGGTCCGAGCAGCTCACGCGCACACTGTCGACAGCCGAACTACCGTCAGCCGCAATTGATGCGCAGGACTGACCTGTATCACCTGGTGCGCATCAGCCCTGCGCAGCAGGCGGTGCGTATCGGGTGATCGTGCCCCTGACTCCCGATGGCGGGCGGGCCACTGCGCCTGCTGCGTCGTGCGGTTGCGTCCTCAGTCACCGCCACCGCAGCCGCAACCTCCGCCCTGGCCGCAGTCCAGTCCGCCACCGCCCCCCGAACCCCCTCCGCTCTCGCGCCCCGACACCCACCACAACAGGCCGGACGCGACGAGGAAGACCGGGAGCGCGACCCACCAGAACAGGGGCCAGGACATGTCATCGCGATCCACCATCAGTTCGCGGAAGAAGTGCGCCAGGAATCCCGCGGTGATGCCCGCAGGCGGGGCGAAGATGAGGACGAGCGCTATCCGGTCACCCTTGGAACTCACGGCGTCCTCCCCTGCTCTCGGGCCTTCCCGGACGATAGGCGCGGTGGCCCGGATTCCGCTGCGCTCCGGAGCAAGGACACGAGACTCTGGCCGAATCGAGGGTGATGTGGCCGACGGAGTGCTTCCGCACGGCCACACCTGCTTCGCTCGCTACTCGGCCTCGGCCAACGCAGCTTCGGCGTCCGCTGCCTCGGCTGCCTCCGCTTCGGTGATTGCCTTGTTGAACGTCGTGTTCACCGCCAGGACGCCTCCGTCCACCCGGAGGGTCGTCCCCGTGATCCAGGACGCGTCGCTCGATGCCAGGAAGGCCACCGCCGAGGCGATGTCGTCCGGTTCACCCACCCTGCCGAGCGGATAGATGTCCGCGAGCGCCGCGATGACCCCTTCGCGACCCTCCCAGTTCCGGGTGCGGATGGTGCCCGGGTTGATCTGGTTGACGCGGACACCGAGGGGGCCCGCCTCGCCCGCCAGGGTGCGGGTCAGCGAGGCCAGGCCCGCCTTCGCCGCACTGTAGGAGTGTCCGCCGAAGGACTGCTCGGCGTTGACCGAACCGATGTTGACGATCGCCCCCCGACCCGACTTCGCGAGCAACGGAAGGGCGGCCCGGGCGCAACGGAAGGCGCCGCCCAGGGTGACGTCGAGATCGCGGCGCCAGTTCTCGTCGGACAATCGGTCCAGGGCGAGTTCGGGGGTGGCCGCGAAGGCGTTGTTGACCACGACATCGAGGGTCCCGAAGCGCTCGACGGCGTACGCCACCGCAGCATCCACATCGGTGCGGTCGCTCACATCGCAACGCCGGTACTCGGCACCGGGGATCTGTGCCGCGGTCTGCTGGGCCGCCTCCTCGTCCACGTCCGCGATCAGTACCCGCGCCCCCTCCGACGCCAGCCTCCGCACGATCGCCTCGCCGATGCCCCGGGCACCGCCCGTGACCAGTACGCCATACCCCTCGAAACGTTTCAGCGCAGTGTTCATAGGACTGAACGTACCGCTCTGACCAGCGCTTGGGCACGGGGATCGGCGGTAACTCCCTTGCGTAGTCCATTGGTCACATAGCCGAGGGCGATCCCCGACGCGGGGTCGGCGAAGCCCAGGGATCCGCCACGGCCGGGGTGACCGAAGGAGCCGGGCCCCAGGAGCGGGGCAGCCGCGCCATGGAGCATAAAACCCAAACTCAGACGGGTCGGGACGATCAACACCCGGTCCGGGCCCACCGACTCCTCGGTGCGGGCGAGGGTCAGGGTCGCCGGGGCGAACAGCCGCCGTCCACCGTCCACATCGCCGATGGTCGCCGCGTAGAAGCGGGCCAGGGCACGGGCGGTGGAGATGCCGCCGGACGCGGGCAGTTCGGCGGCCCGGTAGTCGGGGTCGTTTTCGTCGGGGAAGGGGTGGATCGCTCCGAACGCACGCCGGGTGAGCGACTCCGGATCGCGGTACGCCTCGACCACCGAACGCTTGGGGCGCAGGCTGAGTCCGCCGCCCATCGCGGCGGGCGGTTCGGCCACCGGCCCGATCCGGCCGACTCGATGGGCCTCTTCGGCCGGGAGCCCGATCCAGAAGTCCAACCCGAGCGGGCGGGCGATCTCCTCGGCGACCCAGCGGCCGATGGTGCGCCCGGTGACCCTCCGCACGAGTTCGGCGATCAACCAACTGTAGGTCTGCGGGTGGTAGCCGTGATCGGTTCCGGGTTCCCACTGGGGGCGCTGGGCCGCGAGCGCGGCCGGTCCACTGACTCCGTCGATCGCTTCGGCCGGGGTCAGCGGTCGGTCGATGGCGGCCAGTCCGGCACGGTGCGAGAGCAGATGGCGTACGAGCACCCGCTCCTTGCCCGCGTCCTTGAACTCCGGCCAGTAGGTGCCCACGGGGGCGTCCAGATCGATCTGTCCGCGCTGGTGGAGCAGGAGGACGACCGCGCCGGCGACGCCTTTGGTCGCCGAGCGGACGACCTGGGCGGTGTCCACGGCCCAGGGGTCATCACCGTCCACGTCGCGGGTTCCGGCCCATAGGTCGACGACCTTGTGTCCATGGCGATAGACGGCCAGGGCCGCCCCGCGCTCGCCGCGCTGCTCGAAGTTGCGTTCAAACGCCTCCTCGACCGGCTCGAAGCCTGCCGCCACCGTGCCCCGGACGTCCACTGTGCCCACTCTCCCGCGTCTGTTGATCTCCCCCATGGTGCAACGGTCGCGGCTGAGTGTTGCTTCCGGGCTGCTCGGGACCACCCTGAAGAGGTTCGTCCACCGGTGCGAGGAAGGCCGAGTACGGGGGTCTTGCCCCCTCTTGGGCGCCGGTTTCGGGTCACGAGGGTGCCGGCTCAGACCTGTGGACGGTTTCCAGAGCGCCGAATGGCTGGACCGCCGTTTCGAGGACGGGCCGGGGCACCGCGCCGGCCTCTCCACAGGTCCACTCGCAACCGAAGCCCATCGCGCCGTCGCCAAGAGGGGAACTCCCAAGCCCCCGAAGGACCACAGAGGTTTGCGGGCGGGCTTAACTCAGGCCCTCACCACGCCCCCTGCTACGCCGCCTTGGTCGCGACGGTTGTCCGACGGCGGCTGTGGCTCACCCGCACGAGAGGTGGTCGCCGAGCACGAAAGGCGTATCCCCCGTGAATGGGTGAGCCCCGAGCAGCCGCAGCGGTCAGAGGTTGTCGCCCCAACCACCCTGGATCATGGTCTGGAAACCCCAGGCACCATCTCGCCTGATCAGGATGTCCGCATACCTCAACTGCTGGGTGTGGCCCTCGACTGTCATGGTCGAGTCGGTGAAGACGATGGCCATGGCGGCGGAGAGGAAGACCGGTGTCCGTACCGAGTCAAAGGTGATGTCCTCGCTGCCGCCTCCCATCACCTGCGTCATGGTCTCGATGAACTGCGCCCGGTCCCACTGGGCCGAGCGGCCGTTGCCCGCGGAGTCGTCGCTCACCAGATTGAGCGGGAAGACCGCCATATCGGCCATGCGCTCGACCTTCCGCCCGGCACTGAGGGCGTCGTACTCGGCGAACCAGGCGTCCACACTCTTACGGTCTTCGGCGGTCGGCTGGTATCCGGTGTCGGGCAGGACGGGCATATGCGCTCCTCACTACGGGTGATCCGTAGTAGTCAAGTTTGATTACATCCCAACAGTAACCCGCCCCCCTTCAGTAGTCAAGCTTGAATAGCTAAGCTCCGTACGACGCCGCGAACCCCGGGTCAAAACCGAACGGCAGCTCCAACCGGTGCTCCCGCATCAACGCCTCGTTCGCGAGCAACTCCCCCGTGGGACCGTCCGCCGCGATGACCCCTTCGCTCAGGATCACCGAGCGCGGGCAGAGCTCCAGGGCGTACGGCAGATCGTGGGTCACCATCAGCACCGTGACGTCCAGGGACCGCAGGATGTCGGCGAGTTCCCGCCGGGACGCGGGGTCGAGATTGGACGACGGCTCGTCGAGCACCAGGATCTCGGGCTCCATCGCCAGGACCGTGGCGACCGCGACCCGCCGCCGCTGCCCGTAGGAGAGGTGGTGGGGCGGCCGATCCAGGTACTCGACCATGCCCACGAGCTCCAGCGCCCCGGCCACGCGCTCCTCCAGCGCGGCACCCCGCAGCCCGGCAGCCGCCGGGCCGAAGGCGACGTCCTCCCGGACCGTGGGCATGAAGAGTTGGTCGTCCGGGTCCTGGAAGACGATGCCGACCCGACGGCGGATCTCGGCCAGGTGCTCGCGCGCGACCGGTAGACCGGCGACGGACACCGTCCCGACGCCGCCCCCGAGGATGCCGTTCAGATGGAGTACGAGGGTGGTCTTGCCCGCGCCGTTGGGGCCGAGCACGGCGACCCGCTCCCCCCGGGCCACGGTCAGATCGACGCCGAAGAGGGCCTGGTGCCCATCGGGATAGGCATAGGCGAGTCCCTGGACATCAAGGGAAGGAGGAAGGGCGGCAGGGCCGGTCATGGGGTCCATCCCAGCAGGGTCATAGGGTCCATCCCAGCAGGCAGACAGTGAGTGCGGCGAGGGGCAGGGCCGCCGCGTACGCCCATTGGGTCCGGGATGCCCGCACCTCGTCGATCACCGGCATCACCCCCGTGTACCCGCGGCTGACCATGGCCAGATGGACCCGCTCACCGCGCTCGTAGGAACGGATGAAGAGGGCGCCCGCGGACTTGCCGAGCACACCCCAGTGGCGTACGCCCCGGGCCTCGAACCCCCTGGAGCGGCGGGCGATCGACATCCGGCGCATCTCATCGGCGATCACATCGCCGTACCGGATCATGAAGGAGGCGATCTGCACCAGCAGGGGCGGCAGCTTCAACCGCTGGAGCCCCAACAGCAGGGCCCTCAGTTCGGTGGTGGAGGCCAGGATCACCGAGGTGGCGACACCCAGTGTCCCCTTGACCAGGATGTTCCAGGCGCCCCACAGTCCGGGCACGCTCAGCGAGAGCCCGAGGACGGTCGTGCGCTCGCCGGGCACCACGAACGGCATCAGCAGGGCGAAGGCGGCGAACGGGATCTCGATCAACAGCCGGCTGAGCAGGAAGCCGGGCGGGATGCGAGCCACGGCAGCGACCGCGGCCAGCAGGACGGCATAGCCCGCGAAGGCCCACACCGCCTCCCGCGGGGTGCAGACCACCACGAGGACGAAGCAGAACGCGGCGACGAGTTTGCAGTGCGGGGGCAGGGCGTGCACCGGGGAGCGCCCCGGCCGGTAGAGCTTGTGGGTGTGTCCGGAGCCCACCGCTCACTCCCGCGCACTGTCCGACGGCCGCTCCGGGGCCGTCACCGCCGCGGCCTCGGTGTCCTGTCGGGTACGGCGACGGCGCGCCGTCGCATAGAAGACCCCGCTGCCCACCAGGACGGTCGCACCCACCCCGATGACACCGGCCAGCCCACCGGAGATCCGGGTGTTGGTGATGTCCTCGATGCCGTAGTCGGCGAGGGGCGAGTCGGCGGCTGCGTGTTCCTCGACCTTCTTGTCGATGCCCTTGTCGGCGGCGACCTTCTCCAGCCCGTCGGGGTGCGCGGAGGCGTAGAAGGAGCCGAACCCCGCGAGGACGAGGGCGGCGGCCAGGCCGGCCAGCCACACCTTGCGCGGTGAGCGGGGCGGGCCGCGCTGCGGATCGAACCCGGGCGCTTCGATCAACTCGCCCCCGACCCTGAGCTTCAGCGGGCGCCGCAGCCCACGGGCGCCATAGACCAGGTCCGGGCGGACGGCGAGGACCGCCCCCACCGTCAACATCGTGATCAGGGCTTCGCCGATGCCGATGAGCACATGGACACCGACCATGGCGACCAGGACCTTGCCGATCGGCACCTCGGTGGTGCCGCCGATCCAGTAGAGGAAGGTGAAGGCTGCGGCCGACGCCGGTACGGAGACGAGAGCGGCGACGAAGCTGGCCGCGGCGATGGATCGACGACCGCCGGGCAGGACGGCGAGCAGCCCGCGGAACAGCGCGTAGGCCAGGGCCGCGGTCACCACGCCCATGATGGTGATGTTGACGCCGAGTGCGGTGAGACCGCCGTCGGCGAAGAGGACGCCCTGCATCAGCAGGACCACGGCTATGCAGAGCACACCGGTGTACGGGCCCACCAGGATCGCGGCGAGCGCTCCACCGAGGAGATGGCCACTGGTGCCCGCGGCCACGGGGAAGTTCAGCATCTGTACGGCGAAGACGAAGGCGGCCACCAGACCGGCGAGGGGTGCGGTGCGCTCGGCGCCGACGAGGCCCACGGCATGCGCGGGGCCCGCCAGTTCTCGACGGGCCCCGCGGAGGCTGACGGCGACCGCGCCGGCCGCCACCACTCCCGCCGCGACCGATACGGGCGCATTGATGAATCCGTCGGGCACATGCATGGCTGGCTCCGCATCGGACAGACGAGAAGGGCTGCCCGTCGATAGTGGGGCTACTGCACATGGCTTGCAAGAGCGCATGTATGACGAAAAGTGTGTGGGCCCTCCACCAGGTCGAGCATTGGCCCGAAATATGCAACATTGGTTAATAAAGACGATGAATGCGAGGAGCGCCCCATGTCCGCCGCCTCAGTCGAAGATCATGCGTGGGCCCGGATCGTCACCGACGCTCCTCAGTACCGACCTGTGCGCGTCGCCCTGTGCTACGAACCGGCCGACGATCCCGCCGCGGTGCGGTTCTCCTTCGCCAGCGGGCGCGACTGGACCTTCCCCAGGGAGGTGCTGGAGACCGGATTGCGCTCCCCCGTGCGCGAGGGCGATGTGGAGGTCTGGCCGTGCGGCCGGGCCCAGGCGGTGGTGGAGTTCCACACGGCTGACGGCGTGGACGTACTCCAGTTCGACACCAGGGCCCTGAGCCGCTTCCTGACCCACACCTACGCGGCCGTCCCCACCACCACGACCGGCTGAGACCACCACGACCGGCGAGAACCGATGCGACCGGCGAGAACGGCCGTGGCCGCACCCCCCGCCGCAAGGCGATGAAGTACGGCCACGACCACCGCGGCCCGAAGGGCGCGGCGCAGGACGTCAGACGCGGGACAGTTCTCGGTCCTCGTCGCCGCCCGAGGAGTTCTGCAACTGCTGCTGGAGCTTCTCGCCCTCGACGTCGACGTTCGGCAGGGCCTTGTCCAGCCAGCCCGGCAGCCACCACGCCTTGTGGCCGAGCAGCGCCAGTACGGCGGGCACGATCGCCATCCGGACCACGAAAGCGTCGAAGAACACCGCGATCGCCAGACCGAAGCCGATCATCATGACCATCTGCTCACCGGAGCCGATGAAGCCCGCGAACACCGCGATCATGATCACTGCTGCTGCGGTGACCACCCGGGCGCCGTGCTTGAAGCCGGTCACGATGGCTTCGGCCGGCCGCTCTCCGTGGACGTACGCCTCACGCATGCGGGTGACGAGGAAGACCTCGTAGTCCATCGCCAGACCGAAGACCACGCCCACCATGAAGATCGGCATCATCGACATGATCGGGCCCGGCTGCTCGACGCCGAAGACATCGGCGAGCCAGCCCCACTGGAAGACCGCCACGACTGCGCCGAGCGCGGCGACGACGGAGAGCAGGAACCCGAGCGCTGCCTTGAGCGGCACCAGGATCGACCGGAAGACCACGACCAACAGCAGGAACGCGAGCCCCACGACCAGCGCGAGGTACGGCATCAGGGCGTCGTTCATCCGCTGCGAGAAGTCGATGTTCATCGCGGTGGCACCGGTGACGAGCACCTCCGCACCCGTGTCGGACTTCAGAGCCGTACGCGAGTCGCGGATGTCATGGACCAGGTCCTCGGTCTGCACCGAACTGGGCCGGTCGTCGGGGACGACGGTGATGATCGCCGTGTCGCCCGTCTTGTTCAGCGGCCCGGGCAGCACGGCGGCGACGCCGTCGAGCTTCTCCACCGTGTCGCCGACCTTGTCGACCGCACCCTGCGGGTTCTCGCTGCCCTTGGCGTTCACGACCAGCATCAACGGGCCGTTGAAACCGGGGCCGAAGCCCTCGGAGAGCATGTCGTAGGCCCGGCGCGGGCTCGACTCGGTCGACTGGGAGCCCTCGTCGGGCAGACCGACCTTCAGCGAGCCCACCGGGATCGCGATGACACCGAGGCCCACCACACCGGCGAGCAGCACGGCGACCGGACGGCGCAGGACGAAGCGCGCCCAGCGGACGCCACCGTTCTGCTTCTCGACGGCCCCGCCCTCGGTCTCGGCCGCACTGCCGGCTGCCTTGACCGCCTTGGCGTCCTTGCGGGCCTTGCGTCCCATCACCTTGCCGCCCGCGAAGCCCAGCAGCGCCGGGATCAGGGTGATCGCGATGATGACGGCGATGACGACCGTACCGGCGGCTGCGAAGCCCATCTTGCTGAGCATCGGGATGTTGACGACCGCCAGGCCGACCAGTGCGATCACCACGGTCAGACCGGCGAAGACGACCGCGGAGCCCGCGGTGCCCACCGCACGGCCGGCGGCTTCCTCACGCTCGCGCCCCTCGGCCAGTTCGGCGCGGTAGCGGGAGACGATGAACAGGGCGTAGTCGATGCCGACCGCGAGGCCGATCATCATCGCCAGGGTGGAGGTGGTGGTGCCGAGGTCGAGCGTCTTGGCGAGTGCGGTGATCGACGAGATGCCGATGCCGACGCCGATGAGCGCGGTGATCAGCGGCAGACCGGCCGCGATCAGGGAGCCGAAGGTGATGACCAGGACCACCGCGGCGACCGCGATGCCGATCATCTCGGCGGAGCCGGTCTCCGGCTCCGCCATGGAGGCGTCCCCACCGATCTCGACCGTGAGCCCGGCGTCGCGGGCCGCTTCACCGGCCTTCTCCAGCGCATCGCGGGTCTCGTCGGTCAGCTCCATCGAGTTGACCTTGTAGCTCACCGAGATGTACGCGATCGAACCGTCCTCGGAGACCGCGTCCGCGGTGTACGGGTCGGTGACCGAAGAGACCTGCGACGATCCGGCCTTCAGATCGGCGACCGCTTCATTGACCTCGGTCTTGTGCTCGGCGTCCGTCATCTTCTGACCGGCAGGAGCCTTGAAGACCACTCGGGCCGTCGCACCATCGGCGCTCCCACCGGGGAAGCGCTCTTCCAGGAGGTCGAACGCCTTCTGCGCCTCGGTGCCGGGCATCGAGAAGGAGGCTTCGGTCGGCTTGGCTGCGGCGGACGCGCCGACTCCGGCTAGCACCAGGAGCGCGACCCACAGCAGGGCGACTATGCGGCGGCGCCGGAAGGCGAGCCGTCCAAGTTTGTAGAGGAACGTGGCCACGAGGGCTTACTCCCATTGGGTTGAGAGGACAAAGGGCATGGGGAGCCGGCCCGACGACGAGAGCGGCGCACGTCAGGTGCTGCGGTGGTACCGAGCGGAGGGTGGGGATCCCGGGGAGGAGTGGGGGGCGGGTCGATGTCCTGGGGAGGGACACCGGACGCGTTCAGGAACGATTCATGAACGACGTCCGGGGGGTCGGGTGCACGGTGAAGGCCAACAGGACTCACCGAAGCGGCAGCGCTGACACCGTTGGCAGAGCAGCCGGGGAACCAAGAACACCGAAAACGGGGAAGAGAACGCGAACCCTGTGGGGCAGGATCCACCGCGCTCCGGTCGGACGGTCTGCGGTGGCGAAGGGCAACGCCCTGCCACCGCGGACCGGGAGGTATGGGGAGCGCACGACGGACGACAAGCGTCCGACAGGGCCGTACGCCTGCTCGACAGTGTGCACCGAGAGGCGGGACGGGAGTGTGAACGGAACCGGGCCGACGCCATCAGACCCCCAGCGCCGGAAGGACGACGGCATCGATGTACCGCATGGTGTACGCCTTGTCAGGGTGCTGGTCGTCGATGATGAGCCGGGCGAAGAACGCCCCGACCAACATATGGGCGACGAACTCCACCGCGGGATTGGCGGCACTGATCTCACCGCGCCCCACGGCCCTGCGCACCACGCCGTCGAGCTCGCGCTTCTCCGGCTCGACGAGCTGCTCGCGCAGTGCCTCGTGCAGATCCGGGTTGTCGTGAACGGCCTGGACCAGCCCCCGCAACAGCGCCGAGTCCCGCTCCAGTTTGGAGTCGTCCGTACGCGCGAGGATCTCGTAGAAGTCACCGCGCAGGGAGCCGGTGTCGATCTCGTCGAGCCCAGGCGGCTTGGTCTCCTGGAGGGCCCTGGCCACCAGCTGCGGCTTGCTGCGCCACTGACGGTAGAGGGTGGCCTTGCTGGATCTGGTCCGGGCGGCGATGGCGTCCATGGTCAGTGCGTCGTAGCCCACCTCGGCGAGCAGATCGAGTACGGCTTCGTACAGCTCTGCCTCGCGCTCGGGGGTCAACCGGGTGCGCGTTGCCATGATGGACCTCCCCCCACTGGTGCCACTGCCGAACGAAACGGTTTCGTACACCTCCAAGTTAACCCAGCCCGCTTCACGAAACGAAATCGTTTCGCTTGTGTTCTGGGTCACGGACGGTTCCAGGCCGAACCACCGCACCCATCCGGCCAACGACACCCACCGTCCGAACAACCGAAGCACCCAACCAAGGCGCCACGGCATCAGGACATCACGGCACCACGGCACCACGGCATCACGACGCAGCGACGCAGCCAGGTGGCAGGCCGCCGCGCAGGTGTTCCCCCGCGCCACGAGTTGCCGCATCCACGGGCCCCGGAAAGGATGGGGGAAGTGAGCGACGACGTGGCATACCTCCGCTTCCCGCACCTCCATGACGATCTGCTGTGCTTCGCATCCGAAGACGATCTGTGGGTCGCCCCCCTCGTACCGGAGGGCGAGCGGCCCGGGCGCGCCTGGCGGATCACCGTGGACCGGACCCGGATCGGGCACCCCCGCTTCTCCCCCGACGGCCGCCACATCGCCTACACCAGTTGGCGCAGCCTCGACCCGGAGATCCACCTCGCCCCGGTCAGCGGCGGCCCCGCACGCCGGCTGAGCCACTGGGGCAGCGCCGACACCCGGGTCTGCGGCTGGGCGCCACCGGATCCGGAGGGCCACAGCCAGATCCTCGCCGTCTCCTCGCACGGGCAGCCGTTCTCGTACTTCTCCTGGGCCTACTGCGTCCCGACCGACGGGGCCCCGGGGGCGAAGCTGCCATGGGGGCCCGTGTCGGACATCGCCGTGACCGGCACCAACGGCGACCGGCGCACCCTGCTGCTGACGGGCAAGCCACCACACGAGCCCGCCTCCTGGAAGCGCTACCGCGGTGGCGCCACGGGCCGGCTGTGGCTGCACGGCGAGCGGCTGCTGCCCGCACTCGAAGGCCATCTGGACTGCCCGATGTTCGTCTCGGGTCGGATCGCCTTCCTCTCCGATCACGAGGGGATCGGCAATCTGTACTCCTGTCTGCCCGACGGCAGCGATCTGCGGCGGCACACCGACCACGACACCTTCTACGCCCGCCATGCATCCAGCGACGGCCACCGTGTCGTCTACCAGTGCGCGGGCGAGTTGTGGATCGCCGACGACCTGCTGTCGCCGGACGCCGTACCGCGCCGGCTGACGGTCGAGTTGGGCGGTACCCGCGCCGGTAGACGCCCGTACCAGGTACCGGCCGCGAACCACGTGGACGCGGTATCGGTGGACACCACGGGGCGGGCCAGCGCCCTTTCCGTGCGCGGCAGCCTGTACTGGCTGACCCATCGCGACGGCCCGGCCCGCACGATCGCCGACACCCCGGGCGTACGGGTGCGGTTGCCGGTGATGCTCGGGACCGGCGGACAGGTCGCGTACGTCACCGACGCCACGGGCGAGGACGCGATCGAGGTGGCCTATCTACCGCGGGCCAGTGGGGACCGGCCACCGCGGCGGCTGGCACCCGGGGTGCTCGGGCGGGTGCTGGAGCTGGTCTCGGACCCGGAGGGGGAGCGACTGGCGATCGCCTCGCACGACGGTCGACTGCTGCTCATCGACGCCGCTGAATCCACCGACTCCGCCCATGTCACTGACTCCACTGACGGCACTGACTCAACGGGCTCGTCCGGCTCGACGGGCTCAACGGGCTCAACGGGCTCAACGGGCTCGACTGACGCCGCGCTCTCCCGCGATGCCGCGCGCCCGGAAGCGACGGTGGGCCCGGTCATCGAGTTGATCCGATCCGTCAACGGCCCCGTGCGCGATCTCGCGTTCTCCCCCGACGGTTCCTGGCTCACCTGGGCCCAACCGGGCATCGGCCGCTCCCTGCGGCAGATCAAACTGGCCCGGATCAAGGACCGTACGATCGTCGACGTCACCAACGGCCGCTTCGAGGACGAGAATCCCGTCTTCACCAGCGACGGCCGCTATCTGGCCTTCCTCTCCTGGCGCGGCTTCGACCCCGTGTACGACGTCCACACCGGGGACCTCTCCTTTCCACTCGGCTGTCGCCCCTACCTCGTACCGCTGTCGTCAGCGACGCCTTCGCCCTTCGCGCTGTCCCCGGACGGACGGCCCGCCGCCGGGGGTCTCGACCCGCTGGACGACATCGGCTCCGCATCCGATGAGTCGGCGGGCGCGGTGACCGTGGAGATCGAGGGGTTGGAGAGCCGGGTGACCCCGTTCCCCGTGTCGGCGTCCAAGTACTCGGAACTCCACCCCGTCAGCGGTGGGGGTCTCGTCTGGCTGCGCTGGCCCATCTCGGGCGCCCTCGGGGAGACGTTCGCCAACCCCGCGGACACCTCGGGCCGACCGACACTGGAACACTTCGACATCTCCAAGGCGCGTCGGATCGAACTGGTCGACCATCTGGACTGGTTCGCCGTGAGCGGGGACGGCAGCCGGCTGGTCGTCGTGGACGAGGACGAACTGCGTGCGGTCCCCGCCACCGAGCCGGGCGACGGCGATTCGACCGTCTATCTGGACCTTCGCCGCATCCTGCACCACGTGGACCCGGCCTCGGAGTGGCGGCAGGCGTACGAGGAGGCGGGCAGGCTGATCCGGGCCTACTTCTGGGAGCCCGGCATGGGCGGTGTCGACTGGGATGCGGTCCTCGCGCAGTACCGGCCGCTGGTGGAGCGGGTCGCTTCACCGGACGAGTTCGCGGATCTGCTGCGGGAGGTCCTCGGCGAACTGGGCACGTCCCACGCCTATGTGGCTCCCGCCCGCCGCAACGAAGGGCCTCCCCACTACCAGCGGCCGATGGGGCTCCTGGGTGCGAATCTGGTCTGTCGGGACGGCCAGTGGGTGGTGCAGCGCATCCTGCCGGGTGAATCGTCCGACTCCAAGGCCCGCTCACCGTTGGCGGGGACCGGCATCCGCGAGGGAGCGGTCATCACCCATGTGGACGGACGCCCGGTGGACCCGCTCACCGGCCCCTTCCCCATGCTCGCCGCCGCGGGGGGAACGACGGTCGAGCTGACCTTCCGGCCCGCGGAGGGCGGCTCTCGGCGGGTGGCCGTGGTGCCGCTCGTCGATGAACGGCCGCTGCGCTACCAGGACTGGGTGGCCAAGCGGCGGGAGGTGGTGCGGGAGCTGAGCGGTGGCAAGTGCGGCTATCTACACATCCCCGACATGGGCGGCTCGGGTTGGGCCCAGTTCAACCGGGACCTGCGGCTGGAAGTGGCCCGCCCCGCACTGATCGTCGACGTACGGGGGAACGCGGGCGGCCACATCAGTGAGCTAGTGGTGGAGAAGCTGACGCGCAAGATCCTCGGTTGGGACCTCACCCGGGACGCGCAGCCGGTCTCGTACGCCTCTCATGCGCCGCGCGGTCCGGTCGTGGCGCTGGCCGACGAGGCGACCTCATCGGACGGCGACATGATCACCGCGGCCTTCAAACTGCTGGGGTTGGGGCCTGTGGTGGGGTGTCGGACATGGGGCGGGGTGGTGGGGATCACGGGACGCCACCAGTTGGGCGATGGCTCGGTGATCACGGTCCCGATGAACGCGGCCTGGTTCCAGCAGTACGGCTGGGGGATCGAGAACCACGGTGTGGAACCGGACCTGGAGGCGTTGCGCACCCCTCTGGACTGGGCCGAGGGGCGGCATGCGGGACTCGATGACGCGGTGCGGCTGGCCCTGGAACTACTTGCGGACCGACCCGCGGCGATCCCCCCGGGATACGACCACGTACCGGACCGGAGCCGCCCGAAGCTCCCGCCGAGATCGGCCCGTTCGAGCGATTGAGAAGGGCCGTACGGCTGTGGCTCCGCCCGCGCGGGAGTCCCTGCGAAGCGCCGTGCGAGTCCCGCGCTAAGCCTGTGCGTAGTCCCACGCAAGTCCCACGCAAGTCCCGCGCAAAGCCTGTGCGTAACCCCGTACAAGTCCCGTACGAGTCCTGTGTGAAGTCATCAGCCACCACCCGGCCGCAGGCCCATCCCCTGCCGTCGTGACCCCACCGCACCATCGGCGAACTCCCCCGGTGACCCCGGCCGGCCACGGCATCGCGAAGGCGCACCCGCCCGTGTGGGGGCGGGTGCGCCTCGAAGCGCTATCGGTCAGGCAGCCGGGTTGGGACGCCGGTTGGGCGGCTCCTGCCGGGCCGGGTTCTGCCGGGCCGGGTCCTGGTCGCGGCGCTCGCGGCCGTCACGGCCACGCTCCGGAGACTCGTCCCTCGCCTTGCCCGCAGCCTGCTTCGCCTGCTGCGCGAGCTCCTGCGCCTTGTCCTGGAACTGGTCCTTGATGCCCATGTGAGTCACTCCTGAGAGGGGTGCGGAAAGAGTGGGACATTGATGTCCCCGGGGCCGGGAGTGGCCCCGGCTCAGACTCTTCCACGACCGGACATAGCTCGCATTTCGATCAACTACGCTCCGTGCGCGCCGCCTCGTCGGCAGCCCCACCCGCACCCACGAGCCCCTTGCCCACACCGGCCAACCGCGGCTCGAACCGTCGGACCTCCCGCTGCCCCACCAGCCCGATCAGCGACGGCAGACCGCCGCGCACCGACTGCATTCCGCGCAGCCACCACTGCCCGTACACATGCGCGGAACGCCGCTCGATCCCGGCCACGATCCGGTCCACGGCCGGGCCCGGCGGATAGGTGCGGTTGGCGGGCCAGGGCAGCCGTCCGCGCAGTTCCCGCATCACCTCGTCCTGGTCAGCGCCGCGAACCATGTCGGTGTCGGTCCAGGACAGATAGGCGACCCCCACCCGCACACCGCGGTGGGCGACTTCGGAGCGCAGGCTGTGCGCGAACGCCTCGACGCCGGACTTCGATGCGCAGTAGGCGGTCATCAGCGGTGCCGGTGTGATGGCGGCGAGGGACGCGATCTGGAGGAAGTAGCCGCGACTGGCCGTCAGGGTGGGAAGGAACGCCCGCCCGGTCACGGCGCTGCCGATGAGATTGACCTCGATCACCCGCCGCCAGGCGTTGGGGTCGCTGTCCGCGAACGGCCCGCCGGCGGCCACCCCCGCATTGGCCACGACGACATCGACCTTGCCGAACCGCTGTTTGACCTCACCGGCGATCCGATCCATCTCCTGATGATCCGTCACATCGACTTCCCACCAGTCGCTTTCACCGTGGAGCCGGCCCGAGACCTCCTTCAACCCCTCCGGTTCCAGACCCAGGAGCGCCACCTTCGCCCCGCGCGCCGACAGTTTGCGGGCGAGGAGTGCCCCCACCCCGCGGGCGGCACCGGTGATGACGGCGACCTGCCCTTCAAGATCCATTCGGTGGATCATGCGTTCTCCTCCCGCACCGATGCGGACTTCACGGGCCCGGGCTGCACCGGTGTGGACTGTGCCGGCGCGGGTTTCACGGGTGCGGGTTTCACGAATGCGGACTGCACCGGCGCAGGATCCGCCGACACAAGGCCCTCGGGCGCAGCGTCCGCCGCAACAGCGGTCGTCGGTGCGACGGCCCGCTTGCGGACGACCTCGTACTCCCCCAGATCCACTTCGCGGGTCTCCCGACGGAACTCCCCGGTCGTCCCCGGCCACAGGGTGGTGTTGCGTCCACTGGGGTCGAGGTACCAACTGTCACAGCCGCCCGTGCTCCAGACGGTTCGCTTCATCCGCTCCTGGACCCGTCCGTTCCATGCGCAGACGGCGGCGGGCTTGGGAGACAGCGCGGTCCGTCCGCCGAGAACGGTGAGCTGCCGCAGGTAGTCCGCCAGATAGTTCAACTGGGACTCGATCATGAGGATCATCGAGGAGTTGCCGAGACCGGTGTTGGGGCCGATGAGCGTCATCCAGTTGGGAAACCCTGCTGCGGTCGCCCCGCGCAGTGACTGCATCCCCGCCTTCCAGGACTCGGCGAGGGTGATCCCGTCGGCGCCGACCACGCGATCGGCGATCGGCATGTCGGTGACCCGGAAACCGGTGCCGAAGACGATCACGTCGGCCTCGGTCTCGCTGCCGTCGGCGGCGATCAGTGTCGAACCGCGCACCTCGACCAGCCCGGACGCCACCACGTGCGCATTCGGTTGGGCCAGCGCCGGGTAGTACTCGCTCGACAGCACCACCCGCTTGCAGCCGATGCGGTACGAGGGGGTGAGCTTCGCCCGCAGTACCGGGTCCTTCACCGCCCGGGCGAGGTGTTTCCTGGCCACGGATTCGACCAGCGCCAACTGCTGGGTGCGCTTGGTGAAGGCGGAGACCTGCAACTCCCGTACGCCCCAGAGCAGCCCCCGGCGCACGGTGGCGGTCAGCGGGACCTGGCGGTGCAACCAGCGCTCCAGCGTGCTGATGTCCCGGTCGACCTTCGGCAGGACCCAGGGCGGGGTGCGCTGGAAGAGGGTGAGCGACGCGACCTGCGGCTGGATGGCGGGCACGATCTGCGCCGCGGAGGCGCCTGTTCCCACCATCGCCACCCGCTTGCCGCGCAGATCGACGTCGTGGTCCCAGCGGGCGGAGTGGAAGGCGGCGCCGGGAAAGTCGGCGAGTCCAGGGATGTCGGGCATCTTCGGGTCGGAGAGCGGCCCGGTCGCGGAGACGACGACATCGGCGGTGTACTCGCCCTGGTCGGTGTCGATGAGCCAGCGGAGTTCGTCGCGGTCCCACACCATCGTGCGCACCTCATGGCCCAGGCGCAGATGGGGCCGGAGTCCGAAGGTGTCGGTCACCCGCTCCAGATAGGCCCTGATGTGCCGCTGGCCGGAGAAGGTGCGGGGCCAGTCCGGATTGGGGGCGAAGGAGAACGAGTAGAGGTGCGAGGGCACATCGCAGCAGCACCCCGGGTAGTCGTTGTCGCGCCAGGTGCCGCCGACCGAGTCGGCTCGCTCCAGCACGACGAAGTCGGTGATTCCTTCACGACGCAGCCGGACGGCGGCACCGAGACCGGCGAAGCCGGATCCGATGATCGCGACCCTCACGTGCTGTTGCTGTTGCTGCTCCTGCTTCCGTCGGCCCATGCCGCCTCCCACTGAACGCCACAACTGAACACCGCTGACTCTGCCAGTAATCACTGGCACGATTGGAGCGTAGGGCAGCCTGCCTACCGAGCGGTAGGGGTAGGGCAGGAGGAGTTGCCGGCCGCGAACAGCCTAGGCTTCCCCCGTGGCAGAAGGACGCGAGTACCGCATGGAAGAACTGGCCGAAAGGGCCGGTATCACGGTGCGCACCCTGCGCTTCTACCGAGAGCGCGGACTGCTGCCACCGCCCCGCCGTGCAGGACGAATCGCCTGGTACGGGGAGCAGCACCTAGCCCGACTGCGCACCATCACCGCACTTTTGGAGCGCGGACACACCCTGAACGGGATCGCCGATCTGGCCAAGGCGTTCGAAAGCGGCCGGGACGTCGGGGCCGCGCTGGGCCTGACCGAGCCGACGGAGGAAACACCCGTACGGCTCACACCGGAGGAACTGGCCGACCACTTCGAGGGGGAAGTCACCCCGGAGAACCTGGCGAGCGCGCTGGCCCTGGGCTACCTCGCCGTGGACGGTGGCGAACTCGTCCACATCAGCCGCCGGCTCCTGGACGTCTCGGCCGCGCTGGTGCGTCAGGGCGTACCGCTGGCAGCCGTCCTGGATGCCGGACAACGCGTACGGGCCCACGCCGACGCCCTCGCGGACCTCTTCCTGGAAGTGGTGCGGGAGCATCCGGTGGCGGGCGGCGCACAGGCCCTGCGTCCACTGGCGAAGAGCGTGGTGGACGCCGAACTGTCGATGGCGCTGGACCGCAGGCTACGACCGGGCGGCGAGATGCCCGAGGGCGACCCCGCCACGGAGGGCCCGCCTGCGAGCGATCACAGCAGGTCGTAGACGACGGTCACCGGAGCATGGTCCGACCAGCGCTCCTCATGGGTCTCCGCCCGCTCCACGAACGCCTTCACCGCCAGCGCGGCCAACCGCTCGGTGGCCACCTGGAGGTCGATGCGCCAGCCGGAGTCGTTGTCGAAGGCGCGCCCCCGGTAGGACCACCAGGTGTAAGGGCCTTCCTGATCCGGATGGAGGGCTCGGACGACATCCACGTACGCGCCCTGCGCATAGACCTCGGAGAGCCACTGGCGCTCCTCGGGGAGGAAGCCGGAGTTCTTCCTGTTTCCGCGCCAGTTCTTGAGGTCGGTCTCACGGTGGGCGATGTTCCAGTCACCGCAGACGACGACCTCGCGCCCGTCGTGCGCTGCCCGGGCCCTGAGCTCATGGAGATACGGCAGGAACTCGCCCAGGAACCGCATCTTCTCGTCCTGCCGCTCCGTGCCCACCTCACCGGAGGGCAGATAGAGGCTCGCGACGGTCACGCCCGGCAGGTCCGCCTCGATGTAGCGCCCGCTGCCGTCGAACTCCTGCGAGCCGAATCCGATGCGCACCTCGTCCGGCTCGCGCCGGGTGTACAGCGAGACGCCCGCACGGCCCTTGGCGCCGGCGGGTGCATGGGCCGTGTGCCAGCCGTCCGGTTGCCGTACGCCCTCCGGGAGCTGCTCGGGCTCGGCCCGCACCTCCTGGAGGCAGATCACATCGGCCTCGGTCGCCGCCAGCCAGGGCACGAAACCCTTCTTCGCGGCGGCCCGGAGGCCATTTACGTTCACGGACGTCACGGTGAGCACACCGGGCTCCTCGGGTTCACGGGCGGCGGGGGCTGCTACCGCGCTGCGGAACGCCCACGGTGCACACCCAGGCACCCTACCCATCCACGCCACTGAGCCCGTACTCCCCCAAGACGTACGATCACCTGCATGGATGTACGTTCGGTCCGGTATGACCACCCCGATGCCGTCAAGCTCAACGACCAGGTCCAGCTGGAATACATCCAGCGCTACGGAGACGGCGATGGCGACGAGACCCCGCTCGACGCCTCGATGTTCGAGCCGCCGTGTGGCCTGTATCTCATCGCGTACGACAGCGAAGGCCACCCGGTGGCGACCGGCGGCTGGCGCGCCCGGAGCCAGGGCGACGGAGAGGACGAGGGGTACGAGGACGGCGACGCCGAGCTCAAGCGGATGTACGTCGTGGCCGAGGCACGCGGCCGGGGACTCGCCCGGATCATGCTCGCCGCACTGGAGGCGGACGCCCGGGCGGCGGGCCGCACCCGCATGGTGCTGGAGACCGGCGACAAGCAGCCGGAGGCGATAGCCCTCTACGCGTCCAGCGGGTACGGCGATGCGGAGAAGAAGTTCGGCCACTACCGCGAGTACGAGGGCAGTCGCTGCTTCGTCAAGCAGCTGACCTAGCCCGGTTCGCCATCAGGCCGCCTGTCGCACGGGCCGGTGGACGCACCCGCCCGGGACTGCGCCTGCCGGCGCGGCGCAGTCCGGGCGGTCGGGGAGATCGATCAGATGTCGATCACCCGGTAGGCGATGGTGTAGACACCGCCGGAGCCCTCCAGCGAGCGGTACTGGATCTCGTTGTTGAACTCGTTGCCACGCACCAGGGTGGAGCCGAGCTTGTCGTTGCCGCTGGTCGAGTCGTAGTCCCAGAGGGTGAGCGTGCGGGACTCGTTCTTGCCGAAGACCAGGGCGGCATTGCCATTGCCGTCCTCAAGGGAACGCCAGTAGTTCTTGCCCATGGTCTGGTAGCTGACGCCTCCGGGCCACACCTTCACATGGTTGCTGTTGCTGTCCGTGATGTTGAGGTACGCCTCGTCGTGGCCGCCCTCGCTGTTGGTGTGACAGGTCAGACCGACCAATTCGATCCGCACCTGGTCGATGGGGTTGGCCTGGGCCGTACCGGCCATGCTGCCGAACGTGCCGAGGGTCAGCAGGGCGGCGGCGGTCATCCGGGCGGTCCTGGTCATACGCATGGGTGGTTCCCCCTTGGTGGTGTCACATCACTGATGTGCGCTGACGGTGTGTCAGCCCTGCCGCAACCGGCCGGGCGAAGTGCCGTTCCCCCGGCACACCCCCAACTCTGCCGGCCCGCGCGACCGCGTTCTACGCGCGTTCCACTCAATGGGACGGTGCTCAGTGCAGCAGTACGGGAGGCAGTTCCACCGACGCCCCCACCCCCAGGGCCAGACCACGGGTGATCGCCGCACCGGCCTCGGCAACCGCCTGGGTCACCACCTCAAGCCGCCGTCCCACCGGCACCATCGCGGCCAGCGCCGCCACCGTGCGGCCCTCGGGCGAACGCACCGGCAACGCCGCACAACACACCCCGGGCACCACGTCCTCCCGATCCAGCGCCGCCTGGGCCCGTACGGGACCGCGCAGCGCCCGACCGGCCGCCGTGTCCAAGGGAAAGCTCATCCCGTCCCGCACCGGCACCAGCGGCTCCACCTCGCCCGGTACGGAACTGACCGTCAGCGCGAGGTCATCGCGCAGGACGGTCAACACGGCACTCGCCCCGGTCGTCGCCCGCAACCGGTGCAGCGGCAGCCGGGCTGCCAACCGAAGTCCGGGGTGCGGCTGCCAGGCATGGCCGATGCGGTAGAGCTGGCTGCCAACGCGATAGCGGTCCCCGTGCCGTTCGACCGCTCCCACGGCGATCAGTTGGTCCAGCAGCCGGTGGGCGGTGCTCTTGGGCACCTGGCACTCCAGCGCGAGTTCGGTGACCCCCGCACCGAGGGCGTGCCGGCGCAACGCCTCCAACAGTGCGAACGCCCCCTCGACCACGCCTCGCCCGCGCGTGGGGCGTAACGCATCATCTGTGGAAGCCACTTGGGACGCACCCTGCTGATCGACCGACCGATCCTCGCGCTGATCGCCTGGCTGATCGACCGTTCCCGGTTCGTACGACGCCTCGCCAGCCGTCCCATGCCCAGCGCGATCGCTCGAATCGGGTCTCTCAGGATGTGAGTGCGGACGCTTGGGTGTGTGCATCGGTCCCCCCGGACTGCTCACTCCCGGCCGTTGCCCCCCATGGCACGGCTTCGGGCACAAGGAGGAACGATGCCGTACGGACACACGTGCGGCGAAGCCTTTACGGTCCCGTGGCGTGCCGCACGGTCGACCCTGCCGGTTCGCTCAACGACCACTGCCGGGCCTGCCGACGCACCCTGTCGAACACCTTGCTCCCGCCGAACATGAGCGAGTACGCACCGGACGGCCGGATGCCCTGTTCATCCCGGCAGGACAGTGCGCGAGGACCAGCCACCCGCAGCACGAACGGGACACCGTTCTGGAGGGCGGGGGCCACGGCCTCGGTCAGAGCTCGGGGGCGAGGAGCGTCAGACGCAGGATCGCGGCGACAGCGAGCACGGCCGGTAGCGCGAACCACCAGCTGCGCAGCCAGGCGGCCTTCACGAACAGCCAGGTGAGCAGCGCCGTCACCACGGTGAGGGCCAGCGCGATGCCCGCGGCGATACCGGAGTTGGTGATCGCCTGCTTGTCCCAGGGGCCGTTCGGCTCCACCATGTACGCGGTGAGCGCGACGAAGCCCGTCACCAGATGCCCGACGATGACGACGACAGCACAGACGGCGGTCCCCACCCGACCGGCGGCCCCCGGCTGCCGCCGCTCCCCCACACCGGCCACCGGGCCCGTACTCGCACTCATTGCAGCGCCTCCTTCGCCTGGTCCAGCTTCCGGTCGAAGCCCCGACCGTACGCCTGGGCGTCGTCACTTTCGTAATAGGGCCCGCCGTTGTAGCGCGCGGCGAGTTCCTGCATCTGAGCGCGGGTCATCTGCTCGGGCGGCACATCGGCGAAACTACTCTCGGCCTTGAGTTGGGCCAGGTACTCCGACGCGATGAAGGTGTTCTTCGCGGAGTCCTTCACCGCGTCCAACACCGCATCGCGCTGGAGGTCGGTGAGATTGTGCGGGTCGTACCCGAGCACCTCGGCGGCCCGGCGGACCTGGATGGCCATGGGACCCAGTGAGGTCCTGTCCGGGTCCTCGCTGCCCGGAAGGATCTTACGTCCCTCGTAGGCGGCGTCGTCGAGCCAACCGGGGTCACCCGCCACCTCCTGCCACGCGATGCCCGCGACCATCTCGGGCGGCAGGCCCGAGTCAGCGGCGGCGGCCCTGATCAGCTCCTTGTTGGCGGTGATATAGCCACGGCGGTCCTCATCGGAGGTGGACCAGAGCCAGTAGTTGTTTCCCTGGCCAGCCGGTAGGCCGTCCACCCGGTTCGCGATGCGCATCAGCGTCTCGGAGATCACCACCTTGTCACCGACCGTCGGGATCGCGTCGACCTTGGGGCCCGCCCCCGGCAGTCGGACGTGCGGGTTGTCACGTGCCTCCCGCGCCTCCGCGCTCAGGGGTCCAAGACCCCTCAGGAACTTCTCCGGGTCCGCGATGGTGCCCTGGTAGTCGGGGATCGACTTGTACGCGGCCTTGAGGTCCGCGACGCACTTCTCCCTCGCCTCGGACTCGACGCGCAGGGCGTCGCTGTAGTGGTCCTTTGTCTGGTTGTAGTACCGCTCGGCCTCCTCCTTGATCGCATCGAGGTCGACGGTCAACTCCGCGAAGAAGTCACCCACTCCGGTCGTGCCCCGCAGGTCCTCCCACTGACGCAGCGGCTCCGCGGCCCGCGCGGTCGAGGTGATCGCCGTGGCCTCACGGGACATCACCTCGGAGAGCCTTCCCTCAGAGGTCTTGCCACTCGTGTAGTGACCCTTGGCGGTGGTCACCGCGTCTGCGTACAGGCCGAGGGCTGACGACGCCTTGCGGAACGCCTCCGACAGGGCATCCGCGAGGCCCTTGCTCTCCTTCAGCCGCTTGATGTACAGATCACGGGCTTCGCTCTCCCACTCCACCCCGGTCGCCTTCCGAAAGGCGTTGTCGGTCGACTCGATCAAGGTGTGGAGTCGCCTGAACTCGGCGGCATTGCGGTCGATGAGGGTCGGATTGGCGTCTTCGAGGAATTCGACGTCCGCACGGTAGGCCACCCTCGCTCACCGGTCCTTCGGAGCGACGTAACGCCCGCAGTCGAGCATCGCGTTCATCTGCCCCTGGATGCCCTGGTCAACGGCCGTGTAGTCCTCGCTCGACGACTTGAGCTTGGTGGACAGCGAGGCGAGGAGTACAACCATGTCGCTGTACTGGTCCTTGGCGAACCTGGCGAAGGTGTCGACGTTCGACGCAACATCGGCGTGTGCACGCGGGGCACGACACATCGTCGCGTTCTCACCGTCCATCCGACCTTCGTAGAGCAGACCCGCAATCTCCATCAGCAGATGCGAACTACCGTCGATGGACTCGGCATTGGCCATATATCCATCACCGGAGGCGCCCCTGCTGGAACGGCCCTCCACCGGCGCCCGGTTCAACCTCATTCGAACCAGGCTCTCTTGACGAGCAGCGGCGGCAACCGCCTTTGATTCTGCCCATTCCTCTTCGAATGACAACGTTTCCTCCCCCGTACGACGCACCCCAGATGAAGCCGGTGCACCTGACGACTTCCAGCCTGCCATGACTCATTCCTCAGGGGGGACGGAGTTTTGCCAGGAGGGCCGAGGCCACGGATGACGAGTACGACGGCTCGCGGCAGCCGCGCCAGCAGGCGTGTACGGGGCTGCCACGGTGTTGTCCGGTCCCGGGCAAGCCCACCCCATGCGGACACCTGCCCCGAACAGCCCCCGAAACGGCGAGATCCCGTCCGATCGAGACGATCGGACGGAACTCATGAACCACCGTCTACGAGCTGACCCGCGAACGGTCCTGCGGTTGGCTCGCGCCTTGAAGGACCGTCAGGCCGTATCGGGCAACTGACGGCGCCGCTTCAACGCCGAACGTCGCCCATCGCACAACACCACATCGCCCACCCACGGGCCAGCCCACACACAACGTCCCACCAGGGTCCCCAGGCACGGGTGTTGACGAGTCGTTCGGCATGGGCGGCGCAAAAAACAGTGGAGCCGTGCCCCCGGGTGCCGCTACCGTGCTCCCGCCCGCAGTCGCCCTGTCAAGGACGTGCCGTTGTACACCAAGTGAGACCCCCCGAGCGCTGAACCGTCGCGCGTCGCACCTGTGCGCCGTGCTCCTTTTCGCTGCGGTCTTCTCACTGGAACCGGTGTGTTTCTGTGTCCAAAACCTGGGTGGTTGTACCCACCTGCCTGCCCATCGTTCTCCGCCGTTGCCACCGGTGCGCCTCAGGGCGCTTCCGAGCGAACGGCAAATTCCGTGTCAATGCGAACCACAAGCTCCTTGACGCCTGGCTCCTCGCGCTGTGCACCAAGTGCGGGGACACCACCAAGCTCACGGTCCTGGAGCGGATGAACGTGCGTTCCGTACGACCAGAGCTCCTGAACCTGCTCCACGGCAACGACCTCGGCCTCGCGGCTGAACTGCTCCAGGACCCGCTCGTACGGCGCCGCAATCGCATCGCCCTCGACTGGGACAACACCTGGCACCTCGACAGCGGCGGGCCGAATCAACCGCATCAGTCAGAGGGTGAGGCGATCGAGGTCTCGGTCCGTTTCGCGGCCCGGATTCCTGTCCGGCCGGTGCGACTGATCGCGGAGGGCTTCGGCTTGTCGCGAGCCGAAGCCGAGAGACTGATCGCCGAGGGGAACCTCGTGTCGACAGTCCGCCTGAGCGGCAAGCTCTCGGGCGACTTCACCTTCACGCTCAAGCGCTGAGTCCCTCCGAGCCCAGGGCCTGTCCGGCAGAATCCGATCCACCGGACAGGCCCTGGTCCTGGGCTTCCGTCATGGTGAGGTGCCGGGCCTGACGTGGAGCTCTACATCCATAACAACGCCAAAGAGCCCCTGCCGGATCTCTCCGACAGAGGCTCTGAGCTGCGGTGGACCTGTGGGGATTTGAACCCCAGACCCCCTCGATGCGAACGAGGTGCGCTACCAGACTGCGCCACAGGCCCTTGCAACGAGTGAAACTCTAGCATCCCCGTCCGCGTGCCTGGAAATCCGTTCCCGGGCTGGTCACCAGGGTCCCGTTCGCGTCATTCGCTGGCTGTGCGTGGCGTCATTCGTTGGCCGCGCGGGGGCGATCGTCGTCCGCGTACTGGTCGAAGAGCGGGGTGCGGCCACGGTCGCGGGTGGTGCGGCGGGGTGGTGGGGCGTGGCGGTTGGCCGGGTCGTCCGGGAGGGGGGTCGGGTCGGCCGTGGAGGAGCGGGCCGAGCTCCAGGTCTCGGGGTCGTTCATATCGACTCCGGAGGTCGCCCGGGGAGCAACCGGGGCCGTGACGTACGTCGGCAGGGGGACGGGGACCGGGTCCCAGCTGTCGCCGCCCGCCGGGCCTCGATCGCGCTGCTGGTCGACCCATTCCGCATGGTCCGTCTGCTCCACGAGCGCGCGGCGGCCGGCCTCCTGGGGAGAGACCGGGGCCGGCTCGGGGCTCGGTGCGGAGTCATCGCCATGAGGGTTGTGGGAATGGTGAGGGCCACGGGCGTCGGGGGCCTCATGGCGCGCCGGGGGCGACACGGGCTGCTGGCGTCGGGGCCGGTTGTCGCGCAGTCGGGCCGCGGCGGCTTCGGCTTGGCGGCGGTCCATCACGACCACGAACCGCCGACGCTCCTGGGCGCGCAGATACATGATGTACACGCTCAGCAGAACCGCCGGGACGGCCGGCACCCAGAGCAGACCGAGGCCACCGACCGCGGCGGCGATGGCACCGAAGGTGAAGGCCAGGAAGAGCATCACGGTGGTGCGCCGGCGACGGGCGAGGACCTTGCTGCGTCGCGCGCGCTCGGTTGCGGCACGGCTGGGGCGCGGGCGCTGCCGAGCCGGCGCGGGCGGCTCGGCGACGGCCGGGGCGGGCACCCTCACCTCCGTGCGGGGCGCGGCGAAGGCCCGGACGTCCACGGAACTCAATCGATCCGTGACGACATCCGGGTCGACGTCGGAAGGGGGCTGCGTCTCCGTGCGCTCCCGTAGCTCCTTGGCGTACCGGCGCTCCATCGCACCCCGTCCGGACAGCAGCCGGATGGCGGTGGAGAAGCGTTCCGTCGGACGAGCTTCGTTCAACTCGTCCTGCCTGCGGAGCCACATCGGCACCAGATAGGCGGCCCAGGCCCCGACGATGACTGCATAGATGAGGCCGCTGCTGCTCACGGTCACACCGTAGAGGGATTCTTGCAAGGGCATCCGCCAATTGGCCCGGTGTGTCGTCCGATCCCGCTGATATCACGGACTTTTTTGCGAATGTTCAGATCACAAGATGGTCACCCTCGCGTGTATTCGAACATTTATTTCATTTAGCGCGGTGTGCCCGGTCTGGCCCGGTGCCAGCGGTGCAGCAGCCCGTCGGGGACCTCCTCGGACGTCAACGCGAAGACCAGATGGTCCCGCCACGCACCGTCGATATGGAGATAGCGGGGGCGCAAACCCTCTTCGCGGAATCCGAGTTTCTCCACGACTCGACGGCTCGGGTTGTTCTCCGGACGGATGCAGACCTCCATCCGGTGCAGACCGATCGAGAGGAAGCAGTGGTCGACGGCGAGGGCGACGGCCGTCGGCATCACCCCCCGGCCCGCGACCTCCCGATCCACCCAGTAGCCCACATGGCCTGAACACATCGAGCCCCAGGTGATCCCCGCAACGGTCAATTGTCCTACCAGGCGGCCCCGGTACTCGATGACGAAGGGCAGCATCCGGCCCGAGTTCGCCTCGGCGCGCAGATGGCGGACCATTTGGCGGTAGGTCGGGCGCTGGGCGAGCGGGGCACCCGGAACGGGCGGTGGGATGGTCGCCTCCCAAGGGCGCAACCAGTCGCGGTTGCGCCGGTTGACCTCGCGCCAGGCACGCTGGTCGCGCAGCTTTATCGGGCGGAGGACCACATCGCCGTCCGCCAGCACCACCGGCCAGGACGTGTTCAGCTCGGGCTCCCGGCAGGTCTGGGGTGGTCGCCGCCGTGGAGTTGGTCCACCGCGTGTGACAGGAGTCGTTCCAGGACGGTGAGGCCGTCACGCACTCCGCCGGTCGAGCCGGGCAGATTGACGATCAGGGTTCGCTCCGCCACACCGGCGAGTCCCCGGGAGAGCGCCGCGGTCGGCGTCTTGGCCAGGCCGTGTGCCCGGATGGCCTCGGGGATGCCGGGGATCTCGTAGTCGAGTACGGACCGGGTCGCCTCGGGGGTGCGGTCGGTCGGTGAGATTCCGGTGCCGCCCGTGGTGAGGACGACGTCGTACCGCTCGGCGACCGCGGAGCGCAGGGCCTCGTGGACGGGGTCGCCGTCGGGCACCACCCGAGGTCCGTCGACGCTGAAGCCGAGCCCTGCGAGGCCCTCGACCAACAGGGGGCCGGTGGTGTCGTCGTACACACCGCGGGCGGCCCGGTTGGAGGCGGTGATCACCAGCGCTCGACGGGTGGGGGAAGGCTGGACGGGGGCTTCGGCTGCCGGCCCATGGCTGTGGCTGTGCACCTCGCCGGCGCGGGGTACCCGGCTCACGATCGGCTCCAGGTACCGGACTTGCCGCCCGTCTTCTCCTCCACGCGCACATCGGTGATCACGGCCGACTTGTCGACGGCCTTCACCATGTCCACGACGGTGAGGGCGGCCACGGACACGGCGGTCAGTGCTTCCATCTCGACGCCGGTCCGGTCGGTGGTCTTCACGGTGGCCGTGATCTCCACGGCGTCGTCGGCGACGGAGAGGTCGAGGGTGACACCGGAGACCGCGAGGGGATGGCAGAGCGGGATCAGTTCGGGAGTCCGCTTGGCCCCCATGATCCCGGCAATACGGGCGGTGGCCAGCGCATCCCCTTTGGGGACGCCCTCGCCGCGCAACAGTTCCACCACGCGGGACGACACCCGCACCCGGCCGCTGGCGCGTGCGGTGCGCGCGGTGATCTCCTTCTCGGAGACGTCGACCATACGGGCCGCACCCGCCTCGTCGATGTGTGTGAGCCTGGCTTGGCTACTCATGCTGGTGCCGTTCCCGGTCGGGGGCCTTCGGGCGAGTGGGGCCGCAGGGGCCCATGTGCGCAGACACGCTACTCCCCCGGCCGGACATCAGCCGAGGAGGACCACCTCCACCTGTGCACCGGAGGCGACCGTCGTCACCGTCTCCGCCAGCACGATCAGGCAGTCGGCGTGGGCGAGCGCCGCGACCAGATGGGACCCCGAACCGCCCACAGGGGTGACGACCCCCTTGACCGGGTCGTAGGTGCCGCGGAGGAACTGGCGGCGGCCGGTCGGTGAACTCAGCGTCCTGTCGGTGTGAAGGGTGGCGTGCACACGGGGCCGATGGAGGTCTTCCAGACCCATCAGGGCCCGGATCGCCGGTCGCACGAACAGTTCGAAGCTGACGTACGACGAGACGGGGTTGCCCGGCAGCGCCAGCAGCGGGGTGTGCTCGGGTCCGATCGTGCCGAAGCCCTGGGGCTTGCCGGGCTGCATGGCGAGCGTACGGAAGTCGATGCCGCTGCCGGGCTCTTCCGCATCCCCCACGGAGGCGAGGGCTTCCTTGACCACGTCGTAGGCGCCGACGCTCACACCGCCCGTGGTGACCAGGAGGTCGGCGCGGATCAGTTGGTCCTCGATGGTGGAGCGCAGTTCGTCGGCGTCGTCGGTGACGGCCCCGACGCGGTACGAGAGGGCTCCGGCGTCTCGGGCGGCTGCGGCCAGGGAGAAGCTGTTGGAGTCGTAGATCTGGCCTTCGCCGAGCGTCTCACCGGGTTGGACCAACTCGCTCCCGGTGGACAGCACCACGACGCGTGGCCGGGGCCGCACCCGCACGGTGCCGCGGCCGATCGCGGCGAGCAGGCCAATCTGCGGCGGTCCGAGGACCGTGCCCCGGGCGAGCGCCAGATCGCCGGCGCGCACATCGCTGCCCCGGGTGCGGATATGGGCTCCCGCGGTGACCGGCCGGTGGATGCGGACCTCCCCGCCCGCCCCCTCGGGTGAGGTCTCGGCCGGCAGCATCGTCGTGACGGCGCCCCCACCGGCGCCACCGTCGGTCCACTCGACCGGAATCACTGCTTCGGCGCCCGGCGGGAGGGGTGCGCCGGTCATGATGCGGGCCGCTTGGCCCGGTCCCACCTCGGGCGGCGTCCCGCCGCCGGCCGCCACATCGCCGATGACGGTGAGGACGGCGGGAAACTCCTCGGTGGCCTGCTCGACATCCGCCGTACGCACCGCGTACCCGTCCATCGAGCTGTTGTCGAAGGGCGGCAGGGCCACGGGAACCGTGATGTCCTCGACGAGGACGCAGCCCTGCGCCTCCAGCAGGTGCAGCTCGATCGGTTCGAGCGGGCGGATCGCCCCGAGGATGTCCTCCAGGTGGTCGTCCACCGACCAGATCGTGCTGCTCACCGTCGTTACATCTCCTCGGTCACATAGCTGCGCAACCAGCTTCGGAACTCGGGTCCCAGGTCTTCACGTTCGCATGCGAGTCTGACAATGGCCCGCAGATAGTCGCCGCGGTCTCCGGTGTCGTACCGCCGACCCTTGAAGACGACTCCGTGCACCGGGCCGCCCACCGTCTCGTCCTCGGCCAGCTTCTCGATGGCGTCGGTCAGCTGGATCTCGTTGCCCCGGCCGGGTCTGGTCTCGCGCAGTATGGCGAAGATCGCGGGGTCGAGCACATAGCGGCCGATGATCGCGAGGTTGCTGGGAGCGTCGGCAGGATCGGGCTTCTCGACCAGTTCGGTCACCCTGACGACGTCTCCCTCGGCGGTGGCCTCGACACCGGCGCAGCCGTAGAGGTGGATCTGTTCGGGCTCGACCTCCATGAGGGCGATCACACTGCCGCCCATCCGTTCCTGGACCTCGACCATCCGGGAGAGCAGGGGGTCGCGGGGGTCGATCAGGTCGTCACCGAGGAGGACGGCGAACGGCTGGTCCCCGACGTGCGGGGCGGCGCACAGGACGGCATGGCCGAGACCGCGCGGGTTGCCCTGACGCACGTAGTGCATGGTGGCCAGGTCGCTGGACTCCTGGACCTTCTTCAGTCGGTTCTCGTCGCCCTTGCGGCTGAGCGCCTCTTCGAGTTCGTAGTTGCGGTCGAAGTGGTCCTCCAGGGGGCGCTTGTTCCGGCCGGTGATCATCAGTACGTCGGAGAGGCCGGCGGCCACCGCTTCTTCGACGACGTACTGGATCGCGGGCTTGTCGACGACAGGCAGCATCTCCTTGGGAGTGGCCTTGGTCGCGGGGAGGAAACGCGTTCCGAGACCGGCGGCAGGGATGACCGCCTTGCTGATCCTGGGCTTCGACTGATTCATTTTCGGCACACCATCCGGTGAGTATGGGCAGAAGATAAGCCTTCGGTTAACTTCCTTACGATAAAGGGACATACGAGAGATTTACGCGAATCTGACAGGAAGTCATATGCCTGAAGTTCATGGGGAGCCGTCGGCGACGAAGAAGGCCCTGCGGCAGAAGCTCCTCGCCGCCCGTGCCGCCCTCTCCCCCGACCAGACGCGGGCAGCGGCGCAACTCCTCGCGGAGCAGGCACTGCGGCTGCCGGAGCTGACCGGGGCGGCCACGGTCGCCGCGTACGTCTCCATCGGACGCGAGCCCGGCACCAGGGCGCTGCTCGACGCGCTGCGGGAGCGGGGGGTGCGGGTCCTGCTGCCGGTCCTGCTGGCCGACAACGACCTCGACTGGGGCGAGTACCAGGGCCCCGACGAGCTGGTGTCCGCCGGACGCGGGCTGCTGGAGCCCACCGGACCGGGACTCGGCACGGATGCCGTGGTGGAGGCGGATGCCGTGCTCCTTCCCGGATTGGCCGTGGACGCACGCGGAATGCGACTGGGCCGCGGCGGCGGCTCCTACGACCGGGTACTGGCCCGACTTGCGTCGGCGGACGTGTGGCCCGCGCTGGTGGTGCTGCTCTACACGCACGAGGTGGTCGAGCAGGTTCCCGTGGAACCGCACGACCACCCCGTGGACGCCGCCGTCACACCGAACGGGGTGCGACGCTTCGCCACTGCCGTCAGGGACCGGCCTTCGGAGTGAGGGTGAGGGTGTCGACCGTGTTGGTCTCCACCGCATTCGGGCTGAAGGACCAGTCGAGCAGTTCCCCATTGGCCCACTTGTCCGTCTGATCGGTGTAGTGGGCGCTGTAGGCGTGCCCGGAGGCACCGGAGAGGTTGATCCAGCGGGACTTGTCCCAGTCGCCGACGTTTACGACCATCCGCATCGACGGCACCCAGACGACCTCGTAGCCCGCGGCGGCGTTCCAGCCGGTGGCGTTGACCGTCGCCTCACCGCCACCGAGGTTCCACGGACCGCGGTTCAGGAGGTACTGGAGGAAGCCGGGGCCATCGGTGCCGAGCGTCTGGTTCTTCAGCGTCAACTGGTGCAGTCGACCCCAGCTCCAGCTGGAGATGTCCTTGCCCAGCTCCGCCGTGAGCTCCCAACGGGCGTCTTCCATGGCCCGGGCGAACAGCTCGTCCCGGGTGTCGGTCGCCTTGTCGTTGCGGCTCGCGGGCGAGCGCCACCAGCTGTTCTTCTCGTCGTTCACGATCTTGCGCACCACCTCGAACCAGCGGTCGCCGCCGTCCGGCTGGGCCGAGTCAGCATCGCGCTGACCGCACTCGATGACCCGCTCCAGCTCGTCCAGGGGTGCCGTGCTGTCCGCCGGGCGAACGCTCAGGCAGTCGCCCTCGACCCGCATCTCCTTGGGCAGCTTGTTGCCGAACGCAAGCTTGAGGACATGGCGCCAGACACCGTTGAAGTACGCGGCGGCGGCCGAGTCCGGCTCCTGGCTGTAGTCCCAGGTCTCCAGCAGCTTCTGCGCCTCGCGGACATATGGATCCGAGATGTCGATCTTCAGCAGCAAGGGGGTGAGGATCTTCGCGATCTCACTGGTGTTGTCCATCTGCATGGTGCGCATGTCTTCGGTGGAGATCTTGCCGCCGTCTTTGATCTTCGACTCGATCAGGTTGTTGATCCGCTGGCTGCGCGCACCGTACCCGTAGTCCTTGGTCAGCAGGTACTTGTACTTGTCGGGGTCGATGACGGCCTGGTTGGCGGTGACGATGTAGCCGCGCTCGGGGTCCTCCTCGTACGGCATCTCGTCGAAGGGGACGGGGTCCCGCTCCCAGTCGTAGTCCGGGTCCCAACCGAGGGCGGGGACGGAACCGTCGCCCTTCTTGCGTACCGGGATCTTGCCGGGGGCCTGGTAGCCGATCTTGCCTTCGGCGTCGGCGTAGATGAGGTTCTGCGACGGCACTTCGAAGTCCTTGGCCGCGGCGCGGAACGTCTTGAAGTCCTTCGCCCGGTTGAGGTCGAACACCGCGTCCATCGACTTGCCCGCGTCCAGCGCCGTCCAGCGCAGCGCTATGCCGTAGCCGGTCGCGCGGTCGGGGGCGGGGACGTCGTCGGGTACCGGGGCCTTCTGACCGACCTTCTCCAACTCGCTGCTGCGGTCCGAGATCAGCGGACCATGACCGGTCTGGCGCACGGTGATCGTCTTGCTCTCACCGCCGGCCACCTTGATCACTTCCTTGCGGGTGATCAGTTCCTTCTGCTCGTCGCCCACCTGGTACGAGTTGCCGCTCAACTTCTCCAGATAGAGGTCGGTGACGTCGGCGCCGAGATTGGTGAAGCCCCAGGCGATGTCCTGGTTGTGGCCGATGACCACCCCGGGCATCCCGGAGAAGGTGTAGCCCGCGGTCTGGAAGGTGCAGGCGTCGGAGACCTTCCGGCAGTGCAGACCCATCTGGTACCAGAGCGAGGGCAGCTGGGGCGCCAGGTGCGGGTCGTTGGCCAGCAGGGGCTTGTTCGTCGTCGTGTACTTGCCCGACACGACCCACGAGTTGGAGCCGAGCCCGTTGCCGTTGGGGCCGAGCAGGGCGGGGATGCTGTCGAGGGATTCGGAGACGGCGGCGAGCTGGGAGTTCAGTCCCTCGGTCGCGTCCGTGGCATCCGCGGGCGCGCCGTCGGTGCCTTCGGCCGGGGTGCCTCCGGCGTCATGGCCGAGCGTGCCCTCGGTGCTGCCGTCGCCCGAGTCCTCGGACTGTGCGCCGTTGCCGACATCGCCACCGTTGCCGTCAGTGCCGTCGTTGCCGTCGTTGCCGTTGCCGTTGCCGTTGCCGTTCTCGTCGCCGTTCTCGTCTTCCCGGATGTCGCCCCTCGGCTCCGCCTCCGGGTCGAACTTCTTCGTGGCGGGATCGACGGCGCCGTTCTCCATGATCGGCTTGTTCTCGACGCGATACGGCGGATAGAGGTCCTTGATCTGCTTCTCGTCGAGCCGACTGGTCAGCAGCGAACGGTCGATCTCCTCCTGCATGTTGCCGCGCAGGTCCCAGGCCATCGCCTTGAGCCAGGCCACCGAGTCCACCGGGGTCCACGGTTCCGGCTTGTAGTCGTTGGTGAAGGCCAGCGCCGCGTACTCGAAGGAGAGGTCCTTGCCGCCCTTGCCCTGGAGGTAGGCGTTCACACCGTCCGCGTACGACTTGAGGAACTTCTTGGTGTCGGGCTCAAGCTTCTCGTCGTACTCCTGTTGCGCGACCTGCCGAAAGCCGAGCGTGCGCAGGAAGGAGTCGGTCTCGACCAGGTCGGAACCGAACATCTCGGAGAGTCGACCCGACGTCATATGACGGCGTACGTCCATCTCCCAGAAGCGGTCTTGGGCGTGCACGAACCCCTGGGCGCGGAAGAGGTCGTTATCGCTGTCGGCGTAGATCTGCGGAATTCCGTAGTCGTCGCGTTTGACTTCGACCTGGCCGCTCAGGCCGGGAATCTCGATGGTTCCGGTGGTTTGGGGGAAGGAGGCACGTACGGCGCTCACACCCCAGTAACCGCCGTAGCCGATCCCGCCGAGCAACGCCAGCACCAAGAGGATCACGAGCAGGCGGGCGCGTCGCCCCTTCTTCTTCTTGGGGGAAGAGGCGGTTGTGTTGGCGGGCATCGCTGTCCTTCGAGGCGCAGGCTGGTCCAGGAGTGCTGGGAGCAACCATAGGCGCAGCGTCGCGGCGCCCCTGACGCGGTATCCGAAATGCGCACCCCTCGGCTGGGCGTTTCCCATGGCTGCGGCCCTGTTGGCCATGATGATCTACGCGTCAAGGAAACGTTAAAGATTAGGTAAGGTAACGAAGTGTCGCCGCCCGGAGTAACGATCCGGCATGTAGAGGCGCGAGGGGAAGGATCGGCCACTGACTGTCCACGATCTCAACGAACTCCTGCTCGTCTGCTCGCTCGTGCTGCTCATCGCCGTTGCGGCAGTGCGGATCTCGTCGCGCAGCGGACTCCCCAGCCTGTTGCTGTATCTCGGCATCGGCATCGCCATAGGGCAGGACGGCTTCTTCGACGTCAAGTTCGACAATGCCGAACTGACGCAGGTCATCGGCTATGCCGCCCTGGTGGTGATCCTCGCCGAAGGTGGGCTCGGGACCAAGTGGCAAGAGGTCAAACCGGCCCTGCCCGTGGCGGTCGCGCTGTCGACCGTCGGTGTCGCGGTCAGCGTGGGCATCACGGCCACGGCGGCCCACTACCTGGTCGGTCTGGAGTGGCGGCAGGCGCTGATCATCGGCGCGGTGGTGTCGTCGACGGATGCCGCAGCAGTCTTCTCCGTACTGCGCAAAGTGCCCCTGCCATCCCGGATCACCGGTGTGCTGGAAGCCGAATCGGGCTTCAATGACGCGCCCGTGGTCATCCTGGTCGTCGCCTTCTCCGCGGCCGGACCGGTGGATCACTGGTACGTACTGGTCGGCACGATCGCCCTGGAGCTGGCGATCGGTGCGGCGATCGGACTGGCGGCCGGATTCCTGGGCGCCTTCGCACTGCGACATGTGGCACTGCCCGCGTCGGGGCTCTATCCGATCGCCGTGATGGCGATCGCCGTGGTCGCGTACGCCGCCGGCGCGATGGCCCACGGCAGTGGGTTCCTCGCCGTCTATCTGGCGTCGATGGTCCTCGGCAACTCCAAACTGCCGCACGCCCCGGCCAACCGCGGATTCGCGGAGGGACTCGGCTGGCTGGCACAGATCGGGATGTTCGTCCTGCTCGGGCTGTTGGTGACCCCGCACGAACTGGTCGACGACTTCTGGCCCGCGGTGACGGTGGGGCTGGTGCTGACGGTGGTGGCCCGTCCGCTGTCGGTGTTCATCAGCCTGCTGCCGTTCCGTCTGCCACGGCGCGAACAGATCCTGCTGTCCTGGGCGGGACTGCGCGGAGCCGTTCCCATCATCCTGGCCACCATCCCGATGGTGAGCGGTGTGGCGGGCAGTACCCGGATCTTCAACATCGTGTTCGTCCTGGTCGTCGTCTACACGCTGGTGCAGGGGCCGACGCTGCCCTGGTTGGCCAGGGCGCTGCGGATCGGGCCGGGCGCACCGTCCGATCTGGGGGTGGAGTCCGCACCGCTGGAGCGGCTGCGCGGGCATCTGCTCTCGGTGTCGATTCCGGACGAGTCGCGGATGCACGGTGTGGAGGTCGGCGAACTGCGTCTGCCGCCGGGAGCTGCGGTCACGCTCGTCGTCCGGGACGAGAAGAGCTTCGTGCCCTCGCCGACGACGGTGCTGCGGCGGGGTGACGAACTGTTGGTGGTGGCCACGGACCCGGTACGGGACGCGGCCGAGCAGCGACTGCGGGCCGTCGGTCAGGGCGGGAAGCTGGCGGGATGGCTGGGGACCGGTTAGGCGGGTCGGGCACACGGAGTGGACACACGGGACGGGTGCGTGTGCGGGACCGTGGGGGCTGGTGCCGGGTGCCGTCTCCCGTCCGGGCGCTGCGCGGGGGACGGTGCCGTTACGGGGCGTCCAGGCAGGGGCTGGGGGAGGCGGTACCGCACGGTCCACACCCGTCGGCAGGATCGTTTCTGCACTGATGCCCAGCCCCGTCAATTGTCGACTATCGACGCCTTTGAAGATCCCTGTACGATGAGTGCACATCTGATCGACCACCTCTGCCTGACGCAGAGCTGGCGCGACCGTATGGCGGCCGAGAAGCCCTCCGCAGTTCGCAGTGGGGACCCGGTATCTACCGCAGTCCCGCGCGCATAGAGGACAGCTCTCGGTCGCTCCCGCCACGCCATGGGAGTGCCCACCAGGCGGCAGAAAGGCACGGACCGTGGCATCCACGGTCACCACCGGCAAGCGGCCGGGCTACGGACAGTTGCTGCGAACCCCGGGAGCCTGGGGCTTCCTGCTCCCCGGTTTCGCAGCGCGACAGCCCTTCGCCATGCTGACCATCGGCATCGTCCTGCTGGTCCAGCACACGACCGGTTCCTACGGCAGCGCGGGAGCCGTCGCCGCCGTCACGGGTGTCTCCATGGCACTCTTCGCCCCCCAGAGCGGCAAACTCGCGGACCGTTACGGCCAACGCGCCGTACTGCTCCCCGGGGTCCTGGTGCACACCGCATCCGTATCCGCCCTCACCGCGCTCGCGCTGGCCGACGCCTCCCTGTGGGTGCTGTTCGCCGCGGCCGTACCCGCGGGCGCGTCCGTTCCCCAGGTCGGCCCCATGGTGCGCGCCCGCTGGGCGGCCAAGCTCGACGGATCGCCGCTGATGCAGACGGCAGCCGCCTTCGAATCGGTGACGGACGAGTTCACCTTCGTCGTCGGCCCGGTCCTCGCAACGGCGCTGTGCACCGGGGTCCACCCCGCCGCCGGCCTGATCGCGGAAGCCTCGCTGACCCTGGTCGGCGGCCTTCTCTTCGCAGCTCAGAAGCGCACCCAGCCGCCCGTACGCCGCTTCGACGGCGCCGTGGGCACCCAGGCCCGGGTCTCCGCGTTCTCCATTCCCGGCGTACGGGTCCTGGTGGTCGCCTTCCTCGGCATCGGCACGGTCTTCGGCGGCATGCAGGTCTCGCTGACGGCCTTCACGGAAGAGATCGGCAACCCCGGTGCGAACGGTCTGCTGTACGGGATCTTCGCCGCGGGCAACATGCTGGCGGGCGTCGTCTTCGGCGCCATCGCCTGGAAGACCGGTCCACGACGGCGGATGGTGATCGGATACATCGGACTGACGCTCGCGGCGTCGGTGCTGTGGACCATCGACTCACCCGCCCTGCTCGCGGTGGTCGGACTGCTGGTGGGACTCTGCATCGCACCGGCCCTGATCGGTGGCTACACGCTCGTCGAACCGCTGGTGCCGGCGTCGGCGCGGACCGAGGCGTTCACCTGGCTGACGGGTGCGGTGGCCCTCGGCCAGGCCGCGGCGGTCACCACGGCCGGGCAGTTGGCCGATGCCCACGGCTCAGCAGCCGGGTTCGTGGTGCCCCTGGTGGGGACCGCGCTCGCCCTGGTCACCCTTCTCGCCCTAGGGTCACGACTGACACCGGCCACCGCCGGAACCACGGACACCGGGCTCGTGGCAGCTCGTGGGACGAGTGGGATGGATCACCGCACGCGAGTGACGGTGGACTGATTCAACGGAATACGTCACTATGGACCGTCGTTTAGCACTCATTGAGTGAGAGTGCCAGGAGGAAGACCAGTGCCGACCTACCAGTACCAGTGCACCGAATGCGGCGAGGGCCTTGAGGCGGTGCAGAAGTTCACCGATGACGCCCTGACCGTGTGCCCGAGCTGTGACGGACGCCTCAAGAAGGTGTTCTCGGCGGTCGGCATCGTCTTCAAGGGCTCCGGCTTCTACCGCAATGACAGCCGCGGCTCTTCGTCGAGCAGCTCCACGGGCAGCGGTTCCTCGGCGACGCCGGGGAAGTCGTCCGATGCGAAGTCGTCCGACTCGAAGACCTCGGAGACGAAGGCGAGCACGTCATCAGCCTCGTCGTCCTCGTCTTCGGGCTCGTCATCCGCTTCTTCGTCGTCATCGTCGTCATCGTCGTCGTCATCGTCGTCGGCGGCCTGATCGATTCTCTGGCGGCGGCCTGACTGGGCCGCCGTCCGGTACGGCTGCGAGCTCGACCGCCGTATCCACCCGCATTTCTGCTACGCCCCGGGTCCTGCCGTACTCATACGGCGGGACCCTTCGCGTACCCGCTCACGGATGCCTCAGAGCTGCCTCAGAGCTGCCTGACGGGTGCCTCAGAGCTGCCTCACGGGCACTCCACGGATGTCGCGAAGAACGCTGCCGCGACGTACCGGTCGCATTGCGCGCGTCGATAGTGTGGCCGGCATGGCGAACACGAACGCAGAGATCGGCGTGATCGGTGGATCCGGGCTCTACTCCTTCCTGGAGGACGTGACGGAGATCCAGGTGGATACCCCCTACGGCAGCCCCAGCGACTCCCTCTTCCTGGGCGAAGTGGCAGGTCGGAAGGTCGCCTTCCTGCCCAGGCACGGCCGTGGACACCACCTTCCGCCCCATCGCATCAACTACCGGGCCAATCTGTGGGCCTTGCGCTCGGTGGGCGTACGCCAGGTGCTGGCGCCGTGCGCGGTAGGAGGGCTCCGACCGGAGTACGGACCGGGGACGCTGCTCGTTCCCGATCAGTTGGTGGACCGTACGAAATCTCGTGCGGAGACCTATTTCGATGGCGCCCCACGTGCGGACGGCGTCGTTCCGAACGTGGTGCACACCACCTTTGCCGACCCCTACTGCACGGCAGGGCGGACCGTGGCGCTCAAGGCCGCCCGCGGGCGGCAGTGGGAGCCGGTCGACGGCGGAACGCTCGTGGTCATAGAAGGGCCGCGATTCTCCACCCGGGCCGAGTCCCGCTGGTTCTCGTCCGAGGGCTGGTCGGTGGTGGGGATGACCGGGCACCCCGAGGCGGTGCTCGCCCGGGAGCTGGCCCTTTGCTACACCGCGTTGGCTCTGGTCACGGACCTGGACGCCGGTACTGAGACGGGCGATGGCGTATCCCACACAGAGGTGATGCGGGTGTTCGGCGAGAAGGTGGGACAGCTGCGGGAAGTGCTTTTCGACGCGGTGGGTTCGCTGCCGGGCCAGGATGAGCGGGACTGCTTGTGCGTGGACGCGCACGCCGGCTGGGACCTGGGGTTCGACCTGCCCTGAGGGGGACAGGGCCAAGGACGTCACTGCGGTGGACAGCTGGCCGGTACGTCGACCTCTGGTGCGCTTGAACGCCACGATCCGGTGAGGGAGTTGTCCACAACGGGCCCGCTGTCCACAGGCAACAGCGGGTTGGTGGCGCAACAGGGATGGTGAGGGGCGAAAGGGCCCCGGGCGACCGGGGCTGCTCCTCACGACGGGCGGTTCCTGATCATGGACACGAATCCTTCTGCTTCCACCGGTGCGCGGTCGAGGGCAGCGGCACCGCGGCGGGCTGTCTTCCGGCCGACTTCTGCTGCGGTGTTCTCTTCCTCAGTTGCCCCATCCACGACGGTCCACCATGAGCCGCCGCCCACCGCGGCTTCTTGTGTGCCCGGGGCCGGAGCCGGGGCCGAAGCCGGAACCGGGGCCGGGGCCGGGGCCGAAGCCGGAACCGGGGCCGGAACCGGAACCGGGGCCGGGGCCGTACCCGGAGCCGCGATGGCTCGCTCTGCGCCACCGCCCGCGATGACGGGGCCCGTGGGGCGCCCCCGTCCGTGCAGCTGTCAATCGACAGGTCAAGCGCATGCCTTGGCTCCATCGGACGTGTCGGAAAGGGCGGTCAGGGGCGGTCCCGCGCTTCCTGCCACGGCCGTTCCTGAGCCGCATCGGATTCCTGAGTTCGCTCCCCTGCGGGTCCAAGGCGGGGCACATCGGCTGAGGCGGGCCCTTCGCCGTCGGCGGCGGCAAGGGCTCGCCGCGGGCCTTGCGCTGGTCGCGACCGCCCTGGCGGTCGCGAGTGCGCGCGGGGAGGACGGCGATGCCGGCAACGCCTCCGCGGTCCCACCCCGGCCGAGGCCACCCGCGAGCTCCGTCGAGATGGTCTCGGCGCCCGTGCGCATCGCGGATGGGGAGACGGTCCGGCTGCTCAGGCCAGGAGATCGGCTCGATGTGATCGCGGTGCCGGATGCGCCAGCCGGCGGGCGGGGCGAGCAGCCTCCGGCCCGGGTGGTGGCGGCTGGAGTCCGAGTGACAGAGGTGCCCACGGCAGCCGACGACGGCACGGAAGATGGTGGTGCTCTGGTCGTGCTGTCGGTTCCTCGAAGCACCGCCGTCGAACTGGCGGGGGCGAGCGCGGCCACCAGGTTGGCGGTGACCCTGCGGTGAGCGTCGCATTCGGCCCGGTTCTCCTGCCAGGGCGACCGAGCAACCCCCCTGGCCACGCCAGCGCTGAGCGCACCCGCGCACCTGCCCGCGCCCGTCCACGCGGGTCCACTCGTACTGGCGTGCCGTCTGGTCACCTCCCGATCCCGCTGAAGTGGACATCACAGCCATGCGTTGGCTTAGGTTGCGGGGGGTTTGACCCCGTCCCCTGTACATGCGAAGAAAGGCTCAGTGTTGAGCGAGCAGAAGGTCAGCGTCCTGGAGGGCTTCAAAACCTTCCTGTTGCGCGGCAATGTGATCGATCTGGCTGTCGCCGTCGTCATCGGCGCGGCATTCACCCAGATCGTCAACGCCGTGGTCAAGGGCGTTATCAACCCCTTGGTGGGCGCATTCGGCACCAAGAACCTGGACTCCTACAGCTCCTGCATCAAGGGGACCTGCGAGGTGGTGAACGGCGAGGTCGACGGCATCAAGATCCTTTGGGGTTCCGTCCTCGGCGCGACCCTCAGTTTCCTGATCACCGCGGGCGTCGTCTACTTCCTGATGGTGCTGCCCATGTCGAAGTACCTGGCGAAGAAGGCCGCCCGCGACGCCGCGAAGGAAGGCGCGAAGGAGGTCGTGGAGCTGTCGGAGCTGGAAGTGTTGAAGGAGATCCGCGACACGCTGATCGCTCAGTCCGGGCGGGGTACCGCCACCGGCTCCACCGGTTCAGGTCCGGCACCGGGAAGCGGCCCTGGCACCGGCCCGGGCCGCAGCTAGCGACAGATCGGGCCGCAGGGCTTCACACGTGGTGGGGTGGCTTCTCATCGAGGAAGCGAGAAAGGTCATCGTCGCCGCTCGTTGGAGGCCGCTCACCCCACCCTCGGTCCGTATCGTCCGAGGACTGCCGGTCCAGCGGATCGTCGAAGTCGATCCTCGGCTTCGGCGGCTCCTGCCGGGGGTGCTTCGCATCTCGCGATCCGGGGGCGGGGGCGGTGCTCATGCCTCCAGGGTACGGCGGTGTTGCGCGCCCCGGCCAGCAGCGCCGCACGCCCGCCGGATCCGAGCAGGCGGCGCCCGAACAGCCGGTGCGGACCGAGGGCCTGGACCGGGGCGGGGCTGTGGACGCACTGCCGGTACCGCCGACCCCGGGGCTTGTGGATCGACCACCGTGCGCTCTGCGTGCCGGTCCCGGTCGACCACCCTGCACGCTGCTTGCGAGTCGACGACCGAGGACCCCGCGCACCGTCCGGGACCTTCTCCACCGGGCAGCAAGGCGCCTGTGGAAGCCGGTCCGATCGTTCAGCGCCCCGGGCGCCCCTCCGACGGCCGCGGTCGGGTGGCGACGCATGGGCACGGGCACGGACGTGGGCACGGGCGTGGGCGGCGTTGGCGCCGCCCTGACCGCGAGGCCGGTTGGGGCGGGAGTCCTCAGCGCTGCGCCCAGGGTGCTCGGAAGCCGGGCACACGGGAAGCAGACGCTTGAGAACCGGGTGGCGCGGTCATCGAGCCCTCGCAGCCAGGGCCTCCCGAGCTCATCGTGTGCCTTGGGCGTCCCCACACCGAGGGGTGATCGTTTAGCCCACTCGGCCGGGCTGAGAAAGCCGAACAGCCGCCGGAGGTGCGCGTCTCGGTGCTGGGCGGGGTGCCTCTGCTGTTCTGGACCCATGATGTCTCCTGGCAGCTCGGACACCCCGGGCCACCCCCGTGATCCGAACGCCTCGGACACATAGGGAGTACCCGAACCGCCGCTCGACCCCATCGAGCGGCCACCGCAGGCGGCAGGTGTCGACGAGCCCACCGGCTCCGGTCCCCCCGGGAGTACGGGTTCCACACATGGCACCGGGCCCGCAGGGTCTACGGGAGCTGAGGCGGCTGCTCCCCCCACCGTGGGCAAGGCGGATGGCCCCGACTCCACCGATGGAGCCGAGGCGACGGACGAGGGCTATGGGCCGCTGCGTCCGATGGTCCCGCGGCGAAGGGACGAGCCCCACCGCTCCGCCACCCCGTTGGAACTGTTCTTCGACCTCTGCTTCGTCGTCGCGGTCGCTCAGGCGGGCCTCCAGTTGGTCCACTCCCTCGCCGACGGCCATCCCGGCAGCGGTGTCATCGGCTACGCCTTCGTCTTCTTCGGCGTCTGGTGGGCCTGGATGAACTTCACGTGGTTCGCCTCGGCGTATGACTGCGACGACGTGCCCTATCGGCTCGCCACCCTGGTACAGATCGCCGGTGTCCTGGTCTACGCGGCCGGGATCCCACGGGCCTTCAGCGACAACGACTGGGCGATCGCCGTCTCCGGCTACCTGATCATGAGGCTGGCGTTGGCCACCCAGTGGCTGCGCGCCGCCGCGGCCGAACGGGGGCAGGCCCGGTCGACCGCTCTGACGTACGTGGTGGGCATCGCCCTGTGCCAGGCCGCCTGGGTGGTGCTGCTGTTCGCGCCGCAGGAGTCCCGGCACTGGCTCTTCCCCGTGGTGCTCGTGGCCGAACTCCTGGTGCCGCTCATCGCCGAGCGGCACCACGAAACGCCCTGGCACGCACACCACATCGTGGAGCGCTACGGGCTGTTCACCCTGATCGTGCTGGGCGAAACGATGGCGGCGAGCACGGTGGCCGTGCAGTCGGCGCTGGACGAGCACCAGGCGGTCGCCGAACTACTCCCGATCGCCGGCGGTGGGCTACTGATCATCTTCTCCGCCTGGTGGATCTACTTCGCCGTACCGGCGCACGAGCGGCTGATCTCCAATCGGCAGGCGACCCCCTGGGGTTACGGCCATGTCCTGATCTTCGGCTCCGCGGCGGCGATCGGAGCGGGGCTGGAAGTGGCGATCGAACACGCAGTGGGCGTGGCGCACATTTCGGAGGTGGCCGCTGCCGCCGCGGTCACCATCCCCGCAGCCGTCTTTCTGCTGATCGTCTGGTTGTTGCACGCGCGGCACTTCGAGCGTGGCCCCTTGGAGCAACTGCTGCTCCCGCTGGCAGCGCTCGCGGTGTTGGCCGTCACCTTCGCCGGTGGCTGGGCGGTCCTTGCGGCAGGTCTGGTGCTCGCTGCGACGGTCGCCGTCGGCGTGACGACCAGCTCCCGCTCCCATGCCCTGACCACGTGATACGCAAGGGGAATGAGTGATACGACCAGGATCGACGCCCTGACCGATGTGACGGGGCTGCGCGTCGGCCATGCACAGGTGCCCGGCGCTCTCGCGCTCAGCGGCACCACCGTCGTACTCGCCCCCGAGGGAGGTGCGATCGCCGCCGTCGACGTACGCGGAGGAGGACCCGGCACCCGGGAGACCGATGCGCTCGATCCACGCAATCTGGTCCAACGCATCGAAGCCGTCGTTCTGACCGGAGGCAGCGCCTTCGGTCTGGATGCGGCGTCTGGGGTGATGGCGTGGCTGGAGGAGCAGGGCAGAGGCGTCCCCGTGGGCGCTCCGGGGCAGGTGGTGCCCGTGGTACCGGCAGCCTGTGTCTTTGACCTCGGCCGTGGCGGTGACTGGCACGCCCGGCCGGATGCTTCCACCGGGCGGGCGGCCGTGGTGGACGCGGCTGGTTCAGCGCTGGGCGCACCCGTGGCCATGGGCACGGTCGGAGCCGGCACAGGGGCCGTTGCAGGGGGCCTCAAGGGGGGAGTCGGGACCGCGAGCGTTGTGGTGGAGGGGATGGCGGCGGACGGCGCCGGGATCACCGTGGCCGCCCTGGTGGTGGTGAACGCCGTGGGCTCGGTGGTCGATCCACTGACGGGCTTGTTGTACGGGCAGCATTTCACCGGCGTCAACGGCGGTGCCGAGCGGGCCCATCCGCCTTCCCCGGCTGTCCATGCCAGGGCGGTGCACCGGCTTGCGGAGGCAAGGGCAGCCAGTGGCCCCGCGCCACTGAACACGACACTCGCGGTGGTCGCTACCGACGCTGCGCTGACGCGTGCGCAGGCGCAGAAGCTTGCAGGCACGGCGCACGACGGCATTGCGCGCGCCGTCCGTCCGGTGCATCTTCTGAGTGATGGAGACACGGTCTTCGCGCTCGCCACCGAGGAGGTGCCGCTTCCGTACGAGGACCCACTCGCTTTCAACAATGTGCTGGCTGCGGGCGCGGACGTGGTCACAGAAGCGATCGTCAAGGCGGTTCTGGCAGCAGAAGGGACCAGCACCCCAGGTGGCTCATTCCCCTCGTACGGGGAGCTTTACGACATCAACTGATCCAGGCAGTATGCCGCTTGTTAAGGCTGCGGGAACTTCACAAAGAGTTCCTTCGTTTTCCCGAAGCCGGGACGCACCGTCAGAGCCAGGGGCTACTTTTAGCAATCAACAAGTTACGTGTGGCGACGGCCAGGAGACCCCATTGAACGATCCGCATGAGACAACCGAGTCGCACATCGCGCGGCTTCTGGGTCGGGCGCTCAACTCCTTCGAACTGCCCGATGCCACGATCGAGAGACTCGATTCGGCTCTGGCGCACGCGAGTTCGCTCCATTCATCGCATCACAGCGGCACGCTCGACCGGGCGACCTACCGTCACGCCTACCTCCTCAGTGACGGCAGCGACCTCGTGCTGTGGGAGTTGGTGCACAGCTCCGGACCCGCGGGCCCCGAGCAGCACGAGTTGTACGAGGAGGAGGCGGAGGTCCGGCTTGCCGCGTCCCGCCTACCCGCAGGATTCCCGGGCTTCGCCGATGACGAGGCCGCCGGCCCATACGACACCGCAGAGACCGACCCGCACCACACGGACCCACGGTCAGCGGCACCCTCCGGCAGTGCGACCTTCCCGGAGACGGCCGGTCTCCTGGAAGCCATCGCCGACCTCGAAGCCGCTCAACTCATCGGCCCGATCGGCGGACCGGGCGGGGACGAGCAGTCGCTCGGCCAGTCCGGCATCGACGCCGACTTCGCCCTGCTCGCCCGGCTGCTCGCCGCGCCTCCCGCCCCGCTTCCCAGGATGTACGTACCGGACAACTCGGCGGACCATGCGCGGCGCGTGTTGCGCCGCGCGGAGAACGTCGACCGTCCGGGCGAGGAGACGGCTCAGGTACTGCGGTCGGCCTTCGCGCACCACATCACCCAGGTCTTCGGACAGCAATGCCTGATGGCGGGCAAGGACGCCGGATTCACCCTGTACGAACACGCCTTCCTGCTGTTCGACGGAACCGAGTTGAGTCTGTGGGAGGTGGAGCACACCCTCACCCCCAACGGACGCCATATGTGTGAGGTCTATGGATCCGAGCACCGTGCACGAGAGGCCATGGAGCACCGGTCCCGAGTCCGCTGACCGTACATCCGGGTGTGTTGACCACCGCACGGCCTTCATGTCCCGGGATCGGTAGGCAACTCGGTAACCCCCCACGCTCAGCCTTCAACCACGTCAGACAGCCCTCATTCGACCCTCTTCAGCCAGCCCATGGTCCCAGCCCATGGTCCGAGGCCCGAGAAGTCGTCTCTCCGCCCTCGCCCAGAACCTTCATCCAGCTGCCTCCGTGTTGGAGCCGGCAGACGGTCTTCGACTGCGCGCGCCAAGGGAGCAAGGAGAAGGGCCCGACACGGGACACGTCCCCCGTCGAGCCGCTCGTCCATCTTCGGCAACCGCCGTGCCCCGCCCTCGAAGGACACCCCTCAGCCGCGCCTCAGTGCGTCATCGCGGGCTTCTTCCCCAGGCCGGTCCCGCCGGCAGCACCCGGGCCCCCCGAACCGTCGCCCTCGTCGCTCTCGGCGCCCTCATTGGTGCCCTCGCCGTCCTGCATCCCTTCCAGATGCTGCTTGGGCCTCGCGGGCAGCGCGAACATCACCACGAAGATCAGGGCCAGGATGCCCACGACCCACCACAGCGAGTTCTGGAACGCCTCGCCGAACGCACGCCCCACCATCTGTGGAGCCATCTCCCGTTCGTCGATCGAGCCGAAGAAGACCACCGACACCAGGGCGAGTCCGAGCGCGTTGCCCATCTGCTGTGTCGTGCTGATCAGGCCGGAGGCCGAACCTGCATGGCCTCGGGGCACATCGGAGAGCACGGCGTCCGTCAGCGGCGCCACGATCAGGCCCATCCCCACGCCCATCACCACCAGGGGCGCCATCATCTGCCAGGAGTTGATCTCCGCCCCGTAGTGGTCGGCCTCCCAGATGTAGAGCAGCATTCCGGCAGCCATGGTCAATGCACCCGCCTGGAGCACCTTGCGGCCGAAGCGCGGCACCAGCTTCTGCACCGACAGGCCGGCCGCCACCGACACGGCGATGGAGAAGGGAACCCCGGTCAGACCCGCCCTCAGGGCGCTCCAGCCGAGCCCGATCTGCATGTACAGCGTCCAAACCAGGAAGAAGATCCCGCAGACGATGCCGAAGACCAGTTGCACGGCGATACCGGCGGCAAAGCTCTTGACCGTGAACAACGAAAGCTCGATCAGCGGTGAACCGTCCTTGCGTGCTTTGTACCGCTCGTACGCCACCAGGGCGGCGAAGACGACGAGGCTGCCCGCCATGCACAGATGTCCCCACAGCGGCCAGTCCAGTTCACGGCCACGGGTGAGCGGGTAGACGAGCATCAACATCGCACTGGTGACCAGGACGACACCGATGATGTCGAGACGCAGCGCCTTGGGGGCACGCGACTCGGTGATGTACTTCCGGCCCAGGATCAGCCCCGCAATGCCCACCGGCAGGTTGATCAGGAAGATGGGGCGCCACTCCAGCCCAAAGAGGTTCCACTCAGTCAACAGCGCGCCCAGCAGGGGACCGGAGACAGCTCCGAGCCCGACGATCGCACCGAACAGGCCGAAGACCTTGCCGCGTTCGTGCGCGGGGAAGGTGGCGTGCACGATGGCGAGGACCTGCGGAACCATCAGAGCGGCTGTGGCTCCCTGGAGCAGTCGGGAGGCAACCAGCATCTCCGAGCTCGCCGCGAGCCCGCAGAGCGCGGAGGCAAGGGTGAATCCGGTGATGCCGATGAGGAAGAGCCGCTTGCGCCCGTAGATGTCGCCGAGTCGACCGCCCGTGATGAGGCCGGCGGCGAACGCCAGCGCATAGCCGGCGGTGATCCACTGGATCGCGCCGAAGGAGGCGTCGAGGTCCCTTTCGATGCTCGGGATGGCGATGTTGACGATGGTGACATCGACGAGGTCCATGAAGGCCGCGGTCATGACGATGGCGAGGGCGATCCACCGTCGCCTGTCTGAGGCCGCATCAGTTGCGGGGGGCTGTGAACTCATGAGGAGGAAACTAGGCCCTCAATAGGTCAGATGATGTCCTAGTCAGCGGTCATCCTTGGCCCATGACCGACACTCCCGCACGTCTGCTGAATCTGCTCTCCCTGCTCCAGACCCCGCGCGAATGGCCGGGCAGCGAGCTCGCCCAGCGCCTGGAGGTGAGTCCACGGACGATCCGACGCGATATCGACCGACTGCGGGACCTCGGCTATCCCGTCGAAGCGACCAAGGGGGCGATCGGCGGGTACCGGCTGGTGGCCGGGAGCGCCATGCCCCCGCTCCTCCTCGACGACGAGGAGGCCGTTGCCATAGCGGTGGGGCTGAGAGCGGGGGCGGGCCATGCGATCGAAGGGATCGAGGAAGCCTCCGTACGGGCGCTGGCCAAGCTGGAACAGGTGCTACCGGGGCGGTTGCGGCACCGGGTCACCTCGCTCCAGTCGGCCACCGTGCCGCTGACCAGAGGGGACGGCGCGACCATCGACCCCCGAACGCTGACGGTGATCGCGGGAGCAGCGAGCGGGCAGGAGCGGCTGCGCTTCGGCTATCGGGCGGGGGACGGTACGGAGACGAACCGGCTGGTGGAGCCGTATCGGCTGGTGTCGACCGGGCGCCGCTGGTACCTGGTGGCATACGACCTGGCGCGAGAGGACTGGCGCACCTTTCGCGTCGACCGGATATCCGAGCCCTTCGCCACAGGTGCACGCTTCCCCGCGCGGGAGCTTCCCGGCGACGGGGCGCAGGAGTTGCTGGGACACTCCCTCGCACGTCAACAGCCACACGAGGTGGATGTGGAGTTCTTCGCCCCGCCGTCGGAGGTGGCGGCCAAGCTTCCGGAGTCGCTCGGGGTGCCGGTGGGGACGGCGGACGGTTGCCGGGTGCAGGGACGGTCGATGGACTCGGTGGAGTGGCTCGCGGTGCGGCTGGCATTGGTGGGGTGTGAGTTCCGGGTGCACTCCCCGGCGAGGCTGGTGTCCTACCTGGCGGAGCTGGGCGATCGCGTGACCCGCGCCGCCTCGGGGAGCTGACGAGGAGAGCCCCCCGAAAGGTCCCAGCGGGACTCGCCCCGGTCGGGGCCGGGATCCGACCAGCCGGACTCTTCCCGGTCGCCCCGGGGCAGGGGCCAGGGCTGCCCATTCGGACGGCGGCGGTCCAGCTGGACCCGACCGGGCGACCTCGGGAATCCGACCCGGGCGACCTCGGGAAAGGGAGGACCCCGAGACCAGGGGGGGGGTGGGTCTCGGGGTCCGTCTAGGGGGCGCGGTGGGTCACGCGGCTGCGTCGAAGCCCGTGTCCCGCGCCATTTTCTTCAGCTCCAGCAGTGCGTGCTTCTCGATCTGCCGAATGCGTTCGCGCGTCAGTCCGTGTTCCTTGCCGACCTCGGTCAGCGTCCGCTCGCGGCCGTCCATGATCCCGTACCGCATGCGGATGATCGAAGCCGTCCGCTGGTCCAGCTTGCCGATCAGATCGTCGAGCCCCTCGCTGCGCAGCAGCGTCAGGACGGACTGCTCCGGGGACACCGCCGAGGTGTCCTCCAGCAGATCGCCGAACTGGGTCTCCCCGGCGTCGTCCACCGCCATGTTGAGGCTGACCGGGTCTCGCGCCCAGTCGAGCACGTCAATCACTCGCTCCGGCGTCGAACCGAGCTCCGCAGCGACCTCGGCGGGCTCAGGATCGCGGCCCTTCTCGCGGTTGAACTCGCGCTGGACCCGGCGGATGCGCCCGAGCTCCTCCACCAGGTGGACGGGGAGCCGAATGGTCCGGGACTGGTCCGCTATGGAGCGGGTGATCGCCTGGCGAATCCACCAGGTGGCGTACGTGGAGAACTTGAAGCCCTTGGCGTAGTCGAACTTCTCGACCGCGCGCACCAGTCCTGCGTTCCCCTCCTGGATCAGGTCGAGCAGGGGCAGACCGCTGCGCGGGTAGCGACGGGCGACCGCCACCACGAGTCGTAGGTTCGAGCGGATGAAGACGTCCTTGGCGCGCTCGCCTTCGGCCACCAAAGCCTCAAGCTCCTCGCGCGTGGCACCGCCTGCTTCGCTCTCGACCTCTTTCTCAAGGATCTGCCGGGCGTACACCCCGGCCTCAATGGTCTGGGACAGCTCGACCTCCTTGGCGGCGTCGAGCAACGGTGTACGCGCGATTTCATCGAGGTACATGCCGACCAGGTCGCGGTCGGCGATCTCCCCGCCTACTGCGCGAACGCTGCGTACCCGGTCGGTGGTCCCTTTGTTCTCGGACTGGCGACGGGCGACGGCACGGGTTGCCATGCGAGCTCCCTTTGCTGAGTTAGTCGCGACACCCTTTCGGGTGCCCTGCATCCGATGGAATCAACGACTGGAATCAAGACAGAATTCCCGTGGATCACTTCAATTTTTAAGATCTTGCAGTACCCTGTCGCCCCACCAAAGGAGGCTCTATGTTGCGGGAACGGACAGATGTGCAGGTCAGAGCCGATGGTGAGGCCGATCTGAAGGCGCTGACGGAGCTCTACAACCACTACGTCCGCGAGACGGCGATCACATTCGACATCGCCACCTTCACCCCCGAGCAGCGTTTGCCGTGGCTGCGTTCCCACCCTAAAGACGGCCCGCACCGTCTTCTGGTTGCTCGTGCCCTCACAAATGATGATGAACACTCTGAAAACCAGTCCCAAAACGAGGGTGTACTGCTCGGGTGCGCAACCAGCAGCGCCCTGCGGCCCAAGGCCGCATATGAGACCTCCGTCGAGGTGAGCGTCTATTGCGCTCCCGAGGCCGGCGGTCTTGGTATAGGAACGCTTCTGTATGAGCACTTGTTCCGGGCCCTCGCCGATGAGGACGTCCATCGCGCCTATGCGGGGATCACACAACCCAACGAGGCGTCGACCAAGCTCCACGCGCGATTCGGCTTCCGCCAGATCGGCACGTATACCGAGGTCGGGCGAAAGTTCGGACGGTCCTTGCGCCACACACATCGACTGGTACGAGAAGCGACTGAGCGGGACTCAACTACGCCCCGAGGGGCCCCCGGGTCCAGGGGCCTAGGACCACAGCGGTCCACAGGTCTAGGCCCACAGCCCGTTACGGTCCGGCACTGCCACGCCCTAGCGTCCCCCCATGGACACCACCGGCACTCTCGACGAAGCACTGGACCGCATCCATCTCAGTGGCCCCGAGCGCCACGGCTGGCTGAGCAACCACGCACCGATGGCGGTCGAAGCGTTGGTGCGCCACGGTCAGGCGCGGTCCGTTCACCGATGGGTCGACCACTACCGCGACAAGCTGGAGGAGATGCCGCCGCCGACCGCCCTGATCACCTCCGCCGACTGGCCGAGTGCGCTGGGCGACCCGCGCCGCATCGCCGACTGGGCGCTGTACTTCGAGCACGAGGTCATCGAACGCCCTTGGCGCGAGGTGCTCGCCGAGTGGTGGCCCCGACTGCTGCCGGGCATCGCAGGCGGCGCCACCCATCCGGTGATCAGGGTCGGCCATGCCGTTCGCACTCTGCTGTCTGGTCCCCAGACGGACCCGCGCACCGTCGAGTTGGCCCATGCGCTGGGATATTGGGCGGCCCGCCATGCGCCGCTGCCCCCTTTGGGGCGTCTGGGGCCTGCCTCCAGCGCCGCCGTGGCGCTGGACCTCGTCCCCGCTGTACCGGACCAGTCGGGCGGCATCGAGGCAAGACTTGAACGTCTGACCGCATTTCCCCAATGGCCCGCCCCTGACGCCCTCGTTGACAGTGCATCAGGACCGATGGTCCCGGCCTCCGCCGCCGAAGCGGCACACACTCGGCTCATCGAACTGGTGACTGCGGCCACCCATCGCTACGCCACGCACGGGCATGGCGAGCCGGTGATGCTGGTGCACGCCGCCACTGCGCCCAATGCGGTACTGCGGACACTGCCCGCGCTCCCCCGGGGGCTCTGGGCGCCCAGCCTGTCCGCTGCCTGGGCGGCGAGTGCCGCGGTGACCGCCGCGTACACCCCGGCCACCCGTGCGGCGCTTCCGGCGATGACGGACGCGTCCCCGGAAGAGATCTTCGAGCGGGCGGCGGCGCACGGTGATGACCACACGATCAAGTTCACGGACACGGCCCTCGATGTCGGCGACGGGCTCGCGCTGACGGCCGCCGTACGGTCGATCGAGCTGAACGTCCCTTTCCTGTAGCCCGACAAGCCGGGTGCGCCCGACAACTCAGGTGCGCCCGGTCAGCCGGGAGCGCCCGATTTCCGACCGGCCGGCCAGCCGAGCCAGGCGCCTCTGGCCGGACAGGTCAAGTACGTCGCACAGGTCACGCAGGCCAGGGCGCAGAGGTCTGGAAGGTCAGGAAGGTCAGCCGAACTGCACCGAGCGCTTGGCCAGTCCCATCCAGAACCCGTCGATCACACTGCGCCCGGTCTGCAACTCACCCTCCGACGCCCCGAGAGTGACGAAGAGCGGGGCGAAGTGCTCCGTACGCGGATGGGCGAGCCGACCGGCCGGGGACTTGTTCTCGAAGTCCAGGAGCGCGTCGACGTCGGATGCGGCAAGTGCCCGTTGCCCCCAGTCATCGAACTCCACCGACCAGCCCGGCACCCCCGAGTGCCGCAGTGCGGCCAGGTTGTGGGTGAAGAACCCACTGCCGACGATCAGCACCCCCTCGTCCCGCAGCGGTGCCAGCTTGCGTCCGATCTCCATCAGCTTCTGCGGGTCGAGGGTGGGCATGGAGATCTGTAGCACCGGAATGTCAGCGTTCGGATACATCTCCACCAGCGGAACGTAGGCGCCGTGATCCAAACCGCGGTCCGGAATGTCCTGCACCGGGTGACCTGCACCCCGAAGCATCTTCCTCACGGAATCGGCCAGCGCGGGAGCGCCGGGCGCCTGGTAACGCACCTCGTAGTAGTGGGCCGGGAAACCCCAGAAGTCATAGACGAGGGGCACGGTCTCGACCGCCCCGAGCGCCAGCGGCGCCTCCTCCCAGTGCGCGGAGACCATCAGGATCGCCTTGGGTCGCGGCAGGTCAGCGGACCAGTCGGCCAGCTGCCCGCGCCACAGGGGGTCATCGGCGAGCGGGGGCGCGCCATGGGAGAGATAGACGGCCGGCATGCGCTCCGACGCGGGGACGAAGGGGGTGGCGGGGGTGGCTGACATATCCGGATCCGATCTACTTGAAAGTTCAAGCTCAGCATCAGAGTAAGCGAATGTAGTTCAACTTTCAAGAACTCGTCGTAGAGTGGAGTTATGAACACGGCATCCCCCGGCGGCGACGAAGGCCCCACGCGCTGGCTCACCGCTGATGAACAGCACGTCTGGCGTGCTTACATCCACGCCACCATGCTCCTGGACGACCACCTCGACCGCCAGCTACAGCGGGACGCGGGGATGCCCCACATCTACTACGCCCTCCTCGTCCAGCTGGCAGGCGCCCCGCACCGACGCCGCCGGATGACGGAGCTGGCCATCGCCCTGAAGATCACCCGTTCCCGGCTCTCCCACGCCGTGGCGCGGCTGGAGAAGAACGGCTGGGTACGCCGGGAGGACTGCCCCTCCGACAGGCGCGGGCAGAACGCGATCCTCACCGAGGACGGCATGCAGGTGCTGGAACGGGCCGCGCCCGGCCATGTGCACGCCGTCCGCCAGGCGATGTTCGACCGGTTGACGCCACAGCAGGTGGAGCAGCTGGGCGAGATCATGCGGGTCCTGGCGGAGGGCCTCCAACCGCAGGACTCGGGCGCCGATCTGCCCTGGCTGCGCTGAGGCGCCCGCCAGCCGCCTGGAACCCGCGGAGAAGCGACACCCGGCACTTCACCCCATGCCTTCCGTAGCCCCGTAGGTCTCATACGTCTCCAGCCATCTCGCATATCTCGCGTATCTCAACGAGCTCGTCCATGCCGAAGGGCCCTGTCCGGAGCAGCTCCGGACAGGGCCCTTGATCTCGTACCTCGTGCGCTCACTCCATCAGCGCGGCGTGACCGATCAGTGCATCGCGACGGGCACGCGCACCTCGTCACCCGGCGCTCCATCGCCATCACCGGAGGATGCCGGCCCCATGTCGGGACGGCCGGTGTTGATCAGAGCGAACGAGATGATCGCCGAGGTGACCAGGATGCCGACCGCCCACCAGATGGCGGACGAGAAGCCGTGCACCATGCCCTGGAGCTGGAGCAGCTGCTGATCGCCCGCACCGGCCGCCCGCGCGGCGATGTACGAGGTGGTGGCCGATGCGGCGATCGTGTTCAGCAGCGCCGTACCGATCGCGCCACCCACCTGCTGGGAGGTGTTGACCATCGCGGAGGCGACTCCGGCGTCCCGCGGGTCGACCCCGTGCGTGGCGAGCGACATGGCCGGCATGAACGCCGTACCCATGCCCAGGCCCAGCAGCAGCTGTGCCGGCATGATCAGACCCGCGAAGGAGCTGTCGATCTCCAACTGGGTCAGCAGCAGCATGCCGAGCGCTGCGACCAGGAATCCCGGGGTCATCAGCATGCGCGGCGGGACCCGGGTCATCAGTCGGGTGCCGATCTGCGTCGATCCGATGATCATTCCCACGATCATCGGCATAAAGGCGAAGCCCGTCTTGACCGGTGAGTACTCCTTCACGATCTGTAGGTAGAAGGTGAGGAAGAGGAAGAGCCCGAACATGGAGATGACCGCGAGGCCCAGCGAGAGGTAGACCCCTCCCCGGTTGCGCTCGGTCAGAACGCGCAGCGGCAGCAGGGGCGCCTTGACCTTCGCCTCCGTGATGACGAAGGCGGCCAGCAGCACGGCGGAAGCCACGAACATGCCCACGGTCAGGCCGTCGGACCAGCCGGAGTGCTCGGCGCGGGTGAAGCCGTAGACCAGCGCCACCAGACCCAGCGTGGACAGGACGACGCCGGGGATGTCGAGCGAGGCGCGGTTGCGGGCACCGGCGGGCTCCCGGATGACCAGGTACGCACCGACCGCTGCGACGATCGCGAAGGGGATGTTGACGTAGAAGGTCCAGCGCCAGTTCAGGTACTCGGTGAGGAATCCGCCGAGGATCAGACCGACCGCGCCGCCACCACCGGCGATGGCGCCGTAGATGCCGAACGCCTTCGCGCGCTCCTTGGCGTCGGTGAACATGACCGCGAGGAGCGACAGCGCCGCGGGGGCGAGCAGAGCGCCGAAGACACCCTGGAGGGCCCGGGCACCGAGCATCATCGCCTCGCCGTTGGCGGCGCCACCCAGCGCGGAGGCAACGGCGAAGCCGATCAGTCCCACGATGAAGGTGCGCCTACGGCCCCACAGGTCGGAGATCCGGCCGCCGAACAGCAGCAGTCCACCGAAGGCGAGTGCGTAGGCGGTGATGACCCACTGCCGGTTGCCGTCGGAGATCCCGAGGTCCTGTTGGGCGGTGGGCAGGGCGATGTTCACGATCGTCGCGTCGAGCACCACCATGAGCTGGGCCAGGGCGATGAAGACCAGGGCTTTCCAGCGCTGGGGATCAGAGCGAGGTATTTCAGCTGTTTCAGCTGTTTCAGCTGTTTTCGGCATGGGTGTAGCCACCTAGCGTGCGGAGTGGTCAAAACGATCAAGTTCAAGATTGGGTTCGGCGGGGCGGACCCCACCGGTGATGCATGAGCGTCGGACAGCCCGAGCCCCACGGGCTCGTCGGACGCACGGCTGGTCAGGCGCCTGACTCACGACTGTGTGGGTCTCGGGGCGCCATCAGCGCTCGGTCGGCCGTCCCGAAGATGCATCACCCCGGCCGCATCGGGCAGTTCCCCAGGGTGTCGGGCAGCGACTTGGTTCCCGTGGCGGGCCGCTGCGTCAAGCGGTGCGCCGGGACGGGTAGGAGTCCGGTCAGAGTCCGGTCATCAGCATGCCCCCGGTCCCCGTAGATCCTCCAAGGTTATTGCCCGACCGGAGAGCTGCGAACGAGCGGGCGCCTCCAGACCGTCCAGGTAGACCTGGAGGTGGCGGTGTACGAAGTGGTCCAACTTCGTGCATCCGGTACCGGGGAGCGGTCGTGTCAGTTGCCCCAGGACCACCATCAGATCCCCGAGCGCGACGTCCTTGCGCATCCGCCCCGCGGCCTGGGCCCGTTCGATCAGTTCTCGTACGGCGCCATCGAGCCGATCACGCCCGGCCAGCAGGTCGGGGTGCTCCCTGTCGAAGGCTCCGGTGATCATCAAGCAGAGCGCCCCGATGCGTTCGTCGGCGGCGGCGTGCACGAATCGACGGACGGCGGCGAAGGGATCGCCCTCTTCCGCGGCCTGCCTCACCTGCTCGTGGATGCGGTCCAGGACCGACACCACGACAGCATGGACGAGTGCGGCACGGTCGGGGAAGTGGCGGTAGACCGTGGCATTGCCGACACCTGCCGTACGGGCGACCTCGTCGAGCGGCACGTGCGGCCCCAACTCGGCGAACATCTCCCGCGCTGCTTGGACGATCCGTTCCCGGTTGCGCAGGGCGTCGGCGCGCGGCCGGGCGACCTGTCGCACGTTCGTCTCTGCAGCGGTGCTCACGCGCCCACTCCCTCTCCTCACCCATCCCCGACAACCGGGGAGCCGGTCCCCGCTTCCGGGAGACGTTAGTCGAAACGGGGAACCGATCCCCACTTATTTCCCACCCTCATGTGATGTGGGTCACCCCCACCGCGAGGTGCGTCCCTGGGGATCCGCCCTCCTCCCGATGTCCCACGAACGGCCCACCGGGCGAGCGAGCCGACACCACCCGTCACAGGCTGATGCACAGAGCGCAGCGAGGTCCGGCCTGCTGCCGCGGACCCGAAGGCGGATGCATGCACCCCACACGCCACCGGATACGCCCCGCGCACAGGACCCGCCGCTTCATCGTTCCCGCCGCCGTCGCCGCTCTCGCACTCGCCTCCCTCACCACCGCGAGCGCGACCCTCCCCTCCCCCGCCCGGGTCTCCGCAGGCCCCGTGGCAGCCCCCGACGAGACCGGAGTCGGACCGTGCAGGCTCCCGCCCGCGCTGGGAATCCAGATGTCGGAGGGAGTCCCCACCCCGGCCGGCTACTCGCCCTCCATAGGCAAGGTCCGAGCCCTCAACCTCATGATCGACTTCCCGGACGCGGAAGGAGAGGGAGAGGCGCTGGACCGCCTCGCCGAGTTCTTCCCCCAGACGTCCGACTGGTTCCGCACCAGTTCGTACGGGCGGCTGGACTACCAACCCCACGCACCGGTCACCGACTGGCTGCGGATGCCGCTGCCGTTCGAGGAGTACGGGATAGAGCGCGGATCACCTTACGAGCCCGGGTACCGCAAGCTGGTCGAGGACATCGTCCTGGTCGCCGACGAAGAGGTCGACTTCAGCGCGTACGACCTGCTCAATGTCATCGTCACCCCGAACGCGGGCCCGTCAGCCCTGGACACCGTGCTCTCCGTGACCTTCTCGGGCAACGCGGAAGCCCCGGTGGCCGACGGAGTACCGCTGGCGAACACGTCCTTCGTATACAGCCGCCAAGACGACGGCTCGGGGTCCTACGCCGAGACCGGCTACCGCGTCCTGCCCCATGAGAACGGCCATGTCTTCGGCCTGCCCGACCTCTACACCTCCGAGGGCGGCGGAGCCGTGGGGCACTGGGACATCATGTCCGAGGACTGGGGGGCCAACAACGACCTGCTCGGCTGGCACAAGTGGAAGCTGGGCTGGCTGGACACGCACCAGATCAGCTGCGCCTCCGTGCCCGGAACCACCGAGCACACCCTGACTCCCCTGGCCACCGCCGGCGGCAGCAAGATGACCATCGTGCCGCTGACCGAGGACGAGGGGTATGCCATCGAGGTCCGCACCAGGGCGGGCAACGACGAAGCGGTGTGCCGACCCGGGGTGCTGATCTATCGCGTACACGCCGGAGTGGACACCGGCCAGGGCCCGGTGACCGTCGCCGACAGCGAACGCGACAGCGGGGGCTGCACCCGAAGGCCCAACGTCCACGCGGAGCTCTCGGACGCGCCCTACCGCCCGGGCCAGACCTTCACCGACGAGAAGAACGGTGTGGAGATCTCGGTCGTGAAGGAGGAGGCGGACCAGTACCGGGTGCGCATCACCCGCTCATGAGCCCGAGCGAGTCCCGACGCCCGTCGCACCTCATCCTTTCTCACGCTGCACTGCCCGATCGCGCAGAACCCCACGAAGGATCTTCCCGGTCGCGTTCCGGGGCACCTCGCCAAAGCTGACCAGGGTCGGCACCTGGTAGGCGGCGATCCGGCCGTCCAGCTGACCGGTCAGCTCCGCCACCGTGACGGCGGCCCCCTCGTGCAGCCGGATCACCGCCGCGACCTCCTCGCCGAGCCGGCTGTGCGGCACCCCGAACACGGCGGCATCAGCGACGTCCGGCAACTCATGGAGGGCCGCCTCCACCCGGGCGCAGTACACGTTCTCGCCACCGCGGACCACCACGTCCTTGATCCGACCTGCAAGGGTGACGCGCCCCTCCCGCACGGTCGCCAGATCACCCGTCCTGAGCCAACCGTCCGCGAAGACGGCCCTGGTGGCGGCCTCGTCACGCCAGTAGCCGCGCATCACCGACTGCCCGCGGAGTTGCAGTTCACCGGGTTCCCCCTCGGGCAGCGGTTGCCCGTCCGTCCCGACGACCCGCACCTCGATCGCGGGAGCGGCCGTGCCCGCGCCCTCGGGCTCGTCCCGGTAGGCCCCACCGCTGAGGGCGAGCACTCCGCCGCTGGTCTCGGTGAGCCCGTACCCGGTACGGGGCTCGATCCGGCTTCCGTACCGTGCCACGAGCCGCGCCACCAGGGCCGGAGGCGCGGCAGCCCCACCGGTGGACAGATGGGTGAGGGTCGCCAGCCCGTCGCCCAGCCGATCAGCGGCGTCCAGCAGGTCGAGCGCGGCCGTGGGCACCCCGGAGAAGTGGGTCACGCCGTGTTCGGCGATCAGCCCGAGCGCGGCATCGGCGTCCCACTTCCGCATCAGTACGAGGGTCCCGCCGACGCTCATGGTCGAGTACAGGGCGGTGAAGGCGGCGACATGGAAGAAGGGGTACGTCATCAACGCAACGGGCGCGGGCCCCTGCCCCGGGAACCGCCCACTGCCCAGAGCGGCCAACGCCGCGTGATAGCGCGGATGCTGGGCCGCCCCCGCCTGCGCGAGATGGGTGGCCACCGCGCCCCGGGGCGATCCGGTGGTCCCCGATGTGTAGAAGATGGTGGCATCGTCCTCGGCCCGTACCTCGACCTCGGGCGGGGCGCTTCGGGGATCTGCCTCGGGAAAGTCCTCGTACCGCTCGACGCCATCGGACACCACACCGTGCCGAAAACTGACGGCACACGCCCCGACGCGCTTGCGCCAATCGTCGACGAGCGCCAATCCCTCCCCATCGACGAGCAACACCCGCGGCGCACAGTCATCGAGCGCCGCTTCCACCTCGCCCGCCGTCCACCAGGTGTTGAGCGGTACGGCGACCAGCCCGGCCAACTGCGCCGCCCAGAAGGCGATCTGCCACTCCGGACGATTGCGCATCACGATGGCGGCCCGGTCCCCGGGCCGCAGTCCGTACTCCCCGACGAACCGCCGCGCCAGGGCACAGGCGGCGGCGAGGAACTCGCGGTAGGTGTAGGAAGCGCCATCCCCGACGAGGAACACCCGGTCACCGAATCCCCAGGTGACCTCGACGAACTCCACCAGCGTCCGCGGCCCGTCCGCGTAGAGCAGCCCACCGTCCTCCCCCCGCACCACGGCAAAGGGAGCCCCGGGCCCGGTGAGCATCCGCACGGCCCTGCCCTCGGCGTCCTCGGCATACGACACGGCTGCCCTCACTCCTGACGCGGCCACTATCTCGGGATTCCGGACGTCGACACCCTCCGGATACATCGCGGCCACCTTGCCGCGTGGCCGGTCCCATGGTCAACGGCGCTGGCGGACGGGTGGGCGTACGCGTATGCGGGCCTCAGCGGGACCGGCACAGGGGGAGACTCCCGATCGAACACCCTCAACCCGTCGCGCTTCCCCCCCTCTCGCGCACCCGGTCTCCGCCGCGCACCCCACCCCCTTGCCGGGACCCGAATGCACCCCACCCGGAACCCTCCGGTACCGACCGCGACCACCCGCTAGACTGTCCGCGGTGACCAGCCCGCAAGGGCCAACCCACCACACACCTGTCGGCAGGCTGCACCGAAAGCCCGTCCCGCCACCCGGGTCGACTTAGGAGCTCAGCTTCCCGACGGAACCCCGCCTTCGTAGCTCAGGGGATAGAGCACCGCTCTCCTAAAGCGGGTGTCGCAGGTTCGAATCCTGCCGGGGGCACAACGCTTTACCGCTCTGACCTGGGGTTTCTTCCTCAGGTGGGAGTTCTATTCGGCCTCGGACTCATCGTCCGGGGCCGTTTGCGTGGGCGGTGCGTGCGCGGACGGAGAGTTGATCTCCTGAATTTCTCCCAAACGATCAACACCATTCGGCACGATCTCCGGGTCGGGCTCCACCGCCTCGTCGGGCTCGGGCTGGGGCTCGGCGGTGGGCCGTGCGCGCGGTACGAGCCGGGCCGCAGCCTCGGCGATGGCGAGGTCCGCTTCGGGAACAGGCTCGTGTATGTGTCGGCCGTGATGGTTATGGAGGAGTGGCAGCATCTCCTGGATGTCCTTCAGGTCGGCTCCGGCCGCGCGGGCCAGGGTCGCGGCACCGTGGCGCAGGTCGTGGAAGCGGATCGGCGGGAGGCTGATCTCCTCATACAGCTCGATAGACCGGCGGGTGACGTTGGCGGGGTGGCGGAGTTCACTGTTCTCCTGGGTGAAGACGCGGCCGGTCTCCACCCAGGCGCTCCCCCACCTCTCGCGGTCCTCGTCCTGCTGAACGCGGTGGCGGTTCAGCGCGTCGACCGTGTCGGAGTCCAGGGCGATGGTGCGCGCGCAGGAGTCGGTCTTGGGGTCGTCCTCGTACACCTCCCAGCCATCGACGACGAGTTGCTTGGCGACGGTGATGGACCCGGTCGCCAGATGCGTGTCCATCCACTTCTGTCCGCACGCCTCGCCGCGTCGCAGTCCGCGAAACACGGTCAGGTGGAACAGCGCGTACAGGCGGTCCTCGGCGACATGGTCGAGGAAGAGGCCGGTGTGCTCAGGCGTCCAGACCATCACCGGGGAGGGCTTCTCACCGGTGCGCTTCCAGTACAGGATCCGCCTGTCCGTCCAGACGAGGGCCTTGGGGCGCTTGCCCGCTTCCAGCTCGACGTGGGTGGCCGGGTTGAAGGTGATCAGCTGCTGGGCGATGGCAGCGTTCAGCGCGGCTCTGAGAGTGGAGCGGGCCCGCTGGCGTGTGGCCGCGCCGACGATCCGGCGGTAGGACTCCATCCCGTCTATGGCGGCCTTCATCACCTTGCGATGAGCGCGGTGCTCGCGGCCCTTCCAGGGGATCTGTGCGAGGTCCTCGAACGCCTTGCGCCTGGCCGCGTTGCCTTCGGCTATCTCGACGTTGGCCTCAGCGATGGCCTCGAACAGCTCCGACAGGTGGACCACCCGAAGACGGTCGAGCCGGAGGTGCCCGATGCGCGGCTTGAGGTGGACACGAATGTTGCTCTCATCGCGACTGATCGCGCTCCGGCGCCTTTTCTTGCCGGCCAGTCACATGTCCAGCCAGTCCCCGACGGTGAGGCGGCTGGTCAGGTCGAGGCCGTGGGCGAGGCGCCGCCGAGTGGCCTCGATGTCCGGCAGCGGTGACTTCTCGTCGGCGACCAGCTCCAGAAGGGGCGGCGATCCGTGCGAGCCCCTCAGGGTCATCGCTCACGGGCAGCCACTCGAAACCCCACGAGCTACAAGAAGTTCCTGAGCCATCGCACGCAGGACAGGGCGTCCAACAGAAATTGGTCCGCCTCCGGTGTTCCGGCCATCGGGGGCGGTCGGTGCTCGCGGCCGACGGAAAAAGCGTTTGTGATCCCAATGGCGTTGGGCACCCCGGACTCAACTACCAGCCGCAGGATACTCCGGGCTGCAGTCACGCGAATTCCCTCGCACAGGAACTTGTAGCGGAGCGCGTCAAGGCAGAAGCGCGAGGCGAGCCAGGCGTCCCGGAGGGGATCTGTCCGCGTCCGGTCGGCCGAGGTCAGCCTCGTCCAGAGGATGTTCTCCGCGGTCTGCGCCCAGAACATCCCCTCAGCCACCAGAGCTTCCGCAGTCGGCCATGCCACTCCTGCCTGCTCCAGAGAGCCCAAAACAGCGTGACGTTCAGACAGAAGCCGACAGGCGACGAGCGGTGTTCGGGCCACCGCGGCGGCCTGGGTGACGTTCACTCTCAGGGTGGCTACATGCCGGTTCATGGCCGTCGCACGGGAGCGCCAGTACGCGCCATACGGGTCACCGTCGACGACGATGGTCATGTCGATGTCGCTGAAGCGGCTGACAGAAGCGGGGTCGAGTGCTGATCCTGTGAGGGCGACCGCTAGGACATCTCGCTCTCCAGCGAGCAGCTTTCGAGCCCAAGCCGCGATTTCCCCAGGCGCCGGAAGCGCGGGCACCCCGGGCTGTTCTACATCAGTCACTCCTGCCCTGCGTGGTGCTTCTGCCTGCGGCCCATCGCCAGTCAGAACACTTGGCACCTGCAGAGTGCGGACCGTCAGTTCGACCCCGAGCAGGCTTCTGAGCGCGGCAGCGACCACCGTACGCTGTACGTTCGAGGCTGGCCGCTCGTCTCGGTGCTCTAGTACCACCTCGTCACCCTCGCGGACGACGCGAGTCACACCCAGGTCAAGTTGTCTGCAGAGCTTGGCAAGATCGATCATCCGCAGGCCCCGGCCACTCGGGCCGGTAACCAACACATGCTCGGACCGGGCCATCAGCAACCGCAGCCGAGGGCCGGAACGTGGACAGTCGCAGGGACCGTCGACCCAGACTCCCGTGTCTCCGGTCAGGTAGCGGATGAGCGGCATCGCGTGGTTCGCGAGAGGGGTCACGGCAATGTCGCCGGGCACGCCGCTCGATAGCGGGAGCCCCCCGTCTCCGATCACTTCCAGGAAGGCGCCGGTCTCATCTACGTGATAGTTGCCGGTCTCCCCGCATTCGTGTCCGACGATACCGGCCTCGGCGAGTGTGTAAAGCGCGGTGACAGGACAGCCAAAGGTCTGTGCCACCCGTGCGCGAACGCCCGGTGTGACGTGTTCGCCGGAGAGGACAACTAGTCGCGGTGGTGCGAGTCGGCCTGACCATCGGCCTAAACGGTCGCACAATGCGGCCATCACACTGGGCATGGCGGTGATCACCTGCCCTGCCAACTCTTCAACGGCATAGCTGAACTCCTCGTCGGGCAGCTGCCACGCACGACTGAGATTCCACTTCGACAATCTCGTGTTGGGCGGTTCAGGCGCCACTGAGGTCCGGGACACTGACGCCAAATGGAGCGTCAGGTGAAGGATCGCGAAACCGGTGCGGGATCCGACATGTCTTTCCACATGCCGCATCAAGGAGGCGAGTTCCGCTCGCTGTGCCGCTTCGTCAACGACGATCTCCAGTGGTGACCCAGTTGTCCCCGTGGTGTGGACGGTGCGCCAGCGCAGCGGGTCTCCCTCCGTTGACCACAGACGGGGCCGCTCCCGTCTCACCTTGTCCCGCTGCAGCAGGGGGAGCCGACGGAGGACGGCGACCGCGTTGTCATGCGTGACGGGAGTCTGGGGAATCAGGCCTTGGTAGTACGGGACATAGCGGCGAGCGTGGTCGAGTAGTTCAACGAGAGCCGTGGTCGTGCTGTTGGTCATTGCGGGAGCCAATCGATGGCTTCGTGGTCGACGTCCGACAGAAAAACGGACATTTCCTCTATGTCATGACCGCTGGAGACCCAGAAGTGTGAGAAGGCGGCCGCGTTGCCGTCCTCTTCCCTATTTTTCGCAGGTGACGGACGCAGGGCTCCACTTCGGTATTCCATCATCCTGATCAGCTTGTGAAGCTCCGCAGACGATCCTCCCTCAGCAGACCACCGGCGCAGCAAATCCGCCTGGAATCGCTCGGTGTCCAGGATCACCTCCGACCCCCCTGCCCCATGGGCCGGCAGCAGCAGATACGTGACGAGGAGGGCACCCGTGGCCTTGCTCAAGCGGGTGGGAGCGGCCTCCAAAAACGCCTTCCGGAGGTATCGAGGCACTCGCGCTCTGCGCAAGACCGACTTCATCACCCGTGCTGGTGAATTACGGCCTGCACCTCTTGCCCACCTCACTAATCCGCCCGACCTGTCCGGGGACGGGATCCTGCCCTCAGATTCTCCAGACGCCACACCAGACGGTCTACTGCCGCCCGTACCACGGGGTCGTTCGCCTGCGCCAACGCCGCCTGCCTGGCTACTTCTAGGGCCCGTGCGGTAAATCCCTGACTTTCGTACACCAGCGCGAGTGCATGCAACGCGCGCGGCAGATCGCTGTGCACCGAGAGTGCACGCATCTCCCGCACCACCCGTTCCAGGCGAAGCGTGGACGCCTCACTGCTCCCCTGCTTGAACTCGCATATCGCCAGGCTCGTCTCCGCGTCCATTCGGTGCCGAGGGTCGGCTTCGTCTCCGCCCGCGGTTAAGGCTGCACGATAGGCAGCCACAGCCTTCTTGTACTTTCCCCGGCGCAGATGGACGTTTCCTTCCAGTTTATGTGCAATCAACAGACCGCCCGCGTCATCGTCGCGCATCCGCAGCTCTACGCAACTTTTCAGTTCCCGCAACGTGGACTTGTCATCTCCCTGCAGATAGGCGAGAAATGCCCGCAAACCCGCCAAGTCACCCTGCATGGAACGCGAGTCCAGTGTGCTCGTGACGGTTTCGGCTTCACGTACGAGATCCCAGGCAGTGCGGTTGTCGCCGAGCTGCCCTACTTTGCGCGACATGCGGACACGCAGGTTCACTCGTGCCGCGTCGTCCCGCAGGTGGTCGGCGGCGCTAATGAGGGCCCTGGCGAGTAGTACGTACTCCTTCCAGAAACCGCCGACGTTAAGCCGGTCGAGAAAGCCTAGAGGAACGGTTTCCCGCAGTTCACGCCACAGTCCGGCGGAGACCAGCATGAGCACGGTGGGCGGCAATGCACGGGCTATGGACGCGAGGGTCGTGTCATCCGCCTCTCTGACAGCCTCGCCGAGTTGGACCGTGACATCGAACAGCGCCGCTCGCCGAGCGGACGGGTCAACGATGTCGAGCGCCTCCGTGACAAGCCGCGGTACCTCGATAGCGTCGGCGATATGACTGACAAGGCAGCGACTGGCCAGGTCCTGCAGGGCGGGGGTGAAGCCGGGCGGCAGCACCACCCCGGCCTTCAGGAGATCTGCAAGCGGCACCTGATCGAGCACCACAGCATGGGCTAGGGCTCCCCGGTGTGCGACAGGCAGTTGGGAGACGACCGTGGCCACCAGGGTCCGCACGGAGAGGACATCGGCCGGCAGCTCGGGATCGACAAGCAGGGGCGTCGGTACGAACCTGGTGTGTGCTAGGAAGGTTCGCAGTGCGAGCGGATGAGAGAGCACGTCGCCCGGAAGTCGGTTGGCAATGTCTTCAGGATCAACCGACAGGCGCATGCTCTTCACGACATGGGTGATGAACTCGATGCTCTCCTGTCGTGACATTGAGGGTACGACCACATGACCGACCTCATGACTGGCGCCAAGATGACCTCGCGCGGTGGCCAGAACCAGGGCTTCCGGTAGCGACGCGAAGGCCCGCAGCACCGTGTCTGCGAACGGGCCGGAGTCAAGGTCGTCCAACAGCACCAAGAGCCGTTCGTCGGCCACTTGGCTCAACAGTAAAGCGAGCGCTTCCGGCCATTCCTGCCGGTACAGGTCCTCCACGGCAAGCCCCTTGCCGAAGGTGGTGGCCAGCCAGGTGTTGACCTCGTCCACGAGGTAGCGCGGCTCTATAGCCGCCGTCCCGCCCACTGGTAGTGCGAGAACGGTCCGGCCCGAGCGATTCTCGTCGGCTACGTCGCACAGAGCGCTGGTCTTGCCAACGCCCGGCAATCCGTACAGCACGAGGGGTGAGCTGCCTGCTGCGATTGCTCTACGAGCCGCTTCCACGACGGAAACGCGCCGCCAGTTGCCCGCGATGACGTTGAAGCGTGATCGGAAGTATGTCTGGGCTGACTCTTTCGACGCGACTGCCGGGGGTGGAGGGCCCGGGGCCTCCCCGCGTATGCCCGCGATGATGCCTTCAAATTCGAGGATGCGGTCCTGTTCAAGACTCTGACGGTAGTCGCAGGCGGCGAACCGCCCCAGGAAGGGGACAGATCTCCAGGCCGAATCGGCGGAGCCGGGCAGCAGGATGGGAACGATGCGCATGGTCTCGCCCCTGACCCGCTTTTCGATCGCGGCGTGCACTTCCTCACTCTGCCAAGGACCGAAACCGTTCGGGCCACACATGACAAGACAGCACGGGGTGCTGTCCAACGCCTCGCTCAGGGCTTCCTGCCATGGCTCGCCTCGCACGAGACACCAGTGGTCGAGGAACACATGAAAGCCCCGCTCACGGAGTTCCTCGGCAAGCGTCTGTACAACGTCCAGGTCGGCGGAGTTGTAGCTGATGAACGCGTCATATGTCAGCGTGGGCCGTAAGTCTTCGTTCCGCACCGATGCAGGGTCCCCTCGATGGACATGACCGACGATCCATACGAACTGCTGAACAGCGGGCCGAGCCGATCCTCACACCCATGACAGCTACGGATCGAGGCATCGGCGCCCTTCAGGATATCTGGTGGCCAAGAATCCCATGCTCGGACGCCAAGGCTTGGTCGGCCATGAACGGGCTCATGGATTCGGCTTGGCATTGCCCGCCGCCACGGTCGGCGAGGCGACCAGCCGACACCCGCAGACCGGGCTCCGTTGGCAGATAGGGTTTCCGCGAGACGAGTGCATCGACCAGCGCGGAGCCAGAGGACGTCATTGGGAGAGATGCGGCTGTTGCAGGAGCCGCCCCAAGACAAGACCGAGCTGGACGAACTGACTCAGCGGATCAGATCCAGAAGACAATGAGTACAAGATCGACCACCACCAAAGCCCCGCAGAACAGGACGAGCGTCTGAGACAGGACCGCGCCGCGAAGCGGGGTGTCAGCGAACCACCGGTAGCAAGCCGCACCCGACCATGCGTGAGCGGACTGCCAGGCATGGGGCGTCATGAGCAAGACCGGGCGGGCAGCCGTACGGCGCTGATCAGGGGAAACAGCACCGCTTGGCAGCGCCAAGCACGACCCCGACGCCTTCAAGGAGATCTGGCTGCTGTTCGACAACGAACACGGCCGCTTCCCGCTCTACCCCGGCGAATCCGTCTGGATCGGGTACGCCTACACCGTGGGCGACGACAAATGAGGTGACTGGTTCCAGCGGGCCGCCCGCCTGCCCACAGAACAGCTCGAAGTCCAGCTCTCCTTCCCCACCGCCCTCGTCCCCGTGGTCTGGGGCACCCAGACCTCCATGCCCGCCGAAGCCCCCCTCCGCACCCCACCCATCCGCCGTGACGACGGCCAACAGCGGGCATGCACGTGGATCACGACCAGACCCGCACTGCACGCTCGGTACCGTCTGGAGAGGCGATTCCCCGGGCTCACCCGAAGATAAAAGGAAGCAGGGAGAGTTCAGTTGACGAACGTTCGGCCCAGCCAGCAGATGCGCGACCTCGGCGTCGTCCAGGAGGGCGCCATCCTCACCACCCCGACCCGCCCCTTCGACCTGCCCACCGAGCAGGGCGAGGCCGAGCACATCGTGCAAGAACTGTTCGCTGCCCTCAACTGCATCAGCCAGGTACACCCCTTCGCCAAGGGCGTGGGCATCGCGGCCCCCCAGATCGGCATCGGCCGCGCCGCTGCCGTCGTCCAGCCACCCGGCGACGTTCCCGCGATCATCCTGCTCAACCCACGCATCACAGCCCGCGCGGAGGCAAGCGACGACCAGTACGAGGGCTGCCTCAGCTTCTTCGACGTCCGCGGCCTCGTTCCACGGCCGCTGGAGATCACCGTCGAGAGCGCCTCCCTAACGGGCGAGCGCGTGGCCACCCTGTACGAACACGGCCTCGCCCGACTCATCCACCACGAGATCGACCACCTCGACGGCCTCCTGTACACCGCCCGCATGCTGCCCGGAACCGAACCGATCCCTGTGAACGAGTACCGGCAGACCGGCCGGACGTGGGTATACGACCATGACCAGCAACCTCGGCGGCTAGGTACCAATCTGGCCGTTCACGACGATTGCTGAACCAGATCGAGGATCTCCGCTGCCGCGCAGGAAGCACGGTGATGCAGTCGACGTGCCTGAAAAGACGTGAATGCACTCACGCAGAAACCTCGCTGGGAGCCTCCCTGTCAGAGGGTAGTCGTAGCCTCAGGTCCATGATCGTCAAGACGGAAGAACACCATGGAGTTCTCAACAGGCACGGCAGCGTCAGTCATTGCTGGTGGCTACCCGACTACAACCTTGGGCCTCACCCGTGGTCCGGCATTGTCTCCTACAGAAACAACCTGTCGGTGAAGGCCACACTCTGGTGGGTTCACCTGGACGATTGGAATGACACAGCCCTGGCGACCATCAGCCCGGGGAGTCATTCAAGTGACACTCACGGCGGTCACTTCGCCTTCGACTATTCCAAGGCGATCTGTACCGGAGACGCCAAACCCTGGAACCACATCGCCCTCTAGACCCAGGCGACCGGGCCCGCGACAACGCCGGAAGCATCCCCCGCCGGCCCCGTCACAGCGGGGCGTGCCAAATGCAGAATTCGCCCCCTGACCGACCCCGAAAGGGGCCGGGGAGGGGGCAGTTCGGCGGAAAGAGGAGTTCTGGCCGATCACCGCTCCGTCGGCACCGGCCACTGCGGACGTTCCAGGGTGTCCAGGCGCGGCTCAGGGGCATCGAGTCTGCCGGATAGAGAACCGGCCCCTGAGCACGTACACCACCACCTGAGCGGAGAATTGGCCATCGACTGGCTGCGGGTACGAGGGGCCGCCCGCACCCGTCTGTAGCGGGCCTGGCCCACGGGCTTCGCCTCATCGCAGACGATTGGAGTCGGTCCCGGTGAAAGAGCACGAGGCGAAGATGGCCAACCCCCGCATGGCAGCCGGCGCTCTTTTCTTCGATGAAGCTGATCGCGTCCTGCTCGTCGAGCCGTCCTACAAGGACTATCGGGATATCCCGGGTGGATACGTCGAACGAGGCGAGTCACCTCTGCAAGCCTGCGCGCGAGAGATCCACGAAGAGCTGGGCATCACGCCCCGCATCGGCCGCCTGCTCGTCGTGGACTGGGCACCGAATCCAGGAGAGGGAGACAAGGTTCTCTACCTCTTCGACGGCGGCCACCTCAATGAAGATCACCGGCAGCGGATCGCACTGCGGGCTGACGAGCTGCGCGGCTACGACTTCCACCGCGCCGAACGGCTACCCGAGCTCACCATCCCCCGCCTCGTACGCCGAATCACCGCCGGCATCCGGGCCCGCGCGGACGGCGTGACCGCCTATCTGGAACATGGCGAGCCGCCACAGGCTGGCTCCTGACCAGAAATACGCTGAAGGGCGGAATCCACCTGAGGAATTGTGCGCTGTCTGACGAGCGTGAGCCCCTTTCGGGCGTGGATCAACCACCTTTTCCCCAAGGTGGTTTCGGATTGAGTGAGTAGGCATTCGACACATGAGCCCGCGCTCACACCAGTGGAGCATTCGTTGCAGTGGGTCATACGGCTTGCCAAGTTCGAGGATTTCTCGCCTCGGCATAGATGGAGGCGATCTCATCCGGTTTGAGGAGTACGCCGTTCTTACGGAAGGACGAGAGCTCGCGGTGCTTGATCGCCCGAACGCCTTGTAGCGATGGGGCCACCTGGAGTTTGGCTGGAGATACGAAGACCAGCAGTGGGCGTACCGCGACCGGGAATCCGCAGGCTCGTGTCAGAGCCATCGATGCTCTGTTGCTCTCAAGCCGGCTCTTCCGTACGTATGGGCGCCCTGGGCCGCCATTCACCTTGACCACGTCGTCGCCCACCCAGACCCGGGCATGGGGAAAGTTCTTGGTGTTCAGACAGAAGACCCCACCGGGCCCGATCAGCAGATGGTCGATGTCCCCGCCATTCGGTAGCGGTATCGAGTGCAGAACAGACCAGCCCCGCCGTTTGAGTCTGGCGAGTTCTGTGCCAACAATCCGTTCCCCCGCAATACCTTTTCGCCATCGGTCCTTCTCGTCCTCCTTGCCCCACAGGCGCATGACGAGCCGGACGAACCAGGGCCGTGATCCCTCCAGATGCCGAAACAGCAGTTCGCCCGGTCGATTCAGGGCGAGGTCATCCTTTGAGTCCGGAGCGGAAGGAGTGTCGATCGCTCCGGCCGGTGACGGAACGGACCGAGGAGCGTCATGACGGAGTAGGTAGGGAGCCAGCACATCCAGTACCTGATCTCGATACGACTCATCGAGCATGGTGAGACGACCGGACTTGCGGTCGAACCAGGCGACGTTCTCACCGCCGACGACACGTACGTAGAGACGATCATGCCCGTACCGTTTCCACGAGTTGACCTCTAAGTTGTCCATGCGCACCCCCTGCGACGACGCATTGCCCCCGTGATGGGATCAGCTTCCGCTCGAAGCAGCAAGAAGGCGTCAGGGCGTATGACCGGGTAGACCAGGGCCTGTTACGAGGGTCTCCACCTCCCGTCAGGCCACACCACCGCGCTCCGTGAACGGCGAGAGCCCCGGCCGACCTCACTTGGATTCAAGGGGTCGGCGGTCGGGGCTCTTGTGCGGGCCGGGTGTCAGGCCGCGAGGGCGACACCGGTGCCCGGGGCGGCGTCCGGGTAGGCGTCGATGACCAGGTTGAGTTGCCGCTGCATGTACAAGGTGTTCAGACCGAGGGCGAAGAACAGGAACGTGCAGGCGGCGGGGCTGCACGTCACCGGGAGGCCGGCCGCGCGCTGGGCGTTCGCGATGGCCTTGCCCGTGTTGTGGTACGAGATCAGCGGAGCGATCAGGGTCCAGCCCAGGAAGATCATGACCAGCAGGCTTCCGGTCGGGTTGAGGCCCAGGCGACGGTCGAACGACTGCAGCTCGCAGTGGATCTTGTAGTACCAGACGATCTGGTAGATGCCCAGCGTGATCAGCGGCAGGCCGATCCACACGGCGACGGGCCCGCGGCGCTTCATGTTCAGGCCGGTCAGCGGGATCGCGGGTGGCATGTGGCCCGCGTGGGGCGCGATGGCGCCATCGGCCGGGTTCGCGACGTTCTGGTTCGGCTCGGTACTGGGCTGGACGTCAACCATGAAGCGGGCTCCGTGTGCTGGTGCTGATGCTGGTCTGAGCCGGAGCAGCCTGTCAGGCAAGTCCATTGAACGCGAAAGCAGTTGCCGGTTTGTAACCGCCTGTCATGTCATCGTGATGTCTGTCCGGCTCTCGATATGTCCGGCCACGGCGGTGGCATCTGCGCCGAAAGTCGGCTGACCTCGACGATTCTCCCGACCGTCAGCGACAGGGACGGGGCGAGGGCCTCCGGAGGCGTACACGCGATGTGCCGCTATCACCGGGTGATGGAGCGGAGGGCCGGGTGCGAGGCCCCGCTCCCACACCTGCGCCCCTACAGGCATGAGGGCCCGCCGGCACCGGGAGCCCGGCCTGCCGGACGGACACGGCGACCGCAGAGGACATCGCCGCCCGGTTCGCCCGGATGTGACTCCACGCTTCTACGAGGCAGGTCAGGCATCTATAAACCGCATGTATACACACCATGTATAGTCGAGCCATGTCCATCGGTCACACTCTGCTCGGACTCCTGGAGTCCGGCCCGCGCCACGGTTACGACCTCAAGCGCGCCTTCGACGAGAAGTTCGGCCATGACCGCCCGGTCCACTACGGACAGATCTACTCGACCATGTCCCGGCTGCTGAAGAACGGCCTGGTCGAGGTCGACGGAGTGGAGTCCGCGAGCGGGCCCGAGCGCAAGCGGTACGCGATCACGAAGGCGGGCATCACCGATGTCGCCCAGTGGCTCGCCCAGCCGGAGAAGCCGGAGCCCTACCTACAGTCGACCCTCTACACCAAGGTCGTCCTCGCCCTGCTCACCGGGCGCAGCGCCGCCGGGCTGCTCGACACCCAGCGGGCCGAACACCTCCGCATGATGCGCATCCTCACCGACCGCAAGCGTCACGGCGACATCGCCGACCAGCTCATCTGCGACCATGCCCTTTTCCATCTCGAAGCCGATCTGCGCTGGCTGGAACTGACAGCCGCCCGACTGGACCGACTCGCGCAGGAGGTCAGCGCATGAGTACCGACCCCGGGACCCTCACCGGTCCGCTTCTCACCGCCGAGGAACTACACAAGACGTTCGGCCCGACCCCTGCCCTCGACGGCGCCTCGTTCGCGATCCGCGCCGGGGAGGTCGTCGCCATCATGGGCCCGTCCGGCTCCGGGAAGTCGACCCTGCTGCACTGCCTCGCGGGCATCGTCCCACCGGACTCCGGCACGATCACCTACGCAGGACGGAATCTCACCGCCCTGTCGGACGCGCACCGCAGCGCGCTGCGCCGCAGTGAGTTTGGCTTCGTCTTCCAGTTCGGCCAGCTCGTGCCCGAGCTCAGTTGCCTGGAGAACGTGGCGCTCCCGCTACGCCTCGCCGGTACGCGCCGCAAGGAGGCGCTCCGTTTGTCACAGGAGTGGCTGGAGCGGCTGGAGGTCTCCGATGTCGGACACAAGCGCCCCGGTGAGGTGTCCGGTGGTCAGGGGCAGCGCGTCGCCGTGGCCCGGGCTCTGGTGAGCACCCCCAAGGTCGTCTTCGCCGATGAACCCACCGGTGCCCTGGACTCGTACAACGGTGAGCGGGTGATGCAGCTGCTGACCGACGCGGCACGGGAGACCCATGCGGCGGTGGTCCTGGTGACGCATGAGGCCAGAGTGGCGGCGTACTCGGACCGGGAGGTCGTGGTCCGCGACGGTCAGGTGCGCGATATGGCGGGCGTCGGATGAACGACCCCACGAGCGGCGCCGGGCTGCGCGGTTGGGTACGGGATCTGACGCTGGGCGTCCGGTTCGCCGTGACCGGAGGCCGGCGCGGCTGGACTCGTACGCTGCTGACCGCCTTCGGTGTCGGTCTCGGAGTCGCCCTCCTGTTGGTCGCATCTGCGATCCCACACGCGCTCCAGAGCCGTGATGACCGTCAGGGCAACCGCACACCCGCCATTCAGGGCAGCGAGCAGCTCTCCGATACCGCGTTCCACTACGCCCAGACCGAGACCGTCTTCCGTGACGACATGATCACCGGAACCCTCTTCCGCGCTGCGGGCAAGGGCACCCCCAGCGCCCCTCCCGGTCTGGCGGCCCTGCCCAAGCCCGGTGAGATGGCCGTCTCGCCTGCCCTCGCCGAACTCCTCGCGTCCCCGGGCGGCCACCTCCTGAAGGAACGTTTGCCCTATCGGGTCACCGCCACCATCGGTGACCGCGGGCTGATCGGCCCCGACGAACTGCGCTACTACGCGGGCAGCGACCAGCTCACCGCGGAGAACGCCAAGGGCACGAGCAACGGCTTCGGGCGGTACGAGGCCGGCGAGCCCTTCGTCGGTGTCATCCTCCTCATCGCCGTGATCGCCTTCGTGGCACTGCTGCTCCCGGTGGGGGTCTTCATCGCCACCGCGGTGCGGTTCGGCGGCGAACAGCGCGACCGAAGGCTCGCGGCCCTGCGCCTCGTGGGCTCGGACCGGGCCATGACCCATCGGATCGCCGCTGGTGAAGCACTGTGCGGAGCACTGATGGGGCTGTTCGTGGGTGCGGGCCTCTTCCTCCTCACCCGGCAGTTCGCCAGTGCCGTGACGGTCTGGGACATCACCGCGTTCCCCTTCGACATCGTCCCCAACCCGGCGCTCGCCGCCCTGATCCTGATCGCCGTGCCGGTGGCCGCGGTGGGTGTCAGCCTCTTCGCCATGCGCGGAGTGTCCGTCGAACCCCTCGGAGTGGTGCGGAACAGCGTCCCGCGCCGGCGCAGGCTCTGGTGGCGGATCCTGCTCCCGGTCCTGGGCATCCTGCTCCTCCTGTCGTCGGCGAGCGCGCTCACCCTGGCGGGCGACGAGTCCTTCCAGATCGCGCTGGGCGCCGCCCTGACGCTGACCGGCATCACCGCGCTACTGCCCTGGCTGGTCGAGGCGGTCGTCTCCCGACTGGACGGCGGCCCGGTGGCCTGGCAGCTGGCGATCCGACGGCTTCAGCTCAGCAGTGGCGCCGCGGCACGGGCCATCAGCGGAATCGTCGTGGCGGCGGCGGGCGCGATCGCGCTCCAGATGCTGTTCAGCTCCGTGCAGGGAGACTTCACCAAGTCCACCGGCGTGGACACCTCCCGTGTACAACTCCAGGTGGAGAACGGCACCAAGGACGGTCGGGAGGCGCGCGAGGCGCTCACGACCCTGCGGGAGACCACCGGAGTCGCCGGGGTGATCGGGCTGACCGAGGGACTCATCGAACGGCAGGCCCCCAAGGGCCCCGGTGAGGACTTCGTGCCCTTCACCCAGCTGACCGTCGCCGACTGCCCCGCGCTGCGCACGCTGGTGAAGCTGTCCTCCTGCAAGGACGGGGACGTCTTCACCGTCCGTCAGCCCAAGGGAATGGAGACGTACTCGTACCGGCCGGAGGCGGGCGCGAAGGTGAATCTGGTCAGGAACGACGGTGGCGAGGGAGCCGGGCCGAAGCCGCGCCCGTGGCAGTTGCCCGCGACGACCCAGGAGGTGAAGTCCCTCGTCAGCCCGGTGGGCACCCACACGGCCGGGGTGCTTGCCACCCCTGCGGCACTCGATGCCGATCTGATGCCCATGCCCCGGATCAACGCGATGATCAAGCTGGCGCCCGATGTGACGAACGCGGCCGAGCTCGTGCGCAACGCGGCGGCGAAGCTCGATCCGCGGGCGAGCGTCGCCACGCTGGAGTCCACGGAGACCGTTCGTCGGTTCGCCGGCCTGCGGACCGGAATCTTCGTGGGAGCCACCGCGACGATGGTGCTGATCGCGGCATCGCTGCTGGTCTCCACACTGGAGCAGCTACGCGAACGCAGGCGGTTGCTGTCGATCCTGGTCGCCTTCGGAACCCGGCGCTCCACCCTGAGCTGGTCGGTGCTCTGGCAGACGGCCGTACCCATCGCACTGGGGTTGGCGCTCGCCGTGGTGGGCGGGACGGTGCTCGGACTGACGCTGCTGTTCATGGTGGGCAGCCCGGTCGCCGACTGGTGGGTGTCCGTGCCGATCGTCGGAGTGGGCGCGGCGTTGATCGCGCTGGTCACGCTACTGAGCATGCCGCCGCTGTGGCGGTTGATGCGCCCGGACGGGTTGCGCACCGAGTAGCGGCTCCCCCAACGGAATTCGGGAAGACGCAACGGACAGAGCGCGACGTACCAAGCGCTGCGTGGAGAGCCCGTGCGTAGTGAGCACAGCGTCAAGAGACGAGCGGTCCGCCCCATAGGCACGGGGCGGACCGCTCGACGCGTTCGGCAGGGCGACGCGTTCGGCAGGGCAATGCGTTCGGCAGGGCTCGGATCAGGCCCGTCGCCCGAAGGAGGTCACTCCTGCATCTCCTTGGGGCAGGGAGTGCCCCGGGGGAGGTCATAGGGGGCGGCCAGCCGGTACACCCCGGGCCGGGGTGCCAGCAGTTCCGTCCACTCGTCGCCCTCGGCGTCCTCTTCGACCTTGATCAGACAGCCGTTCGGATTGGTGAACGACTTCGGCTCACCCTCGGCGCGCTCCTTGGACTCCTCGGACTCCTGCGGGCCCTCGACCTTCTCCCGCTGGTCATCGACGATGCTCAGCCAGGGGGAGTACGGCACCCGGATCAGCACCCGTCCCGCCTTGGTCACCCGAAGTCTTATCTCCTCCTCGCCCGCGTGCTGGACGACGGCGGGCGCGTCGGCGAGGGGCGTGGGCTCCTTGACGGCGAACAGCTGCCAGTTCGCATCGCTCCAGACCGGCTTCAGATAGGGCTGGCCCTCCCTTACCAACTCGGTCTCCTGCTCGGCCCCGGTGTCGGGGGTGCCGGTGGGCAGGACGACGTAGTGCACGGCCCAGCGGTCCAGCCAGGCGCGGTAGTCGGCGGAGGTGAGGGTGCGCTCCTTGTCGTAGAAGATCGGGTTGCGCTTCATGTCGGCCTGCCGGTTCCAGCCGCGGGCCAGATTGACGTAGGGCGCGAGCGCCGATGCCTCCCGGTGGCTCTTGGCGGGAACGACCTCGACCCTGCCGCGTTCGGCCTTGACGTCCTGGAGCTTGTTGACGAGCGGTGCCAGCTCTCGCGTCCAGGCCGCGGTCGGTGCGGTGCGGACCATGTCGTCCACGCCCTTGAAGCCGACCCAGAAGTTCATCCCGACGAAGGCGAGGAGCAGCGCGTACCACTTCCGGGAACGCGGGAGCGTGTACGGAAGGACCGCCAGCAGTGCCACCCCGGCGAAGAGCATCGGCAGCCGGGAGACGTTCGAACCGATCTGGGAGTCGATCGCCCAGGTCAGCAGGGTTCCGAGCGCATAGACGGCGGCGGCGGTACGAACCGTGCGCCACTGCTTCGGGACGAAGAAGAAGACCAGCACGCCGTAGAGGAACGGCAGCGAGGTCGAGGCCAGGGACATCGGCTGGGTACCGGAGAACGGGAACAGCCAGGAGGAGAGCGCCACGACCGCCGCGGGCGGCAGGCCGATGGCGTACGCGCCCGGCCGCCGTCCGTTGAGGAACAGTGCGGCTGCGATGACGCCGAGGAAGAGACCGGCGACCGGGCTCGCGGTCGTCGCGAGTGCGGCCAGCGGGGCGGCGACGGCTGCCTTCGCCCAGCGCTTGGTGCGCCAGCGGTGCGGCCAGCAGAACACGGCCGCGACCGAGCCCAGCGCCACCATCATGCCGAGTCCGAAGGTCACCCGACCGGAGAGCGCGTTGCAGAAGAAGGCGAAGACCCCGGCCATCGAGCAGGCCAGCGGATTGCGCACCGCGGGCACCCGGACCAGGATCAGCGCGGTCAGCGCCGCCGAGACGGTACCGGCGACCATCATGGTCGACCGCACGCCGATCAGGGACATCAGATACGGGGAGACCACGCTGTAGGAGACGGGGTGCATCCCGCCGTACCAGGCGAGGTTGTACGCGGAGTCCGGATGTCGACCGACGAACTCGGCCCATGCGTCCTGAGCGGCCAGATCACCGCCGCTGTTGGCGAAGAGGAAGAACCAGAGCAGATGCACGACCGCCGCGACGGCCGTGGTCACGAGTACGGGACGGCGAGTCAGCTGATCACGGAGGTCGGCGAGTGCGCTTCGGTCCCCCGGCGCGCCGGGTCCGGTCGCCGGACCGGTGTCGATGGTGGTGGGCGAGGGCTGGCGTATTCGCGGCCCCGTACGGATGCTGCGGCCGTCCGTCTGGACCGGCTCAGCAGTAGTCACTGCGGCTCTCCCCGTCTCCCCGTCCGTGTGTGGTCGTGGCTCGCCCACGAAGACGCTGTCCCGGCGCCTTTGAGTTGACCGGACGCTAACACGAGGGCGTCCCGGTTTCCCGGGACGCCCTGCTGGCCCGGGAGGCTCAGCCCAGCCTGGTCAGCTTGGCTCCGAAGCCGGGCTCTGCGAGGTCCTGCTGGAGCTCGATCGGCGCGGTGACCTTCCCCGGCCCTGTGCCAACCGAGATCTGGCCAACGACCTGGCCGGACTTCGCCGTACCAGGGAGCTTCTTGCCGCCGTCGTTGATCTCGATGGAGACACGGTGGCCCGCCCAGCCGATCGCCTTCAGGTCCTTGGCGGCGACGACCGCCGTCCGACCGCCGAGACCGTCGTCGACATAGCCGACGACCTGTCCCTTCTTGACCGCGACAGCAGAGGTGACGGCCTGCTGGGTGGCGGCGATGACATTGATGCTGTGGTCGATGGCGAGGTCGACCTTGTCCCTCAGGAGCTTGGCGTCCTGCACCCCGAGTGTGACACCGACGATCTGGTGCAGTTCGCCGTCCACCTCGGCGTTGGCGGCCCAGAGCAGATTGCCGCCGGCCGGGGTGGACGAGCCGGTCTTGATCCCGCCGACACCGTCCTTCAGCAGGGCGCGGTCATTGCCGTTCTGCAGTCGGATCCCGAGGCCGGGGATCTCCTTACTCGGGGTGTTGACGATCTCGCGGAAGATGTCGTTCTTCATCACGGCCTGGGCCAGCTTCAACTGGTCCTGGGGCGTGGAGATGGTGGTCGCCACCAGACCGCTGGGGTCGGTGTAGAGGGTGTCGGCCATGCCGAGTTCCTTGGCCGCGTCGTTCATCTTCTTGACGAACGCCTGCTCCGTGCCCGCGTCCCAGCGGGCGAGGCGCCGGGCGATGTTGTTCGCGGAGTGGATCATCACCATCTCCAGCATCTCGCGCTGGTTGAACTTCTGCCCCTTGGACACCGGGACCCTGGACTCGTCCGTGTTCTTGCTCTCGTCCTCGGTCTGCTGGTCCACGGCGATCTCGGGGCCCACCTGATCGCCGGTGATGGGGTGGTCCTTGAGGATCACGTACGCGGTCATCGTCTTGGCGACGCTCGCGATCGGCGCCGGCCGCTGTGCTCCGTAGGTGCCCACCATGCCCACGCCGTCGACCGCCACGGCCCCCTGGCCCTCACCGGGGAACGGCAGGCTCAATGGACCGCCCTGGAAGGTGTAGGTGGGGTCGGTGGAGAGCTTGAGCGACGGCTCGGGAAGCGGGCGCAGAACCTGCACGATCGCAAAGACGATCAAGAGGACCGCCAGCAGCGGGGTCCAGATCTTGACCCTGCGGAACAGTGTGCGCACCGCAGTGTTGGGCGGTGGCGGGGTGTTCGTCAGCTCGGCGAGCAAATCCAGCGGAGGCAAAGGCGGTACGGGCTGCTGCGTGGTCCGCTCGGGCTCGCTCAGCGCGGCGGGCGCGCCGGCCGAAGCGGCGGCCGGGCTCTGCTTCCCATCTGCTGGAGCGGTGGTGCCGCTCTTGTTGGCGACGGGGGTGCGCGGCCCGTCGTCGCTCCGCAGCGGGACGAACGTACTGGGCCGTGGTGCGGGGGAATCCTTGGTGGCGGGATTGGACTCGGAGCGAGGTGCCGGCGGGGCCTTGAGCACGGCGGTGCTGTCACCGGACGGGGTGGGCTTGCGCAGTGCCTTGAAGACGGCGGTGGGCTGATCGACGACGGGACCTGCGCCCGTGGAAGGGCCGGAGGTCGAAGGCGCGGGCTTGGGCGAGGCTTCGGTGGGGCCCTTCGCCGCTCGCTCTCCCGAACCGCGCTCAGGGCTGTCCGGGGTTTCGCCGGTGGCTGGGGTTTCGTCCGGTGCCTTGTCCTGCGGCTTGTCCGGTGCCTTCGGCGCCTTCCCAGGGGTCTTGGCCTGCGCATCGGGGGTCTTGGCCTGTGCATCGGGGGCCTTCGCGGGGGCATCGCCAGGGGCGGCCTTCGCGGGCTCCGACGCTGTGGGCTTGCCCGGGGAAGGCTCGCCCGTGGCCGGGGAGGACGCCGACGTGGCGCGGGAAGCCCAGGAGGGAGTGCCAGGGGTTCGACCGGCAGCCGCGGGCGGGCTGGTCTTGGACTCGGTGTCGGTGTCGGTGTCGGACTCCGCCCGGGCATCAGGCTTGGACTCAGGCCGGGTTCGGGGCTGCGGCTCGGGGCGCGCGGTCCCGGTGGACCGGACCGCACCTGTCGAACTGTCCGCCGTCGAACTGTCCGCCCCCGAACCGCCCGTCCTCGAACCGTCCGCTGTCGCGTCGCGAGACTGTGTGTCGCGGGACTGCGCGTCCCGGGGCTTCGGCGCACCGGCGGCAGCCCCGGCGCTCTCGGCAGCGGTCACCCCGCCGCCCTGGGTGCGGTCCGAGGCAGCGCCGCTGCCCGCCTCCCCGTCGCCGGCTGCTCCCGCGCCTTCCCGATCGCCCTCCGTGGAACTCCCGGCCGAACTCCCTGCCGATCCACCGGCCGGCTTCCCGGTCGACGGACGGCCCCGGGGCGCGGTGGGGGCGAGCCGGTCGACGGCCTCGCCCTCTGCCGTGGTCGCCGAACGGTCCGTCGAAGCGTCCGCCGACGGCGCGGACGGCTTCCCCGTGCTCCCTGAAGCGCCCCGGGGCGCCGTCACCGGCCCGTCCGGCCGGGAAGTGCCGTTCACGGGCTGCTGGGCGCCAGATGACGCCTCCGTGCGCTCCGCCGGGCCCTTGCCCGCCTCTGCGGACTTACCGCGCCGTGAGTCTGCGTCGTCCGCGGCACCGATTTCGTCCGCGGCGCTGCTCGCCGTCTTCCCCGCCGTGGTACCTATCTCGGCGCTGTCACGGTGCACCTCGGGCAGTACGGAGGTCCGCTCGACGGTGGACTCCTCGCGCGACTGCGGCAGCATCGCGGTCTTCTCTGCGCCCCCGCCCTGCACCGCGCTGTCGGTGTCGGTGTCGGTGTCGGTGTCGCCGTCGCTGTCGCTGTCTACCGCGGAGGAGACATCCTCGGATTCGGCGGCCGGCTCCTCGTCCGCCGACGCCACCCAGGCCGCCACCGCCGACCGCAGTTCGGTGTCGTTCTGCACGGAGCCGGTCTCGGTGCCCGGCTGACGCACCCCGGAATCCTTCCGGGGATTCCTCTCGGCGGTGCCGGACGGCTTCGGCTCGTCGGGGAGCCTGAAGACCGCGGTCGGTTGATCCACTTCCGACGTTGAGGCCCGGCCGAGCATGGCGAGACGCGGATCGCGTTCCCCCTCGGTCGTCTCCCCCGACGACTTCCGCTGCTCCGACCTGTCGGGGGACTCGCCCGCCACCGTGCCTCCTCCATGAGTCGTGCGCCGCTGCCATACGTACGCACTACGGGTTGCCGCATCCGGCAAGCCCGTGTTGTCCGAACCATCTATCAGTGTCCTGTGTGAGAGCACGGCCCCTGGGCATAGACGAGAACGACATACCTAACGGTTCCCATACAAAGCACCCAGGCGCTCTCGACAGACCAATGTGAGAGGGGTCACCCTGTCATTCATCCACGCGGGGAGGCATGGATGGGCAGGAGCCGCAGAACAATTCCGGAGGAGCTTTTGCTGCTCGCTTTGGACCCGACGACGGGAACCACAGCGCAGCCGCAGTCGCTCGACCTTGGTCTGGCCGGAGCACAGCTAGTGGAGCTGGCTCTGGCAGGACGGATAGCCCCAGACGGGGATCGTATCGCCGTGGTGATGCCACGGCCGACCGGAGATCCAACACTGGACTCCGCGCTGGAACTGCTGCGCCGACGTGGCAGTCCGGTTCGCGCGGTCCACTGGATCGGCGGGCCCCGACTGGGGTTGCGCCAGATCTACCTGGCACACCTGGAGCGGTGCGGCATGGTTCATGCCGTCGCGGGCCAGATGTGCGGGGTGCTGCCGACGACTCGCTACCAAGCGACGGACACGGCGATCAGCAGGGACATCCGAGCCCGGCTGGACAGTGCGATCCGCACCGGTGTTCCACCGGACCCGCGGACCGCGGCGCTCGCCGCGCTGGCCCATGCGGTCGGACTCGGCAAGCACCTCTACCCAGGAAATGAGGGGCGTTCCTCGCGATCCCGACTGCGGGATCTCATCAGGCATGACCCCATGGGCGGACTCGTGGCGCACGCCGTGATGGACGTCCAGAACGGTGCGGCTGCGCAGCCGCGTCGCAATCCTTCTGCACCGGGCAGCAGCCGTCAGGCGGCCGTTTCGATGCAGCCGCGCCGCGGGGGCATGGCCCGCGTCGCCGCGCACTGAGCACCACACGCACCAGGCGCCGCACCGGGCACAGAGATAGGCACGGAGCGGCGCAGGGTGCACTGAGTCACCGCGATCGACCGAACCACCGCACCAGGCAACGCTGTCACGCTCTGGAGCACCGCACCGCGCGAACGGAGGCCATCACCGCCGCCGTAGCGATGTGTTCCTGATCCGGTTCGGGAGTCGCACCCCGACGCGCGGGGCAGCCAGCACTGCTCCGCGCGTCCATCGCGCCGCCAGCCGGACGACCGGGCCCCACCGGCGTCCGGGGTCCGGTGCGACAGAGCCGCGAGTGCATCCGGAACACGCCACTCCTAGGGCGCCTCGTGTGGCAATTCCCCAGCGCGGGCCCTTCACATGGTGGCAGTCTGCTGAGCAGTAGATACGCTCAGCTACAGCCGGAGGTGCAGTTTCTGTGGCGTCCAGTGTCAATCCCACCGTCAGGCGACGTCGTTTGGGTCTGGAGCTGCGCAGGCTCCGGGAACTGCGCGGCATGACCGCCGAAGAGGTGGCCGAACGCCTGTTGGTCTCCCAATCGAAGATCAGCAGGTTGGAGAACGGCCGCCGTTCCATCAGCCAGCGCGACGTGCGCGACCTGTGCAATGTGTACGAGGTCGACGACCATCGCATCGTCGACTCCCTGATGCAGATGGCCAAGGACTCCCGCCAGCAGGGCTGGTGGCACGCCTTCGGTGACATCCCGTACAGCGTCTACATCGGTCTGGAGACCGACGCCGCGAGCCTTCGGGTGTACGAACCGCAGGTCGTGCCTGGGCTGCTCCAGACCAAGCCGTACGCGGAAGCGCTGATCGCGGGTGCCCTGCCGGAAAGCGCGGTGTCGGACATCGACAAGCGGGTGAGCGTACGGGTGCGCCGCCAGGAGCGGATCAAGGACTCGGAGTTGCCGCTGCGGATGTGGGCGGTGATCGACGAAGCAGCGCTGCGCAGGGCCGTGGGCGGACGGGCCCTGATGCGGGAACAGTTGGAGTACCTGATGGAGATGTCCCAACTGCCGCACGTCACCATCCAGGTGCTCCCGTTCGACATGGGCGCGCATCCCGGCATCAACGGCCAGTACGCGATTCTGGAATTCCCCGACGCCACCGATTCGAGCGTCGTCTATATCGAGGGCGTCACGAGCGATCTCTATCTGGAGAAAGCGAACGACGTGCACAAGTACAGCGTGATGTACGAACATCTGCGGGCCCAGGCGCTGAATGTGGAGCAGACGACCGCGTTCATCGAGAGCATCGCCAAGGAGTACGCCCGCTAAAGGCTGTCCCGTAGCGCCTGGTGGATCAGCGCGCGGCGTCAGATGGTGGGGGCGCCGCCCAGGCCGCCAGGCCCAGGGGAGGGCCGTAGCTGTCGTCGTGCACCCGCCGAGTATTGCGGGACAGCCCTTGAGCCGAGGCGGGCTGGGGCACCGCGAGGAAGATCAATTCACCTGCGCCAAAGAAAAGGGTGGAACGATACACCCCCGGCTGGCAATTGCGTAAGGGTCGAGTAGCACATGCCATCCGACCGAGTGAATGCCTGCCTCGCAGGTCCGTCGCGACGAGTAGCGTCGATCACACCAGCGCCACGCTGGCACATCGCACCACTTGCCGAAGCGGAGTAAACATGGCAATCATTCAGGGAGCCACGGAGTCATGGACGAAGTCCACGTACTCCGGGGGGAACGGGGCTTGCGTGGAGGTCAAGTCCCCGATCATGCAGGCTATTTCCGTACGAGACTCCAAGGTCCCCGCGGGCCCCACGATCACCTTCGTGCCCGGATCGTGGAACGCCTTCGTCAGCGAAGTCGGCCAGGGAGCGTTCCATCTCGGCTGATTCCCTGCCGAGCAGTGAAGGACGTTCTTCGCACACGCAGCATTCCCCAGGCGCGTGTGTGGATGTACCACCTGACAGAGCCCTCTCGACTGGTCCGCCGTCCCGGCCGAGGGGGCTCGGCCGTGTCCTGAGTCGGCGTACGCCTCATCTCAGCGCGCCCCTTAGATCGCGCCACCGGATGGGACGTGGACAACGCTGAGGCCCGAGCCGGTCGTGGGAACGCCACGGGCGTGATCGGGCACGGTCAGTTTGCGCAGCCGGGGAAACGCCTCCAACCATCCATCGCCCAGCACCGCCGAGTAGCCGTCCTTGAGCCAGAGATGGGTAAGGAGGTCTGGATCCAGATGGGCGAGGAGATCGGCGGAGCGGAAGATCCCCACCAGTTGGACGCGGGAGCGCCCGCCGAGGTCTCGTAGGGCCCGCAGATGGTCCACGTGGTGAGCGGTGAAGTAGAGGCCCGTCTCATCGAGGTGGGCGATGACCGACTCCGCGTACCTCTGGGTGTCGAACCGCGACCAGGACCAGGCCAACTGACGTCGTACGGGCAGGGCCGGGTGGCGGCTGAAGCGGGCCAGTAGGGGCAGGGCTGCATCGGTGCCGATCCGGATCGCCGTGATGATCACGCGCTCGGCCTGTTCGGCCGTCAGCTCCTCGGGCCCCGGCAGCAGTCCTAGCACGATGGGACCGCCGAACTCCCCGAGATTGCGCGCCCGTCTATGGCTGTTTGGAGGCACGAACCGGCCGACGAGGTCGACCACGCGTTGCCGGACGCCCGGAGCCACCTCGGTGGCGTGATCCAGGCAGGTCGCGGCCAGCAGCACCCGGCGCAACTCCTCCCCCGCGAGACTGCCCGCATGGGGGGTGTCGTAGAGGTCCCTGCCCAGGGAGGTCCCCTTGATGTCGGCGATGAGGCCGTTGAGCACGCGTTCCCGTTCGGCGGGGCGGCCCAGGGCCACCGACATCCGTACGACGTCCTCCCACTGGTCCTTGTGCGCGTTGTCCAGCAGCAGCGGGAAATCACCCTCCTCGACGACGGACTTGGCGCCCAGATAGTCCTGGAAGGTGCGGTGGACGAAGTCGATGCGGCCCGCGACCGGTTCCCGCAGCAGACCGGAGCGCTCCAGCAGATGCCGTAGGACCTCCTCCGGACGTGCCTGGACATGGGCCATGTTGACCAGTGAGCGCTCCACCTGGCGCAGCGCGTCGTCCTGCTCCATCTCCACCCGGTCATTGCGGATCAGCCAGTGGGCGAGCTTCTGGAGAAGAAGGATCTGGGTCTCGGACGACAGTCGCAGACCACCGTCCGACCGCACCCCGCGCTCGATGTCGCGCCGCTCCAGCAGCATCCTCAGCGCCGCGTCGTACAGGTCCTTGCGGCCGTGCGGCAGGAAGCCACGGCGTTCGCGGTGCAGGGCGCAGAGCAGTCCGCACATCAGCGGGTTCACCGACAGGCGCCCGAGGTCTCCACCGGCCCGGACGGCGTCGAGCAGCGCCTCGCCGAGTTCGGGTTCCGTTCCCGCCGCCGCGTGCCAGCGGCGGATGAAGTGGACGACGTCCGGGCGGGACATCGAGGACAGGGACAGTGGGGTGAAGCCCTCGCGTCCCAGCCAGTCGTCGTCGACCGCGGAGGGACGGGCGGTCACCAGCCAGAGGTTGCCCGGGAAGTCCGCCATCAGCTCGCGCAGCCAGCGGCGCGTCTGCTCGCGCTCTCGCCGGGGGATCTCATCGATGCCGTCGAGGAGGAGGAACGCCCGGCCGGCGCGCAGCACTCGATCCGCCCAACCCGTCGGCTGGGAGCCTGCGACGGAGCTGCGCACCGAGGACAGGAACTCATCCGGTGTGGGTGGGCTGCCGTCGCTGATGACCCGGCGCAGCGGGAGGACGAACGGGATGCGGCCGATGAGTTGGCCGAGGTGCTCGGTGAAATCGGGCCCGTTCGGACCGTCGGCTCTCCACCGGGCGGTGGTGACGGCCAGCCACTGCACGAGCGTGGTCTTGCCCGATCCGGCGCCACCGAGCAGCAGGACCTTGCTCCGGCCGGAGAAGACCTGTTCGGCGGGGATCGATGCGTCCGAGTCCTCGGCGAGCTCCAGGGAGACGTAGGAGGCGTCGAGTTGCCATTCGCGCTCGTGGTGGAGGTCGAGTCCATGGATGGTCAGCTCGCCGTGCTTGTGGACGAGGTGCCTCAGATAGCGCTCTTCGAAACGGGCGTCCTCGGCCGGTCGACCGGGGAGCCGGTCGATGAGGAGGTCGGTGGCCGCGATCAATGACTCGATGGAACGGGACTGTTCGACGAGGGTGCGGGCGACGAAGGTGGAGCGCTGGGTGAAGAAGTTCAGGATGTGCAGACAGGCCGTGTGGAGGAGTGCGTCATAGTAGCCCTCGGCGGCGCTGGAGAGTTGGGTGGGGCGGGCGAGCCGAGCGGCGAATCCATCGGCGCCCAGACGTACGGCCTGGACGTCGTCCATGTCGAGATCGCCGAGGCTGTGCAGGGCGAGGGTGAGCGCGTCGGCCAGTTCCCGGCGCACCTCGGATGTCGGAGCCTCGTTCGGACCGAGGGTGCCGGCCGATCGCTCCACCAACTCGGCACAGAGCTTGGCCAACTCGGCATCGCCCAGGGTGCGCTTCTCCCCCTTGAACGAGACCAACCCCGCTATCCGTACCGGGCGGTCCACCAGACCGGCACCTGGAGTGCCCTGGACGAAGAGCTTCGCGACCAAGGGGCCCACGGCGCCGGAGACGAGGCGCACGGCGATGGGGGAGAAGTCCATGACCGGGATGCTAAGGCCATTCCGGCGGGCGCTGTCGGGTGGGGCGCGGGGCTTCGATGACTTTCGGGCCGGCACTTCATGCGTGCGCAGGCGCGCGGGGTTCCTTCGGATACCCCTGATTTCGGATACCCCTGATTCAGAGACCTCGGGTCCCGAGACCTCGGGTTCAGATGTGCCGGCTTCAGAGACCTCGGCTTCAGACGTGCGGCTTCAGACGTGCCGGCGTCAGAAGGTTCTCTTCAGACGCGGGGGTAGCGGGCCAACCACCCGGGGGCAGCCGCGGCCGGGCCGTGCAGTGCCGGCCCTTGGGTCATCTCCATGGCGAAGTCGTCCGCCAGTTCCAGGACGGTGGGGCGCCCTTCCAACTCCGACAGCCAGGCGGGGGGAAGCGCGGTCTCGCCGTGCAGAGCGCCGAGCAGGGCGCCGGTCAGACACCCAGTGATCTCGGATGGGCCGTCATGGTTGACCGCGAGGCGCAGTCCGTGGCGTATGTCCTGGCTCACCAGGGTGCAGTACACGGCGGTGGCGAGTGCCTCTTCGGCGCTGCGCTCCCCACCGAATCCGGCGATGCGCTCCGGATCGGGCGCGCCCTCCCGTACGGCTGCGACGGCCTTCTCCAGCGCATCCGTCACCGGCTGGTGCCCCGGACGGGCGCCCACGAGGGTGAGGGCTCGCCGTATCGAGCCGTCCAGCCCCTCGCCCCGCGCCAGACCGTGGACGATCACGGCGAAGGCGCCCGCCGAGAGATAGGCGCTGGGGTGGCCGTGCGTGTGCACGGCGCATTCCATGGCCAACTGGCAGACCAACTGGGGCTCCCAGCCGACGAGCAGCCCGAAGGGCGCCGACCGGGCCAGTGCGCCCGCGTCCTGGGCGGTCGGGTTCTTGGGGCTGTCCAGGGTGCCCATGGTGTCGTCGCCCAGGCCCAGGAGGACGGTCTTGGTCGGGGCGCGCCTGGTGTAGAGCCACTCCTCGCAGGCCAACCAGCCGTTGTCCTTGCGGCGTTCGTCCGGGCCCCAGTCGGACTGGGTCGCGGCCCAGCGTCGATGGGCCCGGTGGACATCGGTGGGCGGGTGCCAGGCGCCGGTGTCGCGGCGGACCTGGGCGCGGATCAGCCCGTCGACGGTGAACAGGCTCAGTTGGGTGGCCGCGGTGATGGCGCCGCGCCTGCCGTACGCGGGGACGAAGTCGTTGACGCCCTGGGGACCGTAGGCGTCGACCATCTCCTTCCAGGTGAGCGCGGTCACACCCGCGCCCAGCGCATCGCCGATGGCCGCGCCGAGCAGGGAGCCGCGCACCCGGGCCCGGAAGTCCTGCTGTTCGGCACGCCCCCAGACGGCTGTGGCTGCTGGGGTCACCGCGCGCCCTCCCTGGACGTGGAACGTAGTGCGAACTACAGCGAACGTAGTGGGAACGTAAGCCGGGGCAGCACTGTAATCGCTACGGCGCTGGCGGGGCGGCTTGTGGGGTGAAGGCTCCCTTCATATCTCGGGCTTCGACCGGTTCGACTGAGGGAGGGCATAGCTGCTGGGACGGCTGCGGCTTGGAGTGGTGGGCTCCGCTCCACCGCCCCGGCGAGGGCCTGTCCGCTGGTCCGGAGGCCCCTCGGCCCGTCCCTGGCCCGTTCTCGACAAAGACCCGCGGCGCACGGAGGACTGCCCTGCCCAAGCGAGGTGCCCGCCCTCGCCCTGCTCCGAACTCCGAACTCCGAACTCTGAACTCTGCAACTCCGAACGAGGCGCGCGGCTCCAGTGCTCCCCCACGTACGGCGTCGACACGCTGCCCCGGCCGCGGCACAACGGCGGCGCCCGGCCCTACCGAGCCCCGGCTGAGGCGTCGGCCCGATCTCGACGAGGGTCACCCAACACATTGGCGGCGAAGCTCGTCGGCTTCTTGTTCGTCGTTGAGCGCGGGATCCTCCAGCAACTCCCGGGCGCTCGCCCCCTCGCCCAACGACAGCAGCACCCTGACGTCCAGCAGGGCGAGCGTGGGGCTGCCCTGTGCCAGGTGCACACGGGCACGGACCCGATACGGGCGGGCATCATCCGGTGCGAGGGCTATCGCCCGGTCCAACTCCTCCCGGGCCTGCGTCAGCCGACCCAGGGCGAAGAGCGTCCTCCCGCGCCCTATCGCGATCCATGGTTCGTCCGGGTGGAGTTCGGCCGCTCGCGTGAGGTCCCTGAGGGCTTCCTCCCAGCGATCCAGCGCATGCAGTGACTGCCCTCGGCGCCCTCTCGACCATCCGTCGTCGGGTGCGAGGGCTATCGCCCGGTCGTAGTCGTCGATCGCCCGGTCGTGCCGGCCCGCTCGCCGATGCGCGTCTCCGCGCAGGACGCGGTACGCGGGGTCCTGCGGCGCCGCGGCCACCGCTGCTTCGAGATCGGTGAGTTCGCTCGCGTGGTCACCGAGTGCGCGGTACACCGTGGCACGCGCCTCCAGCGCCGCCGTGGACCCCGGCGCGGACTCCAACACCTGGTCGAGGTCGGACAGCGCTTCTGGATACCGCTGAAGGCCCGCTCGGGCACGGCCTCTGGCCACTCGTGCATAGGCGTAGGACGGGTCGTGCGCCAGCGAGGCATCGAAGTCCGCGATCGCCTGCTCATGGCGTCCGGCGCGAAGGTGCGCATGACCGCGCTGGGCGTGGGCCCACTCCTTGGCCCTGGAGGTCTCCACCACCCGATCGAGGTCGGCGAACTCCGCCGTGGTGTCGCCCTGCTCCCCATGGATCTCCGCCCTGCGCAACACCGCCCACAGATAGCCCGGCTCGATCTCCAGCGACGCCGTCAGATCCGCCAGGGCGTCATCGATGCGGGCCAGTGCCTTCTTCGCCATGGCCCTGCTGCCCAGCGCCCAGGCGTAGGAGGGGTCGAGGACGAGCGCCCGGTCATAGAGGGCGATCGCCTCCTCGTGGCGCCCGAGGTGGCGCAGGATCTCGCCGTACTCACCGACGATCCAGGGGTTGTCCGCGTCGAGATCGCGGGCGCGCCGGATGTCACGGAGGGACCCTTCTCCATCCCCCAGCCCACGTCTGACCTGAGCGCGCCGCACCAGTGCCCACACATGACCGGGGTTGGACTCCAGGGCGTCATCGAGATCGAGGAGGGCTTCCGCGCTGCGCCCGAGTGCGTGTTTGCTCTGGGCCCGGCTGGAGAGCGCCCAACTGTCCGCCGCATCGAGCTCCAGTGCCCGGTCGAAGTGTTCGAGCGAGGCGCTGTGCTCATGCAGCAGCCGATGGGTCTCACCGAGTCCGAAGTGCGCCCGCTGGCACGCGTCGTCCAGGGCGATGGCCCGCTGGTAGTCCCGCATCGCCTCGCCGTGATCACCGAGGTTGCGTTGATCGCGCCCCCGGACGACCAGGGCGGTCACCTTGGCCGCAGGTTCCAGTTCGGCCCGGCTGAGGATCAGACCGAGCAGTTCGACGCATCTGCGTCCGTCGTCCTCCAGGGCGCCCAGCGATTCCCGCCCCAATGAGCCAAGGACGTCACTGTTGGCGTCGAGGCCGGCATCGATGAGGATCTGCGCCCATTGCCGGGCTCGTGGCACGCCCGCGTCGCACGCGTCGATGCCGTCCCGGAGAGCGGCGGGCAGCGCTGCGCGCGGCTGTGCGCAGAGCCGGTGGTACAGCTCCTCCAGACGCAGTTCGCGCCAGCTGTCCTGGGCCCAGCGCTCAGCTGGTCGGAGCCCTTCCCCGGCCTTCGCGCACCAGCCCGCGAACGCGGCGGCCAGGCGATCGTGGCCTGCGCTCCAGCGCTCGGGGGAGCTGTTGCGGCGCAACCGCAGCATCGGTTCCCGAACGACATCGTGATACTGCGCGCGGCCTCCTCGGTCGATGACGAACGGCATCGACCGGAGCCAGGCGAAGAGGTCAGGGGCGTGGTCGGTGCCGACAGCCGCCCGGAACACGTCCTCGTTGAGCCGTCGGGGCAGTGCTCCGTCCTATGCGGCGGTGCGCCGAACAGGATCGACCTCCCATTTGAGGAACCGCTCCACGGCGGTGGCGCTGGGATCGTCGACGGCGCCTGTGCTGCCCGCGTTCTCCGCGAGGGTGGAGACCAGGACCGGGAGGCAGCCCGAGAGCCTCAGGACATCCCTGACGACCCGCTCGTCATGGACCTTCTTGTCCGCGAGGAGTTGGCGCGCCTCCGACTCGGTGAAGGGCGACAGCGGGATCTCGGTGATCAGTCCGGCGTGGTCCGACCAGACATGGAGGTTGAGCGGGCGCTGTCCGGAAGTGGTGATGAGGCAGTTCCCCGGCACCGGGCCGTGCCGGCTCGCCAGGAGATCGCACAGCCAGGGATCGAGGAAGGCGCTGGTGCGCTCGTATGTGTCGAAGAAGAACGCGATCCAGGGAACCCGGTCGGCGATGCGCTCCAACTCGGCCAGGAAGACCGGTGTGAGGGCCTTCACCGGGTCGAGGACGAGCGCCACGTCCTCCTGTTTGCCGAAGTGGCGGCTGAGGGCCGCCCGTGCGTTGTCGGTGGCATGGGCGATGCGGTTGGGGTCAATGGCTCCGGTGAGGGCTCCGGCGCCGGGGACAAGCCCCATCGCGATCAGGCCGGCCTGGGCGACCACGAGGGAGCCGGTGGTGGGCGCCGGGGCACCGGTCGTCGGGTCCGCATCGGGCCCGGCGGTGGAAGCGCTGACGGCTGCTTCCACCTCGTGTCGGCGCTGGCGGTAGGTGGCCAGCAGCTTCTCCAGCGGTTTCAGCGGGAACCCCTGGGCGGCGAACTGCGCGCAGACCGCTTCCAGGACCTCGGGCACGCTCGCCGCCGATTCGTCGACGGCGGCCGTCAGCGCTCCCGCCTCCTTGGCGGTGTGGACGAGCCTGCGCACCAGGAAGGACTTGCCCACCCCCGCATTGCCGTGGACATGGAAGGCGAAGTGGTGCTCCGGGTCCTCCAGCGATGTCGACAGATTGCCCTCGAACAGCGCCAACTCAGCCCGCCTGCCCACAAAACCGGCGAGCCTGCGCTGCTTCAACAAGTCCTGCATCGACCGAACCATGTGATCAGTCTGACCGCTGCTCCCCCGGGCCGTCAGCCCCTGTGGATAACCTCCGGGGTCCCGCCCCCGCAGGGGTGGAACGCGGTGGACCGCCCCCTCTCCGGAGCGCGCAACTCCGCTCCAAAGCGTGGGGCATTACGGCGAGGGGCGGTACGACCCTGGGCGGTACGGCGACGGCGGTCCGACGGGGAGGCGGTACGGCGACGGCGGGTACGGCGACGGCGGGCTAGTCCGACACCAACGGCAGCAGCGCCGGCAGTTGCCCGTCCGCCTCGGTCGCCGTGCGCTGCCGCTCCTCGGGCACCTCCCCGTACAGCGTCGTCCGTGCCCGCGCCGGGCGCCCCGCCAGATCGGCGATCTCCACCAGGCCCTTGATGGAGCGGTACGAGCCGTACCGGGACCCGGCCATGCGGGAGATGGTCTCCTCCATCAGGGTGCCGCCCAGGTCGTTGGCGCCCGAGCGCAGCATCTCCGCCGCCCCTTCGGCGCCCAACTTCACCCAACTGGTCTGGATGTTGGTGATGTGCGGGTGGAGCAGCAGCCGCGCCATCGCGGTCACGGCCCGGTTGTCGCGGTCCGTGGGCCCCGGCCTGGCGATCCCGGCGAGGTAGACCGGTGCGTTCGTATGGATGAACGGCAGGGTCACGAACTCCGTGAAGCCTCCCGTCTCCTGCTGGATGCGGGCGAGGGTACGGAAGTGGCCGAGCCAGTGCCTGGGCTGGTCGACGTGTCCGTACATCATGGTCGACGAGGAGCGGATGCCGAGTTCGTGCGCGGTGCTGACGACCTCGATCCAGGTCGCCGCGGGCAGCTTGCCCTTGGTGAGCACCCAGCGGACCTCGTCGTCCAGGATCTCGGCCGCGGTACCGGGGATGGAGTCGAGTCCCGCCTCCTTCGCCGCGGTCAGCCACTCCCGTACGGACAGTCCGGTGCGTGAGGCACCGTTGACGATCTCCATCGGGGAGAAGGCGTGCACGTGCATGCCGGGCACGCGTTCCTTGACGGCCCGGGCGATGTCGAAGTACGCGGTGCCCGGGAGGTCGGGATGGATGCCGCCCTGCATACAGACCTCGACGGCCCCCACGTCCCATGCCTGTTCGGCGCGGTCGGCCACCTGGGACAGCGAGAGGGTGTAGGCGTCGGCGTCGGTGCGGCGCTGGGCGAAGGCGCAGAACCGGCAGCCGGTGTAGCAGACATTCGTGAAGTTGATGTTGCGCGTCACGACGTAGGTGACCTCGTCGCCCACCACCGACCGGCGCAGTTCGTCCGCGATGGCGGTCAGGGCGTCCAGGGCCGGTCCGTCGGCGTGGAGGAGGGCCAGTGCCTCGTCGTCGGTGAGCCGGGTCGGGTCGTCGGCCGCGGTGCGCAGCGCCTGGCGCACATCGGCGTCGATCCGCGAGGGGACCATGCCGGGGGCGGCAGCCTCCCGGAGCGCGCCCCAATCGCCGTAGACGGCGTCGAAGTCGGCCCTGCGGTCGTGGGTGCGTCCCTCGGTGTCGATCGTGTGGTGGAGGTCGGTGCGCCCGGTGGCGGTGAAGCCCTCGTCGGGTTCCTGCCAGGGCAGTCCGACGGGGATGGCGTCCGGGCGGGCCAGTCCGGTCTGCGGATCGGACAGCGCGCGTACGTGGGGAAGCACCCGCGGGTCCAGCCACGGTTCTCCGCGCTGGACGAACTCCGGGTACACGCACAGCCGCTCGGCGAGCGTGAAGCCGACGGCGGCCGACTGCCGGGCGAGCTCGTCGATCTGGGGCCAGGGGCGTTCGGGGTTCACATGGTCGGGGGTCAGCGGCGACACCCCGCCCCAGTCGTCGATGCCGGCGCCGATCAACCGGGCGTACTCGGCGTCGACCAGGTTCGGCGGGGCCTGGAGGCAGGCGGACGGCCCGAGCAGCAGCCGGGCGACGGCCACGGTGGCGACCAGTTCGTCCAGTTCGGCATCGGGCATGCCGCGCATGGCCGTGTCGGGCTTGGCACGGAAGTTCTGGAGGATGAGTTCCTGGATGCCGTGGTACGAGCGGGAGACGCGGCGCAGCGCGAAGAGGGACTCCGCGCGCTCCTCGTAGGTCTCCCCGATGCCGATGAGGAGGCCGCTGGTGAAGGGCACCGAACTGCGGCCGGCGTCTTCCAGGACCCGCAGCCGTACGGCCGGTTCCTTGTCGGGCGAGCCGTAGTGCGGGCCGCCGGGCTCGCTCCACAGACGGGTAGCTGTGGTCTCCAGCATCATGCCCATGGAGGGTGCGACGGGCTTGAGTCGCTGGAAGTCGGTCCACGTCATCACGCCCGGATTGAGGTGGGGCAGCAGCCCGGTCTCCTCCAGGATGCGGATGGAGATGGCCCGGACGTAGGCGATGGTGTCGTCGTACCCCTCGGCCTCCAGCCAGGCGCGGGCCTCGGGCCAGCGGTCCTCGGGTTTGTCGCCGAGGGTGATCAGGGCTTCCTTGCAGCCCAGTTCGGCGCCGCGGCGGGCGATGGCGAGCACCTCGTCGGGGGACATGAACATGCCGTGGCCCGCACGCCTCAGCTTGCCCGGCACGGTGACGAAGGTGCAGTAGTGGCACTTGTCACGGCAGAGGCGGGTGAGCGGAATGAAGACGCTCTTGGAGTAGGTGATGATTCCCGGCCGTCCGGCGGCTTCGAGCCCGGCGTCCCGTACGCGCGCCGCGGAGGCGCAGAGGTCGTCCAGATCACGGCCGCGGGCCTGGAGGAGGACGGTGGTCTCGGCAACGTCGAGGGCGACCCCGTCCCTGGCTCGCTTGAGGGCGCGGCGCATGGAGTTCTCGGTGGGGCGTGCGGGCTCGTGATCCGTCATGAATCGAGCATACGAGCTGATCGGGGGCGGTAAAGGGGCCGGTGGGCGCACTGGCCGGGTCAGGGTGTGCCGGGGGCGTGCGCGTGGGCCAGCACCACGGGGTGAGGTGCCGGTGGGCGGGTGTGCGGCCGTCTGCGGCAACGGTCGTGGCGACCGTTCTCGTTCATCAGACCGTCATGTACGGCGGGGAACGGGGGTACGGACCTGAGTAGCGGGGCGGATTCCATCGGGCTGCCGGGCGTGGCGCAATGGCCCCATGGCTGACCCGTTCCCGTCCCGTCCCGAGTCCCGTCCCGAGTCCCGTACGACCGCCCGCGCCGCCGGTCGTACGGCCGACCAACGGTGGCGGCTGGCCGCCCGGATCGGGCTGGCGACACTCGCGCCCGCCTTTGCCGCGGCGGTGATCGTGGTGCTGAACCACTGCGTCCCGAACGACTGTGACGCCCGGCCCGAGCTGTCCTACGTCGCCTGGTGGGCCTTCGGAGTCAGCGCGTCGGCAGGGCTGTTCGCCTCGTTCGCACCCCAGCGGTTCTACCGGAGCCAGCGGGCCAGGCCGCCGGTGACGTTGCTGCACTGGGCGGCGCAACTCGTCTCGGTGGGTGCGGTGCTGGCGTATATGAGATGAGCGTGCTCGGACGGGGTCAGTCGGGAACGACCAGGGAGGGTGTCTCGCGGGTGAGCACTTCGCCGCGGAAGAACGCGGGGCTCTTGCGCTGCATCACCAGCATGATGACGACGCCGACGAGCAGCAGCCCGACGCCGATGACGAAGACCGAGCCGACGCCGAAGACCGCCGAGCCGCTTCCGTACGCCGGGTCCCACATGTCGTACAGGGTCTTGCCGAAGACCGCTGCCAGCAGCGCACCGCCGAGGAGGGGGAAGATGCCCTTGAAGACCAGGTCCCGGCCGGAGCGCAGGAGTTCCTTGCGGAAGTACCAGGCGCAGGCGAAGGCCGTCAGCGAGTAGTAGAAGCAGATCATCAGGCCGAGGGCGTAGATCGTGTCGATCAGTACGTTCTCGCTGACGAGGGTCATCACGGCGTAGAAGGCACCGGTGGCGATGCCGGCGACGACCGTGGCGCGGCCCGGGGTCTTGAAGCGGGGGTTGACCCGCGAGTACGAGGCGGGCAGGGCCTCGTACGTGGACATGGCCAGCACGGTTCGGGCGACCGGGATGAAGGTCGTCTGGAGGCTGGCCGCGGCCGAGGCGAGTACGGCAACGAAGAGCAGGACGCCGAGGCCGGGGCCCATGATCGGGCCGGCGAGGGCGGCGAAGACATTGTCGGAGGTCTCGGCGTTGGCGAGCCCGAGGCCCTTGTCACCTGAGCCGACGGCCATCTGCGCCGCCACCGCGGTGGCGAGGTAGGAGGCGACGAGGATGACCATGGCGATCAGTGCGGCCCGCCCCGGGGTCCTGTCGCTGCCCGTGGTCTCTTCGTTGGCGGTGAGACAGGCGTCCCAGCCCCAGTACATGAAGATCGACAGCGAGAGTCCGGCGGTGAAGGCGGCGAAGGACTGGACGGCGAAGGGGTTCAGCCACTCCATCGAGAAGGACAGCGAGGTGTCGAAGGAGCCGGCCTTGCTCAGTGCCATCGCCACGAACAGGCCGAGCACCAACAGTTGGAGGCCGACCAGGGCGTACTGGACACCCTTGGTGGCCGTCATGCCCCGGTAGCTGATCGCGGTGGCGACGGCGATCAGGATCAGGACGGTGGTGATGTGGACGGCCTTGTTGTCGTCGAGTGCGGCGATGGACTCGCTACCGGTGATCTCGCCGGCGAGGAGCCAGAAGAAGGACGTGGCAACGCCCGCCAGATTGGAGAGCACGATGATCGTGGCGATCACCAGGCCCCAGCCGCACATCCAGCCGAGGCGGGGGCCGAACGCCTTCACGGTCCAGGTGAAGGAGGTGCCGCAGTCCGGCATCACACGGTTCAGTTCCCGGTAGGCGAAGGCCACCAGCAGCATGGGCAGGAAGCCCGCGAGGAAGACGGCGGGCATCTGGAGCCCCACCTCACCGGCGGTGGAGCCGAGCGTCGAGGTGAGGCAGTAGACGGGGGCGACGGTGGAGATGCCGATGACGGCACTGCCGGTGAGGCCGACGGAATTGCCGCCGAGCCCCTTGGTGCGTACGCCGCCTCGGGACGCGCCGCCGTCCGGGGCACCCCCTACCGTGTCTCCGGCCAGGGGCCGCGCGTCCAACTGACTCATGAACAGGACGTTAACGGGTGCGGTTTCCACATGCGGAGGCATACTGTCCGGATATCGAACCTTGATTATCGTGGGCGATTTCGATCGATCGCCTCAAGATGGAAGCCCGACCGAGCACGCAAGCATGGGTTGCAAGGAATTCGGACCCTACTCGCAAGTACGAGAACCGCAGCGCCGCCCGTTTTGCACCTTTTGAAATTTTCCCGCGCTCTCCAGTCGCTCATGATCGCCCCACGGAGTGCACCCCTCGGGATGATCTTCGCCCTGCGGCACAAGCCCCGACGGCCACCGAGAACCCCGAAGATCAGTCACCACCACTGACGACCACCTACGGGCCCGCGCGGATGCCATCGGACCGTCGCCCCTCGCCTCCCGCCTCCCGCCTCCCGCCTCCCGCCTCCCGCCTCCCGCCTCTGGACGCAATCCCCCGAGTCCGGAAGGCCGCGGGAAGACCCCTGCCGCCCACGGGCCGGATACCGGCCAGGTGACCTCAGGTGACCTCCAGCCCCAGCGCGCTGGCGATGACGGCCGCCTGCTCCAGATCGATCTTCGCACCGGACACTTGGACGGCCAGCGGGTTCAAGGAGGACAGATCACTCCCCCGTAGATCGGCGCCGCTGAGGTTGGCGCCGAGAAAGGTGGCGCCGGAGAGGTCCGCCACCACCAGCGACGCCCCCTCCAGCCGCGCGCCCGTGAGGTCGCACTCCCGCATCCGCACCCCGTCGAAGGCGGCGCCCCGCAGATCCGCCTTCGGCAGGGCGACGAAGGACCAGTCCCCTCCGGTCACCCGGAGGATGTTGAAGGTGCAGTTCTGGAACTGACTGCCGACGAACTTGCACTGTTCGAAGACGGTGTCGAAGAAGGTGCACCGTCTGAAGGTGCAGTTGGTGAAGGCGGCGCTGCTGTGCCGCGAGGCGTTGAACCGCACCCCGGAGAAGGTGCACTCGTCGAAGATGCCGCCGTCGTTCACCACCTCGGTCCAGTCGGTGTCGTAGAAGGTGTGCCGGGTGTACCGCTGTTCCGACAGATCCCTTCCGTACCAGTCCTCATCCCCGACGACCACGCTCTCGGCGGGCGTGGAAGCCTCGGGAGAGGCGGGGTCGGGATGCGCGCGCTCACGTCGGATGGCCATGCATCCGATTGAACACGCCCCCACTGACAGTGCCGCCGTACACATCGGCACCGGCGCCGATCGAGCGGTCAGCGCCAGGCCGGCTCTCCCAGACGGGTGGTGACCCGCTCCACGGTGCACCCCATCGCCCGGACGGCGGCGAGCAGTGCGGTCCGGGCGTGCTCCTCGTCGGCCGGTGGATGGGCGAGCCGGATCTGGTGCCCGTACGCCGTCTCGTAGGTGAGTTTCCACCCTCGTTCGGGCACGTCGAAGTGGTCCTGCCGGATGCCGTCGCCATCATCGACACCACCACGATCGGCGGTCGGCGCCAGCGCCGCACGCAGGATCCGCAACCGCTCGGGATAGTCAGGGTCGTCCCGTGGCGGACCGACGAGCCTGATGTTCACGTGGACCCGCTCGACGAAGGGGTCGAACCACGGCTGTGCGGTCCCCGGCGCGGGCAGCAACCCCTGCACCCCCGTCTCCCCGCTCAACCAGTGGTGCAGGAACGCGACCGCGCCGAAGGGATGGACGGACCAGCCGTGGCCCCGCGGATTCCACACCACCGTCCGCCAGGTGTGCGGCGCCCCCTGAGTGAGCCAGCAGAGCCGGTCCCCGTTGTCGGTGCCCGCCCACATCAGCAGCCCACCGGGCTCGGGGTAGTAGGGGTGGGGGTGATCCTCCGGGTACTCCTCCCGGGACTCGGACTCCTCCGCCAGGATGCGCCGGGACCATCGGAGCAGCGGGCTGCCGTCCCCGAACGGGTTGAGCGGGGTGATGAAGTCGACGAACTGGCCCGTTCCATAGCGCTCGACGAGCGCCATGAAGTCGGGGGGCAGCGCCAGGCCCAACGCGGCCTCCACCTGCGCCCAGTCGCCTTCTGCGGCGACGGGTGAGCGCGGCGGCGGCACCAGACGGGTCAGATCGTCGATGGTCATCATGAGCGGGAGTGTACGAACGAGGTCCGCACCCGAATGCGGCGAAACCGGTGGATGGGGACTCCGTCGCCGGCACCTTCACCCCGGTCCACCTGCAAGGACTTCATCTCCCCAGGCAACCCGCACGACCGGACCGCCGTCTCCATAGGGGACTATGCATCGTGCGTATACGCCGTGTGTATAGTTCCGGAGGCACTGCGCCCCCGACCAGGTGCGCGGCCCTCTGCGCACCCGTACCCATCGACCTCTCGGGGGAAGTTCCGCCATGCCCATCACCAGGACGAGGACCGTCACTGCGGCGGTCGTCGCCGCGCTGACACTGACGCTCGCCGGCTGCTCCATGGACACGACCGCCCCTGCGGACGCCCGGTCCGACGCCCGGTCCGACGGCAAGTCCCTCCAGGGCGCCGCGAAGGCGGTCCGCGCGACCACGGTCACGCCCGAAGCGCCGGTGGACTGCGAGAAGGCCAAGTGCATCGCGCTCACCTTCGACGCGGGCCCGGGCAAGGACACCCCTCAACTGCTCGACACGCTGATGAAGGAGCGGGTCCCGGCGACCTTCTTCCTGCTGGGGAAGCACCACGTGGTGAAGTACCCGAAGGTGGTGAAACGTATCTTCGATGAGGGGCACGAGGTCGCCAACCACACCTGGACCCACCGCAGGCTCGACCAGCTCAACCGCGACGAGATACGCGAGGAGCTGGAGCTCACCCAGAAGGCGATATCGAAGATCACCGGCACCGAGCCGACCCTGATGCGCCCGCCGCAGGGACGGATCGACGACGAGGTCACCGCGGTCAGCAAGGAACTCGGGCTCGCCCAGATCCTGTGGAGCGCCACCGCCAAGGACTACTCCACCAATGACTCCGCCCTCATCGAGAAGCGCATCCTGAAGCAGGCCGGGCGGGACGGCATCATCCTGCTGCACGACATCTACGACGGGACGGTCCCCGCCGTCCCGGGCATCATCGCGAAGCTGAAGGACCGCGGTTATACGTTCGTCACCGTGTCCCAACTGTTGGCGCCCGCCAAGGCCAACCCCGGTGAGGTTTACCGCCCGTAATGCCTGCCCCGGGACCCGCCCGGCCCCCCTCAGACGGTCCGGCCACACCCGTGCACCCGCACCCGCACGTGCAAAAGCACGATGAGGAAGCGCTTCGTTGCTGACGGGGCCACCCGGTTCAGGGCAGACTGTCGGGTGCGAATCGGCAGTTCGGGCAGGGGGCAGCTATGGACCGTGACCGCGGGCCACGCGTACCGGAGCAGCGCATTCCAGCGCCCAGTGACGTCATTGACCTGCGTTTCAGCGTGTTGGGGCCGGTACGGGCCTGGCGCGGTGGGGATCCCCTGCCCTCAGGATCACCCCAACAGCGGGCGCTGCTGGCCGCGCTGCTGCTGCGGGACGGACGCACGGCGACCGCCGCCGAGTTGATCGACGCCATCTGGGGTGACGACCCGCCGTCGCAAGCGCTTGCAGCCGTACGGACGTACGCGTCCCGACTGCGCAAGGTCCTCTCCGTCAACGCTCTGGTCAGCGAATCAGGCGGCTACGCCATCCGGATACGGCGTGACTGCCTCGACCTCTCCACCGCCCAGGAACTGGCCGTCGAAGCGGAGAAGGCACGTGCGACGGGAGACCGCAACCATGCCAGGGCCCTGCTGAACAAGTCCCTCGGCCTCTGGGACGGCGAGGCGCTGGCCAATGTTCCGGGCCCCTACGCCGAGAGCCAGCGGGTACGGCTCGACGAATGGCGCCTGCAACTCCTGGAAACCCGGCTGGAGCTCGATCTGGAATCGGGCTGCCACGCGGAGGCCGTATCGGAGTTGACCGCGCTGACCGCGACACACCCGCTGCGGGAGCGGCTGCGGGAACTGCTGATGCTGGCGCTCTACCGCAGCGGACGGCAGGCGGAGGCACTCGCCGTGTACGCGGACACCCGACGGCTGCTCGCCGAGGAATTGGGCGTCGACCCCCGCGCCGAACTCTCCCGGCTCCAGCAGCGCATCCTCCAGGCCGACGCCGAACTGGCCCGACCGAACGATGAGCAGGCGCCCGCACCCCAGATCGCCCAGCCCGCCCAGCTGCCGGCCACGGTCCCCGACTTCACCGGGCGTGCCTCCTTCGTACGCGAGTTGGGCGGCAAGCTCGCCACCGCCGAGGGTTCCGTCATGGCGGTCTCGGCGCTCGCCGGCATCGGCGGCGTCGGCAAGACCACGCTGGCGGTCCATGTCGCCCACGAGGCCAGGCCGCACTTCCCGGACGGGCAGCTCTACATCGACCTCCAGGGCGCGGGCAGCCGCGCCGCCGAACCGGTAGCGGTGCTGGGGGCGTTCCTGCGCGCGCTGGGCGTGCCCGACACCTCGATCCCCGACTCGCTGGCGGAACGCGCCGGGCTCTACCGCTCAACGCTCGCGGGCCGTCGGGTCCTGGTGCTCCTCGACAACGCTCGGGACGCCGCCCAGATCCGGCCCCTGCTGCCCGGTACGGCGGGATGTGCGGCCCTGGTCACCAGCCGAGTCAGGATGGTCGATCTGGCCGGGGCACATCTGGTGGACCTGGATGTGATGTCACCGGACGAAGCCCTCCAGCTGTTCATGCGGATAGTGGGTGAGGAGCGGGTGGGCGCGGAACGCGAGTCCGCCCTCGACGTGGTCGCTGCCTGCGGCTTCCTTCCCCTGGCGATCCGCATCGCGGCATCCCGGCTGGCGGCCCGGCGCACGTGGACGGTCTCCGTGCTCGCGGCCAAGCTCGCCGACGGGCGCCGCCGACTCGATGAACTCCAGGCCGGCGACCTAGCGGTGAAGGCCACCTTCGAGTTGGGGTACGGCCAGTTGGAGCCCACCCAGGCCCGCGCCTTTCGGCTGCTGGGCCTCGCCGACGGCCCGGACATCTCGTTGACGGCCGCAGCCGCCGTACTGGGGCTGCCCCTGCACGAGTCCGAGGACCTGCTGGAAGCCCTCGTCGACACCTCCCTGTTGGAGTCGGCGGCGCCGGGCCGCTACCGCTACCACGATCTCGTACGCCTCTACGCCCGCTCCTGCTCCGAGCGCGACGAGACACCACAGGAGGCCGAGGCGGCACTGTCACGGCTGCTGGACTTCTATCTGGCGACGGCGGCACGGGTGTACGGGATGGAGCGCCCCGGCGACCGGCTCGTCGACCACGTCGGGCCGACCGTGCACGACGGGCTGGCCTTCGACGATCAGCGCGAGGCCCAGGACTGGCTGTACTCGGAGGCCAACTGCCTGCTGGCCGCGGCCCGACAGGCGACGGACGGGCACCGGCTCAAGCTGGCCGTCGACCTGCTGTGGGCCGCCCAGGACCTCGCCGAATCCGGGGCCAACTCCAAGTTGTACGAGATCGCGGCGACGGCCGTCGGCGATGCCGCCCGCACCTCGGGCGACCCGCGCACCGAGGCACGGGCCCGTACGTCGATGACCAATGTCCACCTCGTGGCGGGCCGCTACGAGCACGCGGACGAGGAGGCCAAGGAGGCCGCGGCACTCGCGGAAGCGGTTGCCGATCCGGCGCCCGTCTACTGGTCCGACAACGACCGCGGCATCATCGCCTTCAACCAGGGCCGCTTCAAGGAGGCCGAGGAGCATCTGCGCCGCGCCACGGAGGGCTCACGCGCCGACGGCAATCTGCCCGGTGAGGCGAGCGCCCTGTGCAACCTCTCCCGCATCCATCTGTCCACCGGGCGGGTGGCCCAGGCGATCGCGCTGGCCGAGCAGGGGGTGGAGATCTACGACCGCATCGGGCACACCCTGCGGCTGGCGAACGCCCGCTATGCGCTGGGGGTGGCACTGACCCAGGCGGGGCGGCCGACCGAAGCGCTGGAGCAGCTCTCGGAGGCGTTGGACCGCTTTGAGACAAGTCGACAGCGACTGTGGGAGGGGACGACCCACTTCCGTATCGCCCAGGCCCACTACTCGGCGCGGCGTACGGCACGGGCCGCTCAACATGCCGAACAGGCCCTGGCGATCGGTTGCATCGGCGGGGACCGCACCCGGGCGAATGTGCTGATCACGCTCGGGAGGGCCTTGGCGGCGCTCGGCCAGGCTGACCGGGCGCGGGCCTGCTGGCTGGAGGCGTTGGCGCTGCACGAGGCATCGGGCGCGGTGGAGGCCGATGAGGTAAGGGAGTTGCTGGCTCCGCTCAGCGCGGCCTGACGACCGGGTCGGTAACCGGACGCCCCATTCCTGGTCCTGGTTGCCGGTCCGGCCGGTCCCCCGGAATGATGGCCTCACGGCGGTCTGCTCGAATGCCTGCTCGGGGGGTGGTGCCCCGCCACGGGAAGCGGCGTGCGGGGCCGTGGTTCGGGCAGCGCACCGGTGGCTGCTGGCCCGCTTTCGAGCGGCTGGAAGGTCCCGGTGGGAGCCGGGCGATGCGAGGGGACCGGACGCGCCCGCCGTACGTGACCGGTCCACCGGTCGAGTGATTTCCTGGCGCCGCGTCGCTCCCGATTCGTCCGGGCTCAGCAGCCGAGTTCGTCCGGGTCCGCTACCCAGTGCGGGTGCGTTCGCCGGTGTCCGTTCCTGTGGACAAAATCGGCCGTCCGCCCCTCTGTGACAGCTTTCTGCCAGGACGTTCATCGAATGTTTATGCCCGTCCGACATGCTCCTATCCAGTCGATCCGTCGCGTCGGGGGGCAGACGGATCGCACAGGGCCCTCACCTCTCCGGGGGGAGAGTGAGTGTCCTACGGCCTTCCGTCCGGCGACCCTCGGGGGAGTCTCCGGGCGGAAGGCTCTTTCTGGTTCATCGCAAGGCAAACCCATGGGGGACAAGATGAGCGACATGAACGACAAGGCCCCAGACGACATCACCACCTTGGGCGACCACCACACGCCCAACCCGCCGCGGGACGGGATCACCACCATGGGGGACCACCACACCCCCACCCCGCCCAAGGCCGGCGCCCTCACGCCGCAGGAAGACCGTCATACGCCCGTACCGCCCACCGACGCGGTCGTCACCACACTGGGCGACCACCACACCCCGACTCCGCCGCGGGACGCGGTGGCACGGGACCACCACACTCCGGCGCCTCCGCGCGACGGGGTCGCCAGCACTCCGCTGGACCACCACACCCCCACGCCTCCGCGGGACGGGATCATCACCACTCCGCTGGACAACCCCCTCCCCAACCCGCCCAAGGACGGCGGGCCGACGACGCAGGGCGACCACCACACGCCCGCAGCGCCGAGGTTCTGATCCCCACGGATCCACACATGGATCCAGGGACGAACACGGGGACGGACACGGGGACGGGCGTACGAGCCCATGACTGCAGGAACTGACCGCACGACTGCATGACCCATGCACGCCTTATTCATGGCTCATGCAGGACTGCTCACGATGTCGGCCGCGGCGGCGCGGGGGGAAGCCGTCGCGGCCGAGCCGTGCGCGCACCCGAAACCGACACCCGAGACCCGGCACCCGGCAGGCGGCATCCGGCACCCGGCACCCGGCACCCGGCACCCGGCACCCGGCACCCGGCAAATGAGACCGAGACCAAAACCGAGGCGCAGGACGGGACCAAGCCGGGTAGCGAAATCTCCATTGATCCGCCACCCCGGGCTAGCTGGCCGAAAATGTGCGCTCACCATGCGCTTTACCTGACAGGTGATCAGCCCAGCCCGATCACAAGTTCCCTTTCTGCAACACAACTTCACAATTTCTTGCGGCAAGATCTACCGAGATCGCTCGGGAACAGTGTCTACTGGGCCAGGTCAATCCCCAGGCGGCCCTGACCAGCACCCTTCCCGAGGTCTATTCGATGATCGAGATACCGGACCTGGCCGTCATCGGCCTGGCCGTAGGGACCCTGTCAGCGTTCGTCATGGGCGGCGGACTGCTGCGGTCACGTCGTCAACACGCGCGTCAGCATGACGAGATCGCGTCCCTCCGCGCAGATCTGGAATCGGCCCGCGAAGAAGTGGGCCGCACCTCAAGGGCAATCACCGCCGAAGTGGTGCACCTCGCCCAACGCCGACTCCCGGCCGCCGCGACCCAGTCCGTGCATTCCCATATCAAGGTTCCCGGACCGCTCCGGCCCGACCTCCTGACCGGCAGCGCCCTGGGCGCCGGCCTCAACCAGGTGCTCGAAGGACTGCTGTCCGCGGTGACGCAGGAGCGCAAGCGCGTCGACGCAGCCGCCCGCGCGGGCATGCGCGGCACCACCCGGGAGATCCAAGCCGGTCTGTACCGGCTCCAGGACGTCCTGCGCGGACTCCAACAGCGCTATGACGAGCCCGAACTGGCCGAAACCCTCTTCGCGCTCGACCATGAGAACGAGCAGTCACTGCGCCGCGCTCAGGTCGCCGCCGTGGTCTGTGGTGCCTGGGTGGGACTCGCCCGCGAGGAATCCCATCTCGTGGACGCGGTGACGGGTGGTCAGTCAAGACTGGCCGGCTATCAGCGCATCCGGATCAGCAACCACCTTGAGGACGGCACCGCGCTGGTCTCCCACGCCGTCGAGCCCGTCGCCATCATCGTCGCCGAACTGCTCGACAACGCGCTGCGCCACTCGTCCCCGGACACGGTGGTCACCGTGAATCTGGAACGCGCCCACCACGGTGTCACCATCACCATGGATGACGCGGGCGTGGGCATGGCGCCGGACGAACGCACCTACGCACAGCGCATGGTCGCGGGCAACGACCCCATCCTGCTGTCGGAGTTGGGCGACCCACCGCGGATGGGACTGGCCGCGATCGGCCAGCTGACCAGGCAGTTCGATCTCTCCGTCGATCTCTCGTCCCCCTCCCCCTACGGCGGGGTACGGGCGGTGCTGCTGGTCAAGAACCATCTGCTGAGCCACCTCGATCCCACGGTGCACCCGCCGTCCGCCGCCGCGCCGCACTCCACCAGGAACTCTCCCGGCAGCCAGGGGGAGCCGACCGACGAGAACACCGCGGTGTCGAGGACACCGGCCGCCGTGCCCGCAGAGCGCAGTGCGACCGATCCGGAGCCCGCGGCGGCCCGTCCGTCGCCGGCCCCCCAAGCGCCGGCACCGCAGACGGTCCAGCCAGCCTCTGCGGGAGCCAGCGGTGTCCGGTCCCCGCTGGAGGAGCCGATCACCCATGAGGCGGCGCCTTCGACGCCGCAGGGAGCCGAGAGCGATGCGCTGCCCCGCCGCCGCCGTCGGACCCGGCCCGACTCCACCACCGGTACATCCGTCAGGGCCCGCCCCTACGCCCCCGTACGCACCCCCGAACAGGCAGCGGCGGCCCTCGGGGCGCTGCAAGCGGGCACCCTGGCCGCCCGCAACGCCGAGCCCGTACGAACCGAAGCCGAAACTCCGCGCGCAGCGGCCGAACCCCTGCGCAGCGCAGCCGAATGGGAAGGGAACGACCCCCGATGACCAGCCGCACCTCCCGCGAAACAGGCGACACGGCATGGGTACTCGATCCGATCCTGGAGATTCCCCATGTGCGTGCCGCCGTGCTGCTGACGCGGGACGGTCTGGTCTCCGGCTATTCCGATCGGCTCTCCAGGCCGTCAGCCGAGCGGGTCGCCGCGATCACCAGCACCGTGCAGGGCGCGTGCCGTACGGCGGCTGCGGCCTTCGCGGACGAGGACAGTGCGGAGGTGCGACAGGTCGTGGTCGAGTCGGACCACGGGTACATCCTCGTCGCCCCCACCCGTCACGGGACCTGTGTCGCGGCCTTCGGCGACCCGGAAGTCCGGCTGGACCTGTTGGCCCACCGGGTGCACTCGCAGGTGGCCCGGCTCGGCGAGAAGGCGATGAGTGCGGCACCCCGCGGAGTCGACGGCCCCGGTACCGCATGACCGGACGCCGGGGCGGCCGGCCGCTGGTCCCCGCGTACCTGTCCACGGCAGGACGGGCCCGGCCGAGTCGCAACAGCCTGGAGCGGCTGTCGGTACTGACCGGGCTGGTCGGCGGTGCGGACCCGGACTCGCCGCAGGGCGTTCCCAGCGAGGACGGCCACGAGGGGTACGGGCCCCCAGCGAGCGGCGCCGGTACCCGGACGGTCGAAGCACCGGCCCTGGGCACACCACCCGACATCGATGACGCCGTGCCGCTCCCCCCGGGTTTCGCGAGGGCGCACGACACCGCTCGTCCCCTGTCACCCCCCTCGGCCGTCGTCGTCAGCCCGCCGTGTTCACTTCAGCAGAATCCGCCCCTGCCCGCCGATCTCACCGCTGCCCAGCGCAGCCTGCTGGAGGTCCTGGACGGCGGATCGCTGACCGTGGTCGAGACGGCTGCCCTGCTGGAGCTGCCCGTGTCCGCCGTGCGCGTACTGGCGGCCCAGCTCATCGACCGGGGGCTGGTCGCCTCCCGCCCACCGATCCCCCATGCCGCCAAGCCCCGCCCTGATCTGTTGGAGAGAGTCGCCGATGGTCTCCGCGCCCTCAAGCTCTAGCGCCGCGCCGAGCGCCAGCGGCCCGTACGGCTCTAGCGGCCTGCACTTGCCGGACAGCGCCCGTGAACTGGTGAAGATCGTGGTCGCCGGCCCCTTCGGGGTCGGCAAGACGACGCTGATCGACTCGGTGTCCGAGATCCGACCGCTCCACACGGAGGAGCAGTTGACGGAGGCTTCCGTGTCGGTGGACGACCTCGCCGGGGTGCGGGACAAGACCACCACCACGGTCGCGATCGACTTCGGCCGGATCTCCCTGGACGGGGGAATCGTGCTGTATCTCTTCGGCACCCCTGGGCAGGAACGTTTCCGTGCACTGTGGGGCGACATCGCGTACGGGGCACTCGGCGCCCTGGTGCTCGTGGACACCCGGCGCATCGACGACTCCTTCGAGGTGTTGGGGCTGGTGGAGGAGTCTGGCCTGCCGTACGCGGTGGCGCTCAACACCTTCCCCGACTCGCGGCAGTACACGGTCGAGCAACTGCGCACCTCCCTCGATCTGGAGCCGAACACCCCGATGGTGGCCTGCGACGCACGGGACCGGAACGCCTCCATCGATGCCCTCCTCGCCTTGGTCCAGCACCTGATATCCCGCGATGTCCCGAGCCCGGAGCCCAGCTGACGATGCATCCCGCCCATCTCGCCCCCTCCGCCGAAGCGTTCTCCCTCGCCACCCCGGTCCGCCTGTGGGAGGACGGTTTCGCCGCCGATCCCCACGGCCACTACGAGCGACTGCGGGCCCAGGGCCCCATCGGCTGGGCCGAACTCGCGCCCGGGGTGCCTGCGTACGTCGTCGTCGACCGTCGGGCGGCTCTCGACCTGCTCCAGGACACCGAGACCTGGTCCCGCGATCCGCGCCCGTGGGAGGTGACCGTCGCCGAGGACTCGCCGGTGCTGGGCATGATGCGCTGGCGGCCCAACACCCTGTTCGCCGACGGCCAGGACCACCTGCGCTACCGACGCACCCTCGTCGATGCGTTCGCCCTGATCGAACCCCATGATCTGCGCGAACTCGTCCACCGGGCGGTGGACGTCCTCGTCTCGGGGTTCGGCCCGGACGGCGGCGCTGATCTGGTGCGGGACTTCACCAGGCCACTCATGGCACTGGTCTTCAACAGTCTCTTCGGGCTGCCGGACCGCGAGGGCGACCGCCTCCGCGATTCCATCGGGGCGATGATGGAGGGCGGCGAGAAGGCGGCGCTGGGCGAGCAGGAGTACGGACGTTACGTACTGGAGCTGATCGCGGCCAAGTCCGCCAAACGCGGCAATGACCTGACCAGTTGGCTGCTCGACCACCCACTGGAACTCACCCCCGAGGAGGTGACCTGGCAGGTCTTCCTCACCCTGGCGGCGGGCCTTGAGCCGACCGCCAACCTGGTGTCGAACGCCCTCTCGCGCATCCTCGGCAATGCGGCGTACTACACCACCCTCACCAGCGGATCGCGCCCCGTCATGGATGCCGTGATGGAGGTGCTGCGCTATGAGACCCCGATGTCCAACTACGGGATCCACTACGCGCGTCAGCCCGTGACCTTCCACGGCGTGTGGGTGCGCGAGGCGGTGCCGGTGGTGATCTCGTACGGCGCTCTCGCCCACTTCGCGGAGGTGGAGCAGCGGCCGACCGGTGGGCACCATCCGCATGACGCCTCGCACCTGTCCTTCTCCGCGGGTCCACACGCCTGCCCGGTCAAGCACCACACGCTGCTCATCGCCACCGAGGCCATCGAGCGGCTGACGCAATGGCTACCGGACCTCGACCTCACCACCCCACGGCCCGACCTGACTTGGCGGCCGGGCCCGTTCCACCGTTGCCTCACCGCACTGCCCGTCCGCTTCACACCCCGTGCGCTCGATGTACCGGGAGTCCGTTGAGCGACCGGGGCCGGGACGGGTGCGACGGCTCATCGGGGCGCGGCGAACGGGGTGGAAGTCGTCCACTCGAACGAACCGCCGGCCGACTTCGCGTGGTCGCCGGGAATGCGCGCACAGGGCGACTCCACGTTCACCACGAGCATCTGACGAGAACTGCCCCACTGCAGGGAGACGATGTCACCGGTGGTGGGGTCCTCGAAGCGGGAGCCGACCTCCATCCAGTCGGGGCCCTCGTTGTCATAGGCGTACCCCGCCTTCCAGCCGACGCCCAAGAGCCGATCGGCGGCCTTCTCCATGGCGACGCGTGCGGCGCGCTCGTCGATCTGCCGCACGCCCCAACTGTGCCGCACACCGATCGCCGTGCGGTCCCTTCGGCCTGAGTTGATCAACGAGGTCTGCTTGCAGCGTGACGAACGCAGGGTGTTGTACCCGGGCACGACCGGATCGGCCAGCCCGAGTTCCAGGAAGATGTCCCGGGAGCGGTCCTGGACCCGTACGGCGACCGTGTCGGGGTCGGCGGTCGGATAGGGCTCCCCGTTCAACAGGTCGCCCACACGCGGCACGATGACCGACACGGCCGCGACGATACCGATGACGAGTAGTCCCGCCAGGACGTACCAGTGCTTCTGCCCGCTGCTGCGCATGGCGAGAACGGTACGGCGGGGCGAGTGGCGACGCTTGAGTAGTCGTACTCATGAGCGGGCGCAACAAGCCGACACCAGGGCCGCAGGCACCACGGCCGCGGACCCAACTGGGGCCGGAAGAGTTCTTGATGGCTTCTTCATCGGTTCTTCAACATGCCGGTCCTAGATTCGGGCCGTCCGAACACCTCCGTGGTCGGACGGCGACGAATGACGAGGGAGTTCCGGGATGGGTGCGCGTCGAGGGTTCGGTGGCCGGCTGATGCTGGTGGGAATGGCGTCGGCAGTGGCATTGACGCTCACCGGTTGCGGTGGAGACAGCAAGGACGGCAAAGACGGCAAGGACGAGGTCGCCTCGGTCAAGGAGAAGTCCGACGCCAAGAAGGACAAGGCGGCGACTGGCGAAATGGCCACCTACATCGAAGCACAGCGCAAGTGGGTCCAGTGCCTGCGGGACAAGGGCCTCGACGCTCCTGACCCGGATGCCAAGGGAAGGGTGGACCTCGGAGACGCCAGCAAGATCAAGCAGGACCCGAAGTCGCGCAAGGCAACGGAGGACTGCAGCGACCTGAATGTTCCGGTACCGACGAGCGTGGAGCGGGTCCAGCAAGGCAAGTTCAGCAAGAAGGAGATCGAGACCAAGAAGAAGTACGCAAAGTGCATGCAGGAGAAGGGCGCTCCCGACTTCCCCGACCCCGACTCCGAGGGGTTCTGGCAGGAGGTCACCTGGGACTCCGCGTCGGCGGGTGCCAAGCGCGCCGCGCGGGCGTGCGGCTCGATCATCGGTGTCCCGCCGGAGGGCACCGTCACGCCGCAGGGCTGACGGGATGAGGGCCGTGACAGCCGTGACGAACGAGGACGAGCCCGGGACGGGCGAACCCGTGGTGGAGCAACAGCACGCGGGAGGCCGTAGGGGCGCAGCCAGACGAGGCCGTGGCCCGCTGCTGGTGGGGGTGGCGATCGTGCTGGTCGCCGCTGTGAGCGCGGTCGGCGCCCTGGGACTGGGTGGTGATGGTGAGGACTCCGACGGAGCCCCGGGCCGCAGCAGCAAGACGGTACAGGTCACCCGTGCCACGCTGGTCGACCAGACGGAGATCGACGGGCAGTTGGGCCATGGGCCCGAGGTGCCCTTCCCCATCAAGGCGCAGGGCACGGTGACCTGGCTGCCGGAGCGGGGCACGGTGGTGCGCCGGGGAAAGCCGGTGCTCAGGGTCGACGACCGTCCGGTGACGTTGCTGTACGGCAGTCTGCCCATGTACCGCGAGTTGGCGGTGGCCCCCGCCGCGTACCCTGCGACGGAAGGTGCGGACACCAACGGGCAGGGCACTCCGCCCGCCGGTACTGGGGGGACGGCGACCACGCCGGGTCAGGGCAGTACGGGCGGTACGGGAAGCAGCACCTCGACGGGCGGTGGCGGTCAAGCGGGCGGCGCCGAGGGCCTTCCCGCCGGCGCTCCGCAAACACGGACGACAGCCCTGCGCGGCATGGACGTCAAACAGTTCGAGGCGAATCTGAGCGCCCTCGGATACACGGGATTCACCGTGGACGAGTCGTACTCCGAACTGACCGCGCAGGCGGTCAAGAAGTGGCAGAAGGACCTGGGCGTCCCACAGACCGGCCGGGTCGGCACCGGAGACGTCGTCTACGGCCCTGGCCCGATCCGCATCGCGGCCACCAACGCGCGCATCGGCGCGTCGTCGGCGGGCGATCCCGTCAGCTACACCAGCACCTCCCGCATGGTGACCGTGAGCGCATTGGCCTCCGAGACCGCTTGGGCCCGGCGCGGCACCGAGGTCTCGGTCGAGCTGCCGGACGGGCGATCGGTCAAGGGGAAGGTGAGCAGTGTCGGAAAGGACGCGTCCGCACCGGCTGCTGGTGCCGGAAGCGGCCAGGGAAGCGACGGAGGCACCGGAGGATCGGAAGGACGGGCGACCGTATCGGTGGTGATCACCTTCACCGACCAGAACTCGCTGGGCCGACTGGAGAGCGGCCCTGTCACCGTCCGGTACCTCGTGAAGGAGCGCAAGGGGGTGCTCACGGTTCCGGTGGCCGCACTCGTCGCCCTCGCTGAGGGCGGTCACGGCCTGGAACTGGCCTCCGATGGCTCCACAGCAGACCGCTTCATCCCCGTCACGACCGGTCTGTTCGCCGGTGGCAAGGTCGAGGTGACGAGCCCGGATCTCACCGAGGGCGCGAAGGTGAGGATTCCCCAGTGACGACAGCGAACCCCGCCTCAGTCCCGGAGACCCGGGCGGCAACGCCCGGCGCAAAGGTGATCGAGTTCGCCCGGGTGTCCAAGACGTACGCCGGCCAGGTCACCGCCGTCAGCGAAGTCGACCTGGCCATCGGATACGGGGAACTCGTCGCCGTCGTCGGTCACTCGGGGTCGGGCAAGTCGACGATGCTCCATCTGATGGGCACGCTCGACAGACCGTCCTCGGGTCAGGTCACCGTCGACGGCCACAGGATCGACCGGCTCACCGATCGCGAGGTCTCGGCGCTCCGGGCACAACGCATCGGCTTTGTGTTCCAACAGTTCCATCTCGCCGTGGGAGTGCCGGTGCTCGACACCGTCGCCGACGGGCTGCTGTACGCGGGCGTCCCCCTGCGGGAGCGGCGGCGCAGGGCGGCCAAAGCACTCGCGCGGGTCGGTCTGAGCCATCGCATCGACCATCTGCCCCATCAACTGTCAGGCGGCGAGCGGCAACGCGCCGCGGTGGCGCGGGCGGTCATCGGCGAACCGGCCGTCCTGCTCGCCGATGAGCCCACCGGCAATCTGGACTCGGCGTCCGGAGCCGCCGTGCTCGTACTGCTGAGGGAGTTGCACACCGCGGGGACCACGGTGGTGGTCATCACGCACGACCGGGAAATGGCGGCTCAGTTGGACCGGAGGGTGGAGATGCGGGACGGACGGATCGTCGCGGACAGCGGTCCCGTTGCGGTCCACCCGGAGGCGCTGCGATGAGCCGACGCCGTCGGGCGCCCGTGCTGCGCCCCGCACGGTTGGGGCCCGCCGATCTGATCCGGTTGGGTGGTACTGGACTGCGCACCCGACCGCTGCGGGTCTTCCTGTCGGCGCTGGGCATCGGCATCGGGGTGGCGGCGATGGTCGCCGTGGTGGGCATCTCCAGCTCCAGCAGGGCGGAGGTCGATCGCAGACTCGACAGTCTTGGCACCAATATGCTGCGTATCGCTCCTGGTCAGGGGACCGACGGCCAGAAGAAGCCACTGCCGCGGGACACGGTCCCCATGGTCCAGCGCATCGGCCCCGTACAGCAGGTGGCGGCGACCGGTACGGTCAAGAAGGCCGCCGTCTATCGCAATGAGCACGTCCCATCGGGGCGCACGAGCAGTGTGGAGGTGGCGGCGGCCGGAGCGGACCTCCTGAAGACGATCGGTGGCAAGATCCACAGCGGCCGTTGGCTTCAGAACGCGACCGAGCAGTACCCGGCGGTCGTCCTGGGCGCGCAAGCCGCACGCAGACTGGACGTCCACACTCCCGGCTCCCGGCTCTGGCTGGGCGGTAAGTGGTTCTCCCTGGTCGGGGTGTTGAAACCGGTGCCGCTTGCACCGGAGATCGACCAGTCGGCCCTGGTCGGCTGGCAGGCAGCCGAGACGTATCTGCGCTTCGACGGCCATCCGTCCACGGTGTACGTCCGGGCCCGTGACGACAGTGTGACGACGGTACGAGATGTGCTGGCGGCCACGGCTAACCCGGAACGCCCGAGTGAGGTGTCCGTGTCCCGGCCGTCGGACGCGCTGGCCGCCCGGGAGGCGACGGAGTCCGCGCTGACGGGGCTGCTCCTCGGGCTCGGTGGGGTCGCACTGCTGGTGGGCGGGGTGGGCGTGGGTAACACCATGGTCATCTCGGTGCTGGAGCGCCGCCCGGAGATCGGGCTGCGCAGATCCCTCGGCGCCACGAGCGGCCAGATCCGGGGGCAGTTCGTGGCGGAGGCACTGCTGTTGTCGGCGCTCGGCGGACTCGGTGGAACGGCATTGGGAACGGTCATCACCGCGGGATACGCGTACGCACGGGACTGGCCCACCGAGGTCCCGATGTGGGCCGCGGGCGCCGGTATGGGCGTCACCCTGCTGATCGGCGCGCTCGCCGGTCTCTATCCCGCGGTACGAGCAGGACGGCTGGCACCGACCGAGGCGCTGGCCGGAACCTGACCGCGCAACAACGTTGCTATGCGGGAGCCCCCGTTGTGGCCAGGACGATGGTGAAGGTGGTTCCCACCCCCACCGTGCTGCGCACCTCGATGGACCCGCGGTGGTCGGCGACGATCTGACGGACGATCGAGAGCCCGAGGCCACTGCCTCCGGTGGCCCGCCCACGGGCGGCATCCGCCCGCCAGAAGCGGTCGAAGAGATGGGGTAGGTCGTCGGCAGGGATGCCCTTGCCCGTGTCCCTCACCTCGACGATCACCAACTCCCCCTGGGGAACCAGAGCCAGGATCACGGTGCCGCCAGGTGCCGTGGCCCTGAGCGCATTGCCCACCAGATTGCCCACGACCTGACGCAGCCGGTCCGAGTCCGCGTGAACGTGTACGGAGTACGGCGCCTCCACGACCAGGAGGACCCCCGCGCTCTCGGCCTGCGCACGAAGAGCCGTACGGCAGGTCTCCAGGAGGTCCCTCAGGTCGAGGTCGGCACGGTGATAGGTGAGTGCCCCGGCTTCCGCGAGTGCCAGGTCCTGGAGGTCGTCCACGATCCGCTGTTGCAACATCACTTCTTCGTGCAGCGAGTCGAGAAGATCAGGGGTCGGCTCGACGAACCCGTCCTGCAACGCCTCCAGATAGCCGCGGAGATTGGCCAGCGGGGTGCGCAGTTCATGGGCGATGTCTCCGGTGAGCCGGCGCTGACGCTGCTCCCCGTCCTGGATGGAACCGGCCATGCGGTTGAACGCCCGCCCGAGTTCGGCGATCTCATCCTTTCCGGAGGCGGGCACGCGTCGGCTCAGATCGCCTTCCCCGAGGCCACGGGCGGCCATGGTCAGGGCTTGGACGGGACGAAGTACGGCACGGCTCAGCAACAGGGCACCCAGGATGACCGCCAGTGCCACTCCTGCAGCCACTCCGACGGCCGGGGCCGCGGCGAGGGTTGGCGGGGACTCGTCCAGATGGCCCAGCCGGACTACGAGTCGCGGCGGGGCCACATCGGCGGTTTGGTTGTTGAAGGCGCGCTGAAGACAGGCGGGCACATCCGGTACGGTCTCACAGGCCGAGACCTCTCCATAGGCCCTTCCGGACTCCTTGTCGCTTATCTCCCGTGACTTCACACACGGAGAGGAGCTGTGCGTGGAGGTGATCTGGGGGAGCCCGGAATCGTCGCGGTGGACGCTCACGTCGGCGCCTGAGCGGGTCAGGCACGCCGCATAGAGCACGGTGGACCGGTACTGGCCGATCAGACCGAGGGTCTGCTTCCACGCGGCCCGCGGCATGAGCCCTTGACGAAGACGGATCTCCGGGCGGGGATCGACAAGGACGGGCGGCTGTCGACTCACGCTCCGCGGTCCGCGGCCGGCGAGGGCGTCGGAGTCGGCAAGGAGCACATCGGACTCGGTGGCGACCCGAATGCGCTGGCCCGTGTCCTTCGCGAGCCCGCTCACGGTGGGAGAGACACCATCCCAGGAGCCGTGGGCGTAGCCGTACTCCCGCAACGCACCGGTGATTCGGCCGACTTCCTGTTGTCCTGCGGTTACGGACTCCTCCACCTGTCCGGTTGCCTGGCGCCAGGTCAGCCAAGCGGTCGCAGCAGTGGCGACCAGGGCGACGAGCATCAACAGGCCGATCGCCCGCAGTCGAAAGCTCACCGGGCCACACCGGCTGGCGCGGTCAGCCGGTAGCCACGTCCGTACACGGTCTCCACGTACTGGTGCCCCCGGCCCTTCTCCAGCTTCCGTCGCAGGTTCATCACATGCGCATCGACGGTGCGTTCCATCACGTTCTGATCGAAACCGAAGACGCGGTCGATGATCTGGGCCCGAGTGAAGACCCGGCCGGGCTCTTCTGCCAGAACGCCCAGGATGGCGAACTCCTTGCCGGTGAGCACCACGGACTCTCCCGCAATACGCACTTCGAAGCGTGCGGGGTCCACCTCCAGTTCGCCGACCCTAAACACGGTGGGTCCGGCACGCCCTGCCGCTTTGGCCCGCCGTAACAGGGCCCGCACCCGAGCGGTCAACTCCCGAGGGCTGTAGGGCTTGGTCATGTAGTCGTCGGCCCCCAGATCCAGGCCGAGCAACATGTCTTCCTCAGTGGTGCGCGCGGTGAGCAACAGAATCGGTACTTGGGATTCGGCGCGCAGAATGCGGCACACGTCCAGGCCGTCCACGTGCGGCATCATCACGTCGAGCACGATGAGATCGGGCCGGGTGGACCGTGCGCGATCGATCGCCGAACGACCGTCGGCGACGATCTGCACCTCATTGCCCTCGCGCTCCAGATAGATGCGAATCAACCGCGCCTGTTTGACGTCGTCCTCGGCTACGAGGATGCGAGGGCTCACAACGTGGCTCCTTTGGGGTGAGGACCCGAGGTACCCAGAGAGCCTATGCGCCGGTGAGCAATGGGTCCTCAGAAAGGAGCCGTCGAACCATGGTCACTTGTGAGTGTGACCGGAAGCACCTTGGTGCGCACCGGAGTTGCCGGCGCGCACCAAGATCAGACCAGTCGTCGTTGACGCTGGGATGACTCGCCTCGTTGAGCGTTGTCAGCAGGGCACAGTGCTGCCGCCGTCACTCAGCAGGTCATCGCGAACCCACCCGTAGGTGTCGGGGGCCGCGGTGTCATTCCTCAGGTAGGTCCAGGTGTAGCTGCCTGCGACCGTGTAGCAGTGGTAGTCGAGCCTGTCGGTCGGGTAGATGAGTCCGTGGCTCGCACAAGTGGTGTAAGAACCACTCCTCATGTTGACCCCGTTGCCCCCGGTCCTGTTCCAGGCACTGCCGTCCGCGTCAGCGGCGGTGGTGCCGCACGGCGCAGCCGCCACCGCTGGGGTGGAGAGGGTGAGCGGGAGCGCAAAGGCTACCGCGGCGACTGCCGGAACGATTGCTGCAAATCGACGCTTCACGAATTCCCCTACTGTGAGACTCACTGGCATTGATCACGCACCCCAATCGATGCAGGGCGGGAAAAATGATCACCACATCGAATGCGATGCGGCGACATAAGGAACCATGCCGTCGAGGACTTATTGAGGAAAGGACTCCGGTTTTGGATGACTTAATAAAGAGGCTCAAGCGGCCGGATAGCCACCCGTCGAATGGATGTGCGCTCACGGCCCGAAGCTCCCCAGCGGGCCTCTGAACTGGAACAACACCCCACCGAAGGCTCGCCTTGACTTCAGCACGTGATACCCAATCGCCCGATAGCACGCCGGGATAGTGGAATCACGCACCCTTCCACAGGGGACGCCTTAAACGTCGAACCCCATCGAACTCAAATCGATCTCAGCCGCGAGAAGAAAAGCCCAGCAAGAGCGTGCCCTAGCTTCGAGCTATCACGTCGAGATCTCCTGAAGGCACAAAAATGAGGCGGCTACGATACCGGCGTCGATGATGGCCGTCGAGTGGTTATCGCAGTCGGGGGCAACACATCACGCGATAGGAAAGGACGTTCCACTGGTGCTCGGCATGCGAAGTGCGGAGGCCAACACGAGCGGCGCCACGACCCGATGCCAACCCACCACAACGAAGCCCCACCGCCTCCGCCGGGATCGGGGACGCGATGGGGCCGCTTGGTGATGGAACTGGATGGATCAGTGGGTTGCGGTACGCGCCAAGGCCACGAGGGAGGCCCAACTCTGCGGGGAGAGCATCAGGACGGGACCGGCAGGGACCTTGCTGTCACGGACGGGCACGACGCCATGGGCCACAGCGAAGGAAGGCGACCACTCGATGCACTGCCCTTCACCACCGCTGTAGGTGGACTTGACCCACAACGCACTCATGCTCGGAAGTTCGACACCGGCCACTTGGCTACTCCCCCGATGAGCGGGCTATGGCAACCAGCCCAGCCCAGCTCTGCGGGGAAACCATCAGGACGGGACCGGCAGGCGCCTTGCTGTCACGGACGGGCACGACGCCATGGGCCACAGCGAAGGAAGGCGACCACTCGATGCACTGCCCTCCGTCACCACTACTGTGAGTTGACTTAGCCCACTCAGTGGGGGCGCCGGTAGGAATCTTGTTCATGAACGGAACTCCTCTAGGACCGTACGCAGCATTTCTAGGGAATCCTCTGGTGAGAGAGCATCCGCCCGCAACCGGTCGTAGCGTGCAGTGGCGGTCTTGACGAACTTGGCTGAGTCGATGACCCGCCCGAGCCCCTGTGCTTCCGAGTACAGGACGGGCTCAGAGTCGCTGTCATCGAACCGCAGCAGGGTGTATGCCTCCGCTGCTGCCGGCGCACCCGTGCGGAACGGAAGTACTTGCATGGTGATGTGCGGTGACTGCGCCTCTTCCAACAGGTGTTCCAACTGCCCTCTCATTGTGTGGCCCGCTCCGACCAGCCTGTGTAGGCATGACTCGTCAAGCACGGCCCAGAGCAGTGGTGGCTCATCTCGCTCCATGATTTCGTGCCGTTGGAGTCGCGCGCAGACCTTCTCATTGATGACCACGTCAGGATCACGAGGATTGGCCGCCCTGAAGAGGGCTTCTGCGTACCCATGCGTCTGGAGCATTCCCATGACGAGGTAGTTCGAGAAGTCGAGGATCTCGGTCGCGCGTTCTTCCAGGGTGACATACGGGATGAACCATCCAGGATGTCCGCTCTGACTCACCCGTCTCCGTAGCCGGGCGAACGACCCCGGGCGTTCGAAGATGCGGTCGCACGCCTCCGCGAAGTTCTCCGAGGCGAGCAGTGTGCCGCCCTCGACCTTGGTGACGTACGGGCGCTTGTAATGCGTCGCGTCCGCCAATTGCTGCTGTGTCATGCCCACGAACTCACGCGCCGACTTGACCTCCATACCGAGAAAGGCGGCGCCGTCCTGTGGTTCGTTCAACTCGTTGGAGGTGTATTCGCTCATACGCCCAACTCCGCAATGTTCCTGTTGCGTTGGAACCCTGTTTCCTCTAGCGAGCGTACGCCCGGCGGGACACAGTGGGAGTGCAGTTTCGGCGAGAAGCACGCGACCGGGTGAGGTGCACAGCGGATGGACGTAGAAGCAGGTGGGGGCAAGTATGACCCGCCCGCCGTGGGTGAGTTGATGTACGACGGTTCCACGGACAAGGTGGGTGAGTTCCGGGGTCTTTCCGGTTCTTCGTGGGCACTGCGGCCCATCCGTGGTGGGGCCGAATGGGAAGTGGAACCAGAATGCGTCCGACCGCTCAGTTCGGATGAGCGATTGCGGGCCTTGAATTCCCAGGCGAATACCCGTAGCCGGAACCCACTTCGGTGAATCCCGAACCAGCCGAGCGAAGCCCCTGGCTCCCGGTGGGAAGCGGGGAAGGTCTCCTACGGCAGACCGAGGGCGTCGAATACTGCGTCCTGTGCGATCGGCTGATCTCGGGCCTCGCCGTCAGGGTCGGCGAGGGCTTCTCGGCGAGTGGCGCGCGGTCCGATCCGTATGCGCATCCGGAATGTGCGGCAGGGCCGGCCCCGGGAGGCGGACGACCCCCGCGGCACGGCTGAGGTCTCCCGTTCGCGGTGCCCGCACCCCGCGGACGGGTTCACCGCCCCGGTCCGCCCGTGCCCCAACACGCGAGGGCCGGGGCCATCCATCCCCCATAGGACAAGGGCAGCCCCGGCTTGGCCGAAAGCTGTCTCCAAGGAGCTGATCCCAACCCATGTGCGTTGTGCAACGGGCCCTGGCGCGAGTGTTGCAACGGTTCTTCCCCTCGCATGCACGACATCGCCGTTCCCTGCCCTCGGGTCCCACCCGTCATGGGCGGATGTCGTTCCGGCCGTGGTGGTCCGCATGGGGCACCCCCACTCCCCCGCACGTGGTGGCGCGACTCGCACCGCTCCGGGGTGAGGACTGTGCGCTGGTACGGCCCTATGCGCTGGTGGAGACCACGTTGCAGCTCAGAACCCTGCGCTGCAACGTCGCCGAGCGGCCCCGTGCCGGTGCGCTCGATCAACCCAGTACGGAGAAGTCCGTACGCCCGGTGTAGGCGCTGAAGTCGGCCGGGTCGCGGTCCAATGCCTCCCGTACCCCGTTCGAGAGCGCTTCCGACCTGCCCTCGCGGATGTGCCGGAACAGTTCGACGAAGATCTCGGCGACCTCTTCCGGCTCTCCGGCCGCGATGGCCTCGGCACGGTACTCCTCCTCGGTGACCGGGACATAGCGCAGGTCGCGGCCCGAAGCGCGGGCGATCTCGGCGACTGCCTCACCGAACGTCATCGCCCGTGGGCCGGACAGGGCGTACGTACGGCCGTTGTGTCCCTCCTCGGTGAGTGCGGCGACCGCCACCTCCGCCAGGTCGTCGAGGTCGACGAAGGGTTCGCGTCCCTCGCCGGCCGGGATGCGGAGCTCTCCCTTGCTGAGGGGCCCCACGAGGTAGGGGAACTCGGTGAAGTTCTGGGCGAACCAGGTCGGGCGCAGGATCGTCCACTCCAGGCCCGAATCGCGCACGAGCTGCTCGGTCGCGAGGACGCTGCCGCTGCCGTCGTCCAGTTCCTCCCACACCCGGGCGGAGAGCAGCACCAGGCGGCGCACACCGCCTTCGGTCGCCGCTGCCACGAAGTCCCTGAAGTCGTCGAACGCGCCCGGGTCCTCCGAGGTGACGGCATAGATCGCGTGGACGCCGCTCAGGGCGGGAGCCCAGGTGGTGCGGTCTGTCCAGTCGAAGCGCACCGCACCCGACCGGGAGGCCACCTTGGCGGTGAAGCCACGGCGTTGGAGCACATCGGCGACCCTGCGGCCGGTCTTGCCCGTACCGCCGGTCACCAGGACCGAAGAAGGGGACGAAGAAGCAGAAGGAACAGTGGGAGAAGAGGGAGAAGAGGGAGAAGAGTTCGTCATGGGGACCAGTGAAGCGGCGTGCGGCTCTACGGAGGATGGCTGTCGCTCTCGTTGTGATGTCTGATCGTCTCGGCCACGGTCCGGCACGGTAGGGGCCCGCCCGCACCGGTCAGGCCGATCGGCCCATCAGTGCCCCTCCTACACTGGTGCGCATGGATGACGCACTGTCCGGCCTGCTGCACGAGGTACGGCCCCAGGGCGCCCTCTTCGACCGGTCGGCCCTCAACCCGCCCTGGTCGATGCGGTTCCTCGAACGCACTCCGCTCGCCCTGCTCACCATGCTCGGCGGTTCGGCGTGGGTGAGCGTGGACGGCGATGCACCCGTCCCGTTGCGCCCCGGTGACCTGGTGCTGGTGCGCGGCCCCGAGCCGTACACCGTCTCCGACGAGCCGGGTACGGCGCCGCTGGCCTTCGTCCACGAGGACGACCGCTGCACGACACCGGACGGCCGTCTGATCCTCGACACGATGCCGATGTGTGCACCGGAACACCGGGACACCGTGCTGTTGAAGGGCACCTACCAGGTCGAGGGAAGCGTCTCGCAACGCGTCCTGGACGCGCTGCCGCCCATCGCGCGGGTGCCGGCCGCTCCGGAGGGCTGCCCGGCGCTGGGCATGATCTCGCAGGAGATAGACCGGGACGTGCCGGGGCGACAGGTGGTTCTCGACCGGCTGCTCGATCTCCTGCTCGTGACCACTCTGCGGGACTGGTTCGACCGCCCCGAGGCAAAGGCGCCCGCTTGGTACCGGGCTTACGGCGACCCCACCGTGGGGCGCGCGCTCCGCCTGATCCACAGCGATCCGGCCCGGCCGTGGACGGTCGCCTCGCTGGCGTCGGAGGCGGGCGTGTCCCGGGCGCGGTTCGCACAGCGGTTCAGTGAGTTGGTGGGGCAGCCGCCGATGACGTACCTGACCGAGTGGCGCATCTGTCAGGCGGCCGACCTGCTGGCCCGCACCGATGACACCGTGGAGGCCGTCTCCCGTCGGGTCGGCTACTCGAATGCGTACGCGCTGAGCGTGGCCTTCAAGCGGACCCTGGGCGTACGGCCGTCGGAGCACCGTGCCACCGCCCGGGCCGGCCATCTGCCCGCCCTGGCCCGCCAAGCCGGCTAGCGCCCGCAACGCCCCAGATGCCGCGTACAACCATTCTCTTGCCGGGCGGGTCTCCCAAAGGACTCCTGTTGATCACCGCAGCTGAAGCGGCAGGGGGAACAGCAGTCTCGACCTGTGGGGAACACACCTTGCGCACACGCACCCTCGCCACCGCGATCGCCGTCACCTCCGCCTGCCTGGCCGCAGGCGCTCTCGCTCCCGTGGCCGTTGCCGCGCCCGCCGACGGCAAGAGTGCTCCAGCCGCGAAGGCACCGGCCGCGAACCCGATGGACTACAACGGAGACGGCTACCGGGACCTGGTGGTCAATCTCCCGGGCAACACCGACGCCGCGGCGGGGAGCGCCTACGCGGGCGGCTCCGTGATGGTGCTGTACGGCTCGCCGCAAGGGGTCGACACCACCAAGCGGAAGCTCATCCGTACAAGTACCGAGGGCATACCCGGAACCCCCGAGGGTCATGACCGCTTCGGCCACCGGACCGCTTCCGGCGACTTCGACAAGGACGGCTTCACCGACCTCGCCGTTTCCACCGTCGGCGAGGACCTGACCGTCAACGGCACCTACCGCCGCAACGCCGGTCAGAACACGATCATCTGGGGCGGCAAGAACGGACTGGCCAAGCACGGGGCGGCCACCGTGCAGCAGTCCGCTCCCACCTCGATCGACGTGCGCCGCGGCATGGCCCTGGCCGCCGGGGACTTCAACGGGGACGGTGCGGCCGACCTGGCAGCCGGTGACTACAGCAACGGCCGCGGCGGCGATGTGCTGTACGGCCCCTTCACCCGCAAGGGCAAGCCCAAGAGCATCGCGTCCCTCGGGATGAAGGACGGCCAGACCTATGTCCACCCGGGGCTCACCGCCGGCGATGTGACCGGGGACGGCATCAGCGACCTCGTGCTCCAGGTCTATCCGGGGCGTGCCGGGGTCCATCAGCGCATCGAGCTGCTGCGCGGCACGAGCAAGGGCCTGGTCAAGGCGGGAACGCTCAAGGACGCCGCCGGCAAGGACCTCGTCAGCCTCGGCGCGGACGACCGGCAGTTGGGCATCGGGGACCTCGACAAGGACGGTTTCGGGGACATCGTGCTCGGCGACTGGAGGGCGGATCACGGCGACATCCCGTTCGCCGGCAGGTTCACCGTGGTCTACGGGGGCAAGAACGGTCAGGCGACCGACCGGAAGCCGCAGGTGTTCACCCAGGACACCGAAGGCGTGCCGGGCACCGTCGAACGCGACGACTACTTCGGCTCCTCCATCTCGGTCGGTGACATCAACGGCGACGGGTACGCGGACGTCGCCGCCGGCTCCCCCGTCGAAACCGTCGGCGACAAGTCCCTCGCAGGTCGAGTGACCACCCTCTTCGGTGGGCCCGCGGGCCTCACAGGGCAGGGCGCCCAGGTGCACGACCTGGACACGGCGGGCGTGCCCGGGGACATGGCGGCGAGCGACCTCTTCGGACGGGTCGTCAAGCTGATCGACATGAACCGCGACGGTCGCTCGGAACTGGTGGCTGGGGCTCCCGGCGAGTATCCGGCGGTGGGAAGGTACTCGGTCCTGCCCGGCACCACCCAGGGCCTGACCGGTCAGGGCTCCAAGACGTTCGGGCCCGCCGATCTCGGACTGCGGGCCGTGCCGGAGACCGGTTTCGGGGAGACCCTCGGCAACTGACGTCCCGTCTGCGTCCCGCCCGCCGCGTCCGGGCGGGACGCGCCACGGTTCTGATCGATCGGTCGGGGCCATCGAACGGGCGTGCCGGGGCCGTGCCCGAATGGACCCGCGGCGGTGTGTCCGATGAACGCTGTGACCTCGGCTGTTGAGCCGTTCGGGAGGGCCGCAGCGGCAGAAGAGTGCACAGATCGTGCGCGCGAGTGATTATCGGATCCGTATTGCCCGGTCACGGGAGTGTCGACTGTGTCCCATTGGGTCAGCTGTTCAGCCTGTCAGGGAATTGCCGGACAAGGCGACCCACAGGAGAAGTCGACGTATGAGAGCAACCCTCGCGCGACTGCGACAACGGTCGTGGACCTCAGGCTTGGCCTGTGCGGTCCTCGCCGTCACCGCGCCCGCGCTGGCTCTGGGGCCAACCATGCTGGCCGGTGCCGTACCGGTCAGCAAAGAACGAGCCACAACCGTCCAGGCCAAGGCCGCCGCACCCCTGCCGGGTGGGCTCGGTCCCTGTATCCCGGGCGACTGCCCCGATCCGTTCCCCCCGATCAGCAACGGGCCCATCATGGGCCGCGATGCCAACATCAACATCTTCGCCGGCGGTAACTTCCTGGTCCGCGAACGCGCGGCCGAGGCCGAGGGCAAGGTCGTCGTCCTCGGGAACTTCGACCAGGACAAGGTGGCCGGAGCCAGCTCCGTCTACAACATCGGCGTCGTGGGCGTGGGGTCACGCGTGCCGCCCCCTGCCGGTTCGGACTTCCTCACCACCGGTGGCAATGTCACCGTCGCGCCCGGGGAATCGCTGCTCGCCGACGGTGGAGTCGTACGCCACGCGGGCACGGCCACCGGAACCATCACCGGCACCGTCATCCAGGACCCGAACGCGGCAGCTCCGTACACCGCGCTGCGCGATGAGCTGACGACATCGAGCCTGTGTTACGCCCGCAATGAGACCGGGCCCCGCCCGGCCACCGGAACCGCCGTCAACAACGGCGGCGAAACCGTGTTCACGGGCGACGGGACCTCAGCCCTCCAGGTCTTCAACGTCGACTTCAACCTGACCACCGCCGGCGGCGGCCAGCAGGGCATCGTCTTCAACAACATCCCGGCGAACGCCACCGTCCTGGTCAACATCACGGGCGCCAACCGGATCATCAACACCTACAGCGGCAGCCCCTTCGACACCGACCCGCTGAACCAGCTGCGGGACCGGCTGTTGTGGAACTTCCCCGACGCGACCACCGTGGGCCTGCGCGGCACCGGACAGTTCCAGGGCAGTGTGCTCATCGGCAACCAGGCGTCGACGACCACCGTCACGCTCCCGGGAGTGAACGGCCGCTTCTTCACCACCGGCAATGTCACCCACACCAGTGTGGTGGGCGCCGGCGGCGGCCAGGAGTTCCACGCGTACCCCTTCAACGGTGACCTGCCGGACTGTTCCGTGGTCCCGACGGCCCCCGTCCAGGTCGTGAAGAGGGACTCCGAGACCCAGGCACCGCTCGCCGGGGCGACCTTCCAGTTGTGGGAGGAGACCAACGGCACCGCGGGGCTCCAGACCACCGGGCCCAACCCGGACACCACGGTCGGCACCCCCTGTGTCACCGGCGCTGACGGCACCTGCTCCCGCACGGTCAACCTGGGCCTTTACTACTGGCAGGAGACGGCACCGCCGCCTGGGTACGACCTCCCGGCCAACCCGGTCTTCCCCGTACTGCTGGAGGCCGACGACCTGCCGGCCGGTGTGAGTGTCAACGCCGACAACACGACGACCCCGGTGACGGGTGAGGTGTCGGTCGAGAAGACGGACTCGGCGAACGGGGAACCGCTCTCGGGTGCCGTCTTCCAGCTGTGGCAGGAGACCAATGGGATCCCCGGTCTCCAGACCACCGGAGCCGACCCCGACACCGCGATCGGTGAGCCGTGCACCACGGGCCTGATCGGTGAGTGCGCCGATACGGTCGGGCTCGGTACGTACTACTGGCAGGAGACCGCGGCACCGCCCGGCTACGACCTGCCGGCCAACCCCGTCTTCGGACCGCTGGAACTGACCGCGGAGAACGCGGCGACCGGCGTGAGCGTGGCCGCCGAGAACACGGCGACCGTCCCGGTCACGGGCGATGTGACGGTCATCAAGTCGGATTCGGGCACGGGTGACCCGCTGGCCGGAGCGACCTTCCAGCTCTGGGAAGAGACCAACGGCATTCCCGGACTCCAGACCACCGGAGCCGACCCCGACACCACCGTCGGCACCCCCTGCACCACCGCCGCCGACGGCGACTGCACCCGGACCGTGGAAACGGGCACCTACTACTGGCAGGAGACGGCGGCACCGCCCGGGTACGACCTGCCGGCCAATCCCGTCTTCGGACCCCTGGTCCTCACGGACGCGAATGCCGCGGACGGTGTCACGGTGTTCGCGGAGAACACGGCGACGGCCCCGGTCACCGGCGATGTGACGGTCGTCAAGGAAGACTCCGAGACCGGTGACCCGCTCGCCGGAGCCGTCTTCCAACTGTGGGAAGAGACCAACGGCGTACCCGGACTCCAGACCACGGGCCCCAACCCGGACACCGAGGTCGGTACTCCTTGCACCACCGGTGCTGACGGCGAATGCACCCGGACCGTGGAAACCGGCACCTACTACTGGCAGGAGACCGCAGCCCCCGACGGCTACGACCTCCCCGCCAACCCCGTCTTCGGACCCCTCATCCTCACCAATGAGAACGCCGCAGACGGAGTCACCGTCACCGCCGAGAACACCGCGACCGTCGTGGTCACCGGCGATGTGACCGTCATCAAGGAAGACTCGGGCACGGGTGACCCGCTGGCCGGAGCGACCTTCCAGCTTTGGGAAGAGACCAACGGGATCCCCGGTCTCCAGACCACCGGAGCCGACCCCGACACCACCGTCGGCACCCCCTGCACCACCGGCGCCGACGGCGACTGCACCCGTACGGTCGAGATCGGCACCTACTACTGGCAGGAAACGGCAGCACCGCCCGGCTACGACCTGCCGGCCAACCCCGTCTTCGGACCCCTGGTCCTCACGGCGGAGAACGCCGCAGACGGTGTCACGGTGACTGCGGAGAACACGGCGACGGCCCCGGTGACGGGCGATGTGACCGTCGTCAAGGAGGACTCCGAAACCGGCGACCCGCTCGCCGGAGCCGTCTTCCAGCTCTGGGAGGAGACCAACGGTGTAGCCGGTCTCCAGACCACCGGGCCCAACCCGGACACCACCATCGGCTCCCCCTGCACCACGGGCGCCAACGGTGAATGCACCCGGACCGTGGAGACCGGTACGTACTACTGGCAGGAGACCGCAGCCCCCGACGGCTACGACCTCCCCGCCAACCCCGTCTTCGGACCCCTCGTCCTCACCAATGAGAACGCCGCAGACGGAGTCACCGTCACCGCTGAAAACACCGCAACCGTCGTGGTCACGGGCGATGTGACGGTCATCAAGGAAGACGCCGAAACGGGCGACCCGCTCGCCGGAGCCGTCTTCCAACTGTGGGAAGAGACCAACGGCATTCCCGGACTCCAGACCACCGGCATCAACCCCGACACCGCGATCGGCACCCCCTGCACCACCGGCGCCGACGGCGAATGCACCCGCACGGTCGAGATCGGCACCTACTACTGGCAGGAGACCGCAGCCCCCGACGGCTACGACCTCCCCGCCAACCCCGTCTTCGGACCCCTCGTCCTCACCAATGAGAACGCCGCAGA